>NZ_JBJXFV010000185.1:0-35294 GCF_046154365.1 Prosthecobacter sp.
CGCTGTCGAAGACGTCGCCACCGGGTCCGCCGAGCATCATGTCATTATCATCGCCGCCGTGCAGAATGTCAGAGCCATAGCCGGCAAAAATGGAGTCGTCGCCAGCCTGGCCATCGATGGTGTCGTCACCGCCTTCGCCAAGGATGTAATCTTTGCCGGAACCGCCAAAGATGGTGTCATTGCCACCGGTCTCCTCTTCCAACAAATCCACTCCGCGGGGATAGCGGATGGCTGCGGGCGAACCATTCCCAATTGCATACCCAACATAAGGACCAGTCAGGTATTTGCGGTCGTAGTAACCAAAATCTCCAAAGACGGTGTCATCCGCGCTGCCGCTGTCGATGTAGTCATTGGCGGTGCCGCCAAAAATCATGTCGTCCCCATCGTTGGTGAAGATCCTGTCGTCATCACCAATGGCGTGGTCGGTGGTGGTCAGGTAGGTCAGGATGCCGAGATCGTTAAAGGTAGCGTAACCGTTATCGCCCAAGACCAGATCCACACCATCGCCGCTGGTGATGTTGTCCTTGCCAAAGCCACCGAAGACGATGTTGAAGCCATCGCCAACGTTGATGGTGTCATCGCCGCCGATGGCGGGGGTGATGGTGGTGACTTTTTCGAGAATTCCGGTGGCGTAGAAGGTTGCCTGACCACTGTCACCAAGCGCGATGTCGTCACCGCTGCCGGTGGTGATGGTGTCGTTGGCGGTGCCGCCAAAAACGAGATTGTTGCCGGTGCCGCCGTCAATGATGTCATCGCCGCCGATGTCGGTGTCGGTGCTGATGATTTCACGGAGGATGCTCTGACCGCCGGTGCTGTCGAAGGTGGCGTTGCCGTTGTCGCCAAGGATCACGTCGCGGCCGGTGCCGCCGGTGACGCGGTCAGCGCCGACGCCGGCGAGGATGACGTTGAAGCCGTTGCCGGTGACGATGACGTCATCGCCGCCGATGGCGGGATCGCTGGTGGTGATGTAGGTCAGCACGCCAGTGGTGTCGAAGGTGGCGTTACCATTGTCACCCAGCACCACGTCGCGGCCCTCGCCGCCAGTGATCTGGTCGTTGCCAAAGCCGCCGAAGACGATGTTGTCGCCGTCACCGGTCTTGATGACGTCATCACCGCCTAATGCAGGGTCGAAAGTCGTGATATTGGTGAGGATGCCAATGGTAGTGAAGGTGGCATTGCCGTTATCGCCGAGCACCACGTCGCGATCCGCACCACCGGTGACTTGGTCGGCACCGTAACCGGCGAGGACGACGTTGAAGCCGTCAGCCACCTTGATGATGTCGTCGCCGCCGATGGCGGGCTGGGTGGTGGTGATGAAGGTCATGATGCCGGCATCGGTGAAGGTGGCGTTACCGTGGTCGCCGATGACGACATCGCCATTAACACCGCCGGTGACTTCGTCTGCACCGAAGCCGCTGAGGACGGTGTTGCTGCCGTCGCCGACATTGATGATGTCATTGCCACCGACGGTGGGTTCGATGGTGGTGATGAAGGTAAGAATACCGGTGGCGTTGAAGATGGCGTCACCGTTGTCGCCGAGGATGACGTCATCCCCTGCCCCGCCGGTGACCTGATCGGCGCCGAAGCCGGCAATGATGACATTGAAGCCGTCGCCAACGTTGATGATGTCGTCATCGCCGACGGTCGTGTCGGTGCTGATGATTCTGCGGACGATGCTTTCGCCGCTGGAGGGGTCAAACACGGTGTAGCCGTTGTCACCGATGACGACGTCCTTGTTGACGCCGCCGGTGATGTTGTCTTTGCCGGAGCCGCCGAGCACGGTGTTGAATCCGGCACCGGTGTTGATGATGTCGTTGCCGCCGGTGGCAACATCGCTGGTGGTGATGAATTTCAGGAGGCCGGTGTCGGTGAATCTGGCGTAGCCGTCGTCCCCGACGATGACATCCGTGCCTTCCAGCCCGGTCAGGGTGTCAGCTCCAGCGCCACCGAAGACTGTGTTGGTGCCGGCACCGAAGGTGATGGTGTCATCGTCACCGATGGATGGATCGATGATTGCGGGTGGCACGACGGGGGTGATGGGGTCTGTGTCACCGCTGGATTGAATGGTGGGCTCGGTGGTGGTGATGTAGGTGACGACGCCATCAGCGTTGAAGACGGCGTGGCCGTTGTCGCCAAGGATGACATCGGTGTTGGCACCACCGGTGATGCCATCCTTGCCGGGGCCACCGACGACGATGTTGTAGCCATCACCCGCGTTGATGGTGTCGTCGCCGCCGAGACTTGGGTCGGTGCTGATGATGTCACGGAGGATGCTCTGGCCAGCGGTGCTGTCGAAGGTAGCCTTGCCGTTGTCACCAATGATGACGTCGTCGGAAATGTCGCCAGCGGCCTGGATGTTGTCGTTGCCATTGCCGCCGATGACGACATCGGGACCGTTGCCGACGATGATGTTGTCGTTGGAACTGCCGCCGACCGCAGCGGCAGTGCTTTCGATGAGGGTGAGGACGCCCGTGTTGTCAAAGACGGCGCGGCCATTGTCGCCGATCACGATGTCACGTTCCGCCCCACCAGTGATCTGATCCGCGCCGAGACCGCCGACGATGACGTTGAAGCCCTCGGAACCGGTGATGATGTCGCCAACGCCGACGCTGGTGTCTGTGCTTTCGATGAGGGTGAGGATGCCGTCATTGCTGAAGACGATGCTGCCAATGCCAGACGGGGTCGTGCCGGAGGTGACGAAAGTGGCGATACCGTTGTCGCCGAGGATCACGTCATCACCACGACCCGTGGCGATGTCGTCCGCACCAGCTCCACCCAGCACAATCGTGCGGCCGTCCGTTGAGCGGATCGTGTCGCCGCTGCCGTCGCTAGCCCCCACCGTTTGAATCGAAGTAAGCAGGCCGGTGCCGTCGAAGCTCGCGGAGGCATTGTCACCGGCCAGAATGCTAAAGCCGGTGCCGCTGCTGAGGTTGTCTGCACCCGCACCACCGAAAATGATGTTTTTGCCGTTGCCGGAGATGATGCGGTCCGCTGCGCCGCTGGCAAAATCGGTGCTGGCGACGCTGGAGAGGATGCTCTTGCCGCCGCCGATGTTGAAGTTGGCACGACCACTGTCGCCGAGGATGATGTTGTTGCCGACGCCGGCGGTGATTTGATCCGCACCTGTGCCGCCGAAGATGACATTCGAACCGATGCCGGTGGTGATGGTGTCGGCGTCGCCGGTGCCCGGGTCACTGGAAGTGAGGGAGAGCAGCAGGCCGGAGCTGTTGAAGGTGGCGCTGCCGTGGTCGCCGAGGATGACATCGCCGAGGTCATTGACATTGATGATGTCAGCGCCGGCACCGCCAAAGATGACGTTGTTGCCATTCGCGCCAGTGATGTTGTCTGCGCCGCCATTATTCGGGTCGAGCGTGGTGATGGTGCTCAGGACGCTGCTGCCGGTGAAGGTAGCCTTGCCGTTGTCGCCAATGACGGCCGAGAAGCCGACACCCAGTCTGAGAGTGTCCTGCCCAGAGCCGCCGAAGATGACGTTGGTGCCGTTGCCGGCGGTGATGGTGTCATTCCCGCCGTTGGACGGGTTGATGGTGGTGATTTCGAGCAGGAAGCCGTCGGAATTGAACTTGGCCGTGCCTTCATCGCCGATGAGCACGCTGTTGCCATTGCCGGCGGTGATGGTGTCGTTGCCGCCGCCGCCGATGATCACGCTGTTGCCGTTGCCAGCGACCAGGATGTCATCGCCGTTGATGTCGCCATCGGTGAATTCTTTGAGCTTGCCGTCTGCAAAGAAGGTGGCCTTGCCGTTGTCGCCGCCGATGTTGCTCTTGCCGTTGCCACCGGTGATGGTGTCTTTACCGCCACCGCCGAGCGCGACGTTGAGTCCGTCGCCGAGCGTGATCGTGTCGTCGTCGCCCGTCAGTTCGTCGCTGATGATCTCGATGAGCTTGCCGGCGTCGAAGTTCGCAGTGCCATTGCCGCCCAGCACAATGTTCGTGTCGTTGCCGCCTTTGATCGTATCCTTCCCGGCACCAGCCAGGAAGATGCTCGTGCCACTGCCACCGAGGCTGTCGAAGTAGTCGTCTCCACCAGCCGCTCCATCTGCGGTGATCTTGGTGACCTTGCCGGATGAATCGAACTCCATGGAGCCATTGTCTCCCACCACATAGTTTTCGCCGCCGCCATAGATGCGGTCGTTGCCCGCACCGCCAAAGATGTAGTTGGTGCCGGTTTTGGCATAGAAGGTGTCGGCGGAGCCAGCAGCGGAGCTGGACGAAAGCTCTCCTGGGAGTGAGGTGCCGCTGCCGTTGGTCCCCAGATCGCCCAAAACGTAGGCGATGCCGCTGCCAGAATTGAAGGTGTCCGCACCCAGGCCGGCTGTGATGAAATCCGTGTCGCTCCCGCCATTAAACGTGTCATTGCCGTCGCCGCCTTTGAGGGTGTTGGTGCCCCCGTCACCGGAGATGGTGTAGCTGCGTGTGTTGCCATCGCTGATTTGGATGAGGTCGTTGCCGTCGCCGCCTTTGATGACGTTTGACACGCCCCTGCTGCCGCCGCTGATCATGAAGGTGTCATCACCGCCGCCACCGTCGAGCTGGAGCTGGGACGTCACCCCGTCGCCAATATAGAGTTCATCTTTGCCGGAGGTGCCGTTGAGGACGATCTTGCGCACGCTGCGGTATTCGGCCTCGCGGCCATTAAAGCGGACCTTGACGGTTTCGCTGCCGTCGGACTGGGTGCTCACATGGGTGACGGTGTAGGTGGTGTCCGCCACACCCGGGAGATAGTTGCGCTTGGCACCATTTTCGCCATTGCCCATCGTGAGGCGCAGCTCGCCCGACGCTCCAACGCTGTTGCCATCCGAGAGCTTTTTGTTGTTGCTGTCCATGCCGAGATAGACGGGTTCGGGCTTCTTCAGGTAGCCGATGATCCATCCCTTTTCCTTGGTGACTTCATTTTTCCCTTCTTTGCCTTTGGCCGATGCGTTCA
Organism: Prosthecobacter sp.; assembly: GCF_046154365.1. Taxonomy (GTDB): domain Bacteria; phylum Verrucomicrobiota; class Verrucomicrobiia; order Verrucomicrobiales; family Verrucomicrobiaceae; genus Prosthecobacter. The sequence goes on from NZ_JBJXFV010000185.1 coordinate 4,945, forward strand.
GCCTGATCGCGCCATCGCTGGAATCGTACGACAAGCCGAGGCTAATCGAGGCTTCAAAGCCAAAGATGTAAACGCTTCCGGTCACAGTTGCTTCGATAAAGAGCCTGTCATCCGCTACGTCGTAGGAGATGGTGGCCGATATACGAAGCCCGAAGCCAAGGTATTTGCTGCCAAGCACAATCTCGCCAGACACTGTGACACGGAAGGAGCCATCCCACATGATCCAGCCGTCAAATGTGACCTCGACGAAGTCGAAAAATTTGATTGAAGCCCTCAGACTGAAGCCCCACTCGCCGACGCCAAGGATCGCATCAGGCGAGCCGGTGCGCTGGAACGTGCCACCCACAACCAATTCCATGGATGTATCAACGGTGAAGACTTCCAAGATCGACAGCTTACCTGTCAGTTTTACACGGACGCTCTTGGCAGAGATAGTATAACCTTCGTAGTTTACTGATTCATCAGTCGTGTTGATGTAGAGCTTGCCGCTGGCGGTGATTTTGATCACACCGCCGGCGAGAGAGGTTCGCACGTCGATGTCGGTCGCGAACACGAAGCCCTTGTCGCTAATGATGACCAGCAGGTTGATGCGGGCTTCGATCAGGCCACCGGCGATGAGTATCCCAGCGGTGCCTTTCAATTGGAACTTGTTGTTGGAGAACTGGATGTCCACCTCAGCATCCGCTTCCAGCACCCCGGCAAAGGTTAATTTGCCTTTCACCTTGATGCGGACGCCTTCTTCAACCTCGAGAGTGCTGCCATCGAGGAAGGTCACGCTGCGTTTCTCACCGAGGGTGTTGACGGCGAACATGAAGCTGGCGTCAAACTTGAGGCCGATCGCCTTACCAAATTCGCCCGTGTCCACGGTGAGCGAGAACGCGCCGATAATGCCTTTGGAGTTGATCTCAATGAAGCCATTGGCTACCACGTCGCCCAACGGCCCAAGATTGAGCGTGGCGCTGACGCCGAGCTGGAACTTCTCGGTGGTGATCAGGATGCCGAAGCGGCCTTTGAAAACGAAGGAATCAAGGATGTTTACCTCACCCTTGCCGCGGATCAGGACATACGCACCCGCTGCTTCATTACCGTCGCCCGTCAATTTAGGAGCGCCGCCCGGGATGGTGACCTGGCGGTAGGTTTTACCGTCTCTAAAGACGGTTGTTTCGACGCTTTTCTTTTCTTCATCAACGATGGTCGGCATCGTGAAGGTAGGATCATTAACTTCGCCGAGGTCGAAGTTCACGTCCGCGCCAATGGTGTTGGTCATGAACAAGAAGCCACCGGAAATTTTCACCCCAGGAAGGAAGCTGGAGTCCAGAGTGACGGCGATCATCGCCGCAAAGCCACCCTTACCGGGAGAAACCTCACCCACAAAGATAGCCGCGTTGGCCTTGAAGACAAAGAGGGGGGTGTCAGCACCTATTTTCAATTCGCCCTCGATAATGATCCTTGAGCCCACCGGGGCGGTGGAGATACCAATGATTACGGCTCCCTCGATGCGGAAGAGTTCCTTCCCGGCGACACGGAAGCTCACGGAGGCCTTGGCTCTAAACTCAACGAGGTTCTTGGCTATGGTAATGGTCTGCGCGGCCCCGTTGCCTGGTATGAGCAAGTTGATGTCGTGGGCTGCACTGTCCGTGTTCAGCACGATGATCCCGGTTGCACTCAGATAGACACCAAAGAGTTCCAGCGGATCACCGTTGCCTGTCTTCCTCGTCGCCAGCAGACCACCATACGCATAAAACTTCCCAGGTTCGTAAACCACGGTCAAGTCACCTGCCACGAGGAATTTGTTAACGATGAGGTAGGTCATCTCACCGGAAACGTTGATGCGGAGCTTGGTGGGGGTCAGGCTGATATAGAACTGACCACTGACTTCCGAGTCGATCAGGTTCATGGTGCCTTTGCCACGCAGCATGAAGTAAGGCGCATCCGCCTCGAAACCACCCTGCAAACGCGGCGCTCCGCCGGAGATCGACACCGTGCGCGCTGCCACGGTGGTGGTCATCTGATTGCCGTTCGCGTCGAGCCGTGGCGTGCCGTCTGAATTGCGCAAGATGGAGGTTTGCTGAACGACCTTTTCCATGGACTGGCCGTTTTCGTCGGTGATCGTTGGGAAGGCCGGATTCACATTCGGAATGTTAAACACGACCGCTTTGCCGAAGGTGTTCGTCTGCACCAATACAACTGCATCAATGCCAAACGGTCCAAGCATGGCCTTCAGTGAGACCTTGAACATGGCGGCAAAGCCAAACTTGCCGTCAATGACGCCGGCATAGACAAGGGCGGTAGTGTCAAAGTTCAGGAACGGATCGCCGGGATCGCCGATCATGAGTTTGCCCACCAAAATCAGGCTGAAGCCCTCGCTGCCGATGGTCATCGAGAGGGCGGCATGCATGCGGAAGAACTCAGTGGCACTGCCGTCGGGGTTACGGATGGAGAAAGTGGCCAGCACTGTCGCCACCACATTGAGCGACTCGGGCTTGGCCATGATATGGAGTGCCAAATAATCCTCCGAGTCATACTCCACCTTGATCGTCCGCGCATTCTTAGTCGCCGCCGTCGTATCATTGATTGGACGCAACGTGATGATTGAATTGAAGGGATCAAAGTCGTAGTCCACGGTTTCGACCAGCGTGGTGTTGCCTTCTTTCACAGTGAGAGATCCACCCGCAAGACGTGAGTGGCTCATGTAGAGCGTCGGGGAGTCGCCTTTGGCCAGTTCGAAGGTGTCGGTGGTGAGTGCCTGTTTGGTCGCAGGAAGCTGCATATCCAGCTGCTTCTCTTCCTTGGTGGTGTTGATGGTGATGGTGATCTGCGCCTGGATCTTGATGCCGTATTCCTCCAGCTTCCGCAGTCCGTCACCGGTGGCGAGCTTCAACGCGCCCCAGATGGCAAAGGGCTCATACTGAACGACCAGACGACCTGCCGCAGCCCCGAGCACACCCAGAATGCTCACTTCCAATTTCGCCGAAACATCAATCGTGAACTGCGTGGAAGTGAAGGTCAGCGTCAACTGGCCGGAGAGCTGCACGAACAGTGTGTTGTCCAGAACATCCGCACGCAGTCCGCCGGCGATCAGAATTTGGAACCCGTCCGCCTTGGGCGTTTGGGAAGCCGGGTTGGCGATCGGATTGCCGTCGGCATCGATGCCGTAAAAGTCCTTGTAACTGTAATCGACGGCAATTTTTTCACCATCGGCCGGCGCGGTCGTCAGAGTTATCGTGTTGCCGTTGGTGAGCTTGTATTCGCTCGTCGCAAGAGGGCGAGTGCCCACGATGACGGTGAAATCGGCACCACTCGTCACTGGCGTGTACTCCAGCATCAGTGTGCTGCTCGCGCTGGCATTCCATGTGAAGGTGTCACGTTTTGTTTTGGTGACGAAATACTTGTCCTGGAGGTCGGCAGCGGCCAGTCGCTTGCCGGTGCTATCCACCAGACCAATGTCGAGCAGACCATACAAGCTGATGCCGCCAAGGTTGCGAAGAGGCGAGCCGGGATCGTCAAACAGGAAGAGGAACCTGGCAGATCCGCTCGCGACCTGGGTGAGGTCCGCGTAGAAGTAGGCGTCCATCGTCTTCGTGTTGTTGAAGGTGGCCGTGCCGGTGAGCAGGATTTTCCCTGTGATGTCGATGGAGAGGTCCACATCCGCACGGAAAACGAACTTGGAGGTGTAGCTGGTGTACAAGGTCGCGCCCGCATGAATGACGATGTTCTTGGCGAGGTCCTCAAAGCTCACGGTGTTTCCGCCGCCATTCTTGATGATCGTGGCAATTTGCTTCCTCAGGCTGTTTTCCCACGCACTGGATGTCATGTCGGTGGGGTTGTTCGCCAGTTTCAGCGCGCGCAGGGCAAAGGCGCTGGCCTGGGCATCGATTTTGTAAACACCATTTTCGATGATCTTTTTTCCCTGTGAATTCAATTCGTAAACGGTGGGGTCATCGAGCTTGGCACCGAAATCAACGCCGCCACGTAGGTTGTCGAGCGTGAGACCTGAAGCGGCATCGACCACGATTGGAATACTCGCGCTGATAAAGAACGACAGCGGTCCGAAGTCGGAGAAGCCCAGGCGCATGTCCACTTTGCCCATACCCGCGAGGGTGATCCCACCCTGGATGCCGCCGTAGAAGAAGCGACGGGCCACGGTGGCGCTGGAGCCGGATTCAATGATGTTGTAGTTCGCGTCGAGCTTGACCACACCCATCACCAACGAGGCACTGATCTGGCCGCCAAACGCCTCGCCTGAGATGCCCACATTGAAGGAGTCGATGCTGAGGATCGCGAACTCGCCGGCGGCAAGCTTCTCCACATCAATGGTGAGACCCTTGAAGCCGCCGGTCACTGAAACACCCGACATGCCCTTGATGGTGGCGACATCGGCATCAAGCACGATGAGGAATTTGGACGGATTCTTGGTGAAGTTGTCGTCCTCCCACCGCAGCGTCACGCGCAGGTTCTTGAGAGGCATCCACTCAGGCGTTTTGAAGGTGGAGGCAGCATCCGTGCCTCCTCCCAGAGTGAGGGTGATGGCGAAGTTTGGACCCGCAACGAAATCGCCATTCCCCAAGATGGAGAAGTCTTCGGCGCCACCGCCGATGGCAAGCGGCCCCGCATTGACGGCTGCTTCCGCGCTGCCGAAGTGGAACATGACCGCGTCATCTGGTGCGCTCGGGTTGTAGGTGAAGTCACTGGCCTTGAGGACAAGGAAGCTGCCGAGGTTCAGCTCGAATTTATCAACCTTGAGCTGGAAATTGCCCGTGTTCACGCCGGAGGGCGCGAAATCGTTCGCCGGATCGAGCAGCAGATCCATGTCGAAGCTGCCGGAGATGCCGAACTTGTCCGCATCGGTGCCATCCGTGATCTTGGCCCCCGTGCCGCCCGGGCTGAGCAGTGAGGCCGTTTCAACGCCAATGGTCACCGTGACTTTCAAGACGATCTGGCCACCGCTAAAGCCCACACCAAAGTTCGTGAAGGTGACGTCAGGATTTGTGAGTTTGAGCGGGCCGAGGGTGATGGACTGCGGCGGGCTGCTCGACGTGGCCACTGCGGCGGGTGCCGCTGGTGCTCCTGGGGCGGCTGGCGCTGGCGGTGTGTAGCCCGGCTGCCGGTCTGGAAGGATGTCGAACGTCGTGGGAACAAGGCTGTCGAGCTGGAAGCCATCCGGCCCGCCGTAGTGGAACTTGCCGTCACCAGCGACCGTGACCATCACGCGGCCATCCACCTTGAGACTGATGCCAAGGCCGGTGAAGCCCACGTTCGTCAGCGTCGTTCCAGCGGTCTTGCTGCGAGTGATGTTGAACGAGCCGGACAGCGTGATGACATCACCCAATTGAATTTCACCACCGGTGATGATGACCTGCTGCACTCCATCCGCATAGCTCACACCGCCAAGCGTCACCGAGGAAGAAAAGGACTTATATGTGACGGAGGCCGCCGTGATCTTGAACAGCACCGGATCGCCGAATTCGAGGCTGGCATTCGTGATCTTGGTGATGCTTTCGCCGTTCGGACCGTTCGGCTGGCTGGCGTAGCTACCCTTGATGGTGATGTCGCCAATCTTGATGATCGCGTCGGACAGCGCGACGGTGTTGAACGGCGTGCCGTTCTTCGCCACTTCGGTCGCGCTGAAGACCACGGGCACCTCACGCGTGAGCACCGGCACGATCTCGTTCACGGCGAAGGTGGTCGTGTTGCGGCGCAGTGTCACGGTGGCTTGGGCGCTCACGGAACCGCCGGCTTGCAGGTAACCGGTGGTCGAAGCTGCCATCGCGTAACCCAGCGAGGTGCTGTTGGAGGTCTTGCGGAACAATACCAAGCCAAGGGTGCCGTCGGTGAGGGCGTACTTGTCACTGTCGCCGGTGCCGGTGACGTTGGCGGCACCGATCTTGATCTTGGTGGTGTCAGTGGCGCTGTCCGTGGTCTTGGAGAAGCCGAAGTCACCACTCACCGTGATGAATCCTGCGATAGTGATGGAGGCGCTGCCACCGATGGCGAGATAAGGACTGGCCTTCGTGCCGCTGCTCACCTTCAGCGGGGCGCTGAGAGATCCGACGGTCAGCGTCGTGTCGATCGCGGCTCCGGTGGTGTTGTAGCCGACCGACAGCGTCGTGATCGTGAGGCTGAGCACGCTGGACATGTCCACCGGGATCGTCAGCACCGGCGTGCCGCTGGCTTGCACCGCAAACGAGCCGTCTGACTTCATCAGCAAGGCCAACGAGGCGCTGGTGAGGCCCACGCTGAATCCGCCACCCGACATGATCGCGCTCGCATTGCTAGCGATGGTCACGATGTCGCTGCCGGACTTCTTGAAGCCGAAGTTGCCGCTGATCGTGACGAAGTTCGTAATCGTGGCGGTCAAACCCGTCACGGTCACCGCCGTCGTGTTTGCGGCCACATTCACCGTGGCCGTGATGCCGCCGACGTTGAGCGTGGTGTTCACTGCGCTCGCCGTGCTGTTGTAGGCAACGCTGACGCTGGAGGCGGTCACCGTGGCAAAATCAACCGGCAACACGAGGCGTGGTGCGCCAGTGGCCTGAAGGATCGTGCCGCCGCCATCTTTGATGATGAGGCCCAGCGTGGCGTTGGTGACGCCGACTTCCGTCGATCCGACCTTCAGCGTCGCGCTGGCACCGGAAGCGGCGATGATCATGTCACTGCCGCTCTTCTGGAAGCCGAAGTTGCCCTTCACCGTCACGAAATCGAGCAGCGAGGCCTCAAAGCCGGTGACGCTGATCGAAGTGGTATTGTTTGTCACCACAATCGGTGCCGTGACGCTGCCGATCACCACCGTTGTGTTCACATCGGCACCTGTATTGTTGTAGCTGACGCTGACGCTCGTGGCGGAGATGCCGTTGAAGTTGCCAGGCAGCACCAGGCGCGGCGTGCCGCTCGCTTGCAGCGCGATCTTGCCGGCGGCGGTCACCAACAGGCCGAGCGTGGCGCTCGTCACACCCACTTCAAAGGAACCGACCGTGAGAGTCGCGCTCGCGCCGTTCACGGCCACCGCCATGTCACTGCCGGACTTCTTGAAGCCGAAATCCCCCTTCAGCGTGACAAAATCCGCGATGGAGGCCTGGAAGCCGATCATCGACACGGCGATCGTGTTGTCATCGACGATAATCGGTGCACTGAACGCACCCACCGTCACCGTGGTGCTTACATTCGCGCCAGTATTGTTGAAAGCGATGGCCGCCGAAGTCGCGGAGACACTCGCAAAGGCCGTGCCGAGGTTGAAATTCAAATTGCCACTGCCTTGCAGGGCGATCTTGCTGTCTGGCTTGATGATCAGACCCACCGTGGCTCCTGACACACCCACCGAGAGGCCGCCGACGACCAGATTCGCCGCCGCATTCTGCGCCACCACGATGATGTCACCGCCAGTGGACTTCTTGAAGCCGAAGTCGCCGGTCAGCGTGACGAAGTTCACGATGGTAGCGCTGAAGCCGGTCGAGGTGATCGCGGTCACGCCATCGGCCACATTGATCGTGGCCGTCACTGCGCCCATGGTGACGCTGGTGTTCACGTCCGCACCCGTGTTGTTGTATTTCACCGTGACGTTCGTGGCGCTCACGCTGGCGAAGCTGCTGCCCAAGTTCATCGCCAATGCACCCGAGGCATCGAGGGCGATCTTGCCATTCGACTGGATGAGCAAACCGATGGTGGCGTTGCTCACACCGATTTCGATGGTCGATCCGGCGGTCAATTTCGCGCTCGCGCCGGACGCGGCCACCACGATGTCACCGCCAGCGGTCTTACTGAAGCCGAAGTTGCCGCTGATGGTAACGAACTCGCTGATCGTTGCCACCAAGCCGGTGGCGCTGATCGCCGTAGTGTTGTTCGCCACATTGATCGGTGCCGACACCGAACCAGCCGTCAGCGTGGTGTTCACCGCCGCGCCAGTGTTGTTGTAAGCCACGGTGACCGATGTGGCGGAGACGCTGGCAAAGCCGGTGCCCAGGTTCATTGATTGTGGGCCGGTTGCCTGCATGGCGATCTTGCCATCCGCCTTGAGGATCATGCCGAGAGTCGCGCCAGTGACACCGATGCTCTGGCTGCCGGCAGTCAGCGTGGCACCGGCGTTGTTCGCGATCACGTTGATGTCACCGCTCGCAGCCTGCTGGAAGCCAAAATCACCGGTGAGTGTCACGAACTGATTGATCGTCGCGTTCAGGCCGGTGGCGGTGACCTCCGTGATGCCGGCCTTGGCCTTCAAACTCTGCGTGATGGGGCCCACGGTGAAGGTGCGGTCCTGATCGACGCCAGTGTTGTTGAAGTTGAGGCCCGCTCTGGTGGCGCTGACACCCACCAAGCCACCGCCGAGACTGGCCTGCAAAGCACCGGCGGCGCTCACAGCGACAGTCGGCTTGGAGGTCAGCGTGGCACCTTTCTTTACCACCATGGCCATCGTGCCGTTGGTGACGCCGAGATCGAAGACACTCGAAGGTGTGGTCGGCAGCAGTTTGGCGCTGACATTCTGACCGACACCGATGATCTCGGAACGATTCGCAGCGAGGGCGAAGCCGAAGTCGCCATTGAACTGGACGACGTTGTTCAGGATGGCGTAGAAACCTTTGATATTCAGTTCCGCGAGGCCCTTCTCCACTTTGACGGCCTTGGCATTGCCATTGATGTCCTTGGCGCTGCCATTCACATCCACATTGGTGTTGTTGAACTTCACCTCGACTTGCTCAGCACCGATGCTGCCAATGTCGGCGAGCCCGAGGTCGAACTTCGGCAGGCCGTGGATGTCGAGAGCAAACTTGCCGAAGCCGTCGATCAGCATGCCAAAGTCGGCATTGATCGTGCCGATGCTGAAACCCGGGATCGACAGATTGATGCCGAGGTTGATGCCAGCGATGCTGAAGCCACCGAGGCCAAAGTCGCCGAGATTCGGCAGGCTTCCCAGCGAGGGCAAGGCGGGCAGGCTGGCAAAGTTGAACTCAGGGAAGTCCGGCAGATTCGTGGTCGGCCAGCCTGGCAGACCCGGGAGGCCCGGCAGCGACGGCAAGTTCACACCAGCGAAATCAGGGATCGTTGGCAGATTGATATTCGGCAGGCTCGGATCCCAAGTCGGCAGGCTAGGGAAGCCTGGAAGGTTGAAGTCGCCGAGAGTGAGCTTCTTGAAGCTGAGGTCGCCAGAGATGTCGATGAAGTCGAGGATCTGCGCTCGGAAGTTGAAGGCGCTCAATGAGATGGTGCTCTTCTTGACGTTGATGTCTTGAGTGAGGCTGCCGACGGTGACGGTAGTGTTCACATCCACTCCGGTGTTGTTGAACTCGACCTTGACCCGGTCTGCGGTGACGCTGCCGACGGTGAAGCTGCCGGAGCCGAGATTCAGCACCAACCCGCCCTCAGCCTGCAGCACCACACGGTTCAAGGGGTTGATGATCATGCCGACCTTGCCGTTGGTGATGCCGACATCGAGAACGCCAGTCGAGAGCTTCGCGGCCACATTCTGCCCGACCACGATCAGGCCGGCGCTGGACTTCTTGAAGCCGAGGTCGCCGGTGATCGTCGCAAAGTTGTTGATGGTCGCATTGAAACCGGCAGCCGAGAGCACGATGTCATTGTTCTGCGCATTGAGCGCCGCGCTGATGGAGCCGATGGTCAGCGTGCGCGCCACATTCGCACCGGTGTTGTTGTACTTCACCGTCACGTTCGTGGCAGTGACGCTGCCGAAGCTCGGGCCGAGGTTGATGTCCACCGCGCCGCTGCCGTCGATAGCCAGGGTGCCATTGCTCTTCAGCAGCAGTCCGATCGTCGCATTGCTGAGGCCCGCATGCACCACGCCACTGACGCTCATGCTCGCACCTGCACCTGTCGCAGCCGCGATGATGTCACCGCCGGAAGTCTGGAAGCCGAAGTTGCCAGTAAGCGTCACGAAGTTAGCGACCTGAGCGTTCAGGCCAGTCGCCACGACCGCCGTCACGCCATTGAGCACATTGATCGTGCTGCTAAGAGCCGCACCGCCCACCGTGGCGCTCGCAGTCGTGTTCACGTCAGCACCGGTGTTGTTATAAGAGACATTCAGGCTGGCGACGGTCGCGCTGCTAAAGCCGGCCCCCAGGTTCAGGCTCGTGGTGCCGCTAGCTTGCAGAGCGATCTTACCGGCGGAGGTGACGATCATGCCCAGCGTGCCGTTGGTCACTCCAACGCTGAGCGCCCCGGTGCTCAAGGTGGCACTGGCACCGTTGGCGACGATTTGAAGTTCATCATTCGCGCTGTTGCGGCGGAAGCCAAAATCACCCGCGAGCGTGACAAAGTTCGCGATGGAGGCATTCAGGCCGATCACGCTGACACTGGTGACGCCGTTAAGCACGTTGATCGCGGCGCTCAACGTGGTCGCGCCGGTGATCACCGACAGCGTGCGGTTCACCGCCGCACCCGTGTTGTTATAGGAGACGTTGACGCTGGTCGCCGTAGGTCCGGTGACAAAGCCAGAGCCGAGGCTGAAACTCAAAGAACCACCCGTCGTTTGCAGCGCGAACTTTTGATTCTCGTCGATGCTCAAGCCGATGGTGGCACCAGTAACACCGACTTTCAGAGCGCTACTGAGCTTCAGCTCCGCGCTGACATTGCCGCCGACGATGTCGATGACCTTCGCGCTGCCCACCGTGCTGAGTTTGGCGCCGAAGTCGCCGGTGATGGTGACGAAGTCCTGCACCACAGCGACGAAGCTGGTCAGCGTCACCGCAGTCACACCCGGTTGCACGTTGTCGAGCGAGGCGGTCACCGCACCGTCAACGGTGGTGGCGGAGATGGTCTTGGTCACTGCGGCACCCGTGCTGTTGTAAACCAAGCCAACGGTCGCGGTGGCGCTCACGAAACCATTGCCAAGGTTGATGCTGGCGACACCGCCGGTGGTTTGCAGCGCAAGCTTGCCGGTGTTGGTGTTGAGCACTGCGGCGAGTGTCGCGCCAGTGACGCCGACCTTGACCACGCTGCCGGCCTTCAGTTCGGCGGACACATTCGTCGCGGCGATCTCATACGTGTCGGCAGCAGTGCCTCTGATGAAGGCGAAGTTGCCACTCAAGGTGGCAAAGTCTTTGAGCGTCGCATTGAACCCGGTGGCCGTGACCGCCGTGATGCCCGCCATGGCCTTCAAGCTCTGGGTGATGGGACCAACGGCGAAGGTGCGGTCCTGATCGACGCCGGTGTTGTTGAAGGATATCCCCGCGCTGGTGGCGCTGACGCTGGCAAAGTCACCGCCGAGGCTGGCTTGCAACGCACCGGCGGCGCTCACCGCGATGGTCGGCTTGGAGGTCAGCGTGGCACCCTTTTTAATAACCATGGCCATCGTGCCGCCACTCATGCCGACATTGATGGCGCTCGCAGGCGTGGTCGGCAGCAGTTTGGCGCTAACGTTCTGGCCGACACCGATGATCTCAGACCGGCTCGCAGCGAGCGCGAAGCCGAAGTCGCCATTAAACTGGACGACGTTGTTCAGGATGGCGTAGAAGCCGTTGATGTTCACCTGCGCAAGGCCCTTCTCCACCTGCACGGCCTTGGCATTGCCATTGATGTCCTTGGCGCTGCCACTCACATCCACACTCGTGTTGTTGAACTTCACCTCGACCTGCTGAGCACCGATGCTGCCAATATCAGCGAGCCCCACGCTGAAATCTGGCAGGCCGTGGATATTGAGGGCGAACTTGCCGAAGCCGTCGATCAGCATGCCGAAGTCGGCGTTGATCGTGCCGATGCTGAAGCCGGGGATCGACAGATTAATGCCCATGTTGAGTCCTCCGATGCTGAACCCGCCGAGACCGAAGTCACCGAGGGCTGGCAGACTTGGTAGCGAAGGCAAAGAGGGCAGGCCACCGAGATTGAACTCAGGGAAGTCCGGCAGGTTCACGGTGGGCCAAGCTGGGAGCCCTGGCAGGCCGGGCAAGGTTGGCAGACTCACGCCACCGAGGTCGGGAATCGTCGGCAGATTGATGTTCGGCAGGCTCGGATCCCAAGCCGGCAGGCTGGGGAAGTTCGGCATGTTGAAATCACCGAGGGTGAGCTTCTTGAAGCTGAGGTCACCGGAGATGTCGATGAAGTCGAGGATCTGGGCGCGGAAGTTGAAGGCGCTGACCGAGATGGTGCTCTTCTTGACGTTGATGGCCTGACTAAGGCTGCCGACAGTGACGGTGGTGTTCACATCCACGCCGGTGTTGTTAAATTCGACCTTCACCCGGTCTGCCGTGACTGTGCCGACCGTGAAGCTGCCGGAGCCGAGGTTCAGCACCAGACCGCCCTCAGCCTGCAACACCACACGGCTCGAAGAGTTGATGATCATGCCGACCTTGCCGTTGGTGATGCCAACCGCCAGAACGCTGCCCACCGAAAGCTTCGCATCCACATTCTGCCCGACCACCACCAGGCCATCGCTGGTCTTCTTGAAGCCGAGATCGCCGGTGACGTTCGCGAAGTTATTGATCGTCGCGTTGAAGCCTACTGCTGAGACCACGTTGACATTGTTGAGCGCATTGAGCGATGAGCTGATCGAGCCGATGGTCAGTGTGCGTGCCACATCGGTGCCGGTATTGTTGTACTTCACCGTCATGGTCGTGGCGGTGACACTGGCGAAGCTCGGGCCGAGATTGAGGTCCACCGCGCCGCTGCCGTCGATGGCCAGGGTGCCATCATTCTTCAAGAGTAAGCCGACGGTGGCTCCGGTGAGGCCCGCTTTGACGGTGCTACCAACTTCGAGGCGGGCGGTGGCGTTGGTGGCAGCAGCCAGGAGGTCGGTTCCGCTCTTTTGGAAGCCGAAATTGCCCGAAAGCGTGACGAAGTCGGCGATGCTGGCCGTGAAGCCCGTGACAGCGACTGTACTATAAGGAGAAGCGACGGACCCCGTCGTCAGGTTGAGCGCTTTGCTGACTCCGCTGACCGTGAGGGTCTGGGTGACGGCTGCGCCGGTTGAGTTGTAATCCACACTGACACTCGTGGCCCCCACAGAAGCGAAGTTCGTGGGCAGAGTCAGCACCGGTGTGCCCGAGGCGCTTAGTGCGATGCCGCCGGTGGATTTGAGCAGCAGGCCCAGGGTGGCGCTGGTGATGCCGATGCTGGCAGCGGAGGTGGTCAAAAGAGCACTGGCGTTGTTGGCGACGATTTCGATGTCGCTCGCAGCTTTCTTGAAACCGAAGTCGCCGGTAAGGTTGACGAAGCCGTTCACATCGACTCTCAGGACGGTGCCAGCGAGTGATTGGGTCCCGGCGGCGATCACAGGGATAGTCACTGCGACTCCGCTGACCGTGATGGTCTGGGCGGTGGTGGATGAAGCGGTGGTGTTTTCGGTCAGAGTGACCGTGCCGGAGGCATTGACGAAACTTGACCCGGCGGTGATGGCGAACTGGCCGGTTCCATAGACCACTCGGGTGCCATTCGGGTTGAGCAGCACAGCGAGGTTGGCCGCGCTAATGCCCACCGAAGCGCTGCCAGCCGAAAGCAAAGCGCTCGCGTTTTGTGCGACGAGGGTGATCAGGCTGCCGGTTTTTTGCACCCCGAAGCTACCGCTCAAGGTGGCGAAGCTGCTGATGGAAAGATCCAAGCTGGCAGATATTGCAGGCTGGCTGGTGAAGTAATCGCTGAAGACTTTGCCCAATGCGTCGCGAGCAGATTGGAGACCAGCGGAAATTTGCAGGCCGAGCGTGCCGGCTGGGTTGCCCGGAATCTCCTTCACCACCAACTGGAGCTTGGTGGCCGTTTGAACGATCTCGAAATAGAGGCCGCCATTATTAAAGAGGCCGGTCGCATTGGTGAAAGTTCCGGTAACGCTGCCCGCCGTCAAAATATCAAAAGTCTGGCCGGCGGCGATATTGAAGCCATTGGCGATGCTGACGGCGAGCGTACCATTGAGCGCCGCCGTGCCGGTGACCGTGAGGTTGGTATAATTAGTGCCGCCGATGCCGACGGTCACGGTGGAACCGACCGTGACCGTGGTCGTGTCGCCGCTGCTGAGGGTCAGGCTCGGCAGCGAATCGAGCAGGCTGCCATAGACCGCCATGGCCTCGGGAACAAACGGCACCCCGGCCTCAATGGCCCCCGTTTGATATTCCATAACCCAGTCGCCGGTCAAATTGGCAGCCCCGGTGGCATTGGTGGAGGCGGCAATGTCGGCACCCGTGACCTGCGCGAGCCGCGAAACGAATTGTGCGCCTTTGTCACTTTGAGCCACGTCGCAGCCATACAGCAGAATGTCGCCACCAGACTTCAGAGCCTCACCCCAGGTGGCAATGGACTGTCCATTTTCGGCCAGCTTGGAATCATTGAGGACCAGATTGCCCAACCGCAGGGCGCCGTCTCCGCCGTGCGCCAAAATGTGGATCGAATCCAGATTGCGGAACTTTTTCAGCAACTCGGTGATCTGCTGGATGCCGTTGGACTGCGAGTCCAAAACGACCACCTGAGTGTTGCTGTTGCCACCTTGCAGCCCTTCGATCAGGGGGCTAAAACCGCTCACCGCGCCATCAATGATGATGAGTTGCGCAGGCACGTAAATCGAACCGGATGTGGCACCCGTTTCGCTGTTTTTGTAAATCGTTGAATCAGAACTGTTTGTTACGTCAGAGGAGAGGGCGGCAGCGGCCGGCGGGCCGTTGGCTGCTCGCAGCGTTTCCACCAGCTCGCCGGTCATGGCGTTGCTGGCTGGCTGTGCTTTGGAATCAGTCAAACCCGTCACAAGAGCGGCGGGAAGTAGTGGTTCAACGGCTGGTTTATCGGTCTCAGCCGCGACTTGGACCGTTTTAAGTTCAGCCGACTGGTCGGCGTTTTCAGGAGCCAGCGGCTCCTGTTCAGGCGCGGTCGCGGCAGGCAGCTCCGCCGTTTCGCCAAAAGCAGACTGCAACAAAGTGGCACTCGGCGTGGCCGTGATCTCAGGGTTCAGCGAGGTGCTACTTGGCATCATCAACACCGCCTGATCTGTTGATGCATCGGGTAGCGGCGTGGCCGTCAGGTCCACCACCGGCTGGGGCAGATCCACTGGAGCGCCAGACAGCAAAATGCGCGGTTCCATCATCTCCAGCACAAAGCCATCACCCGCGTGCCGATGGGCACGGGCGGCGGATTTGGACTGAGGGAGAAGCTTGGACATGATCAAGTAGCTGAACTGAAAATCTGGCGCAGAGAGTCGAGGTTTTTTGAAATCAGATCTCCGCAAACCTAGATTCACAGAATTACGGGCTGCATGTTACCGCAAATTTTGTGCCTTCCTCACGCCCCATCGTGAAACCGAGTGAGCGGCGGATTTCTTCCTCACTGATCATGATGCCTCGCCGACGGCGGACGGCCTGACGGCGGGCAGCCGATTGGGTCCAGCGGAGCAGTCCGCTTCCAAGTCCTTGGGCCAGCCAAGGGAGCGAAAATGTGCGCCGCCAGAATTTCAGAATGAATTCCGGCACGAACCGTTTCAGCACCGCGTCCTCCACACTATAAAAGGCGATCACCCCGCCCGGGTCGCCCTGTCGCGCTGCACGTCCGAACAGTTGGCGGTCCACACGGGGACTCTCATTCACCTCGGTGGCCACCACATGCAGGCCGCCCAAGTCCGCCACGCCCGCCCCCAGCCGGATATCCGTGCCACGTCCGGCCATGCCAGTGGCAATGATGATTTGCTTCTCTTGACCGGCCTGTGACACGATCACGGCTTCCTCGCGGTGACGCCGCGCATTGAGAACCTGGCCACCGGGCAGACCGTGATTGTGGAGCAAGTCGGCGATGAGTTCGCTGCTCTCCACCGTGTGGGTGCCGATGAGCAACGGCTGCCCCCGAGCATGCCGAATCTTGATCTCGTGCAGCAACGCTTCATCGCGCGATTCTTGGGTGGCAAAGAAATTGATACCGGCAAACTGGCGCTGACACGGCAGGTGACGAGGAATGGAAACGAAGGGGGCGGCGTAGGTATGCCAGATCTCAGCCGCCGCCTCATGGAGGGTGCCGGAGGCCCCGGCGAGACGTTGGTACTTGCGGAAAAACGCCTGGAAAGAAGTGCGGGCCAAGGTTTCGGACGGCCCCGAAATTTCCAGACCTTCCTTGGCCTCGATGATTTGGTGCAGCCCCTGCCGCCAGGTGCGCATCGGCATGGGACGACCGGTGGCGGGGTCCACGATGACCACTTTGCCGTCGTCGATGACGTACTGCTTGTCCCTGAGGAAGAATTCGCGGGCCTCCAGGCCCAATCCCATCAGCTCAATGCGCCGCCGCTCACTGGCCCAAAGGCCCTTGCGGGGCAAAGCGAGCTCCTCATGCACCCGTTCGAGGCCAGCAGGCAGCAGTTCGATCGTTCGAGATTCTGCATCCACTCGGTAGTCACGAGTCGGCTCCAAAATTCTCACCAACTCCCAGACGGCGTGAGCGGCGGCAGCGATCTCCCCCGCGTCTTGGAGCTGACTGATGATGAGCGGAGTGACGGCCTCGTCGATCAAGGCGTGGTCCGCTTCATCAATGAGGGCGCTGTGCAGGCCACGTTGCACGGGGGCCGAACTCGAAGCCCTGTCCGTCAGCACGCCAAACAGGCGGGAGGAAGACTGCCGGACCGTGCCAGTGGCCCCCATGCGGAGCCGATCGCGCAGGTAATCCGCCGCCACCTCCTTGGCCGTGGTGTAGGTCACCCCGCAGGCGTACCCCGCCCGTCGGGCCGTTTCGTCATGTTCCGACAGCACTGCTCCCACCGTCAAACCGGCGCGGTCGTAGAAGCGGCGCAACTGCCGGGAATCACGCTCCGCGAGGTAGTCATTGGCAGTGATCACATGACACGGCACGCCGCCGAGGGCTTGGAACGCCGCCGCCAGGCCGATGGCCAACGTCTTCCCTTCCCCGGTGTCCACCTCGGCAAAAAAACCTTCCACCAGAGCGACGGCGGCCATCAATTGCACTTCATAGGCACGCAAGCCCAGTTCCCGGTGGGCCAGCACCGCGAGAATTGCCAGACCTTCACGACAGAAGGGCTGCCAATGCTGCGGCCGTCTCCGCCGTTCGCGCTGCAAGGCATGGAACCGTTCGTTCAAAGCCGCATCCGTGAGCTGTTCCAGTTCCTCACGCAGTGCGGCGATGGCGCGCGCTTGCGATGCCAGACGCTTTCGCTGCCAAGGACCACGTTTGTACCTGCCAACGAGTCCATGCGCCCACACATCAAGACCGCGCCGGGGCCGTGCCGGAGCACGTTCCGTGAAGCAGCGTTGATGCTCGGTGGGGGACATCGGTCAGAGTTTGTACGTCCGTTGGAAGGTCTGCCGGAGGCTGCGCCACCACTGCGCGGCCAAGGGCGTGGATTCCAATGTCATGCGGACCACCGCACGCTGGCCGTGGAGCAGCTTGACGTCGGCATCCGGCTGAAGCTGCGCCCGAATCTCGAAAATCGGCTCCGTGACATGCGTGCCTTCAGCTTCGGACTCCACGGCACCGGAACCCGTCTGTCTGCGGCCCTGACCCGCTTGATTTTCGACGGCAACTTTGCCGCCACCGAGAATCCCCAGCGCGGCGGAGGGCAGATCCTGGCGCTCGGCCGGGATGGCGGTGAAACTGGCCACCCCAAGGGTGCTGCCCTCCTGCCCGCGCACACGCACCTCGGTGCCATGAACCTGTTCAGGAGAGAACAACCGCGAGACATCGTCCTGCCGCACCACGGCGGAAACCGCGAAAGCCTGCGTGCTCTGCACCACCCCCAGCTCCAGCCCACGCGGCAGCATGCTGCCTTGAAAATGGAAGGCATCCGGGGCCAGCCAAAGTCCGTCACAGGGAGCACGCACGATCAGCGCTTGGTCGTCCTCATTCAGCCGCGTGCGGCGCAGGTCGAGGGCATGAAAGTAAGCCTTCATGCTCGCATAACGGGCTGGATCGGTGTCCAAGGCCAGTCGCTGATGGGCTTCTGCCAGCGCTGACTGACCGTTTAAAAGATCCCGCTCATGGCTCAGTTCGGCATTGTCCAACTCCACCAACGGCGTGCCCTTTTTGACCTGCGTGCCTGAGGGCACCAGCAGTTTCACCAAGCGGCCATCCACGCCCACATAAACCCGGGCGAAAGGTTCGGCACGCAGCACACCTTCGGCTCGGAAGTAATAAGGCATGGGAATCAGAACCAAGAACGCCAAGACCAACGCCACCAGCCCCCCGCTGACGCCACAGGCCCGGAACCGGCAGCGTTCGAGTTTTGGACTGTACAAGAGGTGCTGGATGGATTTGAAAACCGGCAGGACCACCCACATGAACCCAAACACCAGCGCCATGAGCATGCCGAAGCCCAGATAGTGCAAGGAAACGATCAGCAGGATGCCAAAGGTGATCATGAGCCGATAAGCCCATGAACTGACCCAATAAATCGCCAGCCAGACGCCTTCGCTGGTCGTTTCCGCCGGACTACGAGAGGACTTGAGGCCAAACAGATAGCGGTCAACCAGGTAGCCCATCATCTGCGTGGCACGGCCCTGAAGATTGGGCGTCTCCAGCCAGTCGGAGAGCATGTGGTAGCCGTCGTAACGCAGCAACGGGTTGGCATTGAAGACCAGCGTCACCACGGAGGCAGCGATGACCGCATTGTAGGCCAAATTGTGCAGCGTCCCCGTACCACTGTGCGCCCAGACGATGGCGGCGATGCCAGCGAACCCCATTTCCACCAGCATGCCGGCCGCACCGACGAGGATGCGGTGCCATTTGTTCGGAAACGCCGTGCTGGCGGAAGCGTCCACATACGGCAGCGGGTTGAACAGCAGCAGCATCACCCCCATCTCCGGCACCTCGCCGCCCAGCCGGCGACAGGCATAGCCGTGGCCAAATTCATGCAGCACCTTGATGACCACCATCACGGCGTACATCCACACCAGATTGGCCGCACCCAGCAGGCCAGTGCTGTCAGCGGCAAACGCAGCCCAGTTCGACACCACCTCAGCGCCGCCCCAGCCGACCAAGCCCAGCCAGAGCAGCCAACCCCAGCGTGAAAACACTGCGGTACCGACCCATGCCGTGGCACGCAAAAACCCATCCGGGCACCACAAGGGCACGCGGAAGAACAGGAGACTCGACCAGCGCTGCACCGCCTCCCGCCGTTTTTCGGTGGCAAAGACCTCGGCCAGGCCATCCACATCGCCTTCGATGTCACTGCGCAGCAGTCCGGCACGATGAAGCTGGCTGAGCAAATGCACCACCTCGCCCTGACCGGGAGCGTGATCGGGTTCTGCCGTCATGCAGCGCTCCCAGGCCTCCCCCACGGTGTCGCAACGCTCCATTTCCGTGATGAAGGCATAGGCTGCAGGCCGCACGCGGAAAAATTTCCCGCTCAAGTGGTCCCGCAGGACATACCAGCGCGCCCCACGGAAACTCTGCGCATGAATTTCGACCCCGGGCCGCAACCGCACCCGGCGTGGCGTCACTTGGTGCCACGATTCGTCAAATGTTGGCAGGGGGGCGCTCATCGTTCGTTGATGGTTACCACCAGAGCCACAGTCGCAGGGTTTCCACCGTGCGATGTGTCAGCACCCACAGCAGACTGCGGCGTCCAGCCACGATTTTGCACACGCCGCTCATGCCCGGCCGCCACCAGTCCTGCGACGGATCGGTGATCTGCACACGCAGCAAGAAAACGTTTCCCTCAGAGCGCACTTCGGCCACCGGCTCAAACCGATCGACCAAGACCTTGAAAGCTTCTCCCGGACGGCTGGCAAAAACGACTTCACCGTTCAAACCCTGCGCCAAGAAACCGATGTCACGCTCATCCACCTGAAGCAGGCCGGTCAGGTCACGCAGTTGCACCATTTTCAAGAGCGGCTCGCCCAATTGCACCGGAGCTGACAGCCTCTCACGCAGATCACCTTCCACCACCACGCCGTCGAAGGGTGCTTTTACTTCCGTTTTGGCCAGACGATGGCGCACGATGGCCAGTTTTGCGTCTTCCTGCCGCACCCGGGCCTTCGCCATCAGGGCTTCGGCCAGTTTGTTCTCGGCTTCAAAGCTGCGGGCCTCACGCTCGCTGCTGTCACGCGTGGCCATGCCATTGGCTTCTTCCAGCAGCAGCTCACGCCGGTCCAGAGTGAGCAGCACGGTGCCTTTTTTCACCACATCGCCGAGATGATAGCGCACCTCGTCGATGTAGCCGGAGAAGGGTGCCGTGCTCAGCAGTGCCGAATCGGTCTTCAAAAGGAACGGAGCGCTCACTTTGTGATCCACTGGAATGACCGCCAGACAAACCACGGTCACCAGCAGCGCCAGCACGGCCAGCTTCGGCCCGGTGTGCTCCACGCCCAGCAATCTCGCCGCAGAGGCACGCAACGCACGCCAGGTACGCCGGCCCCACCACCCAGACCGCTGATGCAAATCGTCCAGCCTGCTAGACACAAGATCACAGGCCAGGCGCAAACGCTCCAGATCGGCCTCCGCCCAACGCCCGGTCACGGCTTCACGTTCCACCAGCAAAACGCCTGCGGCAGCACCCTCGCCATCGCGCAATGGAGCCGAAAGCAACGCCTGATCCTCATGACTGCGGCTGAAGGCCTGATGCTCGCGCGTGACCGCACGGCTCTCGGCAATGGCCGGAAAAGCCACCTCATTGTTCTGATCAGCGCATTCTTCCATCGTGCGCACGATCGCTTCGGCCTCCTGAAGATTCTGCGCCACGCGACCGCCGTGACTGGTGGCGATAAGCTTGAGATTCACGCCTTCACGCCAGCCCAGTGTCACACGACTGCCGCCCAAAATGGCCGCCACACGATGGCAAAGACGCAAACCGGCCTCAAGCATGGTGTTGCAGCCGCCCATGTCGAGTCCCAGGTCCAACACCTCACGCAACGTGAGCAATTGCTCGCATTGGCGGCCCTCACGACGCCGCGCTTGATACGTTTCCGCCAGCAGACGCAGTTCACGAGCGGTGGCATCGGTGTCCTCGCACTTGGCGCCAAGCAGCACCAGCCAGAGCTGCGGACTCACCACACCACTGCCGGGCATGCTGAGCACCGTCACTTGGGGAGTCCAAACATGCAGACCGCCTGCGGCGAATTTTCCCAAAGAAGGCACGACACCGCTCTGCACCACTCGCTGTGCTGAGGACGGTCGATCCTGAGCCACCACGCGCACCGCATCCACCCCCTGCCCTGCCTGCAACAGCAAGCAGGCACCATCCGCCTCGAAACGTGACCGAGCCAAAACGCACCAGCGCGGCCAGAAAACTCCGGGTTCCCCGGCAAAGGAAGCCAGGAAATCGAAGTCGCTCAAAGGCTCGATCCTGTCACTCATGACGAGGGAAACTTGGCGCGCACTTTCATGCCCGGCCGCGCGTGGCCGTCTTGATTTTCAAGCAGCAGACGCACGCGGAACAACCCGCTGCGCGCATCCACCTCTGGGTCGATGAAATGGACCTTGGCCCGGCCTTGCAACGGGGGGGACAGCTCAGGGAAATTGACCTCGATCTCCTGCCCCAGTTTCAGCACTGACAGCATCGTTGCCTCCAGATGAAACAGCAGCAGCAGGCGGTCCACCTCCATCACCTGCATGATCGCCTCCGCCTCGTTCACCGCTTCCCCGACTTCATGCAAGCGATGCACCACCACACCGGTGAGCGGAGCGTGAATCTCACGTTCGGCCACTTCGGCTTCGGCGATCTTGAGGTCGGCCTTGATGCGTTTCACCTCCAGTTCCTTCGCCAGCGCCTCGTCTTTGCTGGAGACATTCTGCTCGAAGAGACGCTTCGCGGCATTGGCATCAAACTGCGCCTTCTCCAGCATGAGTTGCAGGCGCTCCACGGCCACTTTTTCCTTCGCCGACTCCAGATTGACGATGACCTGCCCTTCCTTGATGCGGTCACCTTCCGCCACGGCGATGCTGGTGATGACCTCGCGCAAAGAAGCACTGAGAATCACCGCACGGAACGGCTTGGCGACTCCTTCACGCCATTCTGGAGCAGAGGTCTGCGCCATGCCCGCAGAGAGCATGGACAGGCAGGCAATGGCAAAAACAGGCAGATAGCAGACACGCATGGCAGGGAGAGAACAATCGACGGAGTTAGCTGATGACCGTCGCCTAATTCATTCTCCAGTACGTTCGCCGCGACCAAAGAATTTGCTGATGCGGCCACCCAAGGTGGTCTTCTTGGGCGGCACGGGGGCTTTTTTTGTGGCTTCCACGGTCTTCGTTGGCACCACGGCGGATTTGACGGGCTGGGGCAGCAGATTCGCCGGCGCGACAGCGGGCGGCGGCGCTGGCACAGTGATGTTGATGCGCTGCTTCTGCAGCAGGGTGGCGGTGGTCAGGTAAAGATCCGCGAGGCTCTTGTTAAAATCCGCCAGGGCCGCCAGTTCACGGCTTTGGGCCTGTGAGTAGTTGCGCTGCAACTGCAAAACCTGGTAGCTGGTCGAAACCCCCTGCTGGAGACGCTTCAATTCCGCGTCGGCAGACTGACGTGCCGCTTCGCGACTCTTGCGGGTGGCGGCCAGACGTTCCTGGTCGATCCGCACCCGATTGTACACCGTGTCCACTTCCAGCAGCACCTGCAGCCGCAGCTTCTCCGCCTGCCGCACCGCCTGTTCCTGCTGGTGATAGGCCAGACGCTCGGTGGCTTTTTGATTGTCCCGGTTCAGCGGCACCGAGAACTGCACACCCGCCGTCCATTCCGGCCCCTGGCTTTGAAACGCGTTGGAATAGGTCTGGCCGACGTTGCCATCCAGGCCATGGAGACCGCCGCTGGCCACAAAATCCAGCCGCGAGAGGGACTGGTTATGCGCCAGTTGCGTCTGTGCATTGCGCGCGTTGATGAACTCCTCCGCCTGCTTGACTTCATAGCGGTTGTTGACCGCCAGTCCCATCAATTCGGTGCGGCTGGTGGGGGGCATGAAATCACTCAGGCCATCAACCGGCACAATGCGGGCACTCTTGCTGAACACCTCATTGGAGCGCTTGAAAAGCAGCTGCAACGCATTCTGACGCTCGATGTACTGAAGTTCGGCCGCCAGCACCTCCTCCCGGCGCTGATAAACGCCCGCTTCGGCCACCACCACGTCGTTGTTTGCCGCCACGCCTTCATTGCTGCGCTTGCGGGTGTCTCCCAGCAGTTTTTCCGCCAGCTCAATCCCTTCCTTCTGCACCGCGATGTTCTCGCGGGTGAAGATCACGTCGTAGTAGCGCTTCATCACCTCGGCGACCACCGCTGACGTGCGCGACTGCCATTCGTAGTCTGCCATCTTCGCATTGGCCTTGGCGATGCGGATTTCTGCCAAATTCGCGTCTTTCCCAAAACCACGCAACAACGGCTGGGTAACGGTCAAGCCGGTGAAGGTCTCCCACTCGGGATTGAAAATGCCCGGCGGAATACGGCGATTGATGCTGTTGTTCAGCACCCGCATGGTGGTGCCGAGTTCAATCGTGGCACCCGTAGCGAGCTTGTCCACCAAGGTCAGCTTGCTCACATGATTGCGCTGCATGAAGGTGTTCGGACTGGTCAGAATCGGCGTGGCCCCAGGATTAATCCCGCCCCCGGTCGCAATGTAGTCCTGGGTGTTTTGCGGCGTGCGGATGGACTGATAGATGTAGCTGCCCTCCAGCTTCGGATTGAGCGCCTGGCTGGCCACCTTGATCTTCTCCAGTTCGACCAGCCGCCCCAAGTCTTCGATCATGATGTCGTTGTTGTTTTCCAACGCCTTCAAGATCACCGCACGCAGGCTCAGACGCTCTTCTGTGGCTGATTCAACAGCAACGGCTGAGGCGGTAAAAGACAGGAGCATGAGCAATAAGCTCAATTGTGGCCAATGGCTGATGATGGGGAGCTGTTTCATAATACAGGCAGTCTCGATGCTGGTGTCCGGGCGCTTTCCTTGATCTTGTCTCTGTTGGCAACCACCATGATGCGTTTGCAAAAAATGTTACACTCTCATCCACAGTATTTTAGCTGCTGTGTTACCCGCAAAACAGATTTAATTTCCAGCGGGCTTGCCGTCCGCCCGCTCCCGCTTCACAGAGCACTGAGGGAGGATCAGAGACGGATCAACCCGCAGCGTTCACAGGGTGTTCTTGGGCTGGTTTTTGGCCGTGGCGCTACGTGCGTTCGCCTTTTGCTCTGTCACAGCCTCCTCCAGCAATTTTTCAAAGTCGGGCCGCAGACCGTTGGCTTTGCGGCCGCTGATTTCACCTTCGTCCATGACCTGGAGGATGTGTTTGACGATGCGGATGCATTCCAAAGGCCGCTCGGCGCTTTTTAACCTCACAGCGACCGCTTTCCAGCGTCTGAGGAGGTCATAGGCGGACTCGCTCCAGTCCTGCGCCTGGAGGAGATCGGGCAGTTGGAGCAGGAGCTTTTCAGCTTGGTCGTGCCGGGCCATGTCTTGCAGCGTCAGGAAGTCATAGACGAGCAGTGAGGCAGCACCGGCGGGCAGGCGACCATCCACGCGCACGCGGTCCAGCCACAGTGCCGCCAGGGCATGCGCCTCCTCTAGGAGGTGCAGATCCCGCAGCGCATCGGCCACCTTGCCAGCCTCCCATTGGGTGTCGGGTGACATCGCGCCCATCTGCTGGTCATAGACGCTCAAGGAGGCACGGCGGAGCTGGAGCACAGCGTCGAGATCGCCCTTTTTTCTCAGGATGGCGACGAGGGCGTCCAAGGTGGCGTTCGCCTTCACATACCCAGGACCGACGCTGTGCCAATAGATGTCCAAGGCATGGCGGCTGTGGGTGATCGCCTCCTCGATGAACCCGGCCTCGCGGGAATGCTTGGCCAGGCGGCCATAGGCCCGACCGGTGGCCACATGACGTTCACCGAGCTTCTTCACCGCATATTCGCAGGTTTCACGGCCCAGCTTCAGAGCCTCCTCGTGCCTGCCTTGGTCAAAGATGGCGCTCATCCATTCAATGCGGCAGATGGTGAGATCGGAGTCGTTTTTTCGTCGCTCGTAATGCGCCGCGCACGACCGGAGCATCTCCTCGGCCTCCTGCAAGGCGGCAGGAGTGCCCACCTCACCCAACAGCTCGACCGCCAGCGCAAACTTCGTGTTGTAAATCGGCGTGTCTGCCGCGTCCAAATGCGCAGTCTGCCAGGCCAAAATCCGGCGCAGCTCATCGCGTGCCGCGCGGGACTCCGCGCCCGTAGCGTCCGAAGCATGCATCGTTTTGAGCGCCACACGATAGCGTAGGCTCCACAACAGCGGATCATCCGCCTTCAGACCGGCCTCCAGATCCGCCAAAACCTGCCGGAAGACCTCGATGTCGGCCGGTTTTCTCAGCATGTCGGACAAATCCATCAGCAGCTCCGCCTTCCGCTCAGGGTCTCCCTGGAATGCCTTCACCCGGCGCAGCAGATCATTCCGCATCTGCTCTGAATCCACTCGTTTGCTCGCGGCCCTTTCATCGGTGTAGCGTGCAGCCGCCATCACGATGGCGGCGATCTCATCCGAATCCGCCTTTTGCTGGAGAGCCACTTGTTCCGCCCGATGAGCCTTTACGGCCTGCCAGAGGGAGATGCAGGCGCCCCCGATCAGCGCGGCCGAGGTGGCCAGAATGCCCAAGGAGGCCGCCTTGTGCCGCAGAACCAGCTTCCATAGCCGCTCAAACGATCCCACCGGGCGGGATTGAATCGGTCTGCCGCTCAAACAGCGGTCCAACTCGTCCGCGAGGAACCCCGCACTGGCCAGCCGCCGAGCAGGCTGTTTTTCCAAGCAGCGTCGGATCAAAGTGGCGAGGTCCGGCTGGATGCGCTGAGCGGAAAGGGCCGGTGCATTGGCGGGATTCAAATCACTCGATGGGGCCTTCGACTTCGCCGTGGAACTGATCTCCGGCTCCTCCTGCGTGATGCGCCGCATCACCTCCACGGCGCTGCCGCCCTGAAACGGCAGCCGCTCCGTCAGCATCTGATACAGGATCACCCCCAGCGCCCACACATCACTCACCGTCGTCATTTGCTTCACCCGACCCGCCGCCTGTTCCGGACTCATGTAATGCGGCGTGCCCAGATGCGACTGGCTGTGCGTCATCTGCAAATCCGTGTCCAGCAGCTTCGCCAGCCCAAAGTCAGTCAGCATCGGCCGCCCGCTGCCATCCAGTAGGATGTTCGCTGGCTTCAGATCGCGATGCAGCACGCCGTGATCGTGGGCATGCTGCACCGCACGGGCGATGGTGCTCATGTAGGCCGCCGCCTCGCGCTCCGGCATCGCGCCATGCTGTTTCAGCCGCTCAGCGAGTGATCCGCCCTCCGCAAGGCGCATCGTGTAGTAGGGCATGCCGTCATGCTCACCACTTTCATAAATCGGCACGATGTCCGGGTGGTCCAGCAGCGCCACGGCCTGCGTTTCCGCCAGGAAGCGCGCCCGCTCCTCGCGGGTGGTGAATTGCGCATGGCGCACCACCTTCATCGCCACCACGCGGCGCAGCTTTAAATCCTCCGCCTCATAAACGATGCCCATGCCACCGCTGGCAATCTCCCGCAGCAGCCGGTAGCCGGCAAATTCACAAGGCAAGGTCAAAGCCCGCGTGGGCACCGCAGGAGCCAAATCTGTCTCTCCCGTGATGTGATCCGCCGCCAGTCCCTCCTGCAACAAGCAGACCAGACAAGCGCCATCCCGCCCTAGCTTGCTAGCGCACACAGGGCAGGTGTTTGGCGGACAGCTGGGACTCATGCAGCGATGGACAGCAGGTTAATGAGATAGCGCAGCTCATCGTCCACCTCCTCATCCTTCGAAACAATGTTTCGCACCTCCGTGCGCAAGAGAACGCCGAAACGCTTCCGCAGGTCCGCTGCAGCCTTGCGCACCGCCCCGTGGGACATGCCATGCCGCAGCGCCAGCTCCTCCCAGTCCGGGCCAGCCCCACGCGTGGCAAACGTTCGCTGCCGTAACTCCAGCAAAAACACACGGTTATCGTGCTGCTGCAGCTCCAGCTCCAGGCGTTTCATCGCTTGCTCCACCAAAGCACGAGCCCAGCCCTGGTCATAGGCAGTGTCGGGCGATTCCCCCTCGATCAGGGCAGGCTCATCGATCTGGGAACCCAGGTCATCGATTCTCACAAAAGCGGCACCTCCCCCCCGTTTTGCCGCGCCTTCCCTCTCATGCTCATTGACGTGCCAGTTGGTGAAACAACGCAGCAGGAAGCTGCGGAAGCGCACCTCGCCGCGCTGGACGTTTTTAAGCATGTCCCGGGACAGCAGATGCTCAAAGAACCCCTGTACCTCGTCCGCAGCCACGTCATGAGACGCGCCCCGCTGCCTGGCAAAGACAAACAACGGCCGCCAATAGGCCCGTGCCAGCCGTTCCAAGCCTGTCAAAGCTTCCGTTTCCTCCTTGGCCGCCTGAATCATTGACCACATGGTGGCTGGAAACAGGCCGCTGTTTCCAGCAGGATGTTGGGGCATTGAAGACAAAGGTTCGGCAGGCATGCAAATATCAGAAATCCAACGGCAAGACTAAACCATTGAAGGTGAAAAATCTATTCTGAGACCCTCCAAGTGCCAACAGGCCATCCATGCACGGCTACTTTTAGTCCATGCTCACAGAGTGCCCGCCTCGTTCGTTCAATGGTTGAGATCGAGACGCTCAAAACACGGGCAATCTCCTCGTCGAGACACTCACCGTTGGGACCGGTGGCAGCTGCTGCCAACAAGATATGAGCATGTTGCCTTTTGGTCACCGCGCCTTTGCCCTTGGCGACAAAGGTTTCGAGTTCGGCACGTTCTTCAGGGGTGTGTACATGCTCTCGCATCCACTTGCCCATTGCCTTGATGCTCCGGTTGAGACGCTTGCTCGCGGTCTTACATTTGATGATCCACTTCCCCTTCCGTGACTTTCCCCAGTAGTGGGTAAATCCCAAAAAGTCGAAGCTGCTTGCCTCCCTGGCTTCACTGGCGGGGTTGCCCGAAGGCTACGAGCCGGGTCTTCGTCGGATGCAGGCTCAGGCTGTAATTCGCGAAGCGTTTCGACAGGACGGCGAGCACTCGCCTCGCGTCATCCTCCCTAGCGAAGCCGATGACAAAGTCGTCCGCGTAGCGCACCAGCATGGCTCGTCCTTTGAGACGAGGCTTCACGGTGTTCGCGAACACCTGTGCCGAGAGCTCAACGAGACCGAAACGATCTACCCCGGCACGGATTTGGTGCTGATTTTCCGCCCGCTGAGGTCATCCTCTTTCCACGCAGGTCAGGAAGTCTGAGACTCCTACGGGTATCATGGTATCGAGGCTCAATCACACGGCTTTGGCACCTGCTCCATACGCTTCGTGCAACCCTCACGAGTGACGACGCAATGTTCGCTTCCGGCTGGCGGCCAGCCTTTACCGGGTGGGAGTGGCTACCCACAGGGTTCCAATAACAGTTTCGGAGTATTTCGATTTCGATGTTCTACATACTCGTTCTCATGTTCAAGGTTTAACTTGGCGCAACAGACATCCTGATCTCCGTGGATAGGCGATGACCTCAAGGGCGCGTAGTGGAGGCGCGGATTCGTGCCGGGGTAGTGCGTTTCTGTCGCGTAGAGTTCGGCGCACAGGTGCTCGACGATGCTGTCATGCACCGGGTTGCTTTGACCGTGAAGTTCGATGCGTAGCTCGCCGCGCTCGATGTCGGTCCTCAGGTTCACCGTGGTGCGCATGAGTCCGCGCACGAGGCTGCGCGCGTCGTCGTGACGCTTCATTTTCTCGCGCGCGATGCTCACCAGTGCGCTCTCGGAGCGGTAGGCGATGAGTTTGATGGTGTCGATGAACTGCTTCCTGCCGCTGCGCAGCTTGGCCACGCGCTCGGCTTCCGGGAGCTCTTTTAATTCGATGTGTTTGGGGCGCTCTTGGCGTTGCGCCGGGATGCGGTCCAGGCCGATGAGCTTGCCCCATTCGCCCGGTGTCTGATAGCGCAGTTGCTCAAGACTGCGCACGCGCCCCAGAGCGAGGTAAGCGAGCAGCAGGAAAATGGACTCCATGAGATAAAACCCCTTGGGCAGCGCGAAGTGACCGTGCGCATGACGCAGGATGCCGAGGGCCAGCAGCGCAGGCAAAGCGCAGAGCACGCCACCGCCGGGCACATCATCGGCGCACTCGAAGCGGATGTCCGTTTTATCCAGCGCACCCACCGCCGCAGCGAAGCGCTACAGCGTGCGCGTGGTGGCCACGCCCATGAGCGCCGCACCATCAGCCACCGAGCGCGCACCCTGCGTGCTCGGCGCGGAGATGCACTCATCACTCAGCGCAGCGCTGCCGACGTCGGCGCAGACTTTTTTCAGGCGAGCAGCGCGAATGGCCTTGTGCAGCGTGTTGGGCAGCACGCCCAAGCGCTCGCTGATGGCAGGCACATCGAGCACCCCCTGAGCCTGCGCGATGAGCGCGGGCGTGAGCCGGTGCCCCTGACGCGGCACCGGAGCCGTGAAGAATCCCGCGGCGCCCTGCACGCGGAGCTTTTTGCACGCCCGCTTCACAGTGACCAGAGGCACCCCAAAAGCGCGCGAGATTTGAGCTTGGGAAGCACTGCCATGGGCGATGAGCTGGCTGGAGAAAAGACGGAACGAGCCAAGATCATCGAGGGATGAGTGAACACCGGCAGATGACCATTGAAGTAAAACACCTGACCATCGCGCTGCTCGAGGGCGAGTTCGTGAGTGATGGTGGTGCTACTGGCAGGGATAATGGGCAACTGAATCTGCGGCATCCAGAAGGGTGTATCCAAGCCAGCGAGAACGCCAAGCTGGTTCATCGACTTTCCTCGCTGGCTTAACCCGACTTGGCGAACTGGAAGGCAAAAATGACTATTTTTGACGTTTTGTGGCGCTGGAAGCCTTGATTTTCCAAGAGGTCGTTTCCAAAACGGCTTGTAGTGCAGACCTTGGTAGTTGCAGGTCGTTTTTCATGGCTATCTTCTCCAGCCATCATGTTCCTGCGTTGTTCAAAACGGCTCAAAGATGGCAAAGAGCACCTCTACTGGAGTGTCGTCGAAAATCGGCGACTCGCTGACCAACGCATCGTCCAGCGGCATGTGCTTTATCTCGGCGAGATCAATGGCATCCAGGAGGCGGCCTGGCGCAAGACGGTCGATCTCTTCGGCCAGGATGATGATGCGCCGCAGCAGGTCGCTCTCTTCCCCGATGAGCTTGCGCCTGATGCTCTGCCTGCCGATGAGCTGCCATCGTGCGCATCAAGCTCTCGCAGATGTCGCTGCGGCGTCCACGTCAATGGGGTGCGTGCTGGTTGGGCTGCGAACTGTGGCAGCAGCTCGGACTCGATACCTTTTGGCGCGAGCGCTTGCCCGCTAGCCGCGAGGGCACGCGTTGGGATCAGGTGCTGCTCACGCTGACGCTTTATCGCCTGATCGATCCAGGGGCGGAATGGCGGCTGCATCGGCATTGGTTTGATCACACGGCCATCGCTGATTTGCTCGGTGGTGATTTTTCGTTGGCTGAGATCCACCGGCTTTACTCATGCCACGACAAGCTCC
>NZ_JBJXFV010000190.1:0-2729 GCF_046154365.1 Prosthecobacter sp.
AAAAGACATTCAAATGTTGCGACTAAATCGTCTCTCCGTAGTATCTATTCTTCCTGAAGAATTTGATGTTATTCTGGCGATGGGGAGTTAGATGCTGGATACTGGATGCTGGAAGCTGGATGCTGGATGCTGGATGCTGGATGCTGGATGCTGGATGCTGGAATCTAGGATCGAGGATCTAGACGCTAGGTCTTGCTGGGCAGATCGACGAGCATCTGGGCGTTGCTGGGGTAGCGTTCGAGCAGGGAGATGACGCGCTGGATGGCTTCGATGGGCTTGTGGCCGGCGAGGCCGCGACGCAGCATGTGAATCTTGTCGAGCTGGAAGGTTTGCAGCAGCAGTTCCTCACGGCGGGTGCCGGACTTGAAGATGTTCACGGCGGGAAAGACGAATTGCTCGGCGATGCGGCGGTCGAGCACGAGTTCCATGTTGCCGGTGCCTTTGAACTCCTGGAAGATGAGGTCGTCCATGCGGCTGCCGGTTTCGACGAGCGCGGTGCCGAGGATGGTGAGCGAGCCGGCGGTGCGCGTGTTGCGCGCAGCGGCGAACAGACGCCGCGGAATCTCCAATGCACCGACGCCGACACCACCGCTCATGGTGGCGCCGCTTTTGGCGGTGTTGTTGAAGGCACGGGCCATGCGGGTGATGGAATCCATGAGCATGAAGACGTGGTCACCGCACTCAACGAGGCGCTTGGCACGCTCGATGGCGAACGCGGCGATGCGCGTGTGGTTTTTCACGTCCTGGTCGTTGTTGCTGGCGAAGATTTCGGCCTGCGGCAGGATGCGTTTGAACTCGGTGACTTCTTCCGGGCGCTCATCGACGAGCAGGATCATGAGATGCGTGCCGGGATGGTTCTCGACGACGGCCTCGGCGATGTGTTGGAGGATGGTGGTCTTGCCCGCACGCGGCGGGGCGACAATCAAACCGCGCTGACCGCGACCCACGGGCGTCATCATGTCGATGACACGGGTGGTGAGGCGGTCCCTGGTGGTTTCAAGCTGGTAGCGCTTGTTGGGATTGATGGCCTTGAGTTCTTCGAACAACGGCAGATCACGCATGGCCTGCGGATTGCGCCCATTGACCTCGGTGACTTCGGTAACTTGTGCGCCACGGCCGCCTTTGCACTGCACGCCGGCGATGAGCATACCCTCACGCAGACCGTATTTGCGGATGAACTCAGGCGGGATGAAGGCATCGAGTGGATGCTGCGCGTAAGAGCGATCTTTTTGGCGCAGGAAGCCGTAGCCCTTCGGCGACATTTCGAGAATGCCATTCGCAGGTTCCGGCGGGCCGAGCGGCACTTCCTGCGGGGGCTCATGGCGCTGGCTGTGGCCGGTGTTGCTGGCAGGGTGTTCGCGTTCGCGTTCGCCGCTACCGTTCTGCTGCGGTTGATTCGGGTCGCGTTCAGTGCGCTCGCCACGATCACCGCCGCCACCTCCGCGACGTTCCGCCCGGCGCTGCTTCCAGCGCTCGAACTTCATCTTGCGGCGTTCCTTGGCCGTCATCGGGCGTGGCTGGCCGTTGTCATCGAGAGGAACGTGACGCGGGGCGCTGGGATCGTTGTTGGAAGCCTGTGGCGCGCGATTTTCGCTACGCGGTTCAACTGCGGGAGCCGATTCTGCGGCAACAGGTTCAGCGGGCTGGGTTTCGACGATTGGAGGAGCAACTTCAGCCACGGGTGTCGGCATCTCCATGACAGGGGCAGCGGCTTCAGCCACGGGTGCAGGAGTTGCTTCGACTTCGAGAGCTTCGGCGTCAGCGGTCTGCTTCTTCGTGGTTTTGCGTGCTACTTTGGTCGCAGGCTTTTTCACAGCAGCTTTTTTAGCAACGGCTTTCTTGGCCGGGGCTTTGCGCTTGGGCTTGGTTTCTTCGACCTCGGCGATGAGTTCTTCGGGCATAAATGGAAAGGAAAAGGGGGATTAGGCGAGCTGGTCGGCGATGGCGTCGTCGATTTCGAAATTGGCGTGGATGTGCTGTGAGTCGTCGTAGTCGTCGAGCAGGTCGTAGAGGCGGATCAGCGACTTGGCCGTGTCCACATCACTGATGGTGACGGTGGTCTGCGGCTGGTAGATGAGGTTCTGTGTGCGCGAAGGGAGGCCTTTTTCACGCAAGATTCCTGCCACCTGAAAAAGCTGGTCGGTGGCGGAATAGACAACCCAGTCATCGCCTTCCTCCTGAATGTCTTCGGCACCGGCTTCGAGCGCGTGCTCCATGACCTGATCTTCAGTGGCGGCGGCCTTGTCGAGGCGGATTTCGCCGCGCCGCTTGAAGAGATAAGCCACGCTGCCGGAGTCGGCGAAGGTGCCGTTGTTTTTGGAAAGGAGTACGCGGATGTCGTTGGCGGAACGGTTGCGATTGTCGGTGACGATTTCGATCATCATGGCGACGCCACCGGGCGCGTAGGCCTCATAAAGGATTTCTTCGAGCTGTGCTCCCGCGAGTTCACCGGTGCCTTTTTTGATGGCGCGGTCGATGTTGTCATTGGGGACGTTGGCCGCTTTCGCGGCGATGACGGCGCTGCGGAGGCGGGCGTTGAGGTCGGTGCTGCCGCCGCCGTGCTTCGCGGCGATGGTGATTTCCTTCGACATCTTCGAGAAGACGCCGCCGCGCTTGGCGTCGATCACAGCTTTGCTGCGCTTGATCTTTGACCACTTGTTGTGACCTGCCATGACTGCTGTACTGGGGAGTGGGGGATGGTGCCCAACCGGGAGAAATCCGCACGATGA
>NZ_JBJXFV010000196.1:0-5938 GCF_046154365.1 Prosthecobacter sp.
ATCGGCCCCTCTCTCTTACAACCAGCCATCCGACCAACTCCATGTCCGACTCCTCCTCTTCCAAATGCTGCGGCAACTGCAGCTATGATTTTGCCCATCTTCTGCTGCGCCTCTGGGTCGGCATGCGGCTGTTCATGGCGGGCCTCGACAAGTTCCGTTACGGCAACGGTCCCACCGTCACCTTCGGTCTCGACAACTATGCCAAGAAGACCGAGCCACTCGCCAAGCTCATGTCGGACAACAGCTTCCTGCCCGAATCTGCATGCAAAGGCTTCGCTGCAACCATCGGCTACATTCTCATTCCCGTCGGTATCTGGGTCGCCATCGGCATTTTCACCGAGTTCGGCCTGCTCGCCGCCGGCTTGGTGTTTTTGATGCTGGGCTTCGGTCTCGCCGCTTTGCCTGACGATACGGAAGTGGTCACCAACATCGGTCTTTCCGTGCTCATCGTGGCGGCAGCGCTGGTGACTTCGAAGGCGAAGACCTTCTCCATCGACGGCTTCCTGGCCCGCAAGAAGGCCGCATAACAGCGGTCCGTTGTTTAACGGCAGTGAACCCACGCGCCTGATTGCACCTATGAATTCCCAGCCTCTCCCCTCCCCCGCCGCACCGCTGTCCCGCTTCATGGACCGCCGTGGCTTCCTCCGCACCAGCGCTCTCACCAGCAGCGGGCTTTACCTTGCCACCAGCAAATCCGCCGTTGCACAAGCAACCGCCGCCGGCCGCACGATCAAGTGCGCGCTCGTTGGCTGCGGTGCGCAGGGCAACGCGCTGCGTGTCGCCTCCAAGGACGTTCCTGGCATCCAGTGGGTGGCCATGTGCGACATCTGGAAATTCTCCATCGCGAAGACGCGCGGCGGTTTCCTCGGTGAAAACAAGCATCAGGTCGAAGGCGAGATGAAAATCTACGAAGACATCAACGAGATGCTCGACAAGGAGCCCTCGATTGAAGCCGTCTTCATCGC
This sequence comes from Prosthecobacter sp., assembly GCF_046154365.1. Taxonomy (GTDB): domain Bacteria; phylum Verrucomicrobiota; class Verrucomicrobiia; order Verrucomicrobiales; family Verrucomicrobiaceae; genus Prosthecobacter. Next base: position 966 of record NZ_JBJXFV010000196.1, read on the forward strand.
CACACCCGACTTCCTGCACGCTCCCTACTCGCGCATTTGCCTCGAAAAAGGCAAGCATGTGTACTGCGAGAAGATGATGAGCAACACGATCGAAGGCGCACGCGACATGGTGCGCGCCGGCAAGGCCAACCCCGGCATTTTCCAGATCGGTCATCAGCGTCACTCAAACCCGCGTTACCTCAACCTGCGCGACAACGTCATCAAGCCCGGCAAAATGCTCGGACGCATCACGCACGCCTATGCGCAATGGAATCGTGGTGTCTCCGGCAGCGCCCCGCAGGGCGCCGTCAAAGGCTACGACATTCCCGCCGACGTTCTCGCCAAGCATGGCTACGCCAGCATCGAGGAATTCCGCAATTGGCGCTTCTTCAAAAAGTTCGGCGGCGGTCCACTCTCTGATCTCGGTGCGCACCAGATCGACATGTTCAACTGGATGTATGACTCCACGCCGGTCTCCGTCATCGCCAGCGGCGGAGTTGACTACTTCGACGGCACCGAAGGCCGTCCGACGTTTGAGCTGCCTGACAATATGATGTGCATCTACGAATTCAAAACGCCATCCGGCGCTCTGCGTGCCTACTACCAGGTGCTCACCACCACCGGTTCCCAGGGTGCCTATGAAAAGCACATGGGTGTCGGCGGCACGGCCATCATTTCCGAACTCGATACGTCTGGCAATCAGCTCTATGCCGAGCCGGGACAGACCTGGGATGAATTCGCCGGTGGCGAAAACCCGCCCATCCTTAAGGCCGCCGATAAGGCCAAGAACAAATTCTGGGAGCATCCCCGCGACTGGGAAAAGCCCAAGCCGCCGTCCTTCGGTGCCGTCAGCGTCGCCGACGTGCGCGAGAGCAAGGCCCTCGCCCAATGGGAACTTGGCGTCAAACTCACCCGCAAGCCGCATTCACCGCATGTGCAGAACTTCATCGAGGCCGTGCAGACCAAAAATCCCGCACACCTCACCTGCAACGTCGAAGCCGCTTTCAAGTCCTGCGTCACCGTCCTCAAGGCCTACGAGGCCAAGGACGCCGGCGGCAAATACCTCTTCAAGCCCGAAGACTTCCAGGCCTGAAGATCCAGCATCAAGAATCCAGTATCGAGCACCCAGCCACTCCCCCATGAAAAACACCCTCCACATCCTCACGGGCCTCGCGCTCGCCATCACCCTTGCCTCCTGCGGCAAGACCGACGACAAAAAGGCCGAAGGTGCCGCCGCAGCTCCTGCGGCAGCCACCGTTCCTGCCGGTGACCTCGAAAACATCGAGCTCGTCTTCCCCAAGCCCATGTTCATCGGCACCCCGGTGCCAGCCGAACTGCCGAACCTCGAAAAAGCCGACCCCAGCAAGGTCGTGAAGTCCTTCCAGGCTCCCAAAGGCACCACCAATCTTGCCAAAGGCAAGCCGGTCACCAGTTCTGACGCCGCGCCGATCATTGGCGAACTCGGCCTCGTCACCGATGGCGACCCCGATGGCGCTGACGGCAGCTTCGTCGAACTCATGCCCGGCAAGCAGTGGGTGCAGATCGACCTCGGTGCTCCCGCCAACCTCTACAAGATCGCCATGTGGCACTACCACAAGCAGGCCCAGGCCTACATCGACGTCGTGGTGCAGGTGTCCGACGATCCTGAGTTCAAGGCCGGCGTCACCACGCTGTTCAACTCCGACCACGACGACACCTCCGCGCTGGGCAAAGGGGCTGACCCCGCCTACGTCGAAACCAATCATGGCCGTGTCGTCGATGCCAAAGGCCTCAAGGCACGCTACGTCCGCCTCTGGAGCAACGGCAACACCAGCAACGACATGAACCACTACTGCGAAGTCGAAGTCTTCGGCACGCCTGCCAAGTAAGTTCAATCAACCGTCGCTTTGATCACACCGCCGTGCAGCGCTCCTGCACGGCGGTTTTGTTTTTACACATCCACGATCTTGCCGCCCTTCGCCTGCGCCGCCTGCCACTCCTGATATTTCTCCAACTCGCGCTGCACCAGCTTCAAGCAGAACGCCACCACCGTCGCGTCATCCAGATAGCCCACGCCGATGATCACATCCGGGATCACATCCAGCGGATTGAGCACATACAGCAGCGCCAGCGACACCGCACTGATCGCCCAGTAGGGAATCTCGCGATAGCCGCCGTCCCAGTAGTCCTTCACCATGCTCAGCATGATCTTCCCCTGCTCAAACACCTGCTTCAGCTTCGGCAGCTTGTTCTCGATGTCCTTCGAACGCTGGTTGACCTTTTCAATCGTGACATCGTGCTCGCCGCTGGTGGAAGTGCTCATGAAAAAAAATAACCAATGGCGTCAACAAAGTCTAGTCGGCAGTGCAAACAGTTGGATGTGGAGAATCTGCCACATCACCGCAGTTGACACATCCGCAACTGCCCGAATCATCAGACAAAATGTCCTCCGAATCCCCTGCGCCTCCATGTACCGACCCGATTGACGACCAGATTCGCGAACTCATCGAATGCGGCCGCGATTTCCACCGCCGTGGCTGGTCACTGGGCACCAGCAGCAACTACAGCGTTGTAATCGACCCTGAGCCGCTGACGCTGCTGATGACTGGCAGCGGTTTCGACAAAGGCCGCCTCCAGCCCGACCAGTTTGTCATCGTGAATGAAAACGCGGAGTCGCTCGATGAGGCATTCCCAAAACCTTCCGCCGAAGCCCTGCTGCACACCGCCCTGGCAAAGCACGGAGCCGGAGCCGTGCTCCACACCCACTCCGTCGCCGCCACGGTGCTCAGCGAGCACTTCCTCAAAGACGGCGCACTCCGCATCGAGGGCTACGAAATGCTCAAAGGCCTCTCCGGCATCACCACGCATGAGTCGGAAGCCGTGATCGCGATCTATCCGAACACGCAGGACATCGCCGCGCTCGCCACCGTCATCGAATCACGCCTGCAAAACCCCGCCAGCCCCCTGCGCCATGGTTTCCTCATGGCCGGCCACGGCCTCTACACCTGGGGCGACAGCATCGCCGCCGCACGTCGGCAGATTGAGGTGCTGGAGTTTCTTTTCGAAGTCGTCACGCAGAAACGCTTGCTCACCGGCTCGTTTTGAATCGCTATCACCCTCATGGCCCTCCTCCGCATTCCCTCCGAAGACCACGTCATTGCTGACGTGGACGCGATCCGCAGCTTCCTTCTGCCGCACGGCATTCACTACGACCGCTGGGCCGTCGAGGGCCGCATCGACCGCGATGCCTCGCAGGACGAAATCCTCGCCGCCTATGAACCCGAAGTCACCGCGCTAAAGGAACGCGGCGGCTACATTACCGCTGATGTCGTCAACGTCACGCCCGACGTGCCGAACCTCCAGGAGATGCTCGACAAGTTTAACCAAGAGCACCGCCACGCCGAGGACGAGGTGCGCTTCATCGTCAAAGGCCGCGGCATCTTCTACATCCACCCCGAAAATGGTGATCCCGTCTATTCCATCGAGGTCGAAGAGGGCGATCTCATCAACGTCCCCGCTGGCACGAAGCACTGGTTTGACCTCTGCGCCGACCGCAGCATCCGCGCCATCCGCCTCTTCAAAGAAAAAGCCGGTTGGACCCCGCTCTACACCGGCGACGGCATCGCCAGCACTTACCAGCCGCTCTGCTTCGGGCCGAACTACATCGCCGCCAAAGGCATCCAGATCGAGCAAGCCGTCACCCTCACCGCATGATCGAGTTTCGCGGCAAACTCATCCTGCTCGACATCGAAGGCACTGTCTCGCCTCTCGCCTTTGTGCATGACGTCATGTTTCCGTATGCACGACAGCACGCCGCCGCTTTTCTCGCTGCCAACTGGGGTTCCGAAGTGATTTCACAGCTCGCACACGATGCGGGCGTGGCCGCGTTTGCCAACGCGTGCGACGCCGAGGCCGCCGTGCATCGTCTCATGGACGCCGACGCCAAAGTCACTGGCCTCAAGCAGCTCCAGGGCCTCATCTGGGAGCAAGGCTTCCGCAGCGGTGACCTGCGCAGCACCCTCTTCGACGATGTCGTGCCCGCACTCGACCACTGGCGCGAAAACGACCGCGACATCCGCATCTACTCCTCCGGCAGCATCCACGCGCAAAAGCTCTTCTTCGCCCACACCACCGCTGGCGATCTCACCCCGCGCCTCTCCGGCTACTACGACACCACCACCGGCTCCAAACGCGAAGCCGCCAGCTACACCGCCATCGCGAACGATTGCGGCATCCCCGCGAACGAAATCCTTTTCATCAGCGACCTCGTCGATGAATTGAACGCCGCCCAATCCGCCGGCATGCTCACCGCCCTCGCCCTCCGCCCCCTCAACAAACCGCAGCCGGAGAGCGGTCATCCAGTCATCGCCAGCTTCGACGAGATCATCCTCGACTAACGAACCTCGCGAAGCGTCCCGGAGTGCGGTGGCAGAGATGCCGGGGCCACCCGGCATCGGCGACACCGCTCTCGCTACGCCAAACGATGCCGCAGTCCGTGAATCGCCTGCCGGAACCACAAAACCACGCGCTTTCCACTCGCTGGATTCCCTCTTAATTCGCCCACCACCCACTCCGGCGAGAGCGGTGTCGTCGAGACAAGGGCCTTGCCCTTGCCTCTTTGCCACCGCACTCCGGACGCTGCCGCGCTTCACATCACGCCTCACCAGTCCCCATCCACATCGTACTCGTCGGCGATCTTGTCCGTCTTGAAGCGGTAGATGCTCTTCACCATCGCCGGGCTCGTGTGCTGCTCGAACCATGCGGCGGAGCACCAGGGGTAATTCTTCGCCACCTTCACCAGACCATGCCGCACCGCGTTCTGGTGCGTGTAGTTCAGCCGCGCGAAATACGTCGGCTGCTCGTCCAGCTTCGTCTCCCAGTAGTTGTACCACACCTGGCGACCCGGCGCGGCATCCAGCTTGTTCACCCACTTCGCCAGCTTCTCATGCAGCGTGCCCAGCATCACCGGCAGACTCTCCGCCGTGCCCGGCGACTCCGCCACGAAGTGGTAGTGA
>NZ_JBJXFV010000203.1:0-48372 GCF_046154365.1 Prosthecobacter sp.
AAGTTAAGAAGGGATTGCCGCAGATTCAGGGAAGCCGCAGATTTCTCGCCTGAATCGTCTAATCTGTGGTTTTCCTGAATCTGCGGCATTCATTCATGTGCTGTCCTTAACTTAATGACATTGATTCGTCATTAACCCCGCGTCTTTGAGCGCTGGAAACTGAGAGCGCCAGTCGCGGACGATGGCGGGATCAATTTGGGCGTTGATGACGCGTTCCTGCTCGGCGGCGTCGGCGATGATGATGCCGTGGGGATCGACGACGAGGCTGCGGCCAGTGTAGGTGAACTGGGGGTCGGTGCCGCAACGGTTGACGCCGATGACGTAGCAGAGGTTTTCGATGGCGCGGGCCTGGAGCAGCGTGACCCAATGCTGGATGCGTTTCACCGGCCAGGCGGCGATGTAGATGAGCATTTCGGCTCCGGCACGCACCGCTGTGCGGGTGAGTTCAGGAAAGCGCAGGTCGTAGCAGATGAGCGGGGCAATGCGGAGGCCTTGCCATTCAAAAAGACTGACGCTGGTGCCTGCGACATGGACTTGGCACTCGCCACCCATGCTGAAGGGGTGATTTTTGGTGTAGCGGGAGAGGACAGTGCCAGCAGGAGAGATGGCGAGGGATTGATTCATGCCGCGTCCGTCGGCGGTTTGAGTCACGACTCCGCCAATGACGCAGCTTTGGTATTTAGCGGCGATTTCGCGCAGGAATTGTTCCGTTGGGCCACCTTCGGGCTCAGCGGTGACGGAGAGGTTCATGCTGAAGCCGGTGGAGAAGGTTTCCGGCAGGATGATGAGTGAACCGGGCTGCGGATTTACAGCGGCGATGAGTTGCCGTGCCTTGGCGTGATTGGCAGGGCGATCTTCCCAAAGGGAGTTGATTTGAATGAGGTGGACGGCGAGGCTGTCGGGCATGCAGGCATACAAGGCTGAAAACGGTCGAAAAGGAAGTCTGTAGTGCAGTAAGTTGGTGGCTTCGGCAAGACCAGGGACGAGACTGCAAAGCCAAAGCGGGTAGTTTGTTGTTGCGGACGATGAGCACGCGGCGGTCCTGCTGGAGCTGGTGCTCGGGGGCGGAGGAGGGGAAGGTGGCGCAGTCGGGGCCGAAGCCGGCCTGGGTGAGTTTTTTTGCCTCCAAGCCAGCGCTGAGCAGCATAGCGTGAATCTTTGCGGCACGGTCGGCGGAGAGTTGCTGGTTCGTGGCGCGGTCGCCCTCGGCGCTGGTGTGGCCCTGGATGGTGAAGCTGCCGCCCTGCGCAGTCAGGTCACGCAGCAAAGCGGCTGCCTTTTGCACGTTGGTGCGGGAGACGTCATCGAGCAGTTGATCCGAGCCGCGCACAAAGAGAATGGGCACAGCCACATACGGATGTTCTTCGATGGTACCGTCGGCACGCTCCAGAATCTCGACATCCAGGCCCTTCGTGGCACTACGGCCATAACTGCGCTTCACAATGGCCGCGGTGCTCTTCAGCCGGATTGCGAATGCGGGTGCTGAGCGTGGCCTTCGCGGCTGCGGTATCCAGCGGTGCGGCGCTCTGGGCGTGCAGGGAGCCGAGACTGAGAGCCAAGGCGAAGAAGACGATCCGTTTCATGGGCGGGAGAATGAAGGTTTTGCAAAGAAAGGCAAGCGTGGCGCGGAGCTGGTCTCCGCGCCACGGGCACGCGGTTCAATCACGCGCGGTAGCTGCGGGCAAAGGTGCTGGTCTGGCCGTTGCTGTAGTAGCTGCGGTAGGTGACGATCCTCACCTCATAGCTGTAACGACGACCACAGGAGTTGGTGGCCCAGCGGCACTCCGTGCGGCTGCACACCACGCAGGTGTGGGTGACGTAGGGGCGACAGTAGTCCGCCTTGGCAGCAGGAACGGCGGTGGCGAGGATGAGGAGAGTGAGCAGTGTTTTCATGGCGATGGATGTGTTGATGATTTCGAATTTCACGCGGCGTGAGTGCCGCGTTCACAGGGCCAATCGCCGGGCCGGAAAGTTTGATTGAGGGAAAGTGAGGTTTTTTTCACCGGCTTTACACCTCCAACGTCTTGAGGCATGATTCTGACCATGAATTCGACCATCCTTGATGCCATGCTGGCTTCGCCGGAGCTGCCGGAGCTGATTCGCGAGGCACAGCTTGCCTTCGACCGTGAGCAGGCGCTGCGGGAGAAGTTTTATGCGGACATCACGCCAGAGCACAAATGGGAGTTCATCCAGGGGGAAATCATCATGCACTCGCCCGCGCTGAACCGACACCTCACGGCCAGCCAGCACACCTACGACCTGCTTAGCGCTTTCGTGCGCGTGCATCAGCTCGGCCTCGTGCGACACGAGAAGGCCATGACCAGCTTTCCACGCAACGATTACGAGCCGGACGTGATCTTCTTCGGCTTGGCCAAAGCCGCCAGCATCGCCCCTGACACGCTGAAGTTTCCCATCCCCGATCTGGTCGTTGAGGTGCTTTCGCCCTCCACCTCGAAGCGTGATCGCGGCATCAAGTTCCAGGACTACGCCCTGCATGGCGTGGCGGAGTATTGGATCATCGATCCAGTCGCGGCAACGGTGGAACTCTACCGGCTGGCGGGCAACGCCTATCCACCAGCGGCAGCGCAGGGCGATGGCCTGCTGAGCAGTGATGTCGTTCCAGGCTTCGAGATTCCGGTCCGTGCGATCTTTGATGAGGCGGAGAACGCCCGCATCATGCGGGAAATTTGGGCGGCGCAGTGAAGCGGCTGAGCGTTTAGCGTGTCTCGGCAGCCTTGACCTTGAACGGCACCGGCACACCGGCCATGCGCCCGGCATCGGCCAGACAAACGAGCACACGGTAATCTGTGCCCGGCTGGAGCACGATGTCGGTGATACCCTTGCCCGGCTTGAGGGAATCAAAAGTGACGGGCGAGGTGACACCCTTCGTCACGAACAGCACCGGGGCGGTGAGATGATCTCCTTCGGCGGGGAGAATCCATACATCATACTTCTGACCTGGCTTGTCCTGCGAGTTCCAGGCGATGACGGGCTGTGTATTGGTAATCTCATCGCCAGGCGAGGTGATGGTGACATGGGCGGTGGGGACGCCATGCGGCATGATAAGCCAGGTGAGACCGGCGAAGAAAGTCAGGACAGCAGCAAGTCGAAGAGCGGCCGAATGCCGGGTGAAAAAAGTGGCGGGCCGACGACGGGCGGCGCTGCGCGTTTCCTCCAAGTCAAAGAGCACGCGCTCAGGCACGATCATGCCGCCACGCGGTGGCGCATCCTCAATGGCGCGGATGAGGTCGGCATTTTCACGGAAAGGATCGTCTGAATTCATGCGGTGATGCCCTCCAGTCGGGTGAGCCGCTCCCGCAGCACGCGGAAGCCTTTCGCGAAGTGGCTGAGCAGCGTGTTGCGATTCATGCTGCGACGTGCGGCGATTTCATCCGTGCTCCAACCGTCCATAAAACGATCCCGAAACACCTGTGGCAGCGGCGGATTGGGCTCCAGACAGTCCACCTCGCGGAGGAGTTCGTCCAAATTGAAGCGCAGTGAGTTGGGCGTGTCCGCAATGACCTCCGGCAGTTCCTCCACGGCATCTTCCCGGCTGCGCTCACGGGAGCGAAGAAAGTCGATGATGCGCTGGCGGATGATATGGCGGGTCATACCGAGACAATCGTCCCAGGTGGCGATTTGATTGAAACTTTCTGCTTTTCCCTCCATCAGCCCACGAATGAGCTGCTGGAGCGCCGTGCTGACGAGATCCTCCCGGTCTTGCGCAAAGCGCTCTCCCGCCAGCCGGATGCAGGCGATGCGCATCCCCGTCTCCCACAGCAGTGGATAGGCCGCGTTCCAAGCGACAGCGCTGCTGTGCTCATCGCTTGCTCGAAGCTCGTTCAGACTGGGCGAAGGCAGCACCATAGAGCATCGGCCATCCTTGCTACTGCGCCAAAAACTCATCCAGCGCCGCCTTGGTGATGCGGTACTGGGTGCCGATCTTCTTCGCCTTGATCTGACCGCCATCGATGCTGGAGATGACATCGGCTTCGGTAACACCGAGCGATTGGGCGACCTGCGCGGGCGTGAGGATGTCCACGGCGGGAGCGGCGGTGGGCAGCGGTGGCGGGGTGGCGGCTTGATTGGGATTGAAGACGCCCTGCGCCATCATGTTCTGCGCCATGCCAAAGCCCATCGCGATCTCCGCAGCGGCTCCGGCGGGTCCGCCACCGCCTTTGGCCATGCCTTCGGCCATCTGGAACTTCACGTAGTCGTTCAGGTTGCCGACGGCGCTCATGCTGCTGCGCTTGTCGATGGCGGCCTCGACTTCCGGCGGCACGCTGGCGTTTTCGAGGATGAAGCTGGCGATTTCGATGCCGTACTTGCCCTGGGTGATGGGATTGATGATCGGCAGCAGCGCATCGCCGAGTTCGGAGTAGCGGGTGGCGAGATCGAGCACCGGCACCTTGGCGGTGGCGAGCGCATCGGTGAACACGCTGATGATGCGGCTGCGCATCGTGTCGGCGAATTCATCCAGGCGGAAATGATGGTCCGAACCGGCGACTTCCTTGAGGAAGAGCTTCGGATCGGTGATTCTGAAGTCAAAGGTGCCGAAGGCGCGCACGCGGACGATGCCGAAGTCCTGGTCGCGCATCATGATGGGGTTGCTGGTGCCCCATTTGTTGCCGGTGAACAGGCGCGTGGTGACGTAATACACGTCCGCCTTGAAGGGCGACTCGAAACCGTACTTCCAGCCTTTCAACGTCGAGAGGATCGGGATGTTGTCGGTGGTCAGCGTGTGCTGGCCGGGGCCGAAGGTGTCGCCGAACTGGCCGAGATAGACAAACTGCGCCACCTGCGACTCGCGCACGATGAGCTGGGCGCCGCGTTTGATTTCCTTGTCCTCGTCCGGGAAGCACCAGGCCAGCGTGTCGCGTGAATCGTCCGTCCACTGGATGATTTCCAGGAACTGTCCTTTGAGGTAATCCATCAGGCCCATAGTCGTGTGTGGTGAAGTGTTGGTTTTTTTCGAGGCGGGCGGAGTGTAGAGAGTCCGTTTCGATTTGGCGAGTGCAAATCCGGGAACGGTTTGGTAAATCGTCCCCCGCACTTGCGGGGATGGATTGCTGATTGATTCCGCTGCGTGCTGGCTAACATCCACGCCTCGTATGTCTTTCGCCACCAGCCTCCAAGCCGCCGCCGACTCCGGTCAGCTCCTCACTGCCAGCCACGACAACATCCGCGCCTTGCTCGCGGCCAGCGACAACCCGCTGTATCGCGCCAGCATTGAGGAACTCGCCAACGCCGGCCAGTGGGAGGAACTGAACGACCGCTTCTTCCAGGCGCTGAAATTCGGCACCGGCGGCCTGCGTGGACGGACGATCGGCAAAGTGGTCACGAAGGCCGAACGCGGCAGCGCTGCTGCGGACGAACGCCCGGAACTGCCCTGCGTCGGCACGAACGCGATGAACTTCTACAACGTGAGCCGCGCCACCCGCGGCCTCGTGACCTACATCAAGAACTACCGCACCAATGCCAAACTCACTGGCAAGCCAAGCGTCGTGTTCGCGCATGATACCCGCCATTTCTCCCCGGAGTTCGCGAAGTTCTGCGCGAAGATCGCGATGGACCACGGCGCGAACGTTTATCTCTTCGACGGCTGCCGTGCCACGCCGGAGATGTCCTTCGCCGTGCGCCAGCTCCGTGCTGACGCGGGCGTGATGCTCACCGCCTCGCACAACCCGGCGCATGACAACGGCTACAAGGTGAATTTCAACGACGGTGCCGGCATCGTTGAGCCGCATGCCACCGGCATCATCAAGGAAGTGAACGCCATCAAGGGTGAGGAATACGTTTCCCTGCCCGAGGCCCAGCGCGGCAAGCTCACCACGCTCGGCAACGAGATGGACCAGAAGTACCTCGCCCGCGTCGAAACGATGATGCTACAGCCCGAACTCCTCGAAAAAGAGGAGGCGAAGAAGCTCAAAATCGTCTTTACCGCACTGCACGGCACCGGCGGCGTTCTGGTGCCCGTGCTGCTGAAAAAACTCGGCTTCAACTTCCTCACCGTGCCCGAGCAGGACGTGCGTGACGGCCGTTTCCCCACCGTGAAATCACCGAATCCTGAAAACGCCCCGGCTTTGAAAATGGCGGTCGATCTCGCCAACAAGGAAGGCGCGGACATTGTCATCGGCACCGATCCTGACTGCGACCGTATGGGCGTGGGCGTGCGTGATGCTAAAGGCGAGATGGTGCTGCTCACCGGCAATCAAGTCGGCTCGCTCATGGCTTGGTATCGTCTCAAGACGATGTTTGAACTCGCCATTCTCACGGAAGCCAACAAGAGCCACGCCGTGCTGCTGAAAACCTATGTCACCAGCCCGATGCAGGACGCCATCGCCGCGAAATTCGCTGTCGGCTGCGTGAACACGCTCACCGGCTTCAAATGGATCAGCGCGAAGCTGTCGAAATACGAGGCGGCCCTGCCAAACGACGTTTTGAACCGCTATCGCGACCTCAACGCTGTCGAAAGCCGCGCCATGCGGCTCAAGCACAGCAAGTTCCTCGTCTTCGGCGGTGAGGAAAGCTACGGCTACATGGGCGATGACTTCAGCCGCGACAAAGATGGCAACGGTGCCGTCGTCATGTTTGCCGAACTCGCCGCCTACGCCGCCAGCCGTGGCCTCACGGTGCCGGATTTGCTTGATGAAGTGTACTGCGAGATCGGTTACTTCCTCGAGGTGAACCAGAACAAGGTTTTTGAAGGTGCAGCCGGTGCCGCGCAGATCGCCAAACTCGCCGACAGCTACGGCGCGAACCCGCCCAAAGAGGTCGATGGCTCCGCCGTGGCCAATGTGCGCGACTTCCGCAAGGATGAGATCAAGGATGAGGAAGGAGACATCGTCTCGAAGGAGAAAATGCTCTTTGTCGATCTCGCTGATGGCCGCAGCTTTGCCGTGCGCCCCTCCGGCACCGAGCCGAAGATCAAGTATTACATGTTTGGCCGCAGCGTCCCCGCCGCAGGCCAGAAGCTCAGCAGTGATGAACTCAACACCGCGAAGGTGAAAGTCACTGACAGCCTGACCAGCATGTGGGCCTGGTTGGAACAGGACATTGATGTCCGCCTGGCTGCATAAGCCAGCGCCAGCACAAATTCTGACGCGCACGCGGCGCACAACAATGCGGCTGAACAATCTTCAGCCGCGTTCGTCTATCATGGCCGCAATGCCCAGCCCGTGACCGGCATCTCCGGGAAAATGCGGCTTGAAGAAGTCAGAAATTTAAGAACTATTAACCAATATGAATACTCGACCCCTTCTCGCGAGTCTGTGTGCCGCGCTTGGCATCGTATCAACGGCTGCGGCCCAGACACAGCAGCGTTATTATCCGCAGGCACCGGGCGGGTATCCGCAACAGCCACAATACAGCCAGCCTGCACCGCCGCCGAGCTACCAGCAACCTTATCAAGCGGCACCGCAAGGCTACGGCTATTCGCAACAACCGCAGCCACAGACACAGTATGAAAGCCCAATCCAATTCCTGCCCAAGTTCGGCAAGCGTATGAGCGAGATGGTACGCCGTCTCTTCTATGGCCAGGATCCCACCGGCTATGACAACCAACCGCAGGGCTACGGCCTCAACGGTGGCTACAGCCTCGATGCCACCCCACGCCAGAATCAGGTGCCCAATTATCCTCAGCAACAACCGCTGCCGCTGCCCGGCTCCCAATACCAATACCCGCAACAGCAGCAGCAAGCGCAGCCGCGCTATAACTACCCGCCGCAACAGCAACCTGTTAACCCTTCACGCATACAACAGCCGGTGCCTCAGACCAAAAGCACGACGCCCGCACCATCTACGCCGAGCAAATCATCAACAGCGAGCAGCACGCGCAAATATACGCCACCCAAAGTGAACGAAACGCCCGTGAAGACACCGAGCAAATCCTCCGCCACAACTCGCACACAGCAGCCGGCCACGGATTCACCGCCGCCGACAACCACGCGCCGCTCTGAATCCGCGCCTGAACAACCTTCCACCGCCTCCAGCAGCGCTTCAGGCTCGTTCTTGAAGGGCAAAAAAACAGCGAAGCCGGGCCGGGTGATCAGCCCCTACCCGCCTTACAAGGAACTCGACATCACCGGCCTCGAAAGCGGTTCACTGGCACTTGACCCGACGACGCAGAAAGTCTTCGAGGTCCCCTGAACTCTGCTGATTTCCACGCTTACCTTTGGAAACCCCGGTGATTGCCGGGGTTTTCAGTTTTATGCCAGTGACAGCTCAATTTTCAGATTTTTAAAATAAATCAGTCAATGGCCCGCGGTTTGCTTGCTAAGGTGTCGGGCCAGCACTTCGCTGTCCCACCAACCCATTCATGGCCGACCACGGACTCCAGCAGATTCAGTCTCAAAAGCTCGCCATCGGGCCACAGATGCAGCAGAGCTTGCAGATTTTGCAGGCACCGACATTGGAGCTGCGCCAGATCATTCAGCAGGAGGTCGAAATCAATCCGGTGCTCGAACTCGAAGCGCCCGAAACCTCGATTCAGGACGCCATTCCTGATGATCCTGATGACCGCAGCGTCGATGACAGCGACATCGACGCTCTCACGCAAATGGACGATGAATGGCGCGAATACTGGCAGCAAAGCCGGCAGCAAACCACCGCGCGCCGCAGCGATGACCAAGAGCGCTGGCAATTCATGATGGATTCCATCGTCACGCCCACCACCTTGCAGGAACATCTGCTCTCACAGCTACACACCTCTGACGCCAAGCCGAAAGTCATCCCGCAGGTCGAGTTCCTCATCGGTAATTTGGATGATCGCGGTTTCCTCAACACCCGCATTGATGACCTGAGTCTCCAGCATGCGATTCCCATCGACGAACTGCGCATCGCCAAGAAGCTGCTGCAAAGTTTCGACCCAGTCGGCGTCGGCTCCGAGGACTTGCGCGAATGCCTGCTCGTGCAGCTCGAGCGTCTCGGTAAAAAGCAAAGCCTCGCATGGCGGCTGGTCGATCAATACATCGACGACCTCGCCAACAAGCGCTACCCCATCCTTGCCCGCCAACTCGGTGTGCCGCTGGAGCAAATTTCCCGCGGCGCTGACTTCATCAGCACGCTCGATCCGCGCCCGGCGCAGCGCTTCGCCGTCTCCTCCAACAACTACGTCACTCCCGATGTCGTCGTTGAACGTCAGGGCCGCGAGTGGGTGGCCGTGATGACCAACGACGACCTGCCGCATCTGCGCATCAGCAACACCTACAAGGACCTGCTCAGCCAACCCGGCAACACCGGCGAAGTGCGCAACTACGTGCGCGACAAAATCCGCAGCGGCAAATTCCTCATCCGCTCGATCCATCAGCGCCAGCAGACGATCCACCGCATCGCCACGCAGATCGTCAAATACCAGCGCGAATTCCTGGAAAAAGGCACCAGCTTTCAGCGCCCGCTGAACATGGCCACCGTAGCCGATGAAGTCGGCGTGCATGAAACCACCGTCAGCCGTGCCATCGCTGGGAAATACATCGCCACACCACACGGTGTCTTCGACATGAAGTTCTTTTTCTCACACGGCGTGAGAACCGAGTCCGGCGACGATTTGAGCAACACCAGCGTCAAAAACGCCATCGCCGACCTCATCAAGTCGGAGCCGAAGCAGAAGCCACTCAGCGACGACAAACTCGGAAAACTGCTCGACAAGCAGGGCATCAAGGTCGCCCGCCGCACTGTGGCCAAATATCGCGAAGCGCTCGGCATCCTGCCCAGCCACCTGCGCAAATCGTTCTCGTGAGCGCTCAGGTAAAACGCCGCGCAATCTGCGTGTAAAACGCCTGTGCTGCCTCCACCTCGTCACACTCGACGTATTCAATGGCTGCATGCGCCTGATCGATGCTGCCAGGACCAAACAGAATCGTGGGAATGCCCAGGCGTGAGAACTTGCTCGCATCACTGCCAAACGGCACGCCGCTGACGCTGTCTTCGCGATTCATCCCGCGCAACACGTCACGGGAGAGTTGAACCAGCGGGGCGTTGGCATCGGTTTGGAACGACCAGTCCTGCAGCATCGGCTGTTCCATCTCGGCGATCACATCGGGATGCTGTTTCATCAGTGCGGCGAGCAGCGATTGATAATGGGCGAGCACCGCCTCGACCTCCTCACCGGGCAGCAAGCGCCGATCAATCTCGATCACCGCCTCATCGGGCACGAAATTCACCTGCACACCGCCATGGATGACGCCCACGTTGCAGGTGCCCGGCCCCAGCAGCGGGTGCTGCACCTGCTGCATGCGTTCGTGATCTTCGTTCAGAGCCAGCACGATGCGCGACATGGCGGTGATCGCGTTGATGCCAAGATGTGGCTTTGCACTATGCGCCGCCTTGCCCTTGGTGCGAATGCGCCAGCGCAGAACGCCCTTGCTGGCGATCACACATTTGAATTCAGTCGGTTCTGCGACCACTGCGGCATCGGCTTTGAGACCTTCGCAGAGTTTGACCACGCCACGGAAGGAAAACTCCTCATCCACCACGGCCGCGAGCCAGACCTCGCATGGCGGCAGTTCGCCGCTCGCATGAATATCCGCCACGGCATGCATCATCGCGGCCAGACCGGCCTTGTCATCGACGGCACCACGTCCGTGGAGCTTCCCGTCGCGAATCACCGGATCGAACGGGTCAATCGTCATGCCTTTGATCGAGACTGTGTCCATATGCGCCTCGAAGACGATCCGACGCGATGGATCACGCCCCGGAACACAAGCGATGACATTGTTGCGCCCTGGAAACACCTCCTGCTCCCATACTTGAATGCCACGCTGCTCAAAAAAGCACCGCACATACGCCGCTACTTCTTTTTCTCCCGGCCCGCCCTCATATGAGCTGTTGATGCTATTGATGCGCACGAGGTCGGCGAGGGTTTGGAGCACGGGAGACATGCCAAAGCCTAGCCACACCGCCCCAAACGGCAAGAAGCCCACTGCCGCAGCGTATTTTTTTCACAGATGAAGATCGCAGCAGCCATCACCCTCATCCTCGCTCTGCATGCCAGCAGTGCGACTGCTGGCGATGCCGACAAGATCGCCTTCTTTGAAACCACGATCCGTCCTCTGCTGATCAACCGCTGCTACGAGTGCCACTCCGTCGAATCCGGCAAACACAAAGGCGGTCTGCGGCTCGACTCACGCGACGCCGTGCTCAAAGGCGGCGACAACGGCCCCGCGCTCATCGCTGGTAATCCCGACAAGAGCCGCCTCATTGAATCCGTCCGCTATCACAATCAAGATCTGCAAATGCCGCCGAAAGGCGCGCTGCCAGCCACCGAAGTGCGCGCGTTCGAGGAATGGGTCAAAATGGGTGCGCCAGATCCGCGTGAAGCCATCGCATCCGCCAAACCAGCCGCCCCGCGCGTGATTGATCTCAAGGAAGGCCGTAAGCACTGGGCCTTCAGACCCATCACAAAGCCCAAAGTGCCCGCAGTCAAAGCATCCAACCCCATTGACGCTTTCATCAGCGAAAAACTCGCCGAGAAAGGCCTCGCACTCGCTCCGCCCGCTGACAAACGCACGCTCATCCGCCGTGCCACCTTCGATCTCACCGGCCTGCCGCCCACGCCAGCAGAAGTCGATGCCTTCCTCGCCGACAACTCACCTGATGCCTTTGCCAAAGTCGTGGATCGTCTCCTGCGTTCACCGCAATACGGTGAAAAATGGGGCCGCCACTGGCTTGATGTCGCCCGCTACTCCGATTCGAATGGCCTCGATGAAAACATCGCTCTCGGCACGGCGTGGCGTTACCGCGACTATGTGGTGAAATCGATCAACGCGGACAAACCGTTCGACCAATTCCTCACCGAGCAGCTCGCGGGTGATCTGCTGGAATCAAAAGACATTCCCACGCGCCACGAGCGCATCACCGCCACCGCCTTTCTCAATCTCGGAGCGAAAGTGCTCGCCGAACCGGACAAGGACAAACTCACAATGGATGTCGTCGATGAGCAGATCGACGTCATGGGCCGCGCCTTCATGGGCCTCACGCTCGGCTGCGTGCGCTGTCATGATCACAAGTTCGACCCCATCCCGCAGGACGACTACTACGCGCTCGCCGCCATCTTCAAGAGCACGCAGAGCTTCAGCGTGGACCGCATCGGTGCGCTGAGCACCGCGTACGAATCGCCCATGGGATCGCTTGATGACTTCGCCGCCGTCAAATCCTCCGAACGCATTCTCAAAGAGCAAAAGGAAGCCGTCACCAAGGCTGAAGCCGCCGCCAACAAGGCGCTGCGGGATGAAGTGCATGGTAAGGCCGCAGATTACCTCATGGCCGCCGCTGAACTGCCCGTCGCTCCCACTTTGAGTCAGGTGAAACCTGTGTCGGACCAACACGGCCTGCGTGCGCATGTGCTGCTGAACTGCCGCGTCTATCTCGCCGCCAATGAGTCAAACACCTTCTTCAAACCGTGGCAGGACGCGGTTGAGGCCACCGGCAATGCCCACAGTCTCCGTCCTTACTTCGTCGCGATTTTCACCGCTGCCGCGAAGCTCAAAATCAATCCAAAGGACAAAGTGGAGGATTCCCTGCTGCATCAAGCCCGTGCTGAACTGGACAAAACCGCCGGTTTCCTCGCGTTGCCACCCGAGCCGATCATTCTTTATCCCAAAGAGACCGCCGACAAAGTCCGCGCCTTGAAGGACACCATGATGACCACCGAGAGCAATCTCCCCGATCTGCCCACCACGCTGGCGGTGTCAGAATCGTCCAAGATTCTCAAGGAACTGCCCATCCACATTCGTGGCAATCATCTCGCGCTGGGAAAGCCGATCCCACGCGGCTTCATCCAAGTCGTTCAAGCAGCACAAAAACCGCAAGCGCAGTTCCCGATCGATCACAGCGGACGCCTCGAACTCGCCCGCTGGCTCGCCAGCCCGGAACATCCGCTCACCTCACGCGTCATCGCCAACCGCATCTGGACCTGGCATTTCAACCAGGGCATCGTCGCGACGACGGACAACTTCGGCCTCCTTGGCCTAAAGCCCACGCAGCCTGAACTGCTCGACTGGCTGGCACGCTGGTTCACCACCAATGGCTGGAGCTTCAAGGACATGCACCGGCTCATCATGAGTTCGCGGACGTATCAACAATCCAGTGCTCAGTGCTCAGTGCTCAGTTCTCAGTCTAAGCACTCAGCACTGAGCACTGAGCACTTGCAACGCCACGCCCAGGACGTTGATCCCGAAAACCGACTCCTTTGGCACTTCCCCGTGCGCCGTCTTGAGGCCGAAGAAATCCGCGATGCACTGCTTGATGTCGCAGAGAGTCTCGACACCTCCATCGGTGGCAAAACGATACCGCGGCGCAATCGCGAGTTCGTCTTCAATCACACCTCCAAGGACTTCACCACCTACGGCAGCACCCGCCGCGCGCTTTACCTGCCCATCATTCGCAACAACCTCTACGACCTCTTCCAGCAGTTCGACTACCCCGATCCTTCGACCTCCACCGGCCTGCGCAACAGCACCGTCGTCTCCCCGCAGGCGCTGCTGCTCATGAACAGCGATCTCGCCACTGACGCCGCCCAAGCCTTCGCGCAACGCCTCTTCAAAACATCTCCAGACCAAGAACAGCGACTCCGCGCCGCCTACCGCATCGCCTTTGCCCGCGAAGTCACCGCCGACGATCTACGTCGCGCTGAAAACTACCTCACCGCCACCAACGCCACGCTCAACTCCAGCCAGCAGGACTCCGACAAGCGTGAACAGCAAACCTGGACGCAGTTCTGCCAAGCGCTCATGATGAGCAACGAGTTCATCTACCTCCGTTGAGAGTTTATGCCGTTGAAACGGCATCGAACTCTGGCATGGCATCATCATGAGTCACGATGGATCGCGCCCAGCCATGCCCACCTTCGCCGCAGCCTTGCGCTACTGGCTCAAACTCGGCTGCATCAGCTTCGGCGGACCTGCGGGGCAGATCGCCATCATGCACAAGGAGCTGGTGGACAAGCGCCGCTGGATCAGTGACGCACATTTCCTGCATGCGCTGAATTTCTGCATGTTGCTGCCCGGCCCCGAGGCGCAACAGCTCGCCACGTATCTTGGCTGGCGTTTGCATGGTGCAAAAGGCGGCATCGCGGCCGGTGCGTTGTTTGTGCTGCCGTCCGTCTTCATTCTCTTCGGCTTGAGCTGGCTTTACATGGCCGGTGGACACCTGCCGTGGCTGGCGTCGATTTTTCACGGCCTGCTGGGCGCAGTGATCGCCGTCGTGGCTGAAGCAGTGCTGCGCATCGGCAAGAAAGCGCTCAAAAGCCCCACGCTCTGGGCCGTGGCAGCGCTGTCATTCATCTCCATCTATTTCTTCCATGTTTCATTCGTCTTCATCGTGCTCGGTGCCGCCTTGCTCGGCTACATCGGCAATCGTGCAGCTCCAAAACAGTTCCCCGCTGGCAAAGGCCACGGTGCGGCCATGGACACCGCCCCAGCCCTCGAACTTCCGCCCGCACCGCGCGCAACATGGTCACGCAGCTTCAGCATCAACACACTGTGCCTCACGCTTTGGTGGCTTCCTGTCTTTGGCATCGCGTGGTGGCTCGGTTGGAGCAGCACGCAGGCGCAGCAGGGGCTCTTCTTCAGCAAGGCTGCGCTCGTCACCTTCGGCGGTGCGTATGCGGTGCTGCCGTATGTCGCGCAGCAGGCCGTCGAGCATCACGGCTGGCTTTCGCACCCGCAGATGATGAGCGGACTCGCCCTTGCCGAGACCACACCTGGGCCGCTCATCATGGTGCTGCAATTCGTCGGCTTCGTCGGCGGCTGGCAGCATCCCGGCACACTCACACCGCTGGCGGGAGCCACGCTCGGTGCGCTCATCACCACCTGGACCACTTTTCTGCCGTGCTTCCTCTTCATCTTCCTCGGCGCACCGCACATTGAAAAACTCGGCGAGCAACCCCGCCTCAGCGCCGCGCTCACCGCCATCACCGCAGCCGTGGTCGGCGTCATCCTCAATCTCGGCGCACAGTTCACCACGCATGCGCTCTGGCCCGCACACGGTGGCTTTGATGTCTTCGTCGCCATGCTCGCCGTGCTGGCCTTCATTGCCATGCAGCGCTTCAAAATCGGCCTAATGCCCGTCATCGGCGCATGTGCCGCCCTGGGGCTGCTGAAGCTGTTGGTTCTCGGCTGAATCTGCGGCTCAAGCACGCCACGAAGCTGCATTAACACCTGGATACAATCGTTCCAGTAGCGCGACCATGCAGTCGCCGGTCAATTGATGTGCCTGGCGGGACAGCGCGGCAGGCTGGGTGTCTTTTTGCACGCCAGATTTCCACAGGTAATCCAGGGCATCCGCGTGCAGATCGGTCACGGCATCGACGGTTGCATGCCAGTGCTGCGGCTGTGCGCTTTCCTTCCACTCGCCACGGCCGCGACCGAAATGGCAGACCGCGAGATAGGTAAGGAATGCCAGCTTCACCTGCTCGCGGAAATGCTCGCGCGACCAGCGCAGACGCTGATCACTGCCACGCACGAGGTTGTAGCTGCGAATCAATGCGTAAGCGCCGATACCGGAAGCGATGCCACCGAGCAGCGCACCGCCACCGAAGGTCATGCCGCCGAGTTTGAGATCGGCGATGAGTCCGCCCATCGCGCCGCCGGCGAAACTGCCCAGCACACCCCAGATGTTCTCCGAAACGGCCTGCGGCAGATGAAAATGCTCGCGGGCGACCTGACTGAGTTCGTGACCGGCCTCGCCCTTCAAGCCATGCGCTTCGATGAGGTTGTTCGTCGTCTGTTCGATGCGATCTGCGAGCTGTGTGGCGAGTTTTTGCCGCGCATCGTTGTACTCGCGGTTCAATTCATCGCGCTGCCAGCCCACACGCTCCAGCAGCGTCTCGCTGCGCACATCCACACCGTCAAACAGTGCTGCGGTGAGCTGTTCGGAGATCAGGCGCACGGAGGTTTGAAACACGCTCACGTTGCGCTGCGCCCAGGCGCGTTTGATTTGCAGGAAGCTCGGAATTTTCGAGCCCTGCATCAACGGTGCCAGCGATTCCATGAGCTTGTCCTCCTGCACCCAGCAGCGGGCGAAGGCATCGAGCGTCAGCACATCACGCACGATCTCAAACTGCTGCAAATGCTCCCGCCACGACTCCAGCTCCGCCGCTTCCAGTGCAGGGCTACCTTGTGTCCCAGTTTGATTGAGCAGCACGACGACTGGCTTCTCCACCCAGCCGAGAATTTCCATCTCCGGGCCGATGTAACCCGCCGCCTCAGGCGGTTCGGCAGCGTTGACGAGATAGAGCACCACATCCGCCTCATCGCGCACATTTTTCAAAGCCTGCTGACTGCACCACAACGGCTTGTCGGTGATGCGATCCCAGGTCTGCGACAAAAACCACAGCACCGGGCTGCGTTCACGTTTCAGGCGCTTCATCAATCGTGCGCTGTCGCCAAAACCCGGCGTGTCCCACAGCCGCAGCATGAAGCCGCCGGACTCCAGCAGCGTGTGCGATTCGTTAAACAGCGTCACATGCGGCGCATCGCGCACCTCGCCCACGTCACGGCGCAGCAGCGTGCGGGCCAGCGTCGTCTTGCCGGCATTCGTATGCGAAATCAGACTCAGCGTGACGATGTCGGACGCATCACGCACGTTCAGCTCACCCCCCTGCTTGTCGGGAGGACTGGCGGCTTTGGTTCTGGAAAAGAGAGCAGGCACGAGAGACAAAAACTTGGGAAACATTACGACACCGGCGGGTTTGCGCGTGTGGATTCTTTGCGCACGGCCACAATCACTTCAGACGCGAGACCTTCGACCATCTGCGACCACAACTGCTCGCGCCCCGCGATTTTCTCCGCCGACCAGCGGCCAGCGAGGCTCGTGCCGTCGAGCAGCACGATCAATTCCGGCTCCGCATGCTTCGTGAGCAGGCGCTGCCGCACATCGGAAACCAGACGACGCTGTACTTCGGCTTCCGGCGTGGTCGCCATGTTGAACAGCATCACCAGATTCGCCGACACCGGCTGCCACGCGGCGGCAAACTCATCTTCATCGCCCGCCGGGATGCGCACATACTCCGCCCGTGCCATGCCGCCGAAACGCCCGCGCACGCCACGATCCCACACCTCGCGATGCGTCGCTGTCGGCTCCATCGCATGCACCAGCACCTGAATGCGCTCATCCCCGCCTTCCACGGCACGAATCAAGCCGCGCACATGATTGCCCCAGCTCAATGAACGTGCGCTGCGGGTGATCCCCCGCCCACAGCGTGCCGCACTGATGCCAGCGAGCAACAGCCGCGGCACCACGATCAGCACCAGCATCGTTCCCGCATACAGATGAATCCACGGCAACGCCGGAGCCGGTGTCGCCGCCTTGCCTGCCGTGCGATGCATGCCGGCGATCTGATCCAACGGCACAGGCCTGCGCAGCACATTCGAAGCCGGTTTGAACAAGGTTTCAAAGAACACACCCGCTTGATCCTTGCTCAGCAGCGTGCTTTCCCACACCGCGCGATACTCACGCGACCAGCCGCGCGCATACAGCGCCACCGCGCCGCCGAGCGCCAGCAGCGCCGCAGCCACATGCAGCCACACGCGCAGGCGCAGCTGCAACCGCCGCCAGGCCAGCGGCCACGCGAGTTCTTCAAACCGTGCCCGCACCGCCGCTGCGACGCCGCTTTCGACCGCCTTCGACGCCTTGCCGACACGCGAGATGCCATTCGCCAAAAATTCCGCCAGCCAGCCGCCGTGCCCCGTCACCGGCGAAGCAGGCATCAGCTCAAACAACACGCCCAGCACGATCACCACCGCGTTCCAGGCCAGCAAACCGATCAACGGCAACGCCAGCAGGTTGAACTCGTTCGATTGGCCCAAATCCGAAAGCCAGTAGCCGGTGATCAATACCAGCGCCCAGCCAATGAGCGCCCACGACCAACGCCCTTGCGGCACGCGCAGCAGTTCCAGCACCCGGATCAATTCCCCGCGCCAGCCCACCGCCTCGCGGTCCAGCCACTCGGCCCGTTTGTCGAGAAACGACGCGGACCGCTCATCCAGCGCATCCCCCTTGACCTCCTCGGACGCCAGCCCGGCCCGCGTGTACACCGTTGCCTCGCGACGACGCTCCGCATTGACGAGAACGCCATCGGCATCGCCTTCTTCGAGTGCGCGCCATTTCAGCACGCGCTGCCATTCATTCCAATCCATGCGGGGGGGGTGATTTTGCGCACACTAAACGCGGCTTCGAGCGGATGCCAATCCATCATCTGCGGAAACTCGTTTCATCTCACTTTGTCGATCTCCTCTGCTTTGACCAGGGCGCGGAGCACCGCCTTGCCCGCAGATGTCTCCGCTGCATAGAACAACCAGTCACGCCGTGGATTTTCGGGTGTGTTGTAGAAGTGCGGATCAGGAATCCTGGCTGGTTTTTCAAGCAGCTCCAAAACCTTCACCGCAAGCGCAGATGCCCTGGTTGGTTCAGCCTCCGCGAGGCTGATGAATGCATGACTTGAAAGCTCGATGAACGCATAACCTGAACGGTGGAAATCGTCCCAGTGATTCACAGCCATGACCTGCCCGGCAAACCATGCCAGATAGCGGCCTTGCGCCTCGACGACGGGCGCGAGTGTCACTTTCTCTTCCGCAGAAAGATGCCACGGCTTGCTCCAGCCGCCGAGACTTTTGAGAAACACCCCGATCTCTTGCCAATGCTCCGCAGGAATGAGTTTGAACTCCACGCCATGAGCTTTCACGAAGCGCAGGAAGGCATCCTTTCGCCCAGATTCATCCGTCGCTTTCTCCGCCGCCGCCCAGGCCATGATCATGCCGGTGCCAAATGTCTCAGGCTGGATTGCTTTCACCATCTCAAGGGCTGGCTTCGACACTTTGCCGTCGCCTATGAGAGTATCAACGGCTGTGTCAAACAACGAGCCGCTCGGATCAGGCTCCATCGCCCAAGTGCGGAATTCTTTGGCAGGGGCCAGCATGGCGAAGCCATCAAGCAACGCGACAAGGTGCTGCGGGCCATGCTTGTCCAACTCCCAAAATGCGCCACGCAGATCGTTGGCACGCCATTGACGGTCTCCCGCAAGTCCGTCCTCCACCGCCATCTCCAACGCCGCGCGACAGGTGCGCGGCTCGGCGAGGAGCTTCCGCAACCATGAGACGTACTGAACGGTGCCTGGAGGCACGGGCGATTGCCGCTGCCAGCGCTCCGGCACTGGCGTATAGCTGCCACTCTCACGCACGCTGCCAATGAACGCCCTGCGACGTGCTGGATCAGGATCCACGAGCAGATCACGCAGACCCCGCACGAAACTACGGGCCTGCGGCACAGTCATATGCTCCTCCAGCCCGATGTATCCGGCCAGCGCCTCCAGCGAACTTGCTGCTGTCTCCGGCTTTGCCAGTTCTGCTAAGAACAAGCCTTCAAGCGACACATCAAGCTTTCGCAAGCGCCACACCAGCGTGATGAAGTCCAGCGTGCCTCCTGCAAAAAAGCGGTCGGTGAAACTGTGACCGGTGAAAATCCTCCGCGCTTGCTCATTCTGCAAAAAACGCCCGGCGGTCTCGACAAACTGGTCCGGCGCGCAGAAGAACAAGGCCGCGCCAGCGCGAACGGCCGCCTCGTCGATCTTCCCCGTTTCACTCAGCAGCGGCAGGATCGTGCTCTCCACTTCCTGCCCCGCCTGACGCTGCCAGGCATCCCACACCAGAATGAGCGCAGCGCCAGGCTGTGTGACGACGCCGTCTGCTGGCAATGCCGCGCTCGTAGGCGAAGTAGAACTAAATGATCGCTGCGGCTCACGCGCCCACACTGCTTTTGCCTTGAGCAAGTCTCTCGCGAGCACCGCGGCATCAGTGAGAGGACGTTTCTTTCTCAGCGCATCTTCGGCGATGCTGCCGAAGGCGATGTCGGCAAGCTCGCGGAAAGCTAGGGCTGTGCGACACAGCTCCGCACTTCGCTCGGATGAATCCAGCATCAGGTGTTGCAATGGAAGTGTGGAGGATGTCGGCAGCTCGCCGCATGACTCCGTGAGATGCTGGAGCCAGCGCGTCAGCAGATTCATGGTAGCGTCGGCCTGGGCCGTTCGATTCTCACGCGAATACGATGAAGCCATGCCGCCCAGTTTTTCCAAGAGCGGGCCGATGCTCTCCGCTTTAATTTCTTTCAGCAACGCGAGCGCTGCCTCGCCTCGTTCTGGCAGCGCCAAGATCACCAAACGGACGCGGGCTTCGTCGAGGCGCTCACTCAATTGCAAAGCGGTCTCGTAATGCTGGCGTGCGGTCTCAGGCTGGCGCAGCAGCTCAAAATCCTGGCCTGCGCGCAGGAGTTCGCGCGCAGTCGCTCCGTCCTGCGGCTTTGCAGCGGCAAGTACGGCATCCCAAATGCCGCCTGTCTTCCATTGCTCCATGAGCCGGCCATCCAGGCCACCCCAGCCGCTGTCTGGACGGAGCTGATGAAGCTGTCGCATGGCCTCACGCACCTGGATGTCAGCACTCAGTGCTTTTTTGCCCTGACGGTCATCAACATCAGTTCGTGGCGGTGATCTGCGCAGGCATGCCAGCGTGCTAGCGGGCACAGGACCATGAATGCGGGCAAGAGATTCATTCGGATGCGGCACCACGGGGATTTTTTCGACCAACGCAGCCTCATGGGTGAAGCCCAGTGTCTCGAAAGCAATCTTCAAGTCTTTGCCGTCATACTCGCTTGCCAGCGTGCCGGAGCAAAACCGCTTCGCAGCATCATGCGCCGCCGCAACAAGAGCAGGCGGGCGCTCATGCAGCGCCAGCACGGCTCGCAGCAGCGCGGCATCCAGATAGCTGCGCACGATTCCCTCCAGCGGAAAAGTCGCCGCTTTTGCCAGACGCTCCGCAGCGAGTCGAATGGCTGCTTGCTCAGCCGCTTCATCAGCAAACTGTGTGTCGGCCTCCCAGGCCAGCCAGGCACCAAGCCACAAGTCCGCGAGTGTCGCATCAGGCTTTGCCAGCCGCCGCTCCATCTCAGCGCGGGCCGCCGCAGCCTCGCCATGACGCCACTGCGCAACCAGCTTCAGCCAGGGATCACGCAACATGCCGATCCATGGCCCCTTCGGATGATAGAGGCTGCTGGCACGCGTTTTTACATCGTGAAACACGCCGAAGGTTTCGATCAGACTCTGTGGCCAGCGAAGCAGGACATTGGGGAAACGCACTCCATCCTTACCGAGCAAGGGTGATCCCTGCCCATAACTCCCGAAGGGACTATGCTGAATGATCCATCCCGTCGGTGCCTGATGCCGCGCTTCCTCTTCCAAGGCGCGGGCGTATTGCTCCCACCATTGGCTTGCCTCCAAACTCACCAACCAACCCAAAACAACTTCATAACGGCTCTGCACGCGAGTGCGCGGCAGCACCCAATCATCCGGCAGTTCCCTTGCAGCGCGTTCTTGCACCGCGATGGTCGCGTCCTGCCAAGCCGCCGCGTTTTTCCAAGTCTTCGTCTCCTCCACCTGTCGATATACCGTGCTCAGCACGAAGGGAGTCAAGGTCTTGCTGATGACCTGAAACAAAGTGAGCGCCTGCTGCTGATAACGCTCCTGCTCAGGGCTGGAAGAATTCGCGAGCTGCTTCGCCGCAGTGAAGGCCAGCACCGGATAACGGCCCGCGAACAGGTCCACGCAATGCTGCATGACCTGCATGTACGCGCTGGAAAGCCTTCCGTGCCACATGCCCAGCCACCAGGCGTGCAGCGCTTCATTGTCCGGGTTCTTTTTCAACACATCAGCAATCTCAACAGGTTTGCCGCCGCCTGGCTCAGTATTGAGCGCCAGATGTGACATGCCTGCCG
Organism: Prosthecobacter sp.; assembly: GCF_046154365.1. GTDB lineage: Bacteria > Verrucomicrobiota > Verrucomicrobiia > Verrucomicrobiales > Verrucomicrobiaceae > Prosthecobacter. The sequence goes on from NZ_JBJXFV010000203.1 coordinate 21,757, forward strand.
CCGCCATCTCACGCTTGATGTCTTCTGCCAAGACTTTGGCACCACTGGCATTCAGCGCCCACAGATGCAGCAGCGCAAAGATGCGCGCCTCATCCTGCGCGACAGGCACATGCACCACATTCTCCAGATGTCGCATGAACCGGTCTCCGATCGACGGCGGCGCGGCACGATGCACATACGCGAGCGACGACCATGCCTCATGCAACACAAAGTCACGCGTGCCTGGAGGCTGGTCGCTGAAATCCCGGCTGCGAATCTCGGCCAGGTTGCCTGAGCCGCTTACCGGCGATGGCACCGCAGGCTCGACCACCAAAGCCTCACGCGTGCTGAGCAGATGAAGGAAAGCCTTCGCAGCCGCGTCATCACGCCCAGCTTCTTCCAAAGCCACCGCCTGGAGACTGAGCAAGCCGAGATGCCGTGAGAACTTCAGTAATGCGTCCGTGAGCAGTACGGCCACATGTTCCCATGCGTGCAGCTCGCAGGCCACTCGCGCCAGTTCTTGCAGATCGCCAGCAGCCAGGCGCGAGTCTTTGACGGCCTCTGACGCCAGCGCCCATGCGCGAGCGTCGTCGCCGACAATCAAATGCAGGCACGCTAGGCGGCACTTGGCCTGCGGTGTCGCATGGCGCTGCGCCCAGCTCTCTGCCGTGCTCAGAGCATCATCCCAAAACCCCGCCTCCTCCTGGCGGTCCACGACCTCGCGCAGCAAAGCCTCGTCTCCCAGGCCAAGAGTGGCGGCTTTAGTGAGATTGGCCCGCTGAGCGGGATAAGAATGGGAGGCGCCTTCGACCTCCGCATGTTCCAGACAGGCAAGCGCCGAGCCGGGCTGCGCATCATGCCTCGCGGCAAAGAGTTTCACCAGCTCTGGCATTTTCCACGCCGCCCCCGCCGCCCATTTCAACGGCCGCAGCAATGCGAGCTTCACATGAGGGTCGCTGGCTCCATCATGCAGCGCGAGCAACATCCGCTGCGCGGTAGCGGCCTGTCCTTCCAGGATGCATGACTCCGTGAGGTCAAGGAGCGCCTCCGCGTTCGTCTCACCTCGATCAATCGCAGCCTGCAAGGCCTGCACGCAGGCGGCGGCATCTCGCTTCACCGTCTGTGCGGGCAGCCATCCCACCAAACAGCAGGCCATGATGAATGCGGTTAAGATTCTCATGCCGCCATATAGCCTGTATCAGCGTCGCCGGGCAAGCCTTGCGTGCTTATTCCAATCGCAGATTGCATTTTCACGAATGATTCTTCGCTGAGAGCAGGATGCCGGCTGCTGATATTTTCAGCTTTGCAGACTTGTCAGGCATTGCGCGGCTGTGGCATGATCCGACCATGATTAGCCACCGTTTTTCTCTCCCTGGGTCCGTTGCTGGAATGCTGGCAGCACTGCTGCTCTCAGCAGCAGGCGCAGCGGCTTCGTCGCTGGCACCAACGACGGAAGCGGATGACGTCCGTTCCGCTCTGGGCATCTGCCGGGGCAGGATCGCCAGCATCGAGGCGTTCCGGCATCCGCAACGCGGTGGCATCTTCACCCGCATGCAGATCACAGTGCTCGAAGCGATCAAAGGCACCTTTCCCGCCACCTTCACGGTGATCCAACGCGGTGGTGTCATCGATGGTGAAGGCGAATCCAACGGCCTGGCGGGTGCTTTTGCCGTGGGTGACGAACGTCTGCTCCATGTCATTCGGCGTGCGGATGGTTCGCTGGAACTGCTGCGGGGTTTCGCCGGAGCCGAGGCCATTGGCACCGCGCCACGCGGTCGCCGCTTTGCCAGCGAGCAGAAACTGCGCCGCGTGCGTCAGCTTGCCGCAAGCGCAGGCGCTGCAACCACCACACCGATCACGGGCAGCGATTTCAGCAGTGAAACCGGCAGCCAGCAGGCAAACTCTGGCACGCCGTCGAACGCCACGGGACTTCTGGTGGATGGCAGCGGCCTTCCGGCACGGCTGGTGGTGCCTGATCGCGGCGAAGCCATCGGCTATCTCGTCGATACCCAGGCATTGCCCGCAGGCATCACGCAGGAGCAGGCGCTCACGGCGGTGAGCCAGGCGCTGGCGGCGTGGAGCGCGGTGACGGGTGTCACCTTTCGCTATGACGGATTGCAAAATTTCGGCACATCCGCAGCCTCGGTGAATGTCTCCGATGAGCGGCTGCGCATCCAACTGCACGATCTGCATAGCGAGATCACCGGCGGCACCACGCTGGGCATCGGCGGGCGTGCCTTCACCAATGTCAGTAGCAACTTCTCCGCCACCGGCGGCGGCGGCGGGCAGGTGAACGGCCTCGAGTTTCATAAAACGACCCGCGGCTACATCGTGCTCAAACACACCGCCACCTCCATGCAAACCCTGGCCACCTTCGCGGAGGTGCTTTGCCATGAAGTCGGCCACGCGCTGGGCATGGCGCACTCCAGCGAGAATGCCGCAGAGTCCGACACCACCTTGAAGCAGGCCATGATGTACTTTCAGGCACATGCCGATGGCCGTGGCGCCACGCTGGGCAGCTACGACGGCCCGGTGATTCAAAAGGTGCACCCGCCGCTGGATACGCCGCCCTATTCCTATGACCGCATCATGCCCATGGTCTCGGCTCCTTCCGCCATCACCACGGTGGTCGGCATCAATGAAATCCAGCTCTTCGGCTGCGATCTCCAGACGGCCTCCGCCGCGCTGACGCTCGTCACCACCGGTCCCTCGTCAGGTTCGGCAGGAGCGCTGAGTTTCACCGGCAATACGATGAAGGTGACCCAGGCAGGCTACTTTGGCGACGCCAGCGTCGATCCGGCCACTTCCTCCTTCTATGTGCTCAAGTGGGTGCGCTTCTCCGATGGCGTGAACTGCTCGCCCTGGTCGCGCGTGCGCATCACCGCCATCTACGAAGACACCCTTCCCTCCGGTGCGGAAGACGGCCTGCCGGACAGTTGGATGACCACGCACTTCGGCTCCATCACCCCCAGCGCCGGCACGCTCAGCCGTGCGGGCGATGACAAGGACGGCGACGGCTTGAGCAACCTCGCCGAATTCCGCAGTGGCACCAATCCGGTGGATGCGGCCTCGCGGCTCCAGACGCTGTCGTTTGATGCCGCCTCCCTGCAATGGTCGGCCACGCCGTATTTGCTCTACACCATCGAATCCTCGACGGATCTGATCACCTGGACACGCTTCGGCAACCCCGTCCTGCCCACCACCAGCACCGGTCAGTCCGCCGGCACTTTCATTCCCACAGCCACCGCACGGAAGTTTTATCGAGTGCAGTTCTCGCCTTAGGCCGACATCACCACCAGCCGCCCGCCAGTCATGCGCAGATGCAGGTGTCCAAGAGCGGCAGCCTCGCTGCTGGAGTGGGTGACGTGCAGCACGGTGAGCGCATGCTCGGATTGCACGCGCTGGAGCAGCGAAACGGCCTCGGCACGCATGCTTTCATCGAGCGCTGAGAGCGGTTCATCAAGCAGCAGCAGTTTGGGTTGTGCCGCGAGAGCGCGAGCCAAGGCCACGCGCTGTTTTTCGCCGCCGGACAGCATGTCGGGCAGGCGATTGAGCAGATGGGTGATGCCAAACTGCTCGGCGAGTCGATTCACGCGTTGATTGAGCTCGTCGGGCGGTACACCACGCAGTTTCGGGGCAAAGCCGATCTGTTCGCGCACGCGGAAACCGGGAAACAACGCCAGATCCTGCGGCACATAGCCGATGCCACGCTCACGCGGTTCCAAATGCGTGACATCAACGCCATCCAAGATCACACGGCCTGAAGTTGGCTCACGCAAGCCGCAGAGTATCTCCAGCAGCGTGGTTTTGCCGCAACCGGTCGATCCCATGAGCACGGCATAGGTATTCGCGGGAATAGACACCGTCACGTCCTCCAGGATCGTGCGGCCCGCGACCTTCCAGGTGAGTTGTTCGAGCTGAATCATTCGGCAGCGGAGTTGATGGTTTAAAGTGGGTGGTTGAGAGTCGGATTCGGTTCGCGGCAGGCCATCAACTATCAACCAACCGCTATCAACCAAGGTTCATACTTTTTCCCCCGTCGCACGCACCACCACCAGCACCAGCACGGCCAGCAGCACCATGAACAAACTCACCGCCACGGCGGCTTCGAGATTTCCCACGCTGAGTTCGAGCCAGACCGTCGTCGGCAGCACCTCGGTCTTCATGCGCGTGGCACCCGCAAAGACGAGGATCGGCCCGAATTCACCCAAACTGCGCGCCCAGGCGATGCAAAACGCCGCCACCATGCCGCGCCGTGCCGCCGGCAGCGCCACATGCCACAGGGCTTGAAACCGCGTGCAGCCCAGTGTCAGTGCCACATCCTCGGGCCGCGCCGAGAGATGCTGAAACGTCCCGCGCATCGTACGGATCGCAAACGCCGCCGCCACCACGAACTGCGCCAGCACCACGCCGCTGACTTGATAGGTGAAGGGAATCGCCATCTCGATCACCTTGCCGATGCGAGTCTGGAAAAAGATCAGCAAACACAGCCCCACCACCAGCGGTGGCAGGATGATCGGGATGTCCAGCGCCGCATCCAGCCACGATTTGCCGCGAAACTCACGACGCGACATCAGATACCCCACCGGCACCGCCAGCAGCAGCGCGAATCCCGCGGCCAGCGAGCACGTCACGAGACTCAGCCACGTCGCATGCCGGATCTCCGGCGACATCAGCACCTTCAGCCACGACTCCGGCGTGCTATAGGATGCCGTGGCTCCCAGCAGCAGTGCCCAGAAAAGCAGGTAGGCCGCCGTGATGAGGACGAGCACCAGCCAGCAGAGATTGGAACGGTTGAGGGACATGCTGAAGAAATTCCAAGCTAGTCTGCATTTCACTTCAGGCAAAAGATCATCCGCTGGTTATTGCCTGCATGCACCCGCAGCGCCGCATCCCGCCCTTTCCGGCTGATGTTAGCAGCACAGGTCAGCGGACGGCCTGATTCACCTCGTGCGGCAGCAGTTCTGCATTGCCGGCCTGGTCGGCGGCTTGGGCCTTGAAGCACCCGTTGGCGGGTGTTGCGAGTGTGGCCTCCCAATCGGCGACGCCGGCCTGCTGGGTGATGATCCTAGCCACCGTGCCATTCACGGTGATGCTGGCGACCTCGCCGTTGTCGTGCGAGACACCGCGGATGATGGAGCGTTTGCCGTCATGCCGGATGCTGGTGATCAAGGTCGCCGGCGGCAGGTCATCGACGGGAGCGAGCAACTGCGGGAAGGCGATCGGTTTGACTTTGGCGGCACGCACCGCGCTACCGGTGAAGCCATCGACACTGCGATAGTCCGCGTCCTTCATCGCGTCGGGGAATTGCATGCTGACGACGCGCGTGGTGCCGCTGGTGTCGTGAAAATAATAGCTCACCGGATGCTCCAGTGTTTCGCTGCGCGGACCGCCGCCGAGATCGACCACGCTGCCGCCGCGCGACTGGCTGTTGGTCATGACGAGATCTTTGAAGTGCCCGCTGACGCCCGCTTTCGGTGCGGTGCAGGCGAGCTGGATGAGCGGATCACGCCCGACGCGGCAGTTGGCCAGCGTGAGGCGTTCATAGGTGAAGTCGCCAAACTGGATGCTCTCGTCGTCGTGGCCGCGGTTGACCGGCTCGGAGTTGACGTTGTCGAAGTCGAGGTCGCGATACACATGCGCGTCGTAGTCGGGATGATAGACGCCATAGACGGCGTTCTTGACCCGCAGGCCATCGAGCAGAAAGAACTGCAGGTCCGGCCGCACGACGTAATGCGCCTCCCAGGCACGCAAATTTTTCGCGATGAAGGGATGCGTGCGATCGCCATGCACCGAACCGTTCTCGTCATCGCCAAAGTTGAAGCTGTAGAGGCCCTCGCTGTGCGATTCGTTGTCCTCGAAGCGCAGGAACGGCAGCGTGCGCACATCGCGCGCGGCGGTCGTGCCGTCGGGTTCACGCAGGCGCAGCACGGGGTTGAAGTTCGAGGTCTTTGCCAGTTCGAAGTGATAGCCGTAACGGTCATTTTCGCAGGAGACGTTGCGCGTGAAGGTGTTGCGGCCATTCGCCCACCAAAAGCCCGCGCCATCGTTGGGATCAAAGGGCAGCACCTGCTGCGGCAGCTTTTTGGTGACGAACGCCTGCACCGCGAGATTGCGGTCGAGCACGTTCCACTGCTCGGTGGCGTCTTCGAGGAAAAAGCCGTGGCCGCGCGACTGGTAGCCGACGCAGTCGCGAATGAGCAGATGATCGGTGCCATGGATGGTGATCCAGCGGTTGTGTGAGTCCCAGATGCTCGCACCGGTGACGCCGCTGCCGCGCATGGTATCGCGCACGAGGTGAAAATGGATCGCATACTTGCCCAGCACGCCGTCTTTGCCGAGATGCCGGAACTCCGCATAGCTGATGCCGCCGGAGGAGTCGCGATGATACATCGTGTGGCCGCGCACTCCGGCCGGATTTGCGGATTCGACGACGACATTGCGCGAAAGATTGGCCACCTCGCAGCGCATGATGCCTTCGCCATGATGCGGGTGCTGCAACGGCCGGTCCAGCGTGATCCCGGCCTCATGCATCGCGGTGATGATGCGCTCTTCCGTGCCGGCGGGCTTGGGATTTTTGGCATCCTGGCGGAAGGTGTGCCCCGAGCCGTGCATCTGCCCCGAGGTGATGATCACGCGGTCACCCACGCGCCAGCCGGTCACGCCCTGCTGCAACTGCACGCTCGCATCGCCCGCCTTCGCCGGTGCGGCCAGTTTCACCCAGGTGCGGCTCAAGGGCGCGCCATGCACCTCCCAGTGGCCGCCGCAGACGGTGATCGCAGGCAGCGTTTCCGGGTTGGTGCCCGCGAAATGCCGCAGCCGGATGGTAGCCGTCACGCCCGCAGGAATCGGCTGCTCGATGCTGCCGATCTCAAGCAGCGGACGGGCTGCGCCGACGTTCGCCACTGGCGCGGCATCGTGGCAGTTGAACCCGTCTTCCGTCGTGCTCTCGCCCGGCTCCACTTTGATCAGGCCGACCTCCAGCAGCGTGGATTTCTCGCGCGAAAACGTCAGCCCGCCCGCCACGTGCAGCATGCGCAATGCCGCAGGCGAATGCACATCGTAGGTGATGCGGTGACCGGCGCGGACTTGCACAAAATCACCCGCCTGCGGCAGCCGCCCGCCTTCCCATGTCGATGCATCCGACCACCTGCCGCTGCTGGCGCTGCGGGCGTTGAAGATGACGGGATCGGCGGCGGTCACAGCGCTGACCAACAACAGGAGGCAAAGAAGAATTTGGAGATTCATGGTCGGTGGTGTGCGGTTCGTCATACTATACGACTTGGATGCACCGACTTTGCCAACCTCCCCGCTTCACCACACGATGTCCTGCCCGGTCTTCTCGTCGAGCCACTTGCGCAGCTTGCCGAGGCCGCGCCGGTTGCGGCGGAAATGGGGTGGAGAATTTGCGGCTTGCCGAGGAACATCTGTTTGATTTTTGCGGCAGCATCTAGCAGAAGCTCCGTGCCATGAGCCGCAGACGCAAACAACCTTACCACCAGAGCCGGGCGTTTGACCGGTCTTGCCGCTGCCACGGGCGCTGCGGGTATTGCCTGGGGAATCGAATGGTCCGGCAGCACCAGCGGGTGCTGGTTGTGGCGCAGCAAGCAGGGGAAAACGGCACGCTGGTGACGTCTGGTGCGGCGATCGGCGGACGCCATGCACCGAGGCGGGTGGGGCAAGTGCGGCGGCGCGGGGTTGAAATCGCTTCTGGCAGCATGAATCCTTTTACGGCACCTCATGATTTTTGAATCCTTCGGCCGCATCTGCCCTGAAATCGCCAAGGCCGAAACGTGGCGCTTCACGTTGCCCAAGCCCCAAGGCGGGCTGCAAGCCGGCCACTACGGTTTTCTTGAATACTTCTGCACTGACGCCACATGCGATTGCAGACGCGTCTGGCTCGGCGTTGAATACTTTTCAAAGTGGCCCCCGGGAAACTCCCCAGGCACGTACATCGCTACCATCGGATATGGCTGGGAAACGCCCGAATTTTACCTCAAGTGGAGCCACGGAGAGCCGACCGCTGCCGACCTTGCAGGTGCGCGCCTGGAGCCCTTTCAGCGGCAATCCGCCGCCGCCGCTGCGGCACTGGCGATGACAAAGAGTGTCATCCTCTCCTCGCTCGGAAACGTCCTTCGTCTCCGTCAACACTATGCCACCTTTCGGGCCAAGCTGCCCCGGTTCCGTTAATGATGAAGCCTGGAGATAAGAGACCTGCAAGCAGCGCCGCTGAGGTGCCCATCGCCCGCTCCTGGGCCATCGCGGGCACTCCAGTGGTGGGCGGAAGCCTGCCCGGGCCACTGGGTGCGGTGGCGGGCCTGGACCTCTTTGAAAACGCCGCCGAGGCGGGCGCGGCGGGTGGCTTTGAACGGTGGAAGGTCGAGGCAGCAGTGGCGAAGCAGGCCTTCGAACAGCGCTGGGGCATCCCGCTAGGGAAGCGTGTGCGTGTGCAGCTCCGCGGTGAACCACGCGAGCGTGAGGGGCTGCTGCGCGTCGCTGAGGAGGATCAGACCTCTGGTGGGCGGGATGCCCGGAAGCTCCGCCTCAGCCTGGCGGGGTACGTTTTTCCCGCCGCGTTGATCGAAAGCCTCTCGCGGGTGTGATTGCTGCTATCATCGCCGTTGCCCCGGCGGTTGGAAACCGCCGCGCCTTGATCTCACTTCTCGTACTTCTGCCCGATCTTCTCGTCGAGCCACTTGCGCAGCTTGTCGAGACCTTCGCCGGTTTCGGCGGAGACGGGGTGGATTTTGATGCGTTTGAAGCGCTCCTTGAAGTGGACGAGGTTTTCTGCGCTCTCGGGGAGATCGACCTTGTTGGCGAGGATGCACCAGGGGCGTTTGGCGAGTTCGTCGGAGTAGAGCGAGACTTCTTTGCGGACGATTTCGAGGTCGGAGACAGGATCGCGGCCTTCGGTGCCGGCGGTATCGACGACGAAGAGCAGGACGCGGCAGCGCATGATGTGGCGCAGGAAATCATGGCCGAGGCCGATGTTTTGATGCGCACCTTCGATCAAGCCGGGAATGTCCGCGAGGGTGCCGCGACGATTGGGAGCGAATTCGATGACGCCGACCATCGGTTGCAGCGTGGTGAAGGGGTAGTTGGCGATTTTCGGCTTCGCGGCGCTGAGTTTGGAGAGCAGCGTGGATTTGCCCGCGTTCGGGGCACCGACGAAGCCAGCATCGGCGATGCTGCGGAGCTCGAAGTGGAAGTCGCCTTCCTCACCGGCGGTGCCGGGGGTGAACTCACGCGGAGCCTGATGCGTGGAGGTCTTGAAGTGGACGTTCCCCTTCCCGCCTTTGCCGCCTTTGCAGAGCACAAAGGTGGAGTTGGTCTCGGTCAGATCGGCCACGGGCTCGTAGCGCGTGACGAGTTCATTGGTGGCGTTGTCGTATTCCTGGGTGATGCGGCTGACGAGCGTGCCGGGCGGCACCTTGTAGGTCACGTCCTTGCCGCTGCGGCCGGTGCATTGCGTGGCACCGCCTTTGGCACCGTCTTCGGCGAGGAGGCGGTGGTTGAAGACATAATTGCGCAGGCTGTCGGTGCTGGGATCGACGAGCAGGATCAAACTGCCGCCATTCCCACCATCGCCGCCGTCAGGGCCGCCTTTGGGACGAAATTTACCACGGTGGAAGTGCGCACTGCCATCGCCGCCCTTTCCGGCACGCGCATGAACTTTGATCTGATCGACAAACATGGCCGCGACATAGCTGGTGATGAGCGTAGGGGCAAGGGTTTAGCTTGCAGGCTGCTTTCAGCGCCCCGCAGCCGCCTCCACCTCGGCGGCCTCATTCACCGCAGCTGTGGGATAGAACAACTGCATGGCACTGCGAATCTGCGGGCTTTTTTGACTGGCCGCATAGATCGCATCGGGGATGCGGCGATGTTTGGCGAGGAGGTGGTAGGCGCTGAGGGCTTCGAAGCCGGCGTTGAGAGAGCCTTCCATCGGCAGATAGCTCAGGCCATCGACGTCGAGATTCTCGACCATGCCCCAAGGCGGGAAGTAGGAGGCCTTTTCCAAGCGTTCGAGCAGTTCGTAAATCTCCGCTGGCTGCGGGTGCAGCGTGGCGGACATGAGAATGTAATGCGGATGAATGAGCTTCTGGTCCGGCAGATCGACGCCGCCGACGTAGTAGCTGTTGCCCGCGTGGTTTTCGCCAGCGGAGAGGCTGTAGATGCCATTGCGCGCGGCCTGCGAGTTCGGCCAGCGTTTGGGAATGTAGGCCCGCTGCGCACCGAGCATGGCGCGGCGTACGCTGAGCCAGCGCACGCCGTCATGGGCGTCGGGCGCGTCACTGTCGAAGTCGGGATGAAACAAGCTCTGCACCTCGGTGATGAAACCGGTGCCCTGCCAGGCCTTGCCCGGCGTACGCATCGGCGGCGGGCGATGCTGCGGATTCGCGATGCCTTCCATGAGCATGACCAGTGTCGTTTCGCCGCCCCAGTCCTGCCAGCCGTGCGGCAGGAGCGTGATGGCATCGTCGGCGAGGCCGTGGGACATGTGACCGTCGGGCAGACGGAGCAGATCGTATTCGATGCGCTGCAATTGTAGCACGATGTCCTCCGCCACGGCAGGTTCATCGAGCATGATGGCCGCGAGCAGCATGGACTGCGCGTAAATGGCCGTATCGACGGTGCTGTATTCGGTATTCGGATGGATGTGATAAGCGTTGTCCCGGCGATGCACAAAGTGCGGCAGCAGCCCACGCGCCGTTTGGAGCTTCTTCACCGCCTCATGTGTGCGCGACAGCACCCAGCGGGCATAATCCGGCGTCACCACGCCGACAGCTTCTTGCGCCGCAGCGGCAGAAGCGAGCACATACATTCCCGTGGCGGAGACGGATTCGAACGCGCCTTCCTCGATGTGCGCACGGTCGCGGACAAAGCCGGTGTCGATGGAATAACTGCGCGCAATCTTCGCATACGAAGCCAGGAACGCATACGCATCCCAGGACATCTGCGGCAGTTCAACGCCGAGGAACAAGCCGGAGATTTTCACCTCCGAGCCGGGTTCCGCCGTCCACACGATGGTCTTCCCATCGCGAACTGCCTCTGACGCGACGGGATACACAAACATGCGGTACTGCGGCGCGTTCAATTCGATCATCTGTGACCAGCGCAGTTCTTGTGACGGCGATTTGATCTCCAGCTTGAGCTTACCGCGTCCGGCGGCCTCGATCATCACCGCACTGACACGCGGCTGATGTTTCGCGGTGATCGGTTCGGGATAAGCCCGGGTGAAATCCATCACGCGGTTCACATTGCGCGCCTGTCCGGCCAGACTGTGCCACATGCCCGCCCAGCCATCGGGCTGCTGGCTCAGATGCACCACGATTTCGTCCGTGAGCCACTCGATCTCGTGCTCCACCGGTCCGTGGAAGCCAAAGTCAGTGCCAAGATGCGTGTAAGTGGTGAACGAGTTCAGCCGCTTCGTGCCGGCCTGCACCTGCTGCGCCGCATCGCGATGAATGAAATACTCCTGCACCGGCTGCCACACGAGGCGTGTGCCGGGCTGCGCCATCGCCTGCACGCAAAGCAATGCAGCGACGGCTCCGATGGTTGGAAGGAGGCGCATCAAGCCGCTACGTTACGGGCGAACGTGATTTTTTACCACATCTGCCATCACGTTTTTTCATGCTCCAGGCGTTTTCCCGGCACACCCTTTTCACTCAAGAGCTGCGCAAGCATCTCCAACTCGATGACACTAGGCGACATGGTTGCTTTGGGGATTAAAGCCCACAGCCCATTGTTCAACTCAATGCAAAGCACTGCATCGCACAACACCCAGCGATTCATGGCAGACCATGCAAAGCTGGATTCAACGCCTCGGTCAAGATCCGACATGCCGATATCAGAAATGGTGACGGCCACCTTGTAGGATTTGAAACCATCCAGCGCATCAACCATCTGTAAATTCAACGATGCCCGGTGGAACCGGAACGTTTGCACGACCATGACCCCGATCATGCAGGCCAAAAAAGTCCGCTCCGCCAGCAAGGACGCGTAAAGGCCCAGCATCATGGCGGCATACCAAGGCAACACTCTCTTCCAGTATGTGCGTCTGGTGGGCCGCCAGCCATCACCATAGACGGCTAACCGTTGAGCTTTGACGGTCTTCTCATCAATTTCGACCTCGAAGCGAATGACATTATCGGGAGCCAGCCCCCGAATGGTGTCAGCGATAGAAGGCGATGCATCAACGCTCATCGATCGGCACGACCTTCTGGCCATACGGCTTGCCGACGTACTCGCTCAGCGGACGGAACAGGCGGTTTTCGCTCCACTGTTCGAGGACGTGGGCGGTCCAGCCGCTCATGCGGGCGATGGCGAAGATCGGCGTGAACAGATCAGTCGGAATGCCGAGGCTGTAGTAAACGGTGGCGCTGTAGAAATCGACGTTGGCATTGAGGCCTTTGCGCTCACGCATGATTTCGGCGATGCGTTCGGACATCTGAATCCACTTCGATTCGCCGAGCTGGCTGGTGAGCTGGATCGCCATCTCGCGCAGATGCGGCGCACGCGGATCGAGCACTTTGTAAACGCGGTGGCCGATGCCCATGATTTTTTTCTTTTGGGCGAGGGCGTCTTCGACCCAGGCATCGACTTTGTCCGTTGAGCCGATCTCTTCGAGCATGTGAATGACACCTTCATTCGCACCGCCGTGCAGCGGGCCTTTGAGCGCACCGATGGCGGCGCTGATGGCGGAATACATGTCGCTCAGCGTCGAAGCGACAACACGGGCGGTGAAGGTGCTGGCATTAAAGCCGTGCTCGGCATGCAGCACATATGCGACATCGAGAGTCTTCTCGGCCTCCTTGCTCGGCACTTCACCATTGATCAAATAAAGAAAGTGAGCGGCTTCGCTGAGATCCTTGCGCACCGGCGGCAGTTCAAGACCCTGACGCGCACGATGAAAGTAGGCGGCGATCACACCGATCTGGGAGGTCAGGCGGATGGCGGTGGCGAGATTTTCGCTCACGTCGATGTCGTGGCGCTTCAAATCGTAGCAGCCGAGCATCGAAACGGCGGTGCGCATGACATCGATGGGGCGCGCAGTCTTCGGCGCTGCCTTGAGAAAGTCGATCACGCCCTGCGGCAGTTCGCGTTCGGCACGCAGCGCGGTGGTCAGCTTGTCGAGTTCAGCGCGATTCGGCAGCTTGTTGTAGTAAAGCAGATGAACGACTTCTTCGTAGCTGACTTTGACGAGTTCGTTGATGTCGTAACCGCAGTAAAACAGCACGCCCTCCGCTCCCTTCACCTCGCCGAGGCGGGTTTCAGCAGCAACGATTCCTTCAAGACCTTTGGATACGACAGACATGGCAGTGGACGGGGGTTTAAGTGATATACAGCAGATAGCGTGCTCAAACTACGCCTCAACCAAAGAGTCATTCACAGAAAAAGAATTCTGCGATTGGGGATGTCCGGCAGCCCCTGCGGACAGGAGCGGTTTCGCCTTGTGAAAAGAGCGCCACTGGCCTAGCTGCGTGCATGGCCGAGCCGTTTCGCCTTCTTTTCGTCTGCCTGGGCAACATTTGCCGCTCTCCTGCGGCCGAGGGGGTCATGCGTGCGCTGATCGAGGTGGAAGGTCTTGCTGAACGCGTCGCGATCCGCTCCGCCGGCACCGGTGGCTGGCATACGGGCAAGCTGCCGGATCAACGCATGCGCAGCGCGGCGCAAAATCGCGGCTACGACCTTAGCAGCCGCGCCCGGCAGATCAGCGAAAACGATCTGCGCGACTACGACCTCGTGCTCGTCATGGACCAGCAGAACCTGCGCGAGACCCGATCCTTTGACCGCGAATCACGCTTTGCCCCGAAAATCCGCCTGTTCTGCGAGTTCTGCACCGATCACGAAGTCAACGAAGTCCCCGATCCCTACTACGGTGGCGAGCAGGGCTTTGAGCATGTGCTCGATCTGCTGGAGGACGGCTGCCGCGGCGTGTTGCAGCACATTCGCCAGCAAAGCGGGCTGGTGTAGCCACGTTCGCCAGAACGTGGAAGGCTCACGATGACACCTTGCGGCTGCTCCAAGCTCTGGCGAGCTTGGCTACAAACGGGCTGGTGTAGCCACGTTCGCCAGAACGTGGAAAGTCTCACGATAACACCCTGCGGTTGCTCCAAGCTCTGGCGAGCTTGGCTACAAACGGGCTGGTGTAGCCACGTTCGCCAGAACGTGGAAGTCTCACGGTGACACCCTGCGGCTGCTCCAAGCTCTGGCGAACTTGGCTACAAGCGGGCTGTTGTATCCACGTTCCCCAGACCGTGGAAAGTCTCACGGTGACACCCTGCGGATGCTCCAAGCTCTGGCGAGCTTGGCTACAAGCGGGCTGGTGTAGCCACGTTCGCCAGAACGTGGAAGTCTCACGGTGACACCCTGCGGCTACTCCAAGCTCTGGCGAGCTTGGCTACAAGCGTAAAATCGCCTCGGCCACACGCATCCCATCCGCCGCTGCGGAAATGATGCCGCCCGCATAGCCTGCGCCTTCACCGGCAGGATAAAAATGCTTCACGCTGATGCATTCGAGCGTCTGCGGATCACGCGGAATGCGCGCCGGCGTGGAACTGCGGGTCTCGACGCCCGTGAGCACCGCTTCTTCAAGCGCAAAGCCTGGCAGACTCTTGTCGATGCGCGGAATCGCCTCCTGAATCGTTTCAATCGTGTATTCGGGCAGGCATGCGCGCAGATCGGTCCACACGACGCCGGGTTGATAGGATGGCAAAACCTTGCCGGGGCCGGTGGAGGCCCGTCCTGCCAAGAAATCGCCCAAGAGCTGCGCTGGCGCATGATAATTGCCGCCACCGAGCACAAAGGCCTGACGCTCGAGGTTGCGCTGAAACTCGATGCCGGAGAGCACATCGCCCGCAGGCATGTCCTCGGGCCGCACATCGACCATGAAGCCGCTGTTCGCGTTCGCCTCCTCGCGCGCATAGCTGCTCATGCCGTTGGTCACCACCATGCCCGGCTCCGATGTGGCCGCGACGACGAGACCGCCGGGGCACATGCAGAAGCTGTAGGCCGCCCGGCCCGTGCCGCAGTGCGCCACGAATTTATAGGGGGCGGAACCGAGCCGAGCATGCCCGGCCCATTTGCCATAAAGCGTGCGGTCGATCAGCTTCTGCGGATGCTCGATGCGCACGCCGATGGAAAACGGTTTCGCCTCAAACGGCACGCCATGCCGGTGCAGCATGTAAAACGTGTCTCGCGAGCTGTGACCGATGCTGAAGATGAAACGTGATCCTTCAAGGGTCTCACCATCCGCGAGCGTCACCGCACGCATCACGCCGCCCTCGATCACCACATCCGCCACGCGTGCCCCGAAACGCACCTCGCCGCCGAGTGCGATGATTTCCTCACGCACATGCCGCACCACCTTGATGAGGCGATCGGTGCCGATGTGCGGCCTGCTCTTGATCAAAATGTCCTCGGGTGCTCCCGCTGCCACCATTTCACGCAGCAACCACGGGATGCGACGCTCACGATCACGGATTTGCGTGTAGAGCTTGCCATCGGAGAAGGTTCCGGCCCCACCTTCACCAAACTGCACGTTCGACTCGGGGTTAAAATCCCAGCCGCGCCGCCAAAAACCGGTCACATCACGCGCACGATCACCAGCGGCCTTGCCACGCTCCAGCAGCAGTGGTTTGAGACCTGCACGCGCCAGCAGCAGACCGCAAAACAGCCCGCACGGCCCGGTGCCAACGATCACCGGCCGCGCAGAAGCCGAATGCGCCACCTGCTTTGCGATCTCACGATACGTTTCATCCGCTGCCGGGCCGATGCGTGGATTGTGGCCGATGCGTTTGAGCACCCGCGCTTCATCCTTCACTTCAACCAGCAACGTGAAGCTGAACTCCACATGACCACGCCGCGCATCAATCGCCCGTTGCTTCACTTTGAGGCTGATCACCTCTTCATCGCGCACGCCGAGCGTTTTGAAGACCGCAGCACGCAGATCTTCGTCGCGATGATCGACGGGGAGGAGAACCTGAGAGAGTTGCAACATGGGTAGTGCAAGCGTCTCGCTTGCAGAACATGCAAATGCAAGCGGGACGCTTGCCCTACTTCGCGTTCTCGGCCGCCTGGGCCGGCGGCGTGTGCCAGCCGAACACCTTGTCGCCGTTGAACAGCTTGTGATGCTCTGGGGTCATGCCGCCGTAGTCAGCGATGACTCCGGCCTGCTCCACCGTGCCGACGCGGAGGTTCGCATACACGTCACCCTCGTCATAGAGCACATGCAGCGGGTCGTTCGCGCGCAACTGCACGCCTTTGATCGGACGAACCACGGTAAACTTCCATGTGTTGTCGATGTGCTGGATAGAGCCCAGTTCGCGATAGATCAGCGCCTTCGGGACATTCTTGAGGTCATACTGCGTCGCCAGATTGGCACGCCAAGGATCATAGGCCGCACTGCCTGGATTCGTGTAATCCCCGGCCCAGAACATCTGATAGGGGGTGGGGTCTGGCCGCTGGGCGCGAATCTCAGCAGGTGACTGCGTGGCTGGGAAGGCGTGACGCACCGGCAGGGGATCGACGCGGTCGGCGATTTTGCCTACCAGCGAGAACACATCACTCACCCGGCCATAGGTGAAGAACTGGTGCGAGTCGATCAGCTCGGAGGTTGCAACGCGCGTTTTTTTAATCGTGAGACGATGCTCGTTCGCATTCGAGAACAAATTGAAGCTCAGCAGATAGTCCACGTCCTTGTCCATCACCGGCGCCTTGGTCAGCGCATCCTTCGGCAACGCCAGCGTCTGCGTGCCAGTCTTGGTTTCCTCGGTGGTGAGATTAAACACCCGCACCTGGCCGCGGCGCAGCAGATTGGTGCTGAGGCTGTCCGCCAGCGCCCGGCCCAGATCCGGCCGCCGGGTGCCGTCCACCGTCACATCCTCGGCATAGATTGCGACCTTGGGCCGTTCCGCGCTTTTCACATACCAATCACCCTCGGCGTGGAGTTTCGAGGAGATGACCGTGCTCATAAGAGCAACCGTGGCGAGGGCGAGGCGTTGGGTGTGCATGGTCCGTTTGAGGTTCGGTGATGCTAACGGTTCAAAAATCACTTGGGAAGCAAAATCTCACCCATCAAGGGCGGGTGATCACCCCATTGCGCGAGGCGGATGCATCGCCGCACAACACCGAAGTTGTACGGTCCGCTCAAGGTTTTTTCACCAGCGCCCGCACTTCCGCTGCACCGATCGCCTGATGAAACACCATCTGGGTGCCAAGCGGCTGGCTGGTGGAAGCCGTTTCACCCTTCTTTTTCCGCACCGGCAGCGGATCTTCGAGCACGGTCTGAATTTCCGACACATGGCCGACACAGTTGCCACACGCGTCGATCACCGCTGAGCCGCTCGAACCCGGCGCCCAGTCGAGCGTCGTCTCCAGCCACACCGGTTTTGGCACTTCCGCGCCTTCCGGCAAATCTGCCGTTTCCTTTTTCCGCAGAAACGGACGTTTCACGAAGCGGCTCACGATGCCCTCGCTGAAATAGCCGCGCTTGCCGCTTGGATCGCTGAAACACCACACGGGATCGCCAGGACTCACATCAAAGCCGAGAGGCACGGCGGTGAGCGGCGTGTCGGATTTGACGCGGATGATCGCACTGTCCGTGCCCGCATTGCACGCGAGCACCTCGGTGACAGGCAAAAGCACATCGTCTTCTGTAGCGGCCACGAGCCAGCCTTCCTTCATGTCAGGCGGCGACGCGATGACATGCGCGCAGGTTGCCACGGCACCATCCGCCGTGATCGCATAACCACCGGCAAGGTCGAGATGCCATTTGTCACACTTCGAGCACAGGAAGTAAGCGCCCACGCGAATGTGCGAGAGCCGCGCACGCTGCCAGCGTTCACGCGACGGCAGCGGCTTGGTGTCCGCCACAGGCAGCGCGAGCGTGCAACTGGCCTGCTTCGACTGTTCCAGCACTTTCGTCATCGACAGCAGCGCCGATGCCTCATGCAATTTCTTCGCCTGCGTCATCAACGTCGCATTCGGACGAGCGCCGCGACCTTCCGCGTAAACCGGCACGCCCGGAGCCTGTGCAATGGCGTTTCGCACAACCAACAAAAAGGCGAGTTGAAATAAGAAGGAGCGCAAGGGGGAGAATCGTTTATTCGAAATTCAACTGACGATGGAAGCGATTCGATGGTTTTCAATTTGATGGCGCACAACCATGTCAGACACCCCGAAGTGCTCGGCCACCCAGGAAATGTCATCCTCACCTGGTGTCGTTTTTCCCAACAGTTGTCTGATGCCAGCCTCGGGTGCCAGCAATTCAGCGGCAAACGCACGGTTTGCTCGTTGCCGGTCCCGGTGTGATTTTGTCAAGAGAGTGGCGGACTCTCCTTGTCCCCCTCGCACCAAACAGTCGTAAACTGCCCGTGAGAAAGTAAACCGCCAGTTGTCCGTCCGCATTTTACTCCTTGGGGAGAGAATGAATTCCAATTCTGAACGGTGGCTCACCAATCCTTCGAATGGCATCTGTGTCTGATTTGGAGTCAGTGCTTGGGCTGATGGCGACTCCATGAACTTGTCGGGATCGTTTTTGGCCAGACGACCCAGTTCCAACATCTCTACAGGGCTCGTCATGCGCATAAGCTGCCTGGCTTTCCGGGCGGCGGAATAGCCGGCTTCCCACGGTGTGGATGTTGATGAAGTGTCGAAATCTGTCGGCATGAAGTTCAAAGTAGCTTCAAAACCCGACGGAGTTGCAATACGATCAACTACCCAGTGTGCCTGTGCCTCAAGTTGCCCTAACGCGGCCACACTGAAAAAATCCCGTTTCAACTCACTTTCAGCAGGGAGGAGATGATCTCCCACCATAGCGATAAGCTCGGCGTCCTGTTCCGATATTCCAAAAGGATCAATTCCCAGCGCGCCAGCCGCCTGACAAAACCGCTCTTCATCAAGTCCAAGCCCACTGATCGCCTGCCACTCCTCCTCCAGCAACGTGTTGTTCAGACCGACTGATTGGCAACGCTCAAGAACTGATTCCACCAGACGCCTGATCTCAACAAGCCAAATTTCACGTTCCATCAACGCACCACCTTGTTCGAGAAAAGCAGCATGTTGGAAAGGGGATGAAGCCGGGCTCCATTCAAGTACCACATGTCCATCGCCGACCTCCATCATGAGGCTGGGAAGGGAATAACCGTCCGCCGCATATCGCAGATTGTGACGCTGTGAAAAGCGTCTCAAATTTTCAGGACGCCTGTTTCTCCCCTCGTTTTGTAAACACCACCAATTGACCGCCACCCACTCCGCTAGAGGATAGAGCGGAATCATCACAGCCTGCTTCACTGTCTGAAGACGCCGATCTTCATGCCGCGTCACAACAACATTATCAATCACGATGCTTAGCTGGCACCAAGTGGCCTGATGTTCGGCCACTTTGGTTGGCGGACCGCCGTCCATCCACTCAAACTGAAACTTAAAATTGTTCATAACCAGTCTTCAGGCCATTCATCTTTCGTAATTGGGAACCCATGATACTCTCCGTTACCTGAGTGAATGGCAAGAAATGCTTGGTCACCTTGTTTGTGCCAGACGTATTTTGGAAAACCCCGATCCCAAGTGGCTTGAAATTGACCGTTCATGATGCCTGTTTCCAACCAAAGACGAAGTGTTGCCCATGAAGGTTTGGTCGGCGAGAACGCAGGATCACACAAAGACGCGTTTGGTCTTGGCCCAACAAATATCTGACCTGGCATGGGTGTGCTTTTGTGTTCTTGACTGCCTATGTAATTTGCTTGGCGTGCAACGGCATCCAAATCAACGCCCGCTGGCGGCTGCCCGAAGCGTTTCTCACGCGGACATGAACGTTTTCGATTTGGACGGCGCATAGAATTGAAAACTGTCTGACAAGGAGTGCTTTAACAAATATTTTCGGCCCCGAAGTGGCCACGCAGTGCCTCAGGAATCAGAATCGTTCCGTCAGCCTGCTGATACGTTTCAACGAGCGCGACAAACAAACGCGCCAGCGCCGTGCCGGAGCCGTTCAGCGTGTGCGGGATGCGGTTTTTGCCGTTTTCGTCCTTGTAGCGCAGGTTCATGCGGCGGGCCTGGTAGTCGCCGAAGTTCGAGCAGCTCGAAACTTCGAGATACGTCCCCTGCCCCGGTGCCCAGACCTCGATGTCATAGGTTTTGGCCGAGCCAAAGCCGATGTCGCCGGTGCAAAGCTCGATCACGCGATAATGCAGGCCAAGAAGCTGCAGCACCTTCTCCGCATTCGCCGTCAGGCTCTCCAGTTCACCCATGCTTGTCTCCGGCGTGGTAATTTTCACCAACTCCACTTTATCAAACTGGTGCATGCGGATGAGTCCGCGTGTGCCAAGACCCGCGCTGCCCGCCTCACGACGGAAACATGGCGTGTAGGCCGCATACTGGATCGGCAGCTTTTCCAGCGGCACGATTTCATCGCGATGCAGATTCGTCACCGGCACTTCCGCGGTCGGGATGAGGTAGAGATTGTCCTCCGGGCTGTGATAGACCTGATCGCCGAACTTCGGCAGTTGCCCCGTGCCCTCAAGGCACTCCGGCTTCACCAGCAAGGGCGGGCTGATCTCCTCATAGCCATGCTGCGTCGTGTGCAGATCGAGCAGAAAGCTGATCAAGGAACGTTCCAAACGAGCACCAGCGCCGCGATAGACCACAAACGCGCTGCCAGAGATCTTCACGCCCGCTTCAAAATCCAGCATGCCCAGCGCGGCTCCCAGCACTGTGTGATCCTTCGGTTGAAATGCAAAATCAGGCTTCACTCCCCACACACGCACTTCGGGGTTTTCCTCGGCCGTGCTGCCGACCGGACAAGCTTCATGAGGCAGGTTCGGTATGCTCAGCAGCAGATCACGCTGACGCACATCCGCCACATCGGCCCCGCGGCCGATTTCATCGATTCGGCTGCCGATGCCGCGCACCTCCGCCTCGATGGCACTCGTGTCCTGGCCGTTCTTTTTGGCAATACCGATCTCTTTGCTGATCCGATTGCGGTCGCTCTGCAATTTCTGCCGTTCCGTCTCCGCAGCGCGGCGCTGCGTGTCGATCTCCAGCACTTCATCCACCAGGGACGCAAAGTCGCCGCTGCGGCCAGCAAGGCGCTGTTTCACTTGGTCTGGGTTGTCACGAATGAGGCGGATGTCGAGCATAGGCGGCGGAGGTTAGCGGGAGTGTGCGGCTTGTCGAGTGCGGGAAGGAGACGTTGCATGGAAGAGGCGATCCGATACAATCAGGCCATGACCACCCTGGAACTCGACCTGCCAGACACCGCCTTCTCGGCCTTGCGCGTATCCCCCAAGGAATTTGGCAGTGCGATGCGCCTCGCCGCCGCCGTGAAGTGGTTTGAAGCCGGCATGCTTTCCCAGGGCAAAGCCGCCGAGATCGCCGGCCTCAGCCGTGCCGAGTTCATCGACGCCCTGTCGAGATTTGAGGTCTCTCCCGTTCAGGAAACCGCCGCAGAACTCCAGGGCAGCCTCTCACGCGTTTGATCATGTGGTGGGTCATCAATGCCTCCCCTGTCATGATCTACCTCGACTCCGCCGCCACCACGCCGACCGATCCTGCGGTCGTCGAGGCCATGCTGCCGTTTCTGCGCGAGCACTTTGCCAATCCTTCCGCCAGCTACGCCGCCGCACGCACGGTGCGCAAAGCCGTACAAACCGCACGCGAGCAGGTCGCCACGCTTATCGGCGCGGAGGCGGATGAAATCATCTTCACGAGCTGCGGCACGGAGTCGATCAACACCGCCATCGCCTCCGTGCGTGCATTATGGCCTGAAAAAGCCGATCTTATTACCACCAGCACCGAACACGCCGCCACGCTCGAAGCGGCTAAGCGCTGGGAGGCTCAGGGTGGCCATGTGATCCGTGTGCCAGTGAGTCGCGATGGTCTGGTCGATCTCGATCAACTGCGTGCGCTGCTGCGTCCCGGCCATGCGGCGCTTGTTTCCAACCTGTGGGCGAACAACGAAACTGGCGTCATTGCTCCGATGCATGAAATCGTCGAGATCGCGCATGCCGCCGGTGCTTTGGTGCATGCAGACGCCGTGCAGGCCGTCGGCAAGATCGACATCGACGTGCAATCCGTTCAGGTCGATTTTCTCAGCCTCAGCGGCCACAAGTTTCATGCACCCAAAGGCATCGGTGCCTTGTTCGTGAGCCAGCGCGTGCGCTTTGCGCCGTTGCTCGTCGGCGGTGGTCAGGAAAACGGCCGCCGCAGCGGCACCGAGAACGTTCCCGGCATCGTCGCCCTCGGCACTGCGGCCAGTCTGTGCGGCCAGCACGATCTCGCAGCCCTGCGCGATGATTTCGAGCAACGCCTCATGTCCGCCTTGCCCGACAGCATCATCCATGGCGCACGCGCACCGCGCCTGCCAAACATCACCAGCATCTGTCTCCCTGGCATCGACGCCGCCGGCATGCTCATCCTGCTCGACAAGGCCGGCATCGCCTGCTCCGCCGGTTCTGCCTGCCACAGCGCCGCGCTGCATCCCTCACATGTGCTCGAAGCCATGGGCTTCGAAGCCGCGCATGCCGCCAGCACCCTGCGTTTTTCCTTCAGCCGGTTTAACACCAAAACCGAGGCCGAAGCCGCCGCCGATGCCGTGATCGACGCCACCCACAAAATGCGTGCCGAACGCGGCGATGGCAGCATGGTGATCTCCTCATAACCCATCACTCCTAACTCCCGCCCCAGCCGCCATGGCCCACCGCTTCACCTGCACCGAACGCGTCCAGTTCTCCGACACCGACATGGCCGGCATCGTCCATTTCTCGAACTTCTTCCGCTACATGGAGCGCGTGGAGCACGCCTTCTTCCGCAGCCTCGGCTTCTCCATCGTCGATCCGCCGGTTGAGGGCGCGGAACGTGTCGGCTGGCCACGTGTGCATGCCGCCTGCGATTACATGGCCCCGCTGCGCTTCGAGGAGGAGTTTGAATGCGAGCTGCTCGTCGAGGAAGTGCGCCACAAGGTCATCCGCCACCTCATCCGCTTCTGGAAGAGCGACGGCGAACTCGCCGCCGAAGGCCGCATCACCGCCGCCTGCGTCCGCAAAGACCCAACGACAGGCAAATTCAAGGCCATCGAGATTCCCCAGCGCTTCCGCGACAAGATCGAGGCCGCGTCGCATGAATTGCTGCGGAGGCCAGAGCGGCACTGACATCATTGGTATGCCTCGCGTCATCAAGATTTGGAATTTCTGGTCCTTTGGAGTAATGGAGTTGTGGAGTTCTGTATTCCAGCACTCCAGCACTCCCGGGCGAATAGAAATTCCCAAATCCTGATGACGCGCGGCATCTCTCCCATCCATGCCATCCGCCACCGTTCAGCAGCAGATGCCAGTCGCTTCAGCCAAAGTGTTTGCGCTGCTGCATGACTACTCGCGGCGGCTGGAGTGGGACACGCTATTGCGCGACGCACGACTGACGCAAGATCATCAGCAAGCCAGCCAGGGAGCCACTGAGCACTGAGCACTGAGCACTTAACGTCGCTGGGGCATCGGCACGGTAGCATCGAGGACGAGTAGGAGTAGGAGGACGAGTAGGATTGATCCGAGCACCGCCCTTGCAATCCCGCCCACTCTCAGCGAAGAACGGCCTTCCACTCCCACTCACCGTGAACTCCCAACCCAACAGCAAGAAAATGGAAACCTGGATCATCTTTGCCCTGCTCACCGTGCTCTCCTGGGGCGTGTATGGCGTCATTCTGCACAAAGGCCGCGGCTACATGCCCATGGGACCGGAAGCACCGCATGCCAGCCTGAAAGCCTTCCTCTTTGTCTGCATCGCCTATGCCATCATTGGCATCGCAGCCGCCGTGCTCATCAAGCTGCGCGGTTCAAACTGGAGCTTCACCGGCAGCGGCATCACCTGGAGCTTCATCGCCGGTGTGACCGGTGCCTTGGGAGCCTTCACACTCGTGCTCGCACTCGGTGCCGCAGCACCGATCTACAAAGGCGCCGCCGCCGCCGCGGTGATGCCCATCGTCTTCGGCGGTGCGCCCATCATCAACACCATCACCGCGATGCTGTTGCATCCGCCGGAAGGCGGCATCAAGGCACTGCCGCTCCCGTTCATCCTCGGCTGTATCCTCGCCGCCACCGGTGCCGTGATGGTCGCCAAGTACGCGCCATCCAACACGGGCGGAGCCAAACCCGGTGCTGCGGCCAAACCGCATTGATGGAGCCAGCCATGCCGTCAAGGCAGGTCAAGCATCGTCAAGCGGGTCAAGCACGCACCTCTTGACCTCCTTGACCACCTCTTGACGGCGAAGCCTTGACCTCTGCCTCCCCCATGCCCCGCCTCCTCCTGTTCGACATCGACGGCACCTTGATCGACAGCAACGGCGCTGGCGGCGCCGCGATTCTCGATGCCGCCGAAGAACACTTCGGCATCCACCGCGATGCCCTGCCGCCGCTGCAACTCGCCGGCTCCACCGACCCGGCCATTGCGATGGATGTGTTCCAGCATGTGAACCGCGAACATCCGCCCCAGGAAGTCACCGCGTTCCTCGACCGCTACCTCGCCCATCTTCAGCGCCGTCTGCAAGCCGCCGACTTCAGCGGATTCACGCTGCCCGGTGTCATGCCGCTGCTCGAAGCCCTGCGCAGCGAAAGCGCGGCCCATCTCGGCCTGCTCACCGGCAACGTGCGCCGTGGTGCCGTGATCAAACTCTCGCGCCACGGCCTCTACGAGCATTTCATCGACGGCGGCTTCGGCAGTGATCATCATGATCGCAACCAGCTCGGCCCCGTGGCCCTGCAACGCATGCAAGACGCCACCGACACGCGTTACGACATCACCGACGTCATCGTCATCGGCGATACGCCGAAGGACATCCGCTGCGCCGCAGCCTTCGGTGCCAAATGCCTCGCCGTCGCCACCGGCCAGTATTCCGCCGATGAATTGCGCTCCCTCAATCCCTGGCGCACCGTCGAATCCTTTGCCGACGTGCCTGCGATGGTCGATCTGCTGCTGCGCGCTTGAAGCACTCGCGCTTGGGCCTTCATTCGTCATTCGGATTTCGTCATTCGTCATTGTTCAGCCCATGAGCCACTCCACCGATGCCACCCGCGCCATGCGGCTCTCGCTTGCCATCGGCTTCGTCATGCTCGTGCTCAAGATGGGCGCATATGTGCTCACGCATTCAGCGGCGATTCTCGGCGATGCAGCGGAATCCGTCGTGCATGTCGTCGCGGTGATGTTCGCCGCCTTCAGCCTCGGCCTGCTGCACAAACCCGCCGACACCGACCATCCCTACGGCCACAGCAAGATCGCCTTCTTCTCCGCCGGCATCGAGGGCGGTCTCATCATCCTCGCCGCGCTGTTCATCATCTACGAATCCCTGCGCCGCTGGCTGCTGCATCTACCGCCGTCGAATCTGGATGCGGGTCTCGCCCTCACCGCCCTCACCATCGTCATCAATGCCGCGCTCGGTGCCTATCTCCTGCGCACCGGCAAACGCTCAGGCTCCCTGATCCTCGAATCCAACGGCAAGCATGTGCTCACCGATGTGTGGACCAGCCTCGGTGCTCTCATCGGCCTCGGACTCGTCGCCTTGACCGGCTGGCACGGCTGGGATCCCATCTGCGGCATCGTCATGGCCGCGAACATCATCTGGACCGGCTACGGCCTCATGCGCCAAAGCGTCGTCGGCCTGATGGACAGCGCCGACCCCAAACTCGATGCCGCGCTTGATGCCGCCCTGCGCCGCGAAACCGCAAAGCACGGCGTCCAATTCCACGCCCTGCGCCACCGCGATGCCGGCGAAATGCATTACGTCGAGGTGCATCTGCTCTTCCCCGATGACATCATGCTGCGCGACGCCCACCGCACCGCCACCGAGATCGAACACGCCGTCCAGACCAGCGTCGATTATCCCGTGCTCATCACCACCCATCTCGAATGCCTCGGCGATCACGATGAACTCCATCAACACGGCGAGGCCAGCGATCCAAACGCCAAGCGCGCATGATGCTGAACGTCGTGCCCAGAGCATGAACCAAAATGCGGCAGTTGATGGTTGAGCTGCGAAGCCGCGAAGCAAATGGATGGTTGATAGCGCGACAGACATCCTGACCCCAGGGGAAACTCAGTGATCCAGTTCTGCTCTGCGACCGTCCAGCCTCTGCGGTTCAATCCCAATTAACCGCAGAGATTGGACGGTCGCAGAGGCTCATTGACATACCTGGTCACGGTTCAAGCAGCGCCCGAGGTCAGGCTGTCTGCGCCTGACACTGAAGGCCTTGCGTGTGGCAGCGGCATTCACCTGCGGGGTGAAGCGCTGAACCGTTCGCCAACGGTTGATGTGCGCTTTAAGGAAACGCTGAAGAATTCGTTAATTTGGACCACCGAGACACGAAGAGCACAGAGGCTCAGAAGACAACCCCAGTGCTCTTCGTGTCTCTGTGGTCATCAATCAGTGTCTAGGTGAGTTCGATGGCCGGGAAAATTTGATGCGTAAGCTCAGTCCCGGCGTGGTTTCCCAGCCCCAGGAGTCCACCACACCGCCAGGGGCGTTCGCTCCATTCGCATAGCCGGTGCTGGTCACGAACCCGGCAGACTACCAGGCAAAAACAATCTGTGGCTTCCCTGAATCTGCGGCAAAATCACCCATCTGGATGACTCCAAGTATAACTCAGTTTCCTGGTG
>NZ_JBJXFV010000205.1:0-21963 GCF_046154365.1 Prosthecobacter sp.
TGTCGTTGTAGCCTGGCTCTCCAGAGCCGGGAGCGTGCGTCCTTATTGCTTGCGAGAGCATCCAGAACTCGTCTCTGGCCGCGCAGCGAAAGGCAAGCTATACCTCCCGTCATTAAGTTTTGTGAAAACCACGGATTACTTCCCGCAGATTCAGGGAGGCCCACAGATTGGTTTCAGAAGAAATCTGCGGGCCTCCCTGAATCTGTGGGAAATCACAAATCATGATGACGCAAAGTATACCGCCACCATGCAGGCATCCCGCGCATCCAGCCAGTTCTCCACCCGCAGGCCGGGGATTATATCAAAGGGCGGCTCGTTGCTGGCGGGAGATTACCGCAGGCCCGCCGCCCGCAGGCGCTCGGCCACCCAGCCGGCATCTTCCGCATCGAGCGGTGGCTCGGGGTCGGCAGTGTGGTCCGCCTGCCAGTAGCGGCCCATTTCGTAGCAGCGGTCGATGAGTGGCTGGAGATCGACGCTGACATCCGCATCCGTGGGGCGCAGCGGAATCTGGATGACTGGCAGCCGCTGGCGCAGGCCGATGCGGTAGAGTTCGCGCTGGTCCGGCTCACTCTGGCGCACCACGCACACATGGTAAGGCACCGGACGCCGCCCTTGGAACGCACGCTCCGGCACGGGCAGCACATTCTGCCCGCTGCGGAGCAAGTCGATGACGACGAGGTTGATGCCGGCCTCCAGGTAATCCTCCTGCTTGCGCAGGTAGCGTCCGCGCCCGTCGCTGCGCTTGTTCACGGGGCTGAGGATTTCGATCAGGGTGATGATCTTGCCGTCGCGGTTCTGGATTTCCAGCCAGCGCCGCGTGATGGGCACCACGCGGATGATCTCCGGCTTGATCGCCAGTTCGCCTTCTGCTGCAGGCGTGTCCGGCGTCCAAGCGGGGGCGATGCCCTGCTTCCATGATTCGCTGACCGCAACATCCGTCCGGTAAAAGCGTGGCTCCGTTTCTTCCCACACATCCACTTCGATGGCCTCCTCCGCATGTGCCGCCAGGCCGGACGGCAGCTGCGTGGCGATGCTGTCTTTGATGTAGCTGATCAAGGATGTATGCACATCCGGCCAGCGCCGCTCGAGATACGGATTCATGCCGGGGAAAGGATTCGTGGGCGAAATCATGCGGGGATGATAGCCACAGGCATCCTTGCGGCAAGACGGTTGATGCGCGGTGCAAAGACTCCTTGATCCCTGGCGGTGCTTTCAACAGAAGCCACGCCTGATGAATCCTCACCGCACCATGATCATGCCGCAGCACGTCGGTGCGTCGGTGCGTCGGTGCGTCGGTGCGTCGGTTAATTCGCGGTTGAACGCGATCACGGCACTTTCAAGCGGAAAGCCACGCGCGTCATGGACGCTGTTCCAGGCACGGCTGTGCCTGCGCGACCTCTCACCCCGCGTGTCGAGATGCCTGAAGACCTGCGCAAGCGTGCCGAGAAGCCGATCTTGCGCATGCTGGAGCCTTCGTTGTAGCCTGGCTCTCCAGAGCCGGGAGCGTGCGTCCTTATTGCTTGCGAGAGCATCCAGAACTCGCCTCTGGCTGCGCAGCCGCGAAGCGAAAGGCAAGCTACGCTACCGCCACCACGCTGGCAGATCCGTCATCGTCTCCTTGAGGATGGCACGAATCGCCAACCGTTCGGCGGAAGCAAGGTGCGCGTGTTGCGCATCGGGCTGCTCGCGCAGGTAGAGGGCCATGTGGTAATAGACGCGCTCCTTCAGCTCCTTTGGGGCGTGTTTCCAGGTGTCGGTGTAGAGCATGAAGCTGCAGCGGTGCTTGAACATGCGGGTCTTCATGTCCAGATCCTTCAAGGACAGGCCCGTCTTGGTCATCTTGCGGTCGCGCAGGAAATCCTTTACGTAGGCCGGATCGCCGACCATGCCCTTGCTCGGAAACTTCGCTTCATCCGCAAAGACGATGTAGCGCGCGAGTTCCTGCGCCCGTTCTTCGATCTCCGCCTTCGCTGCGGCTCCCAGCATGTTTTTGTTCTCGCTCTTGAGCTGGCGCACGGTGTAGATCGCATAGACCAGCCGGTTCTCGAAGCCCATTTGATGTTCGTTGACGAGATTCGGCAGGATGTCGCTCGTCGGCAGCAGATGCAGGCTTAAATCCGAGTTCTGTCCCGGTGGCACCGGTGTGATCACATTTTTTCCGTTCGTTGGGACGCCCATCACGTTCGCCCGGTTGTTGGTGATGTTGTGCTCGCCGGTCAGATGCCAGCCTCCAAAACGATTCTCCAGAGGGATCTGATGGCCCTGCTCATCGCGCCGAAACGTCTCCAGGCTCGATCCCGCACGCGAAACGAGCAGCGACTCCGCGATCAAGCCTGGTAAGCGTCGTGTCGCATTGCCCGCGTGGCAGTTCATGCATTTCGTCGAACGCGTCACATTCGGCACCGGGCCACCGGGGCGCAGACGGTCGAAGACATAAAACATTGGCCCCATCTCGGGATCGGCGGCGATGATTTCCACCAGTCCACCCGGCACCCAGCCGATGTAAGTGTCCTCGTTGAAGTACAGCGCACGCGGATTGCGCGGATTGATGATCTCGCTTTGCAGGGAACTCGCGGAGAACACCATGATCTGCGAGGTGATCGGGATGTTCAGCGCCTCCAGCAGGCTGGTAAGGAAGGCCTTGTCGTTCGTGGTGTCGAGTTTCACCTCGCCCTTCTGCGCCTTCTCCTGCAATTCGGCGAAGCGGTCCTTCGGCTTCCAGTCGAGATATGAATGCGGGGCGGCTTTGAAGTCGATGACGCGTGGCTCCTTCGTCTCCGCAGCCGGGGCGGCGGAGATCGTCAAAAACAACAGCATGATCAGGGAACGGGAACGCATCGTGCTCTATACGCTTGCCAAGTTACCCAAATCGCACCAGACAACCACCAAACATTCGTCATTCTGGCTTAGTCACCTCTCACCATGCCCACCATTCAGCCACGCCGTGCTGGCATCCTCATCCCCGTCTTCGCCCTTCGCACGCCCGATGATCTCGGCATCGGCGACATTGGCGGCGTGCGTCAGCTCATCGACTGGGCGGCGGAGACCGGCCTCGGCTTCGTGCAATTCCTGCCCATCAACGCCACTGGCAGCGACAGCAGCCCCTACAACGCCATCAGCTCCGTCGCACTCGATTATCTCACACTCGAACTCACGCCTGCCGCCATCCCCGAGCTGGACGACAAATTCTGCCGCACCATCACCGGCATCCTCCGCGCCGACCTGCTGCGCCATGGCTCGGTCAACTACCCCAAGGTGCGTCGTTTGAAAAACACCCTGCTGCGTCGTGCCTTCAGTCAGATCGAGACGCAACCGCAGCGCCTCGCGGAGTTTGAAGTCTTCTGCGAGCAGGAGGCCGGCTGGCTGGATGACTTCTGTCTCTTCAAAGTGCTCATGGACGAGCACGGGCATGAAGACTGGACGAACTGGCATGAAAACCTCAACACGGCGGTCAAAGCCCGTGCCTGGCGTGATGCGCAAGGCGACGAGATCGACGACCGCAGCCTGTTCCATGCCTATGTGCAATGGCTCTGCTTCAGCCAGTGGCGCGAACTGCGCGCCTACGCGAACGGGAAGGGCATCAAGCTCATGGGCGACATCCCTTTCGGCATCTCCTGGTGCAGCGCGGATGTGTTCTTCCAGCCCGAGCAGTTTGATCTCGACTGGTGCGGCGGCGCTCCGCCAGAAACGTACTTCAAGGACGACTACTTCGTGCAGCGCTGGGGGCAGAACTGGGGCATCCCGCATTATCGCTGGGATGTCATGGAGCGCGGCGGCTTCCAGTGGTGGCGGCAGCGCACGCACAAGCTCACCGAAATCTTCGACATCTTCCGCATCGACCACGTCCTCGGCTTCTACCGCATCTACAGCTTCCCGTGGCGGCCCACACGCAATGCCGAGTTCTGCTACCTCAGCGATGACGAAGCCAAAGCGCTCACCGGCGGTCGCCTGCCGCATTTCATCGAGAACGACGACGATACGCCCGAACACAAGGCTGCGAACCTCGCCAACGGCGACAAATACCTGCGCATGATCCTCGCTGCCGCCGCTGGCAAAACCGAAGTCGTCGCCGAAGACCTGGGCACCGTGCCTGATTACGTGCGCCCGCATCTCCTCAGTCTCGACATCCCCGGCTTCAAAGTCAGCCATTGGGAAGATGATGGCAATGGCCGCGTCGTCATGGGCAGCGCGTACGACAACTGCGCCTTCACCACCTTCGCCACGCACGATCACGAGCCGATGAAGACGCACTGGGAGCATCGCCGTCGCGATTCACACAGCCCCGAGGAAGCCGATCGCATTCTCGCCAACAAAGAACTCTGCGCTTTGGCCGACTTCTCCGGCTTGCGTTTCTCCGGCGATGACTGGCCCGAATACGACACACACATCCGCCGTGTCTTGGTCGAGGCCCTGCTCACCAGCAACGCCCGCTACGCCGCCTTCATGCTCACCGATCTCTTCGGCCTCGAAGACCGCTTCAACGTCCCCGGCATCGCCGCCGACAGCAACTGGAGCGCCCGCCTGCCCATGACCGTCGCCGAGATGCGCAACGCCGTGCCATGGAAGGAAGAATGCGACTGGCTCAAGAAAGCCATCAAGCGCACCAAGCGCTCCGCGTAGCCACGTTCCCCGCCTGCATCGCTGCGCGAAGCACTGCGGGCAGGGCCAGAACGTGCCGTAGGATGACTGTGGCGACAGCCCGGTCGTCTGCTTGGGCGTTCGTTGACCTGACGCGCATGCATCAGTCGGGCGGGCTGTCGCCACACCCAACCTACGTCCGCAACCGCCGCCTTCCCGCCGCGTTGAACTTTGCTATGCATCCGCGTCTGTCCTTCCTGCTGCTGTCATCCCTGTTCGTCACACTCATCAGCCACGCCGCTGACTGGCCGCGCTTCCGTGGGCCGAATGGCAGCGGCATCGCCCCTGATGACAATCTACTGCATCGGGGAATAAAGTGGTCCGCACACTCCGTGTGCGGATGGCGAACGTTCAGTGGTTTTCAAACCTGCACAGGGGGACTGCGCGGCCCACTTTCACCGCCACTCGTGCTTCGGATACCGTCCGCGAAGCTGTGCCTTCACCGCAGGATAGCCCTCACGCCAAAACCTGCCGATGTCTCCAGTCGTCTGAATGGGACGTTGCGCGGGTGAGAGCAGATGCACCGTCACGCTGATGCGGCCCGCCGCGACTTTGGGGTTCTCGTTAACATCATACATGTGCTGGAGCACGGCGCTGACGCTGGGGGGCTGCTTCTCGTCATAGACGATGCGGGCGGTCTTGCCGTTTTTGAGGGCGTAGCGTTCGGGGGCGTGTTTTTCGAGCATGTCGCGCTGGGCGTGACTGAGCCATTGATGCAGCGCGGGGAAGACCTCGCGGTCCTTCAGAGCGCGATACGTCGTGCAGCCGTGGCAGAGCTGTTCGATGAGGATGTGGCGATCTTCCTCGCCGATAGGTGGGATTTCGAGGTCGGGCATCCATTTGGAGAGGCAGTTCACGCGGGTGATCCATTGCTCGACCTTGTCGTTCCACAGCGGTAGTTCGAGGCGTCCCGCGATGACTTCGGCGGCGAGGAGGCTGGCGGCCTGCGTTTCATCCGGCTCGCCGCGTTCTTTGCTGGCGAGCACGAGGCTGCGAAAGCGTGTCTCCTCCATGTTCATGACGCGGCGGTTCACGCTGTCGTAGCGGGCGCTGCGGCCGGCAGTACAGTCGCCGGGGAACATCTCGTGCAGCCATTCCTCCTCGATGCGGCTAACGTTGTTGAGCTTCACCGTCAGCGCCTTGCCTTGCACTTCGACAATTTCCGAAGCGACGAGCAAGCGCGGGGCCTTGATGTGCGCGTCCTTGTCGAGATGGCCGGTGTAACCGCCTGCGAGGCGATAAATGCGGCTGCCAGGACTGGTCTCGACGCCGAGGTGATCGCTGAACGCGGCGAGCAGCATCTTCGCCAGCGCTTCGGGATCCGCGACTTCGTCGTTGATGCTCAAACCGGCGCGTTTGGCGAGCTGGAGGAACTGATCGGCACTGCGTGCGGCTTCGCGTGAAGCCATGGCATGAATGCCGTAACGCGCACAGGCATCAGGATCGAAGTTCATCGCCTCCGCCCGCGCAAAGGCGCGCAGGATGGCCTGGAACTCGGTCACATCGCCGTGTTCCCACAGGTCTTCGTTCTTGTGTGACGCGTTGTTTTTACCGACGAGCAGAATGTCGCGTCCCTGCGCTGCCGCCGCGCACAGCGTGGCCTCGCGCAGACATCCAAACTGCGCCGCAGCCAGCAGCATGCGCGCAAAACGCGGATGCAGCGGGAAGCGGCTCATCTGGCGGCCCAAAGCGGTGATGTGGCCGTGTGTATCCGTGGCTCCCAAGTCATGCAGGAGGTCTTCGGCACGCTTGAGCGAGGCCGGCGTGGGTGCCTCGAACCACTCGAACTCGGTCGGACGTGTCTGACTGGTCGGACTCGCCAGACAAACGCGCAGCGCGAGCAGTGCTTCGCTCAAATCGAGGCGCTGCACTTCTGGCAGCTCGCATTCAGCACGCAGCAGGTGCTCGCGCTGTGTCCACAAGCGCACGGCGATGCCGGGGCCGAGTCGTCCGGCACGTCCGGCACGTTGTTCGGCTGAGGCACGGCTGATTTTTTGCACGGTGAGCGTGTTGATGCCGCGCCGGGCATCATAGGCGGCTGTGCGCGCCAGACCACCATCCACCACAGCGCGCACGCCTTCGATGGTGAGTGAGGTTTCGGCGACATTCGTGCTGACGATGATCTTCGGCTGCTCACCGGGCGTGACGGCGGCGTCTTGGTCTTGCGGCGTCAATTCGCCATGCAACGGCACGACACGGCGGCCACGCGCAAAGCTGCGGCCCTGAATCGCGGCGATGGTCTTGCGGATTTCGTGCCCGCCGGGCATGAAAACGAGCATGTCGCCGCTGAAACCGGGTGAATTGGCCAACTCTTCGCAGGCGCGTGCTGCTTGGTCCCAAATCGGCTCTGGGTAGCCTGTTTTGAGCTGAAGCGCGGCTTGGTAGCGCACCTCGACCGGAAACGTGCGGCCTTCGGATTCGAGCAACTTGGATGGCTGCATGAATTCGACGAGCGGTCCGGGCACGAGCGTGGCGGACATGACGATGATCTTCAAATCCGGTCGTCGTGTGCGCTGAAGCTGCCGTGCAAAGGCCAGCACGAGATCACCATCGAGATGCCGCTCGTGGAATTCATCAATGCAGATGCAGCCGACGCGGTCGAGATTCGGATCTTCGAGTATCTGCCGCAGCATCACGCCTTCCGTGACATAGCTCAGCCGCGTCTCGCGACTCGTGACGTTGTCAAAGCGCACTTGATAACCGACTTCACCACCAAGCCGTGCATTGCGCTCGCGTGCGACGCGCTGTGCGAGCATGCGTGCCGCGATGCGGCGCGGTTGTAGCACGATGCAGCGCTTGCCTTCCGGCAGGAATCCCGAGTCGAGCACGAACTGCGGGATCTGCGTCGATTTGCCCGAGCCCGTGGGCGCTTTGATCAGCAGATTCGGCAGCGCCGGGTCGAGCAAAGCGGTGGTGAAGGTCTGGCGGAGTTCAAAGATCGGAAGCGGGGCGGACATGAATGGAATGACGAAGGATGAATGCAGAGCCGAGCAAAGCGAGACAGACTGCCGCAGGCAGCCCGAAGGGAAGCGGCGCGTATCAATGACGAATGATGGCCGCGTGGCGAATCATTCGTGCTGCTTTCAGCCTGGAATGATGGCAGCGAGATCAAAGCCGGGTTTCAAGCGCGGCTGCACGTCGATGGCGCGGATGATGCCATCAGGAGCGATGATGAAATTGCGGTCATGGGTGTCGGCGAGTTCGACGCCGTCGTCACGCTCCCAGAGCAGGCGGGATTCGACCCAGCGGAAGCCGAGTGATTCGAGGAATGCCTCGATTTCCTCCTGCGTGGGAATGAAGCGCACGGGATGCGGATGGATGAAGGGCTGGGAGGTGACGAGGCTGAGGCCCTTGGCACGCGGCCAGATGCCCTCGAACTGCACGTCATCGGCGAAGATGATATTGCTCAGCCGCAGTCGGCGCAGATAGCCTGCGGGTGTGTAGTAGCCGAAGGCACCGAATCCCGCTTCGCCGGGGAAGGTGGATTTCCAGAATCGCCGTCCGGCGGAGTGCTGGAAGACTTCGTGTTCGCGGCCTGATTTGCCGAAATCACGCGGTGGAAGATCGCCATCTTTTAGCAGGCAGCCGCAGCCTGACGCCCACTTTTTGAGCGCTGCGAACTGCGCTCGGCAGCGATCCTCCCACTCTGTAACTTGATCCCGTGGCTGGTCCACATCTGCCACTCGGCGGCTTGCTCGAGGAGTTTTCTGTCGGCGGCTGAGAGCGGCTTGTTCTGCTGCTGCAAGGTCCATATCCGTTGCGCGTCCTCCAGGCTGATGGGCTGTGGGTCAGGGCGGTTCATGGACGAATGGTGGCTTGAAATGGCGAAACTGGCAAGCAGGTGATTCAGCCATTCCCTGGCAGCAACTGCTTCAAATCATCCGGCAGCCAGAGGCGGAGCATGGGGGCGGTGACGGCGGTGGTGAGGAAGCACATGATGACAAACATGGTGTAAAGCGGATCACTCAGCAGGCCGAGGTCTTTGCCGACGCTGATGGCGATGAGGCCCATGAGGCCGCGGGTGTTCATGAGGGCACCGAGGGAGAGGCCCTCACGCCATCCAGCACCGGCCCAGCGGGCACCGAGGGTGCAGCCGCCGAGTTTGCCAAGGATGGCGACGCCGCAGACGAGAGCGCAGCCGATCCAGGCGGTGGTGGTGTCAAAGGAGCCGATGCGGGTGTTGAGGCCGGTGTTGGTGAAGAAGATCGGCACCAGGACGACGATGACGAAGTCGGCGAAGCGCTCACGCCACGCTTTGACGAGCGAGGTTTCGGCATGCAGCACCACGCCGAGTGCGAACGCACCGAAGATGGCGAAGATGCCGAGCTTGTTGGTGATGATGGAAGAAATGAACAGCGTGCAGAGCAGCAACACGAGGAAGCCGGGCGTGAAGGTCTCCGTCTGATGCGTGGCGCACTGTTTGCGCCAGGCTTTGATGATGAGCGGACCGACGACTTTGGCGAGAACGAGGAGATAGACGATGATGAGGACGCTCTGGCCGAGGAAGGGCAGCCAGGAGAAGTTGTCGCCTTGTTTGATGACGGCGGTGGCGATACCGAGCAGCACCCAGCCAACAGCATCGTCGATGGCGGCGGCGCTGATGGCGGTGGCACCGAGCGCGGTGCGCTCCAGCCGCATTTCGAGCAGGATGCGGCCCATGACGGGAAGTGCGGAGATGGCGAAGGCAATGCTGATGAACAGCGTGAAGCCGAACTGCGGCACCGTGGGCGCGAAGGTTTGGTGCAGCCATGGTGCAATCGCCAAGCCGAGTCCCAACGGCGCGAGGATGCCCATGAGTGATGAGGCGATGACGACCTTCGATTTGTCCCGCAGGTGCGAGAAGTCGAACTCCATGCCGACCTGGAACAGCAGCAGGAGCAGGCCGATTTTGGCGATGAGGGCGAGCGAGACTTTGATCTCATCGGGGAAGATGAAGGCGACAAACTCGGGCGCGAACAGGCCGATGAACGAAGGGCCGAGCAGCAAACCGGCGGCGATCTCGCCCAGAACCTGCGGCTGGCCGATGCGGCGGCAGAACCGCCCCATCAGCCATGCGGCGGCGATGATGACGATCCAGCCGATGAGAACGGGAATGAGATGTTCTTCGATCTTGGCGGGGTTCATGAACCGTGAACATGCAGCCTGCGCGACGGTAACGGAAATAGACTTTCGCTATGGCTTTGATGCCGATGTGGCATGCAGCGTCAATAGTCAGCCCGAAGGCGGAAAAAGCCGCAGTTGTCGCTCGCTGGGGTATCGACATCCACGCGCACACGTCCGTCAGGCAGGGTGGTTTCAGTGATGGTTGCGGTGCCGGACCAGGCCGCGTTTTCATTTTTCGCTGCGACTGAATTCCAACTGAAAGGTGTTAAATCAGGCGAGCACTCGATGGTGAGCACGGTTCCCTGCGGCAGTGTGGCGGTGCGGGTGAAGGAGTAGCGCCGCATGGTGCCGCCGCCGGCCACGGATGGCACGCAGCCAGGAGTGGAATCGAGGGCTTTGGGATCACGTCCGAAGAGATGCTCAAAAATATTGGGCAGACCGTTGCCGTTGAAATCTTCCTCAGCGGCGCTGTTCGGTGGCGGCCCTGTTTCTCCCTCCAGCACGGGGAACTGGGCAAGGCGCCAGACGTCATACGGTGTTTGCAGATTGATCGGGTAATAGGCCGAACCTTCCTGCCAAGGGTCGCTGCTGTAGAGAAAGACGGGAAAAATCACCCCCGAGTCGGTGGGGTTCGGTGTCCACTCAAAGGTGTCGCCTGTGGCGATGTCGGTGCTGGTGGCCACGGCGTTGCCATTGCGAGTCAGAGTGCCGTAGGCGTTGAACAGGCGCAGGGGCGTGAGCGTGTCCGCATCAGCATCGGTGGCCGGTCCGGTGACGAGTTGGGCGTAGGTGAAGGACACGGGCTGCGCACGCAGGCCTAGCAGTGTCGCGGGTTGTGGAATGAGCGGGGTGGAGTTCAGCAGCGCAGGCTCCATCGAGTCGCCACCGTTGTTGCGTGCGGCGGTGAGCACGAGGTGGCCTCGATAGGTGCCCATCGGCACGCTGGCGAGCTTGCGTTGCGCGAGGTTGTCAAAAACGAGTGTGCTGCCTTGGCTGGTGCCGTCCGTGCGGTAGAGCCGGGTGGTGCCGATGTTTGAATTGTATTCGCAGCTAGTGAAGTGGAGTTGGCTGCCGAACCCCACGAAAGGGCTGGGCATGCTGGGCTGCGGTGTGGCCCAAAATTGGCTCAACATATTATCAGCGGACGTGTAGCGGAAGAGCAGGCAGTCAAAGTTGCTGGTCAGCGCCATGAAGACCAGCCGGTCCGGCAACACGGCAAGAGTTTCCGGGCAGATGATCAAGGAGGCATTGGCGAGCATGACGGTCACATCCATGCCGTTCGTTCTTAGCAGGCTGCCGGATTGCGACGTGTAGTAGAACCAGCCGTCATACTCGACGCCTGCGGGCTTGTTGCTGACGCGGCTGGTTTCCGGCGTGTCAAAAGTCGAGCTGCTGAAGAACACATTGGGATCATCGACAGTATCAGAATCCCATTGGTACATGAGGTACTGGCTGCCAGTGCCGGGATCGAACCAGAAAATGCAGGCGTCGCCGAGCGCTCCTAGAAGCTGTGGATTGAAGATGGATGAACCGGGAGTCTTGAGAGAGGCGGACGTGCCATCGGTGCTCCAAATGACACGCTTGTCTGTGGGTGAGCTGTCCTCTTGGGCCGTGAAATAGAGGTGGCTGCTGCTGGCGGTGAGTTGCGCGATGCCTTTGCCAGCGGGATCCTTGTAGAAGGGGCTGATGGTCGTTACCGTGAAACTGGAATTGAGTGAGTTCAGACGCTCGATGGTGCTGTTGTGCTCTTCGACAAAGAACAACTGCCCGGCCGCGACTTTGAGTGCCGTGGCGTTGTATCCCGTCGGGCTGCCCACCAATTCGGCGCTGTAGTTTTCGCCGATGATTTCCACCCCGTAGAGCTTCTTCGTGCCAGTGCCGCCCGCTGTGGGGCGAGCGAGCAGGTAAAGGCGTCCTTGGTAGGTCACGAGCTGCTCGGGGTCGTAGAGGTCCGTCACGACCGTGGCGCTGTTTTGCAGACCTGTCGGTGTGGTAAACAACCGCCGGTCATGGCCGTCGTGTCCGGTAAAGAACAGCATGCTTCCTACTTCGGTGAAGTCAGCGCTCAGGCTGGAGGCGTTGCTGGCAAAAGAATCTGATGGCGTGTTCATGGACACAGCGCTTGCCGCATTGTTGGCGTTTGGGAGCCGGTAAAGCGTTGGCTGGGCGTTGGTGTCTCCGACAAAGAGCTGGTCCGAGGTGCCGTAGGGGAAGAAGTTTCGCGGTTTCGCCGATCCACCCGCTGGCGTCGGCACAGTGACCTTCAGGATGTCACCACCGATGACGCGATAAAGCTCTTCCACGTTCGTTTGCGTGGCGATCACGTAGGCGGCGTTTCCCATGGGTGTGGTGGTGCTCGCATTCCAGCTCCGAGAGACCGAGGTGAAGGTCGGTCCCGTGCTAAAGGTGCTGCCCGTTTTGCCGTTGGCATAGCGGATACGAAACAACGTGGATTCTGGTCTCAGGTAGGCGAGTTCCGAGCCGGTGACCAGCGTGGGGAGCGTCGTATTTTGCACGCCCGCATCGCAAAAGCGAAACACGGGCGTGGTTCCCGCCTCGGCATAGTAGAGGTCACGTGCAGAGCCGTTCTGGATCTGGAAGAAGACCCCGGGATTGCCACGGCTCATGATCAAGGCGGTGGGATTGCTGCTGGCCGCGCCAGACGTCACATTCGCTAACAGCGTGGTCGTGCCGCTTGTACCCAGGGTGGTCCATACTTCGCGCCCCTCATTGACCGACGTGGCGGCGAAGCAGATGCGGTCCGTGCCATTGGCGACGAAGTGACTGGGCTGGCTGTCGCCGGATGCACCACCGATGTCGAAAAGCTGGCTTTTGATCCCTGAGGAGATTTGATAAAGCCAAGGCTCCGTGTTTTGGTCAATCCTTTGATAGCAGAGGAAAGTGTTCGTCGCTGCATACACTGGACTCGTTGGCATGGAAGCGGCGCTGGTGCGCAGGGTGTCGATTTTACTGGGGCTGCCGGATTGGCCAGCCCGATAGAGTTCAACGTAATTGCTAGGAGCACCCAGTCCACGCGCCAGGAAGAAGATGATGGGCTGGCCTGCGAGAACCGTGACCTGGGTGATGGAGCCTGCGGCAAAAACGCCGAGCTTTTGCGGAAGACTCGTGCCATTGGTCACCCACAGCTCGGTGGAGACACGTTCGCTCGGATTGGTGCCAGTCGCGTCGGTGGTGAACCAAAGATGGCCATTGCTGGCACCCAGGATCACCGGCGCAGCATGGGAGTGGCCGGGCTGCACCTCGCCGAGGAAGCCGTAGGTGTTGATGTTCGCCGTCGTGTACAGTTCGGGGCCGTGGACGCCGTTGTCGGCCACATAAACGACGTAGCTGCCCACCGTGGTGAACTGAGATGGATTGCTGGACTCAGGCCCTGGCCGCACGTCTTTCCAAAGCGAGGCTGATCCAGAGTAGCGCCAGAGTTCCGTTCCGTGTTCCGTGTCCGCCCCAGAAAAATAGCCGTTGAAGGAATCGCTGGCGCCGGGACCCACGGCAGATTTCTGGATCTGCGCGTTGTTGATGTTGCCGAGGGAAATGAGATTCTGCTGCCCGGCTTGTACGGCGGGGGCGATCAGACAAAAGCTGATCAATAAAGCGAACGGGGCAGAAAGTGGGATCGTGGGTGACATCAAGACGAATGCTGGCTCACTGCTTATCAGACCGGACTCATTCCGCACAGTAAAAAGTGTGTCAAGATAGCGGCAACCCTGATTTGCATCGGAGACATGCAACGGCAGACTGCCTTCAATCATGGAACTGCGACATCTGCGATATTTTCAGGCGGTGGCCGAGGAGCTGAGCTTCTCGAAAGCGGCACGGCGGCTGCGCATCGCGCAACCGGCGCTGAGCCGGGCGGTGCAGGAGATGGAGCGCGAACTGGGCACGCAATTGATCGAGCGCGAACGACGTGCGCCACGGCTGACACCAGCGGGCGCGGTGCTGCTGCATGAGACGGCGTTGATTCTCGAACGGCTGGATGAATCGCTGCGGCGCGTGCGGCGCACGGCGAAGGGCGAGGAAGGGGAGTTGAAGCTCGGCTACATCGGGCCGCCGACGCGGATGTTCCTGTCGCGCTTGCTGAAGGAATACAGGAAGCGCTTTCCACGCGTGACGGTGATCTTGGAAGAGCGCACGCCGGAGCGGGTGTGGGAAATGGTGTCGAAGGGC
The DNA here is from genome assembly GCF_046154365.1 of Prosthecobacter sp. Classification (GTDB taxonomy): domain Bacteria; phylum Verrucomicrobiota; class Verrucomicrobiia; order Verrucomicrobiales; family Verrucomicrobiaceae; genus Prosthecobacter. The sequence goes on from NZ_JBJXFV010000205.1 coordinate 13,927, forward strand.
CGCCTGTCGGTCGGTTTGACGCGCCCGGTGCTCGCGCATGACGCACTGGGCTTGCAAACGCTGCTGCTGCGCGAGGAGAAATTCTGTGCGGCGGTGCCGAAGGATCATGCGTGGGCGCAGATGAAGTCGCTGCCGTGGAAGAAGCTCGCGGGTGAGCCGCTGATCGTGCTGGCGAGGCGTGAGGGTGCGGGTTCGCATGATGCGATCCAGGCTTCGTGCGTGGCGGCCGGTTTTGCGCCGCGTCTGGCGCACACGCCAAGCTTGATCGGCACCATTTTGCAGTACGTCGAGGCCGGCGCGGGTATCGGCGTCGTGCCGGAGAGCACGATGAGCAAGAACATCGCGCTCATCCCGCTGAAACCGCAGCAGACGATCCCGCTGGTGATGGTGTGGGCGAGCGAGGGCGATGATCCGGCGGTGGCGGCGTTTCGCGGGCTGGTGAAGGAATGGCTGCGCGATGGGAAGTTGTGGGCGGCTGGGTAGCAGGATGGAAGAACTGAGAATGGAGGAATGGAAAACTGAAAATGGCCTGACGGGATGCGGCAGCGCCATTCTGCCATTTTCAGTTCCTCCATTCTCAGTTCCTCCATCCCTCAGAATCCCCGCTTGCCCGCACGCCTGCGCAGTGCTCCTTTCGCGCCCCCTTATCGCCGGTGGCAATCCAGTCATTCGGCCAACCCTCATCCTACATCCACCAGCCATGTCCTCCGACCCTAAAGCATCCCAAGCGCAAATGGAGAAGATCGTCTCCCTCTGTAAGCGCCGCGGCTTCATCTATCAAAGCAGCGAGATCTACGGCGGCATCAACGGCTTCTGGGACTACGGTCCGCTGGGCGCGGAGCTGAAGCGCAACCTGCGCACGGCGTGGTGGAACACGATGATGCGCGACCGTGAGGATGTCGTGGGCCTGGATGCCTCGATCATCATGCATCCGGCGATCTGGAAGGCGTCCGGCCATGTGGATACATTCAGCGATCCGATGAGCACCTGCAAAAGCTGCAAGAAGCTGGTGCGCAGCGATCAGGTATGGAGCATGCTCGCGGAGCAACGCTGGGTGCAATCGCTGGCGGAAGTGGCCGATGTGCCCACACAATCGTTCGACGGGCCTGCTTTGCTGCGCTGGGCCGAACGCAAGGGCAAGGATCTTGCCCCGAATCTGGCGCTAGTGCGCAATCCGCAGGTGACACTCAGTTGGTTGGCAGAGCGCTCCGCCGGCTCCAAGGACAATCCCCTGAGCGCCCAGGAGTTCTATCAGTACATCGCCACTGAGCAGAAGGCGGCCACGGGCCTGATCACTCCATGTCCGCATTGTGGTGGAGAGCTGACGGAGCCGCGCCCATTCAATCTCATGTTCGACAGCCATGCGGGTCCGGTGAAAAGCGATGACAACATCGTTTACCTGCGGCCCGAGACGGCGCAGGCGATCTTTGTGCAGTTCAAGAACGTGTTCGACTCCAGCCGTGTGAAGGTGCCGTTTGGCATCGGCCAGATCGGCAAGGCGTTCCGTAATGAGATCACGCCGCGCAACTACACCTTCCGCAGCCGCGAGTTTGAGCAGATGGAGCTGGAGTTCTTCATCCGGCCTGATGAAGTCATCCGCCTCATCTATGGTGAGGTGGCGCAGTGGCATGAGGGGGCCGATCTTGCCGAACCGCAGCCGAACTGGGGCTGGGAGCTGTGGCACCGCTACTGGGTGGACCAGCGCACGAAATTCTATGCTGCGATCGGTCTTGGCAAAGACGTGCTGGATTATTACTGGCAGTCGAAGGACGAACTGGCCCACTACGCCACGGCCACCGTGGACATCCTGTTCAAATTCCCCTTTGGCACCGAGGAGCTGGAAGGCATCGCCGCACGTGGTGATTTCGATCTCACACAGCATCAGAAGCACAGCGGCAAGTCGCTGGAGGTCTTCGATGAAGAACTGCGTGAAGCGGTGAAACAGCTCACCGATGAGCAAAAGAAAACGTTTATTGCCGAAGTACAGGAGGAATGGAATGACCGCAACAAATCCCGTGAGGACGCTGCCATCTTCTGTGACAAGCTGCTGAGCAAGGCCAGCTATCTGCCGCATGTGATCGAGCCTTCCGCCGGCCTGGACCGCCTGGCGCTCGCCATCCTCACCAACGCTTTCTGCGAAGAAGAAAAAGCCGATGTGAATGGCAAGGTGGAGACGCGCACGTTTCTGCGCTTCCACCCACGCGTGGCACCGATCAAAGTCGGCGTGTTCCCGCTGCTCAAGAACAAGCCCGAACTCGTCGCCAAGGCCCGTGAGGTCTATGACATGCTCAAGAAGCACCTGAACTGCTTCTACGACGAAAGCGCCGCCATCGGCCGCCGCTACGCCCGCCAGGACGAGGTCGGCACGCCCTTCGGCGTCACCATCGACTTCGATTCCCTCGGCGAAAAAGGCCCCGAGTTGCTCGATACCGTGACGCTGCGGCATCGCGACAGCAACGAGCAGGAGCGCGTGAAGATCAGCGAGCTGCTTGGGAAGCTGCTGCCGTTGGTGTCTTGATGGCGGTTGCCTCGTAGCGGAACGCGTCAGCGTTCCGAAAGCGGCGGAAGACTCACGTCCGCCGCTACGGCTGCGCCCCAAAAATCTTCGCCAGCGCTTCGCGTGCCGTCCGCCTGACCTTGCCCGACATCCAGAGCGTCGAACGGCTTTCCAAATCGCTCAGCACCTTTTCAGCGGTTGTTTGATCGATGTGGCCGGCAGCAGCGCCAAAGAGGACGACACCGAGCGAGCCCCGTGCCTGGATGCCGAGCGAGACACTGAGCGTGCGGGCTGCAGTGTCGTCCGTGAGGAACACATCGGCCTGAATCTCCTTGGCGTAGGCCAGCGCCTCCGCTTCACCTGCATCGAGCATTCGTGCTTGAGTCCACTGGGCAGCCTGCCTGCTTGCTGCCGAGGAAAGCTGGCAGCGTCGAATCCAAGTAGGGATGCCATGAGCAGAGAAGGCGGGCGCGTGGCGATGCAGCTCGCTCCAGACCTGCGGAGTCACATGGATGGTGCCCCAATGCGCCAGCAGCTCACAGGCGCCCACCTGAAACAAATGCAGCAGGGGCCCTGTGTCTGATACCACCAGGTTCATGCGCGATTCTTCGCCGTATCCAAGGCCCACTCAATGTCGGCCAGTTGATGCTGCTCCTGCAAAGACAGGCGTCCTTGGCTCAGAAAGTCGCGAACGGCAGCGCGGACAGCCTCTGCTTGGTTCTCAAACCAGCCTGCTTCCACCGCAGCATCAAGCTCTGCGGTGAGGGCGTCCGGGAAATCGAGGGTCAGGGTTGTCATATGAGGAAGATACAGCCTGGAAAGTATTCCGCAAGGTGCCGCCAGCCCCCCCTTCGGCGTCACCATCGACTTCGATTCTCTCGGCGAAAAAGGTCCGGAGTTTCTCGATACGGTGACGTTGCGCCATCGTGACACGAACGAGCAGGAGCGTGTGAAGATCAGCGACTTGCTCGGGAAGCTGCTGCCGATGGTGAGCTGATCGAAATCCACGGTTGAAAATCCCGCACAGGAGCGCAGTTTCATCCCATGAAACCGAAAGCCAAACGCCAGAGAGCCGCTTTGCCTGACCTGCGTGGGATCACTTTCCCATTTCGTATCACGGGCGGCAAAAGCCGTTTCACCGACAAACAGATTCAGGATGCGTGGATGCCCATCTTCGAAAAGCTGGGACGAGGTGTCAAAAAATGAGGCCGTTGCATGAAAGCGGGCCATGTGTTCATCAATTGCCCGTTTGATGCGGAGTATGAGCGTATCTTCCACGCGCTCATTTTCACCGTGATGGCCTGCGATTTCGCACCCCGTTGTGCCGTCGAGGAGGACAATGCCATGGAGGTGCGCCTTCACAAAATCGTCCGCATCATCGAGGAGTGTCCGCTGGGCATTCATGACATCTCCCGCACCGAGCTGGACACCATCCATCAGCTTCCACGTTTTAACATGCCGTTCGAGCTGGGCATCTTCATCGGTGCCTCCCATATCCTCAAAACACGCAGATTGAGGCGGCGTGCGCTGGTGCTGGATCGGGATCGCTACCGTTATCAGAAATTTCTGTCCGACATCGCCGGTCAGGACATCCGCAGTCATGATGACAACCCCGGCAAGGCCATTCGTGCCGCACGCGACTGGCTTGCCGCGAACTGTCAGGATCGAAAGCTGCCGTCCACAGGCCTGATTACACGCGAGTTTGAACTGATGACAGCCACGATGACGCCCTTTGTCAAAAGCCTCGGACTGCACGCTCACGACTTGCCCTTTGTGGATTTGAAGCGCGTCATTGGCACCTGGATTGCTCAGTCACCTCTGCGGCGCAGTCTGCTGTGAGTTCATCAGGCACGAAACGCGGCGCCACCATCGACTTCGATTCCCTCGGCGAAAAAGGCCCGGAACTGCTCGATACGGTGACCCTGCGTCATCGCGACAGCAACGAGCAGGAGCGCGTGAAGATCAGCGAGCTGCTCGGGAGCTGCTGCCGTTGGTGTCTTGATGGCGGTTGCCTCGTAGCGGAACGCGTCAGCGTTCCGAGAGCGGCGGAAGACTCACGTCTTCCGCTACGGCTGCGCTCCAAACATCCTCGCCAGTGCTTTGCGGGCTGTTCGTCGAACCTTGCCAGACATCCAGAGAGTCGAACGGCTTTCCAAATCGCTCAGCACCATTTCGGCGGTCGTTTGATCGATGTGGCCGGCAGCAGCGCCAAAGAGCACCACTCCCAGCGAGCCCCGTGCCTGGATGCCGAGCGATACACTGAGCGTGCGGGCCGCAGTGTCGTCCGTGAGGAACACATCGGCCTGAATCTCCTTGGCGTAGGCCAGCGCCTCCGCTTCACCTACATCGAGCACTCGTGCTTGAGTCCACTGGGCAGCCTGCCTGCTTGCTGCTGCGGAAAGCTGACAGCGTCGAATCCAAGCAGGGACGCCCTGAGCAGAGAAGGCGGGCGCGTGGCGATGCAACTCGCTCCAGACCTACGGAGTCACATGGATGGTGTCCCAATGCGCCAGCAGCTCACAGGCACCCACCTGGAACAAATGCAGGAGCGGACCTGTGTCTGACACCACCAGGTTCATGCGCGATTCTTCGCCGTATCCAAGGCCCACTCAATGTCGGCCAGTTGATGCTGCTCCTGCAAAGCCAGACGTCCTTGGCTCAGAAAGTCGCGAACGGCAGCGCGGACGGCTTCTGCTTGGTTCTCAAACCAGCCTGCCTCCACGGCAGCATCGAGTTCTGCCGTGAGGGCATCCGGAAAATCGAGGGTCAGTGTGGTCATGCGAGGAGAATACGACTGCGACAGCATTCTGCAAGGCGGGCGAAAACGGCTCCTCCCCAGCGCCAAAGGCGCGCCCCATACCAGCCTGGGCCAACGGCCCAGGGGACGCCGAAAAAAAACAGGTGAAGGACTGAAAGCCCGCCCCATGCTCAGGCCGCCATGCCGCAGTCCCTCAGCCTCGTCATCGTCCATCTGGTGTTCAGCACCAAGGATCGCCTTCCGCGCTTCGACGCCCCGCTGCGCCCGCACGTTCACGCCTATCTGGCCGAGGTGGCGAGGAACGCGGGTTGTGAAGCCTACCGCGTCGGGGGCGTGGCCGATCATGTGCATCTCGCCATCCGTCTCTCTCGCACCCTGACCATCGCCGGCCTAGTCGAAACCTTGAAGACCTCGTCTTCCAAATGGCTCAAAACCCAATCTGCCGCCTTGAGCGACTTTGCCTGGCAGCGCGGCTACGGCTGCTTCTCCGTGGCTCCCGCAGACCTGATGGCCCTCACGACCTACATCGACAACCAAGAGGAGCATCACCGCAGCCGCACGTTTCAGGAGGAGTATAGGGCGTTCTTGAAAAAATACGAGGTGACCTATGACGAGGCCTACGTGTGGGATTGAGGCGCGGCGAGCATGGGTCGGGCTTTCAGCGCCAAAGGCGCGATCCATACCAGCCTGGGCCAACGGCCCAGGGAGCCGGGAGCGCCGCCGAGATCAGGTGAAGGGCTGAAAGCCCGGCCCATGCTCGCACCGCGTCGGGTTCGCGATCCGGGCGTTGAGAAGAGACGTGTGGCGCGCATGGCTCGGGCTTTCAGCCCTAGACTGGGTTGTTCGTGGTTTCTGCACGCATTCCTGGGCCGTTGGCCCAGGCTGGGATGGGACGCGCCTTTGGCGCTCTGGAAACAGCCATCTCTGTTTCATGGGTTGGGGAACCGCCATTTCAGGTGGGCGGTGTGCGGAATGGCGAGCGAACGTCGTTCATTCTTTTCCTCGGTCACCAGAAGAGCATCTCCATCCCACTGGCAGAATTCGAGATGCGACGAGGTTCCTTGGAAGTGTGCCAGAATCGGCAACGGATCGCTCAATGGCGACGAGAAATCATAAACGCGCAAATCCCATGGACATGCCCAATAGCAGCCGCCTACAGCCAATCGTGAACCAGAGGGAGAGAGATGATAATCCGTCCAGATAAAGTCGTCCTCCGCGTCATAAAAGCTCGCCACTGCTCCCCGGATCAGATCAACAACCGTTGGTCCACCCTGCATTTCCTGAAACAACAGATAATCATCGGCTCCTCGGGAAATCCAGCCTGGGTAAAAATCGCGACTGTCAGTCACCATCTCAACAATCTGGGTTTGATCGCATACACGCCGCGCCACAACACGGAGAATTTGATAGGGCCATTCACGCTCCCCTTTGCCAAGGAGTTCAGTCACTTCGGCGGTATATTTGCCACAGGGGGAGTGATGTGTTTCGATCGAGTGTGGCACCTCTTCGATGCTCAACTGGCTGACTAGCTGACGATGTTCTTCAACGGAATCCATTGGGGAGGACCATACCACTCACCCCCTCACCAAACAATACCCAAAGTCCATCTCCCAGCCGCGTTCCGTCTTCGTCACGGGGATGGCGGGAGCGAGGTGGTAGAGGAGACGGCGGCCGTCTTGCGGGTTCTCCGCCGTCACCACCAGACCGGCGCCGCGCAGATTCGTGAGGTGCTTGAGCGTGGCGTCCAGGCGCTTGCCGACGTTGCCTGCCAGCGCGGTGGCGGTGAGGCCTTGGCCGTGGGCGAGGATTTGGAGAAGCCGCCGGCGGGTGGGATCGCCGAGGGCGGCATAGACGGTATCCGCCGGAATCACCTGAGGTGGCGGCGCGGGCAGGGTGGGAGGCGCGGCTGGTTGGTTCATGGGGTCATTTTGCCTGTTTCGAGCCGTTTGACAAGCCCCTCGGCTCCGCAAGCGGGGTGCCGGAGCCTCCTGACACGCCTGCGGACTCCGCGATCGACGTTCAGGAGACTGCCGACACGCCTGCGGACTCCGCGATCGGGGTTCAGGAGATTGCCGATACGCCTGCGGACTCCGCGATCGGGGTTTAGGAGATTGCCGACACGCCTGCGGACTCCGCGATCGGGGTGCCGGAGCCTCCCGACACGCCTGCGGACTCCGTGATCGGGGTTCAGGAGACTGCCGACACGCCTGCGGACTCCGCGATTGGGGTTCGGGAGACTGCCAACACGCCTGCGGACTCCGCGATTGGGGTTCGGGAGATTGCCGACACGCCTGCGGACTCCGTGATTGGGCTTCGGGAGTCTCCCGACAAGCTGGACGACTCCGCAATCGTGCTGCCGGAGCGGCTTCAGTCTGAAAAAAGGCCTCCTTTTGAGGGGCCGGCGGCATTGTTGCAGCTATTCCTCTGCGCTGAAGTCCACGCGTTCGTAGAGTTCGGTCATGGCGAGATCGATTTCGATCTGCGGGAGGGAGATGATGCCATCGAGGCCGGAGACCCAGCGCAGGCGCCAGGTGCCGTCGTCGAGGCGCTCCTGACTAACTTGGTGGTAAAAGATTGGGGGTAAAAGATGGGGAACCATTGTTTTCTGATCTTTTACCCACCATCTTTTACCAACGGAAAGTTACTCCCGCCTCCTAACTTGGTGGTAAAAGATTGGGGGTAAAAGATGGGGAACCATTGTTTTCTGATCTTTTACCCACCATCTTTTACCAACGGAAAGTTACTCCCGCCTCCACACTTTAGCGCAGCGGAGTTCGGTTAC
>NZ_JBJXFV010000158.1:0-21920 GCF_046154365.1 Prosthecobacter sp.
AGGCCGTCGCGGATGTGCTGGAGGTTTTCGGCGATGACCCGTGTCTGCGCGGTGACGCGAACGATCTGGCAGCCCGCCTCGGCGAGACCGAGCGCTTCTTTCACACAGGCCTCCGCATCGCGCGTGTCGCTGGTGAGCATGCTCTGCACCACGATGGGTGCGCCGCCACCGATGGTGACGTGGCCGACCTGCACCGGCCGCGTTTCACGGCGCTGGTAGTTGTAGAGGTCGGGGCAGTAGCGGAGCAGGGAGGAAGACATGGCGAGCAAGAAAGACGCGCGGCAGATTTCACGCAATCGCGAACAAGCACCGCAAAGCACGTCTTGCCAGTTTTTACATGAGTCGTTAACCTCCGAGCATGGTTCCCATTCTCAGCCAGCCCGGCTTCCGGCAGCGTGCCATGCCATTGTCCGTGCGGGCGTGGCATGAGATGATCGCGAAGGGACTGGCCCCGAAGCGCGCCGAACTGATCCGGGGGCTGATCGTTGAAAAATTGCCCAAATCCATTCTTCATGTCATCCTGGTCGGGCGTTTGTGCGACCTGCTCAAAGCATTGCTCGGACCGCAGCTTTGGGTGCGCCAGGAAGCTTCGCTCTCATTGGCTGACTCTGAACCTGAACCAGATGTATCAGTGGTGGATGGCAGGGACGCGGACTATTCCAGCCACCCAACGACCGCCCGTCTAGTGGTTGAGGTGGCAGTTTCCTCCCTGGCTGAAGACAAAGAAATGGCAACCATCTATGCCGAGGCGGGTGTGACGGAATTCTGGCTGGTGAATGCGCCGGAGCGTTGCATTGAGGTTTATCGGCGGCCTGTGGGTGGACGTTACGAGGAGATGACGGTCGTCTCTCAGGGCATGCTGCTGGGATGCGCTGCGCTTCCTGAGGTCAAAGTGGATCTGGCGCAGTTGTTTAAGGAACTTTAAAGTTTTTGAAGACGATCATTGCCCAAAGCCTCGCCAGATGGTAAATATAATAAATATGGCTAATATCATTGTTATCGAAGATCACCAACCCGTTCTCAAGCTGTTGTCCACGCTCTGCCGTTCACAGGGGCATGAGGTCATGGCCTTCGACAATGGTCGTGCTGGCATTGATGCCATTCGTGAGATGAATCCCGATGTCGCACTTGTAGATCGACGCCTCGGTGAGATGGACGGCCTTGATGTCGTGCGTGAGGCGCGCCATGCCTCGCCCGCGACTCGTTTTGTGATGGTTTCGGCCTGCTCGGAGACGCGTGACATCGTCTCCGCCATCCGCCGTGGTGCGTGTGATTATGTGACCAAGCCCTTCGATCCCGAGGAAATCCACACGGCGGTGAACCGTGCCCTCGATGAGCCTGCCGCTCCGCCACCGGCACGGCAGAAGCTGATCATTCTCTGCCCGAAGCAGGCGGCGTGAGCATGACGCGGGCAAACGCTTGATCTGCTGCTCCGGTAGGGGCTGAAACTTTGATCTTTGAACTTTCCAGCCGCTGACGCATTGGTACGCATGGAAAACCTTCGCCGATTGTTGTTTGCCGTCATGGTGTTCGTGGTGGCCGTACTGTTGTTTGCGTGGTGGCGTCAGGACCGTGAAGGCTATGGCTTGCTGAACCTGCTGCGTGGTGAAAAGCCATCGCAGGCATCGTTCACCCCACCGGAGAAACCGAAGCTGGACCTGGGCGACATGTCGATGATGAGCCGGTTGAACGAGGAGTTTGCCAAGCTCTCCGCCGCCGTGCTGCCCTCCGTCGTCAGCGTGACGACGAAGACCGTGAAACCCGGACAGATGAGCTGGCACCCCCTCTTTGGCCTCGTCAATCAGGGCCCGCAGATCATTCCCGGACTGGGATCCGGGGTGATCATCAGCAAGGAGGGCCACGTCGTCACGAACTACCATGTGCTGGAAAATAGCACGGAGATCATGGTCACCACCAATGACAACAAAAAGTACCCTGTGACGATCCTCGGCTCCAGCCGCGACCGCGACATCGCCCTGCTCAAGATCGAGAGCAACCGCACGGATTTTCCCGCGCTGAGCTTTGCGAACTCCGATGAAGCGCGGGTGGGCCAGATCGTGTTCGCGGTGGGCAATCCCTTCGGCCTCAGCGGCACGGTCACGCAGGGCATCATCAGTGCCCGTGACCGTCATCTAAGCGACAGCCAGATGGATTTCCTGCAAACCGACACAGTCATCAATCCTGGCAACTCCGGCGGCCCGCTGGTGAACATTCGCGGCGAGATCCTCGGCATCAACGTCTCCATTTATCGAAGTGATGACAGCGTACGCGCCTGGCAGGGGGTGGGACTCGCCGTGCCGGCCAATGATGCGAAGCTGGTCGTGGAAGGCATCCAGGCGAAGATCAAAGATGGCGAGAAAAACGCGACGGAGGTCTCCGGCAACACTGGCAAGGGCTACCTCGGTCTCGAAGTCAGCACCGAACCGGTGGAGATCGACCCCGTCTGGGGCACGTCACGCCGTGGTGCGCTGGTGACGAACATTAATCCCGGCTCGCCAGGCGCAGAATCCGGGCTGAAACCCGGCGATGTGGTCACCAAATTTCAGGGCATGGCCTTCCGTTCTCCCGGCGACCTGCTGCACATCATCCGCACCCAGCCCCCCGGCAGCGAGGTGAAGCTCGAAGTCATCCGCAGCAACAAGATGGGTGACATCATCGCGAAGCTCGGCACCCGGCCGGATGCGCCGAAGTGAATGCGGTCACGTCATTCACGTGTTTTCAACACGATGGGTTTGGCGTTTCGGGCCGGAAGAATGTGCAGCGCCTCTGGGTCGAACTGCAGCTCGATGCTGCCGTCGCGCCAGGTGTCGAGCAGCGGGATGTTCTGTTGTTTGGCCTGCTGGATGAGTGATTCCGGCAGCATGACTTCCGCTTCACGCGCATCGCTGCCGCAGAGAATCGCACGCGGCTTCGTCTTCCGCAGGAATTCGCCGGTCATCGCCAGGTCGAGTTCATGCTGACTGCGGATGAGCACATCGCAGCGCAGTTCAGCCGCGCTTGCACTGAGAATCTTCTCCGTGTTCCAGCCCGCATCACTCATCCACAGCACGCGCCATGGGCCGATGCGCAGCAGCAGCACCATCGCACGATCATCACCGCGGCCATTTCCCACCTGCATCGTGGGATAAAGCACCTGTGCTTCGACCTTGAACGTCTTTTCCTCCGACAACGTGATGCGCTCATCGACACGCAGCTTGCGCAGCGCGGGCTGGCCGGCCGCCTCCAGCCGCCGCAAGGTGGTGAGCGAAGAATCCTGCTTGCCTGGCTCCTGCGTGCTGCAAAACAGCAGCGGCGCATCAAACGTCTCGATCACCTGCTCGATGGCACCGACATGATCCGCATCGTTGTGGCTCAGGAAGACACCTGTGATCGCATTCACGCCGCTGGAAAACAGATAGGGCCGCAGCACGCGGCGGAAGCTGGTTTCATCGCCGGTGTCGAACAGCCAATGCCCTTGGCTGAGACGCAGATGATTTGCTGCACCACCATGCGGCAGTTCGAGCATGCGCCAGACAGCGGGAGCATTCGTGCGAGGTGCGTTCGGCTGAAAATGAAAATTGGCACCCGGCAGATGCGCAAACCACGCCGCGCTGGCGATCATCGCCTTCGCCAATGCCCAGTTCAGATTGTTGAAGACGATCTGCACGCCCGTGAGATGCAGTCCTGCGGCGCAGAGACTCAGGCACGTCGCCCCCAGACATAAAAACGACAGCGGCACGAGCACGCAGTTCGCGATCACGGCCACCGGTGTCACCGATTGAAAGTGGCCGAGGATGAACGGCAGGCTGCCGAGCCATGCGGCGAACGAAACACTCAAGTTTGCCGCCAGCCAGCGCCGGAACTGGCTCGACCCGCGCTGCCGCCAGTTCGCGAGCTGCGGTGGCAGGAAGGCATCGAGCCGCGTGTAGGGCATCAGTCGTTGCAGCAGCGGCACGGAGCCGATGGCACTGAGCCAGAGCACGACAAACGAAAGCTGGAAGCCCGGCATGAAAAGCTGGTGCGTGTCCGCCGCCAGCAGCAACAGCATGGCGGCACCGAGGCTGTTTTGCAGCGCGGATTCGCGGTCCACCAGCGGCGCACCCATGAAAATCGCCACCATGAGCGCCGCACGTGCCGCTGAAGGACGCCAGCCGGTGATGAACGCATACGCAAACACGATGGCGATCATCACCCATAGCGAAATGCCACGTCGCAAGCCAAGCTGACGCAACAACGCGAGCGCAATCACTCCCAGCAGCGCCACATGCAGGCCGCTGACCGCAAAGACATGCAGCGTGCCGCTGTTGCGGAACGCATCCTCGATCTCATCATCCGCCTCGGCGGAAACGCCCAGCGCCATCGCCCGGATCACCGCAGCGGTTTCAGCATCGTCCGCGAGATCGTGTGTGAGCTTCGCGCTGATCCACTGCCTGCAACGTTCCGCCATCTCCAAAAACGCGCACCATAATGTCTCGCCGCTGTCGCCAATGTGCTGCATGCGGTCAGCCTCAAAACGTGCCACGCGGCCGTTCCGCAGCGCATACTCCTGCGCATCAAAAGCGCCCGGATTCGACGCCGCACGCGGCAGGTAGATGCTCCCGTGCAGCTCAAACACGCCTGCGCCCGGAAAGCGCATGCCTTTAGGTAGGCGCACCAGCAGCACGGCGGTTTGCGTGATCACCGCTCCCGCTGGGGGTATCTCGATCTGCCGGGTGGTGCAGAGCGCATGAGCGCGGCCATCTGCGGTGGTGTCGAAATCCGGCAGCAAACTGCCGCGAATCGTGGCCGGCGCCGGTTTGTCCATCTGCTGCAAGACCTGGCGCAGCGGATGGCGGAAGGTTTCATCCGTGCGCGTCTCATGGATGAAGGCGAAGACCAGCGCAACACCTGGCAGCAGCAGCCATGCGCGGCCAGAGCGCAGCGCTGCACCCAGCAGCGCCGTGGTGAAACCGATGAGCCATGCACCGCCACCGTTAAGCCAGCCAAACTCTGCCGCGAGAATGCCGCACACCGCCGCTAGCGCCAAAGTCATCAGCGGATTCTCCCGGGTCCAAGAATGGAGCTGCGCGAGCATCGTCCGCCGAGTTTGCAAGGATCATGCCGTCGCGGCTCCGGAGGATCCCGCTTTCGTGCGCTGCTCCATCAGCAGCTTGTACTGCATCTGTTCGATTTCGCTCATTCGGTGATGCGCGTTCGCGCTATGGCGCGTGTTCGGGAAGTTGCCGATGATCTGCTCCAGCATGTCGCGTGCCGTTTCATAATCGTGCCGGTGCGTCAGATGCACGTCAGCGATGCGGAACATGATGAACGCCGCATCATCCACCGGCCAGTTCTTGCTCTGCAGGTGCTCCTCCAACGCCCGCAACGCCGCCTGCGGGTCATGCAGACGCTCAGCATGCACCTTCGCGATTTCAGCCACGGGGAAGGGATCGTCCGGCTTGTCCTCCAGCATCCTTTCATAGTGCTCGATCGCGCCTTTGTAGTCACCCTGGGCGATGCAGGCCGCCGCCTTCGTCATCTCATCCTGCTCCACCTTCTCGCCGGAGGAAAACACCGCCTCACCCATCAGATCACCCAACCAAGGGATGAAAAACTTCACCATCAAGATGCCGCCCAGCCCCCCCATCAAAATGACAAAGACCAGCTTCACCCCATCGCTGCCATCCTTCACACTCTCCCACAGCAGAAAGATGAGCAGGACGGCCAGCAGGATGAGGCAGATGCGGATAACAATTGGACGGTTCATGGTGGGAAAGAACGCGACGCTATCAAACCGCCTTCATTCCGCCAAGCACGAAGTTTTCATCGTCCTGCCAAATTGCGCCTTTCATGCCTTCCCTGGAGATCGAAAGGCAGTGATCACTCCCCTCTCAAATCCAGACAAATCACCCGCTCCCCCGTCTTCTGCATCAGGTCTTTCTGCTGCTGGCGCACATAAAGAAGGCCATGGCTGAGGGCGGGCAGGCTCCAGGTGTTGAGGGCGTAAAAGGGCTGCGCTTGGGCGATGACTTTGGCTCCGGAGGGGCTGAGGTCGAGCCAGTGGAGGGAACCGATCTCGCCGAGGCAGAGGAAGGCACCATCCACTTTAAGGAGGCTCGCACGGAGGATGCTGAGGCGGGTGGGATTGGCGCGACCGGTTTGTTTGCTGAACTCCGCGTCGTCCCATTCGATCTTTTGCTCCCACACTTCTACGCCGGTGTCGGCGTTCACGCAGACGAGGCGGGACTTCGGCTCCGTTTCGCCGTCGATGGCGTAGAGATGGCCGTCGTGATAGACGGGGTTCATCCAGTGAACGCCGAGCTTTTTGGACTGCCACACTTCCTTCGGCTGAAACTCGGCATCATACTCGACCATCACGCCGCCGAGCGGCCGGCCTTTGGGATACGCGGTGGTGATGAAGGCGCGGTTCTTCTCGGGAATGACCACGGGCGAGGTGCCGATGGCCTGGATGTATTCGTCGTCACGCCAGGCGAACTTGGAATGCAGCTTCCCACTCGCCGGGTCGATGCACATGAGGCCACCGGTGGCCGGATCGCTCTCGCCGCCGGCATAGACGAGCACTTTGAGCTGCCCGTGCAGCTTCGCGGGAATCGGTGACGCGTAACTCGCGCCCCATGCATCCTCGACTTTCCACACGACTTCGCCGCTCTTCAAATCAAAGGCCGCCACGCTCACGCCTGCCTCGGCGAGCCGCTCTTTTCGATCACGCAGGCCTTCGGAGTCCTCAATCGGCGCTTTTTTGCCGCCCACGTTCAAGATGACCCGTCCGTCGAGAATAAGCGGCGTGCCGCCCGCGCCGAAGAAATCCTGCGGCACATGCATTTCGGCCCGCAGATCATGCTGCCACAGCAGCTTGCCCGTTTTCAAATCGAGCGCTCGCAGTTCACACGTCACGCCATAGGTCACCACGACGCCATCGGCGATCACCGGGCTGCCGCGTGGGCCGTTGCCGAAGCCGTAGCGGTCTTGATACGAGATCGGGTAATCATGCGACCAGAAGCGCTTTCCGGTCTCGCGATGCAAGCATTCGATGATCTCCTTGCCCTCCAGCGCGTGGAAGATCACGCAGAAGTCGCCGCTAATCGCAGGCGAGTTGTAGCCCTCGCCCATCGCGACTTCCCACACGGCCTTTGGCTCGCCTGCGGCCCACTTTTTAAGCAGGTGCGTCTCTGGCGAGATCGCATCGTCCGTGGGGCCGAGCATGCGCGGCCAGTTGCTCGTGTTCGCGTCCTTTGAGAGCGGCTGCGGCGCCGCGTGGAAGGTCAGGCGGTCAAAGGTCTCCTGCGCGCAGCAGACATTCAGGGTGAACAGGAGCAGAAAGAGTCGCGACGGGATTTTCATGTTCAGCAAAGCTAGCCACTGCCATGAAGAGCGCCACTCCCATGCTCGTCGCTTTTGTCTTCAGCCCAAAAACTTCCCTGGATTCAGAATCCCATTGGGATCGAGTGCCGCTTTCAAACGCAGGTGAGTTTCATGGGCGGCAGGCGAGACTGCATCCCGCCACCAGCGCTTTTTGGCGATGCCGATGCCGTGTTCGCCGGTGATGGCACCGTTCCAGGCGATGACTTGATGGAAGAGCTGGTCGAGCGCGACTTCGGCACGCTCACGGATCGCGGGATCGTCCATGGTGGGCACCATGATGTTGACGTGGATGTTGCCATCGCCGGCATGGCCGAAGCAGGCGACGGGGAAGCCGGTTTCGATTTGCAGTTTCTCGGCAAAATCGACGAGATCGACGAGCCGACCGCGTGGCACGACGATGTCTTCGTTCAGTTTGATCAAACCAGTATTCCGTAGGCTGTAGCTAAACTCGCGGCGCAGTTTCCAGAAGGCTTCGCAGGCTTCTTCTCCCACTGCCTCGTTCAAACAGATGCATCCAAGTTCACGCACGAGCTTGGCGAGTTGTTGCAGCTCACCTTTGACCGATTCGGCCTGGCCATCGATCTCAACGAGCAGATGGGCATCGCCATCCGGCGTGACGGAGGCTCCGAGATACTCGCGGGCGGCACGCAGCGTGAATTTGTCGGCGATTTCGAGGGCGCTGGGCAGGAAGCCGCTGCCGAGGATGCGCTGCACGGCGTTCGCGGCTTCGGCGAACGAATTGAAGCCGGCGGAAAGCATCGCGCGCATCGGCGGATGCGGAATCAAACGCAGCGTGGCCTCGGTGACGACACCGAGCATGCCTTCGCTGCCGACCATGAGGCCGACGAGATCGAAACCGGTCTTATTTTTGTGACAACGACCGCCGGCCTTCACAATCGAGCCATCGGCCAGCACGGCTTCCAAACCGAGCACGTAATGCCGCGTGACGCCGTATTTCAGGCAGCGCGGACCGCCCGCGTTCGTGGCGATGTTGCCGCCGAGGCTGCATTCCTTGAGCGAAGCCGGGTCCGGCGGATAAAACCAGCCGAGTTTGCGCACCGCAGCCTGCAAATCACCTGTGATTACACCTGGCTCGATGACCGCGACACCGTCTTCCAAGGCGATTTCTTTGATCTTGTTCATGCGCGCCACGGAAAGCGCGATGCCGCCTTTCAACGGCACCGCACCGCCGACGTAGCCGACGCGTGAGCCTTGGGGCGTGACGGGAATCTTGTGTTCATTGGCAAAGCGCAGCACTGCGGCGACTTCCGCCGTCGATTCTGCATGCACCACCACATCGGGCGGATTCGACGCGAACCATTTGTCCGTGCTGTGCGTTGCGAGGTCCGCCTGTGTGACGGAAACGCGCTTGCTGCCTAGAAGGGCGATGAGTTGATCGGCGAGGGAGGCCATAGGTGTGTTTATTCCTCGCCGAGCAGAAACTGGAAGTCATCGAGGGTGAGGGCGGAGGCGAAGTTTTCCTCGCCGAGGATGTCGTTGGCGATGGCACCTTTCTGTTTTTGCAGGACGCGGATTTTTTCCTCGATGGTGCCTTTGATGAGCAGGCGGTAGGCGAAGACGGTCTGCTTCTGGCCGATGCGGTGGGTGCGGTCGATGGCCTGGGCTTCGACGGCGGGATTCCACCACGGGTCAAACAGGACGACGTAGCTGGCGGCGGTGAGGTTGAGGCCGAATCCACCGGCTTTGAGGCTGATGAGGAAGGTGGCGGCCCCTGCGTGGCTCTGGAAGGATTGCACCAGTGCGCCACGGTCTTCGGTCTTGCCGGTGAGCTTGAAGGTGTGCCAGCCGCGCTCTTGGATTTCGGCCTCGATGATTTCGAGCATCTCGACGAACTGCGAGAAGACGAGCACCTTTTGGCCTTCTTCGATCAATGGCTCCAGCAGTTCCATCAGCGCGGCGACTTTGGCGCTTTCATCGGTTTTTTCGTCGCTCTTCTTCTTCGCGGAGGCCTCCAGGCCAAGCAGACGCGGGTGGCAGCAGATTTGGCGGAGGCGCAGCAAGCTGGTGAGGATGTTGAAGCGCAGTTTGTCGAGCTGCTTGCTGGTTTCGGCCTTCAAGAGCTGCGCACGGGCACGTTTCAACTCGGCCTGATACAAAGCGGCCTGCGTGCCTTCGAATTCGATGATGAGGTCTTCTTCGATGCGGTCCGGCAGATCTTTGGCGACTTCGTTTTTGGTGCGGCGGAGCAAAAAGGGCCGCGTGCGAGCGGCGAGACGGCGGCGGGCGAGAGGATCGTCTTTGCCATCGAAGTTTTTGGTGAAACTGCTGCGGTTGCCAAGCACGCCGGGCATGGCGAAGGCGAAGATGGCCCAGAGGTCGAGCAGGCGGTTTTCAATGGGCGTGCCGGTGAGGGCGAGGCGATACGGGGCGCTGAGCGCGCAGGCGGCGCGGGAGTTTTGCGAGGTGGGATTTTTGATGGCCTGGGCTTCATCCAGGATGACGGCGCTCCACGTCTCTTTACACAGCAGTTCTTCGTGGAGGCGCAGTTGGGCGTAATGAATGACGAGCAGGTCAGTCTTGCCGCTGAGGCCGGTTTTGCCGGCGGTGGCACGGCTCCAGACTTCGACTTTGAGTTTGGGGAAGAATTTCTCCGCTTCGCTGCGCCAGTTGTCCTGCACGGACTTGGGGCAGATGACGAGCATGGGATCGCGGACTTTTTTCTCGCCACGCAGCCAGGCGATCCAGGTGAGGGCTTGCAGCGTCTTGCCGAGACCCATGTCGTCTGCCAGCACGCCGCCGAAGCAATTGGTGGTGAGGTAGGCGAGGAAGTGGAAGCCTTCGAGCTGATACGGCCGCATCGTTGCGGTGATGGCTTTGGGCGCTGCGGGTGTGACGCGGGTCTGGATTTCTTCCACCCGGCGGCGCACTTGCTCGATGCGCTCGGCACTGAGAAGAGTGGTGTTCTTTTTGGCCAGACCGCCGAGTTGCAGGGCATGCAGCCGCTGTTTTTCGGGGCTGAAATCGTTGGTGGCAAGACCTAGCTCGGCGAGTTCCTTGAGTTGCTCTTCGCTGAGCGTGAACTCGAGTTTGCGCCAGCCTTTGCCTGCTAGGCGCACCCATTTGCCCTTGGCTTTGAGCAGCAGGTCGATCTCCTCCTGCGTGAGCGTGCTGTCGGTCACGTCGAGGGCAACGCTGAGGTCAAACCAGTCGATGCCGGCCTTCGATTCCTCGATGTCGAGACGCACGCTGCCGGAGACGCGGCCTTCCCGCAGACTGGCCAGCTCGGCATCGAGTTCGACGACGAGTCCTTTGGGCCGGCGGTCGAGCCAGGCGAGGAATTGATCCGGCCAGTCCTTGCCCTGGATGCGTTGTTCGAGCCATTGGTCATGAATGGCGCTGTAAACGGGCTTCAGCGGCCACTGCGCCAGCCAGGCACCGGCGGCGGACAGGTGGGATTTGTCGAGCTGTACGATTTCATCCGGCGCAGGCTTCTCCGCCGGTGCGGAGCGATTTATGGCGGCCCAGTTGGTGCCGGTCCAGAGGCTCGGGTTCTGCATGCCGCCGAATTTTGCCAAGGTGCGCACCTGCAGGTAATCGCTGTTGGCGTGCTGGTAGCGGTGCAGCTTGCAGCGCACTTCGATTTCGGCGCGGATGATTTTCACGCGGCCTTCCAGGGGCAGCGGCACGGGCACGCCGAGTTTGGCGAGGGCGCTGACGCCTTCTTTCGTTTCCAGCGCCGCCGCCGGAATGAACACCGGCCATTTCATGGAATCCTTGCCGAAGGGCCAGTAGTTCACGGCATGCACGACCTCATGCGTGACATAACGTAGTGGAAACCCAGGCAAGATGGCAAGTGGTGGCGACGGAGAGCGGCCGTCATCATCCAGGAGGCGTAGTGCGTAATCCCCTCCCGGCGTAGCTGGCGGCTGCAAATCCCAGCGCAACGCTTCATCATGGGTCAGCAAGGACTCACCAGTGCTGGTGACGACGTGCGTTTGGAACAAGGACTCGCTGGTGATGAGCTGGGCCAGGCTTTTGGCGAGCGAGTCAGACAAGGGCGGGATGTCCGCAGGACGCAGATCGCCATAATGCACGAGCGCGGCTTTCAACACGAGGTTGGAGCCGGCGCTGAGCAAATTTTGCGGGCTATTACCCGAATTGGTGGAGCCGCCCCAGAGCTGCTTGAGCAGTTTTTGCGTGGTCTTGCCAAACTCAGCCTCGCCGGGATGGCGCACTTGTACGGTGGCCCCTAGTTGGTGCAGCATCAGGCGCAGTTCCGGTGCTTCGGGGGCGAGATGCAACTGCGGCTCCTGCCAGTTGCCGAGACGCTTGCGCCAATCTTCGATCTGCTTGAGGCGCTCCCAGCGCTGCAAGAGGCGCTGCTGCACGGTGCGGTCCACAGCGGGTTCCAATCCCGCCGGCAGCTGGAGCTGGCACTTGCCCATCGCATGCCCCAGGTAGGCGAAAAATTCCGTCTCATCGGCGGGTGGCAGCTCTGGCGGCCACAACTGCACTTGGCCGTAGCCCCAGTAGCTTTGCCGTCCGCAGAGTTTGAACAGATCCACCTGGGCGATGAGGGATTGCCTATTGACCCACCAGACTTCGGCCTGCTGGAGAAACTTCACCGCAGACGCGCTCAACGTGTTGCCCGACTGGCTGGCGACACGACCGGCAAACGAATCTTTGCCTGGCTGAGCAACCACGGTCTTGGCGGCTTTCGGGGCCTTGGTCTTCGTTGCGGCGACGACCACGGCTTTGGCACGCAGATGCAGCAGCAGGGCGGCGGTGTGTTTGCACTCGGTCGCTTGGGGACAGGTGCAGAAGGTGTCCAGGCCGAAGCGTTCGAAGTCGAGCGTGACGGTGTAGAGCTTGCTGCCCTGCACCTCGGCCTGCAGACTGGTGCCGGGGTCCGACCAGAACACCCGGCGCACGGCGTTTTGCGCGTAGAGCAAGGCGCCGCGCTCCAGGACTTCCGGCTGGTAGTACTCCATGTCATCGGCGAGCAGTTTGCGCTGCTTGGCAGTGATAGCGATGACAGGGGGAGATGACATGGCGGATGCGGGGAGCGAGAATGCGGTGGCAGGTGTCGCGCTCAAGCGCAAATCTGCGGTCTTTTATGCCGCCGCTGATCGAAGTCACTCACCCGAAGGGAATTTACCTCCCGGCGGCGGATTTGTGGCTGGATCCGCACTTTGGGGTGAAGCGGGCGTTTGTTTCGCATGCGCATAGCGATCATGTGGCGCGGCATGATCTGACGTTTTGCTCGGAGATCACGCATCAGCTCATGGTGGTGCGCAAAACGGTGAAGAAGTCGGGTGTGGTGGTGTCGCCGAAGATGCGCGAGGTGTTTGAGTGGGAAGGCTGGGAGCTGCGGTTACTGCCGGCGGGGCATATCACCGGTTCGGCGATGCTGCATCTGACGCGGCAGGCGGATGGAGCGACACTGCTCTACACGGGCGACTACAAGCTGCGGCAGGGCTTGAGCGCGGAACGTTGTGAGCTGATGCAGGCGGACACGCTGATCATGGAGACGACGTTTGGCCTGCCGAAGTATCGTTTCCCGCCTGCGGAGGCGGTGATCGCCCAGATGCTGGCGTTTGTGCGTGAAACGTTGAGCGATGGCGGTGTGCCGGTGCTGCTGGGGTATTCGCTCGGGAAGGCGCAGGAGATTCTGTGTGCGCTACGAGATGCGGAGCTGCCGGTGATGGTGCATGCGAGTGTGGCGCAGATCACGGCGGTGTTAACGCCGCATCTGGGTGCTCTGCCAAAGTGGCGGTTGTTTGATGCGAATGAAGCGGCGGGGCATGTGCTGGTGTTTCCGCCGGGGGCAAAAATCGAGCTGCCCAAGATGCGCACGGCGATATTGTCGGGCTGGGCGATTCAGCCGAGCGCCAAGTATCGCTACGGCGTCGATGTGGCGTTGCCGCTGAGCGATCATGCAGATCATCCTGAGCTGCATGAGACGGTGGAAATCGTGAAACCGCGCCGGATTTACCTCGTGCATGGCTCCACGCGTGAGTTTGCGGCGGAACTGCGCGCACGCGGGCATGATGCGCGGGCGCTGGGGGCGGAGGATCAGTTGGAGCTGAGTTTTTCAGCTCACTGATTCGAGTTTCTGCCGGCGCGCAAAGAAGACGCGGGCGCTTTCCATGACGCCATACGCGGTTTCCTGCGGCGTGAGTTCGGCGGTCTTGATGCGCAGGTCGGCGAGGGCTTTGTAGAGCGGTTTGCGCTCGGTAAGCAGGCGTTCGAGCTTGGCTTTGGGATCTTCTTCGCCGTTGAGCAACGGACGGTTGTTGTTCATCGCGGTGCGGCGGGCGAGGCGCTCGGGATCGGCATCCAGCCAGACGAGGTAGCCGAGATGCCGCAGGATGGGCAGATTGCGTGGTTGCGTGATGATGCCGCCGCCGGTGGCGATGACGCAGCCGCGTCTGCCGAGCAAGGAACGCAGCGCCGCGGATTCACGCAGGCGGAATCCGGCCTCGCCTTCTTCGGCGAAGATCTCGGGAATCGTCTTGCCGGCGGTTTCGACGACGAGGTGGTCGGTATCGACGAACTGAAAGCCGATCATCTGCGTGACGATGCGGCCGACGGTGGTTTTGCCGGAACCCATGAGGCCGATGAGCACGATGTTCGGCTGGCGGGGCAGGGGAGTCACGCCGGCGGCATGAACGAGGCCGAGAATGGATGAGGCGAGATCAGGATCGTCGCGCAAGGCATCGAAGTAGCTCGCATACTGCGGCTGCCAGCCGGTGGCGTGCAGCTTGGTGTTGGAGACGCGCTTGTGACTCCAGCCGCGTTTGCGATTGGGATCAGGCTCGCGTGTGCCGGGCAGTTTGAGGCCAAAGGTGGCGCACAAACGCTCCAGGCACTGGCGCTGCGTCATCTGCGCGTCGTCTGCGACGTTGAAGATGCCGCTGAGACGTTGCGTGACGAGGTGAACGAGCGCGGCGGCGGCATCGTCGGCATGGATTTGATTGAGCAGGCGGCCCTGACCGTGGTTGCCTTCGATGGCGGCTATGCCTTCGAGCAGATTCTTCAAGAGGAAGGAACGCCCTGGCCCATAAATGCCGGCAAGACGTGCGACGGCACCCCCAGAGTCCAAAGCGATGTTTTCAGCTTCACGCAGCAGCCGTCCGGTGTCGCGGTCCGGTTCGGCAGGACTGGTTTCATCGACGATTTCGCCATCGACCTGCGGGTAAACACTGGTGCTGCTGGTGTAGAGTGCGAAGGCCTGTGGAAAGGCCGCCACGAGATGGCGAATGCCATCGACATAGACGGCTTGATACATCGCGGCACCACCACGACTGGAACTGGCGCAGTGAATGACGGCGTCGATGTTTGTGCTGATCTTCGCGGCGAGTGCGGTGACGGCATCGCGATTTGAGATGTCGCAGGGCTCGGTGCGCCAGGGTTTGGCAGCGGCTAGGCGTGCAGCAGACTCGGGCGAGTGCGTGAGGCCGATGACGTCATGCCCGGCGGCATGCAGCAGATCGGCGGCACGTTCACCGACGCAGCCACAACCAGCGATGAGCACCTTCATAGCGGGCGGCGTTTCTGATAGTAGGCGAGGATGCCGTTCACGACACCGCGTACATAGTCCTCGATGGCGCTGGTTTGCAGACGGCCTGCAACAAGTGTGCGGCCGAGGTAATGACCGAGCAGCAGACGGCGGTACGTTTCCTCATGGTTCATGACGTAGGGTTCGAGGTAAACGACCGGACACTGATAGATGCGGTTCGCGAGCAGGTTGCGCGCATAAACATACGCGTTCGTGCCGACCCGGAGCGCGTTGGGCGTGGTGTAAACATAGGCGGGCAGTCCGGTCGCAACCCGCGTGCCATTGGCCACGCTTTCCGCGAGCGGCAGCTCCTCCTCATGGATGCGTGAGAACAGCCGGTAGAACATCTCAAAGCGCACGTCCTGCTGCTCCAGCTCCACGGGGGAGTAGCAGCCGTTGACGAGCACATGCATGTGATTCATCGGCGAAAACTGCGGCGCGGTGGCATCGCCCCAGGCCTCGGCGTTGTAGTGCAGGCAGAGCACAACATCGGGCTTGATGGTGGTGTTGACTTTTTTGGCCCGCGCCTGGATTTCGCTGACGCGGTAGAAGAGTTTTTCGCTCTGCCATTGCACGGTGAGGAGCTTCGCATCGCCGGTGAGGTTGTTGTAATTTTCCTGCGGCAGCGGGAAGCCCGCCTCGGTGAGCAGTTGCCGTGCCGGACTCACCAGATCGGCAGGTCGCAGGTCCGTGACAGGCTCAAGGCGGTCACGCACCAGCGAGACGTAGGCACCGAGGGCCTTGAGCCGTTCCGCCAGTACCTGGGCGGTGGTGAGTGTGAGTGTGCCTTCCTGGATGGCCTCACCGGGAGCGAAGCTCAGGTAACGTTCCTCCATCGTCGCATAGCTGCCGCCGATGTGACCGGGGTCGATGGCAATGTGGACATCGCTCAATGGCGGGCGGCCTTTGAGTGGTGGCATTTCGCTGGCACGCCTCCAAGTGCGACTGCCCGGCAGCGGTGATTCCGAACGGCTGGCGAAGCTAATGCGTGCCTCGGGTCTTACCGGGTCGCCGGTTTTGACCACCACGCCGTCGGGTTCCAGCTTCCACGGTGCCGGCAGAGGGGAGCCATCGGCATAAAAATTCCGCATGGCGGTTTCAAACTCGCTGCGTGTCAGCGTTTGATGAAACGACTGCAATTTGGACCAGTCCGGCTTGGTGCCGAGCGGACTCAGACGGTCCAGCCGCGCCGCAGGAGCAGGCGGTGGCACGACTGGAGCCGCCGCAGCAGGGGGCGCGCCCGGTGTGATTTGCGACGGCGTGAGCGCGGGTGCGGGGGCCGGAACTGGCGGGGTGGCAGGCGGTGGCACGACTGGGGCTGCGCTTGGTATGAGCGCGGGTGCGGGAGTCGGAACTGGCAGTGGGGCGGGTGCTGGTACAGGCACAATCGTCTGAGTCATGCCCGGCGCTGCCACACAGCACGTCAGCATGACCGCCAGCGTGTTGCAGCGCATCATTCGTTTCATCATAAAGCGCATCCTAGACTTGATCCCCGGCTTCATCATCTACTAAGTAGCGCCACAATGAACGACAACACGGCTGACAGCACGGACGGACTCTTCCGCCTCCTTTTTTTGGGCGATGTAGTGGGCGAACCGGGCCGCAAGGCGGTCGCCGTGTTGCTGCCGCTGCTCAAAGAGGAACTCAAGCTCGACTTCATCGTCGTGAACGGCGAAAACTCCGCCGGTGGTCGCGGCATCACGCCAAAGATCGCCATCAGCCTCATGCGGGCCGGCGCGGCGGTGGTGACGAGCGGGGATCACATCTGGGATCAGAAGGAAATCGTGCCCTATCTCGCCGAAGAGCCGCGCATGCTGCGCCCACTGAACTACCCCGCCGGCACGCCGGGCAGCGGCTTCATCGTGCTGGAATCGAAGAAGTGCAAAGTGGCCGTGGTAAACCTGCAGGGGCGTACGTTCATGAACCAGACGCTCGACAATCCCTTTCCCGCCATCGCCGCCTGCGTCGAGGAATTGCGCCAGGAGACGCCGGTGATCTTCGTCGATTTTCACGCCGAGGCCACGAGCGAGAAAGTCGCCATGGGCTGGCATCTCGACGGCAAAGTCTCCGCCGTCGTCGGCACGCACACGCATGTGCCCACCGCCGATGAACGCGTGCTGCCGAAAGGCACCGCCTTCCAAAGCGACGCCGGCATGTGCGGCCCGATGGACAGCGTGATCGGTAGCCAGATCGAGCCCGTGCTCGAACGCTTCCACACCATGATGCCCACGCGTTTTGGTGTCGGGCGCGGTGCCGTGCGGGTGAATGGTGCGCTGATCACGATTGATCCTGCCACCGGCAAGGCGCTCAGCATTGAGCGCGTGGCGCGGACGTGGCATGAGTAGAACAGAGATTTAGTCCGTCATATTTTTGCTGACAAACAACGTGGCGCTGGATAAAAGCACGGATGGTCGAAGAAAAACGTCCGGTCCCAGCAGTTGTCGATGCCTTGTGCTACCCCCTGGTCCGCATCAGCTGGTTTTTGCTCGTGGTGCTGTGTGCTGCAGGATTTCTGGTGCTGGTGACGGTCAGCACCCTGCAAACCGGAAAGGTGCTAATTTCTGGGCGCATCATCTTTGCGGCGCTGGTGCTCATCGGTGTCATTGTGCGCTGCTATTTCACCATCATTGAGCACACGCTGATCGACTGGGGCAAGGAGGCCTGGCAAGAGGCTTCGGTGGATACCGATGGGTTGTGGAGTTCCATGGCGAGTCTGTTTGGGCTGGCCTGCATCTCCTGGGCGCCGGCGATGATTGTCGGCTATTTTATCGCGCCGGAAGTTGAATGGCGTGAACTGGCCTGCCAACTCATCGCCGCGTTCGGCTGCGAGTATTTCTGCACAGGAGTGCTGGCGCTCGTGGTGTTTAACAACTTCTCACAAGTCCTTCCCCACCATATTCTGCCCGCCATTTTCAAAAGCGGTCCCGCCTTCATGCTCTGTGGAGCCGCATTGGTGCTGGTGCCGATGTCGTTCAAAACTGTGTGGGGGATGCTCCCCGAGTCGCAGGCCGTTTTTCTTCGTGCTTTGATCTCCAGCTCAGTCGCAGCTTTCTTTTTGATTGTTCACGCACGTTTGACCGGCCTGCTCTACGTGGGAAATCGTGAGCGCATTGGCTGGGAGAGCTGAAAATACAGCCTGACGATGGATCCAGCTATTTGAGCTTCGCGAGTGCTTCCTCAGCCAGTTTGCGCGCCTTCGGCTGATTAAACTTCGTGCTCGCAGCGGCCGTGAAGTCCGCTTTGGCTTCAGCGGTGTTGCCGAGGACAAGGTGGGCGCGAGCGCGGTTGTAGATGGGATAGGAATCATCGGGCGTGAGCGGTATGGCGGCGTTGTAGGCATCCAGGGCCTCATCGGCATGACCGAGCAATAGCAGGGCATCACCATGGCGGTTCAGAGCCTTGGCGGTGAGCGTGGCCTTCTTCTCGTGATCGGGCGGCAAGCAGTCGCGCAGGGCTTCAAGCACGAGTTCGCAGGTGGCTGCGGCGGATTCGATCTTTGGGGATGCCGTGGTGGCGTCTTTGAGGTCTTCCTTCACTTGTTCCAGCAGTGTTTCGAGTGGCTGCACGGCGTAATCGCCAGTGCCATGGGATTGAGCATGCTGCTGCAAGGCTTCAATGCATTCCCTGGATTTTCCAGTGGCGGCTAGTTTGGCGATGTCATCGAGCGTGAGCGGTGCGGGAGTTGTCGGCGCCGTTATCGGCGGCGGTGATGAAGCAGGGCCGGCGAGGAAGATGTCATCACCAACAAGGCGTGAGTATTCGGCGGGAATTTGTCCGCCCTCGGAACGCTCCAGCACGCCGGCACGCGTGCGTTTGAAGACCTGCTCGATGGTCAAGCCGGGGGTGCGCAGGTGTTTGAGCAGTTCTTCGGTGTAGAGGCCATTGGTGCCGTCGCCATCGAGCGCGGTCTGCCCGGCATCGGTGGCGAAGGCGATGAGTGAGCCTGCGGGTGGTTTCATCTCGGTCAGGCCGCCGGGGTTGGTGACATCGCGGGTGCGACCAGTGCGGGCCACAGCGGTGGTGCGGCAGGCGTCGAGGATGACGAGGTTGCAGCGTGCGCCGGAGGCTTTCATGTCGGCCACGGCCTGTTCGACATTGAAGAGTTTGGTCTCGGCGAGCATGCGCAGCGTCACGTCATCGCCACCTTCGGACGTGTAGCCGGATTTGATCGGCAGCAGGTAATTGGAACCTGCGACGGCGATGCCGTGACCAGCATAGTAGAACAGGCCGACCTCCGCATCGGTCAACGTGGCGCGGAACTCCAGCACGGCGCGCAGCAACTGGTCGCGCGTGACATTGTGCTTCTCGATCACGGCGAAACCGAGGTCGCGCAGTGTTTTCGCCACGGCCTTGGCATCGTTGTCGGTGTTGCGCAGCGGGCCGATGGCGGCTTCGTATTTGGCATTGCCGATGACGAGGGCTGTCCGTGCCGATGATTTGGGCGCGGCATCGGTTCGCACGGCGAACACGATCAGCATGAGGCACCAGAGAAGGCGGGAGAACATGTCGCACAGTCTGCAAGGTCGAAGGAATCGGTCAACTGAATGGAAGAAGACCAAATCAGGGGGCCAGGCTGCAATCGTTTGACCCGATTCACCGGACCTTTCATCATCTGCCGATGAAGTGCGTCTCCTTTGCCATCCTCATGCTCGCGTCGGGCTGCGTTGCGACCTCGAAACAGAAAGGTGCGGCTGAATCGACTCCGCTTATTCCCGGTGATCCTTCTGCGCCCTCGCAAGTCACGCCGGATGAGGCGATGGCGATTGCACAAGGCTATACGAATCATTCCTGGCGGCCGTTTGCTCGCAACATCCTGCATGGGAAGGACAAGGCGGGCATTCTCGTCAACACGCCTGATGCGGGCCACGAACCACAGCATGAGCGCCATGGCTGGTGGATTCCGGGCGAGGCGAATCACGGCGTGCCCTACAAGTGGGGCGGTTTTGATGATCCAGCGTCGTTTGATCTCGCCGTTTCGAATGGCAGCGCCGGTGGCGATGTGTCATCGCCGGAGAAACGACGTGCTGACAATGCCGCCGTAAGTGCGCATGCCGCTGGCGTGGACTGCTCGGGTTTCGTCTCACGCTGTCTGAAACTGCCCCGCGTGCATGACACCGGCCAATTGCCCGCCATCTGCACCGAATTGCCCAGCGCGAGGGAGCTGCGCCCTGGTGATGTGCTGAACATTCCGCGGCGTCATGTGATCCTGTGTGGCGGTTGGGCCACACCCGATAAGACATGGATCTATTATTATGAAACCGGCGGGGCGCCGGACTACTGGAAGCCAGGTTTGAAGCAGGCTCCGCTCGATGCGCTGATCGCCCTCGGCTACAAGCCGCTGCGCTACAAAGGCATGGCCTACGAAGCTGTGCCTAGCGGCAAACAGCCGAAGGAAGTGCTGACGCGTGCGGTCAAAGCGAGCGCGGCTGTCGTAGAGCATCCAATCATCGGAGAGCCTTGATCAGGCTTACTGGGAAATTTGCTCCCAGGTCAGATCAAAGCGCTTCAAATATTTCTTCAACCGGTCCGCGTCATTCATCTTCGAGCGCTTCATCCGCGACACAGCAAAGAGCTTCCTGCCAGCATCCGACAGCGTCTTGCTCTCCCGGCAGGTCTTGATCACGAACTCGAGCTGCACGTGGTCAAACGGATCCAGCTCATCACTAAGCACTGAGAACTGAGCACTACTCTCTCCCCCGCTGACATCCTTCCAACCCTCCCGCAACCGCCCCACCTCCGCCTCCACGCACGCCACCGTGATGCGCCCCTTTGGAGCCAGCGTCGCCATGCGAGTCACGGCGGCGTTCAGATCGCGGAAATTGGCGCTCCACTTGGACTCCGGGCCTTTGGCGAACTTCAAGAAAGCCTCACGCGCCTCCTTGTTCATGCGCACCTGGCGGCGATGCGTCTTCGCGTAGCGCTCCAGCTCGAAATCGAGGTTCGCGGCGATGTCTTCGCGCCGCTCGGCGAGGCTCGGTAGCGTGAAAGTCCACAGATTGATGCGAGCGAGCAAATCATCGCGGAATTTGCCCGCCGCCACCTGCGCCCGCAGATCGCGATTCGTGCCGGCGATGAGCTGAAAGTCGCTTTGCACGGCCTTGTCGCTGCCAAGTGGCAGAAAGGTTTTGTCTTCGAGCGCTCGCAGCAGCATCGCCTGCTCATCGAGACCGAGTTCGCCGATTTCATCGAGAAAAATCAGCCCTTTATCCGCCTCCTTGAGTAATCCCGGCCTGTCCGACTGCGCACCCGTGTACGAGCCACGTTTATGCCCAAACAGCGCCGACATTGCCTGATCGCCACGCAGCGTGGCGCAGTTCACTTCGACGAATCGACCGCTCAAACCGGCCCGCGAGCGTCGCAGGTCGTAGATGCGGCCTGCGAGCATCGATTTGCCCGCGCCAGTCGGTCCCATGATGAGGATCGGCGCTTTCGAGTTCACGGCGACGAGTTCGATCTGCTCGATGAGCTTGTTGAAGCCCTTGCTCTTCGTGGCGATGCCGCTTTTCAGGAAGTCCAGCGTGCGCTCCTGCTCCTGCGCGAAGCGCGTGGAGAGCCGGTCATACTTTGAGAGGTCGATGTCGATGATCTCGTAGCGCCCGCAGGCCTTCGCATCGCGTCCGCCCTCGCGTGAGGGCGAGGTTTGCAGCAGCCGCGCCGGGATGAAGTTCGCCTCATTGAGCAGGAACCAGCAAATCTGCGCCACGTGCGTGCCCGTGGTCAGGTGAATCAGATAATCCGCCTTCTCCGGCTGGAAATCATAGCCGCGCACGAAGTCGTATAGCCGCTCATACACCTCTTGAAAGTCCCACGGGTCCTTCAGCGCGAACTCATGAACCACCACCCCCGTCTCCGGCGAAACCTTCGCGATGTCCGCGACCACGCTCTTAGCCAAATCCGCAAACTTCGGCTCCACGAGCAGTTCCAGCCGCGAAATGAGCAAATCCTCCTGCTGACACATCGCCACCGTCGGCCGCCATTTCGACCACCGATCCGCACCCTGAGCGCGGTCCAACGTGGAACCGAGGAAGCCAAAAGTGATGATGGGTTTCATGACAAC
>NZ_JBJXFV010000213.1:0-6050 GCF_046154365.1 Prosthecobacter sp.
TTGGAAGCCTTTCGCACGAGCTTCGAGCTGAGCCAGCGTGCCTGCGGCTTCGGCTTCCATGTAGGTTTTGAGACCGGCGGCCTCACCTTCTTTGATGATGCGGATTTTTTCAGCGTCGGCCTGCGCAACGAGTTCGATGCGGCGTTTTTCGGCCTCGGCCTCGAGTTCGATGCGTTGCTTTTGCGCCTCGGCATTGATGCGCACGCGATTTTTCTCGGCTTCGGCAAGGACGCCGATCTTCAGCTTCTCGATTTCGGCCTGGACGATGATGCTGGCCATTTGCGAGGCCTCTTCGCGCTTGGCACGCTGACGTTCGGCGGATTCTTCGGCAAGATAGGATTCCTGCAGGGCCTTGGCGCTCGCGACTTTTTCGGCGGCGGTGCCGACGCGTTCGGCTTCGGCCTCGCGTTCACGACGTGCGGCGATGGAGTTGGCAATTTCGACGGCGGAAAGGTTTTCGCCGGTTACAGCAGCGGCCTGGGCCTGGGCGACGCTGATGCGCTTCTCTTTGTCGGCAAGCGCGGCACCGATGTCGCCATCGCGTTCCTGCTGGGAAACTTTAATCTTCGCGTCGTTGATGGCACGGGCGGCGGCTTCTTTGCCGAGGGCTTCGATGTAGCCGGATTCGTCGGTGATGTCCTGGACGTTGACGTTGATGAGGCGGAGACCGACTTTTTTGAGTTCAACTTCGACGCCGTTGGAGATGTTGGCGATGAGCTTGTCACGGTCGGCGTTGATCTCCTCGATGGGCATCGTGGCGATGACGACGCGCATCTGGCCGAAGATGATGTCTTTGGCGAGTTCCTGGATTTGCGGCTGGGTTTGGCCGAGCAGACGCTCCGCAGCGTTTTCCATGACGCCGGGCTCGGTGCTGATGCCGACGGTGAAGGTGGAGGGCGTGTTAACGCGGATGTTTTGCTGAGAGAGTGCGCCACGCAGTTGGATGTCGATGGGCATCGGCGTGAGGCTGAGGTAGGCGTAGTCTTGAATGACCGGCCAAACGAAGGACGCGCCGCCATGCACGCAGCGGGCGGATTTGCTGCCGCCGATCTTGCCGTAAACGACGAGGATGCGGTCGGAGGGGCAGCGTTTGTAGCGGGAGGCGAAAAACGCGAGCGTGGCGAAGACGAGAATGGCGGCGATGCCGGCGAGGATGGGAATCATGGCGGAGTCGAACATGGTGTTATGAGGTTGGTTTAACGACGAACGTGTTGGGGGGCATGAGCGCGGTGATTTCGATGCCGTGTTGGGGTGCGAGGGCGTGATCCGCATCGGTGACGGCACTGGCGGTGATGAGGCGGCCTTGAAGCATGACTTCGATCTGGCCGATACCAGCACGAGCGGCGGGAATGGTCACATAGACCTGGCCGCGCAGGCCGATGGCGCCTTCGTAATGCAGTGAGCCGTCATCGCGCAGCGACATGAGAAAACGCAGCGTGGCGAAGAGCAGCAGCATGAAGATCACGCCGGAGATGAGGGCGGCGAGAGCGGTGGAGCCGGGAGACATGCCGCTGCGCTGCCCCATGACACCGGCCCAGCCGAAACCGACGAAGAAGGCGACTAGCACGCGCAACGAGAGAATTTTCACCGTGTCGGTGGTGCCGCCATCATGTGAATCAGCACCGTGGTCAAAGTCATGCCCACCGCCCATGAGGGCACCGACGAGCAGCAGCACCTGTAGCACCGAAGCGAAGATGGCGACAGCCCAGTAAAGCTGTGCGCCGGAGATGAGATCGGTCCATGTGGCGGTCATGGCCGCAGTTGTTAGCTGGCGGATGATGCGGGGGCAAGCGCGGACACGTTATCCAATGCGGGCGTGTTTGTAAGCCGGGAGCGAACGTGGCTACAGGCCCGGCGGTCTTTCGGAGGCCTTGCGCAGAGGCTTGCCCTTTGGTGGCGGAGCACCGGGATCGAACACTTCACCACCGGTCACCAGCGCTCCATCGTTGGTCATCAGAAGGGAGGGCCGGTTGCCTTCTGAATCACGGTAGTAGGTGCGCTTGTAGATTTTGCCATCCGGATTCACGATGGCATGGCAGAATATGCGCGGCTGGGCCAGGAAGAAGATGTGCAGCTTGTTTTTGGTGTCGATGCTGATCTGCGGCTGGACGGCCATCATGGCGGGGCCGAGCAGGAAAGTGGCGATGTAAGCACCGCTGCGGTCATCGGTGATGCGGCAGTAAAGCTGCAGTGTGTCGAGTTCGCGGAACAAGATGACTTGGAAACGTCGTGCGCGTCCTGCATTGGGGAAACCTTCCGGCACGCCAAACGGCTGGTCGAACATGTTCGGCTTGGAGTCGGTGATGGTCATGCGCACCTTGTTGGACATGTAGAACTGGCCGGAGATGGGATGCAGCACGTTGGCGATCATGTTGAAGGTGCCGAGATCGGCGGTGGAATAGCCACCGGAAATTTCGACCGTGTGCTTGCTGGTGCCACCCGCCTTCAAGGTGATGGGTTGCTCAGAGCTGATGGTGACAGGCGAGAGCCGGCGGCCGGCGGTTTCGGTGATTTCAAACTGCAGCCAGTCGCGCGCGCCATGACCACCGACGATGACATCGGCTCCGGAACGGTTGGTGACGGAAATCACGGCCACCACCGGTTCGCCGGTGATGAACTGGTTTTTTTGCAAGGTGAGGTTGGTGACATACTGCGCATGCACGGTGCCGGAGAGCAGGCAGAAGGTCAGCAGCAAGAGGAGGCGGTTCATAAGCTTCAAGGTTTTGGTTTGGCGGGAACGGTGCTGGAGGCGGTGCGGAAGCCGCGGGCGAGTGTAGCTTCATTTGCGGATTCTGGAAAGAGGCGGTCGGTGAGCAGGTGATCGCTGCTCTTCAGGCCGAAGTGCCCACCACGGACGACGGGCACTGTGATGTTGATGTAATCAGGATGCGGGGGCCACTCGCCGTCTTTGCTCTCACCGGCGGTCCATTCGCTGACGTTGCCGGCCATGTCGCATACGCCGTAGTGACTGACATCCTGCGTGATGCGGGTGATGGGTGCCCAAAGATTGTAGCCGTCGATGGTGCCGCCTTTGCCTTTGGGCGTGGCGTTGTAGTCGTCGCCGAGGTTGGCGGCATTGCGGCGCGGTTCGTCGCCCCATGGATAGCGGAAAACTTTCTCGCCACCGCCACCGGCGGCCTTTTCCCATTCTTGCTCGGTGGGCAGGCGCTGCTCTTTCCATTTGGCAAAGGCATACGCATCCCACCAGTCCACCTGAGTGACAGGAGTGTTCAGCGTGATGCTTTCGCCGTTGAAGGTAGTGCCTGACTTCGCAGCGGCGTAATACTGGCTCCACTTCGCGGGTTCGTGGCTGGTCTTGGTCTTCGGCTGCGACGAATGATCATGCTTCCCAGGCGTGGCGGTTTTCAGCGCCTGGAGGAATTCCGCATACTGGCCGATGGTGACCTCGTGCTTGCTGATCCAGAACTCTGGCAGTGTGATATTTTCATGCTTCTGATACTCAAACGTTCCTGCGGGGATGCGCACCAGTTCAATCGGCAGAACCGTGGTGTTCGTGCCGTTCATGAGCGCCCCGATGCCGGCTACAACGACCAGCGTGAGGCAGATCATCGCCCAGACCCACCACGGTTTCGGCCCATTCATGTTCACCGGCAGCGACTCCGCCTCGATTTTGCGCACGATGCTGCGTTCGCGCATATCATCACGCACGTCGTCGAGCGCGATGAGCAGGCCGTTCCAGTCATGGTTCGCGTTCGCGAGGGATTGCAGCAGGCCGCGTGCCTTGCCTTCGCCTGCCACCGGACGCAGCAGTTCGAGGAACGCGCGCACATCTGCCTTCGCATCACGTTTGTCATCCACCGTGGGACGGAAGATGTTCACGATGCTCGCCTGGTGCTCAGCGTCGATGTAAATGTCACGCGGAGCGAGGCTGCGGTGATGATAGCCGCGCTCCGTGGCGAACTGCATCGCTTCAGCAACACCGTGCAGCACCTCGGCCAGCCGCCGCTCGGTGAGCGTTTCATCCGTCAGCTCGATCTCTGCCAGGCTGCGTCCGCGTGGCAGTTCGCGGGTGTAAAACAGCCAGCCGTTTGCCTCGCCGGCCTCAAACAGCGGCGCGATGAGTGGATGCATCAACGAGGCCTTCACACGCTCGCGTTCTTTGAACGTGGCCACGACCTCCGGCTGCTTCAGGTATTCAGGCTTTAACAGCACCAGACCCACCGGCCGTTGCACGGCGATTTGCAGCGCACGATAGGTTTCCGCTTCTTTTTCGACGTAAAGCCGTTCCAGCACCTGGTAATTGCCCAGCACCGTGCCGGGAGGCATCACCGGCGGCGGCCCGTCGGTTTCTGTCTTCTTCGCCAGCAGGGAACGGATGCGCTCCAGCAGCTTTTCCGGCGTGTACGGTCCATCTTTGAGCACCAGTCCGTCCGCGATCTGATCTTCAAAGCCGGTCAGGTCATAGCGCGTGGTGAACAGCACGCGCACCTGCGGAAAGCGTGCATGCACCGTGTCTCGCAGCGCGAAACCAGTCTCCTGCGTGGTGAAAATGGCCTCGGTCACCAGCAGATCGAGCGAGTCCGCTTTCGCGACCCACGCTGCGGCGAGCGCTGGGCTGGGGAAATCAACGATGGTGTAGCCAGGGAGGCTGTCCCGCAGCCAGATGGTGCGTGTGCCGCGTAGTGCAGCATTGGAATCAACAAACAAAAGAGTCATGCGTGCGGTGTCGTATGGCGATCATCTCCCCACGGGCGGGAGGAGCGGATTGGCACCGGCAGGAGCAGCGCCCGGTGCAGATCCGAACTCCAGGAGATCACGGGGCTCGGCGGCCACATCCTGGAGTTTGTTGTTATAATAGAGACGCAGCATGTAGCCGTAATACGAACGGCGACCGTGCTGCTGAATCTCAGCAGCGGAGAGTGCGGGCAGGTGATAAACGACGTCCAGCGTCTCCTCGCCGGTGCCGCCGCTCCAGTCCACCGGGGCGGACTGCCATGTTTCGACCGGCTCCGGCGCGATGGTCTGCACCACTTTCACGCCATTGATCCGGTCAAAGAAGAAGACTTCCAGGTTCACCGCTTTGCCGTCGATCGGCTGATTACCCGCCCGCACAATGGGAACACGCAGCACATAGCGCTCGCCGGCATTCACCGAGAAATCGCGGGCGACCTGGCAGGCCCCGAGGCGCATCAATTTCTCGCTCTCCATGCCGGCAGCTCCTGCGACCAAGGGGGCCGCCACCGCTGCCGAACCAGCACCGAGCCGGCGTGATGCGAGTTCATAAAAGCTGCCCGCCTTGGTGGTGCCCAGCAGTTGGATGCGCCGCCAAGAATCCGTGGCCTTGTCCTTGATGCCCATCTGCTCGTAGGTCTGCGCCAGCTCGGCGATGATCGCCGGATGATCGGGCGTGAGTTGGTCGGCACGCTTCAACAACTCCAACGCTCCCTGCATGTCACTCATGCCGCGGATTTCTTTGGCGGAAGTCACCACATAGTTCACATCGCGCAGCAGTTCGGTGGCGGCATCGGGTTTCGTGGTGAGTGGCGGAATGGTTGGAGCCGAGGTTGTTGCCGGAAGCACAACTGGCGGCAGTGGCGGGGCTGCAGGAGCAGTGGGAAGGGAAGAAGCCGGGGGAAGAACCGGAGCGGCAGGAACTGGCATCGGCGCATCCGTCTTGTTGAATGAACCAATCGGCGGCGGTGCGCTGGAAACGGGTGGAGCCACGATGGGCGCTGGCTGTGGCATCAACGAACCTGGCAACGGCGGAGCCGTCGAGGCAGGGGGAGGCGCAGCGATTTGCCCAATTTCCGGCACCACACTCGGAGTGGGTGAAGGAAGCGAGGAGGACAATGTCATCGGGCTGCTTCCTGAAATGGACGAGCTTTTGGCCGTGAGCAGCTTGATCACGATGCCCATCTGCACCACCGCCAGCAGGCACAGTGTTCCCCAGGCCATCGCGGAAGAACGATCACGATCAGGAGTGAGAGTGGTGGAAGGGGGAGTCACGAGTTGCTGAAAAAGACGGCCATGGTACGATTTGGGCCTACCAGTGTCAATGCTCCAGGGTTCTTCGTTCAAAATGCCGGAAG
>NZ_JBJXFV010000226.1:0-6201 GCF_046154365.1 Prosthecobacter sp.
ACTCGGTGATGCCAATTTCGGGAATGGCGAAGGCATTGCCTTCACCGCCGAGGCTGAAGGTGGCCACGCGCGTCACATCCGTCTGGAAGGCGAGCACCATGAGGTCATAGACCGTGCGGAAATAATCGCCTGCCAACGTTTGCGCGATGTCGCGGTTGGTGCGTTTGCGGTCGGTGTCGGAAATGGTCGGCAGCGGCGTGTCGAGCCACGCATCGGCGCGACGCGTGCGGATCTCGGCCTCGCGCACGGAGGTGAGGTATTGCTCCATGCGCCCTTTGTCTTCCTTGCCCATCTTCTGCTCGAGTCGGCGCACTTCCGCGAGGTTGGCGTCGAGCACGCTGCCTTTGCGGCGCAAGGCGCGGCGCTGGACCGTTTTGCCGCCTTTCGGTTCCTCGAAGAGCGAGGCGAAAATCTCACTGCAACGACGCAGCGCAGGCAACTGCACGCCGTCGGCGGTCCAAGCAAGAGACTGGTCCGTGAGAGCGATCTCCATCGAAGCGACACGGGTCTGCTGCGCGGTGAGCTCCGCCATCTTTTGGTCCACGGAAATGGTGTTGCGATCCGACGGGCCGAGCTTGCCGCCGGTCAGGAAGACATTGATGCAGTTGTGGTGATGACCGAGGCTGCCCGGGTGATGCAGCCCGCTGATAGGCGTGATGACATTGCGGTGCTTCTCCAGCGGCTTCAGAGAACGGGAGAACTCGTAGTCCTTCCCTGACTTGGTGATCTGGTAGTTCAGCGAGTGAACGCCGTTGGCGAGGTAGATGAATGCGCTGCGCTTCGGCGTGGCGGTGACTTTCTCCGCTCCGTGAAGTGGCACCATGCATTCAAGCAAGGGCAACGAAACGAAGCTGCCGAGGGCTTTGAGGGCGTGGCGGCGGTTAATCAGCCAGGATTGGGACAGGTAGTTGCTCATAGATTTTCTTGGTTCGTTGTTTTCGTTGTTAAGCGAGCCCCTCCAGCGGGCCGGTGGCAGTGCCGAAGCGTTCGATCTCGACGCCGCCCTTTTGCAGCATGGAGGTATAGAGATTGCAGAGCGGTTGTTGGTCTCGGCCCATCAGCGGGATTTTTTTCTCGGGATTGACCTTCTTGCCATCTGCGGGCGGAGCGATTTCCTGCTTCACTTCTTCCAGGTAAGGGCGGTTGAACGCGAGATGCTGGCCGTGACGGAAGCCGCCGCCGGCGAGGATGGCGGGCAGGTTGTAGGTCCAGTGGGTGTTTCCGTCGCGCAGGTTGCTGGTCATCATGACCATGGTCGAGTCGAGCAACGTGGAGCCGCCTTCCTTGGCGTTCTTGAGTTTGGCAAGCAGGCCAGTGAAGACTTGGATGAGTTCCGCTTCGACCTGCTGGCAGGCGGCGAGCTTTTTCGGCTCTTTGCCGTGATGGGAGAGGTCGTGGTGCATGCCGAAGGTCATGAGGCTCACGGCACGCGTCGAATCGGTGACCAGCGCGAGGTGGATCATGTCGATCATGAGCTGAAATTTGGCTTTCTGCTGCTGGTTGTCGGCGATGTCCTTCGGCTCGGTGCCGACGGGTTTGGGCTTGGGTCGGTTCACCCACTCGCGCGTCATCTTGAGCTGACGCTCCACGTCGCGGACGGACTCGAAGTATTCCTCGACGCGCTGGCGGTCGGCGCTGCTGATCTGGCGGTTCAGGCTCTTGGCGCGGTCGCCGACGAAATCAAGCATGCTGCGGCCTTCATCGATGCGGCGCATTTCGGCATCCATCTCAGCAGATGTGGCGGCGAGGAAGAGCTTCTTAAACAGCGCTGAGGGCTGCCCGATGGCGGGAATGGAGACGCCATTGGCCGTGACGGAAAGCGACTGGCCCTGCGTGGTCAGGGCAAGACTCTCGTAGCGGGTCTCACCGCGATACTTGGTGGCAAAGGCCTGGTCCACCGAGATGGTGTTTTTAAGGTTGTGCGAGTAGTCGGGATAAGGCGCTCCCGTGAGCATCACGGCTTCCGCCTTGTGCCCGCCACCGCCGGTATTGGGGTGGCTCAAACCGCTGATGATCGTGAAGTCATCGCGAAAGTCGGCGAGATGCGTGAGGTGCGAAGGCAACGCGTAACCGCGGCCGGTGGTGACCGGCACAAACGCCGACGGCTCGAAGCCGAAAGGCACGCCGATGCAAATCATGCGGCGTGGCGCGGCGGCGGGAGCAGCGGGCAGCATGGACTCCAGCATCGGCAAGCCAAGGGCAATGCCAGTGCTTTGGAGCAGGAGGCGACGGGAGATGGGTTTCATGATCGGGCTATTTCTGAGTGAAGAGTTCGCTTTGCACCACTTCGTGAATCAGCGTGCGCACACCGAAGCCGGACGCTGCGGCCTGTTTCAAAACGGCATCAATGATCAGTTCGTCACCGGCCTCCACACTCTCGCCGGTGGCGAAGGTTGCGAGCTTGCGGACAAGGCTGCGGGCGAGGAGCTCGGGCCGGCCGGCGAGCGCGGCCTTGTAGGCGCGGATGTCGGCGATCTCAATGCCGCCGGGAAGCTGGCTCCGTGTATCGACCGCAGGGCCTTTGAGGTATTTGACCGCCCCGTATTGGCCGCCGAAAAAGGCTTTCACATCCTTGAGTTTCTCACCGGTCTGGGTGGTGCGGTAGTAGTCGCGATATCGGCCGATGGGGTCAAACGCTTCGAGCACAAAACCGGGGGGATCGATCTTCTGGTGGCAGCCGGCGCAGGACTTGACGCTCTGGTGCTTGGCGAGTTGCTCGCGGATGGTCGTCGCGCCGCGCGTGTCCGGCTCGATGGAACCGGCATTCGGCGGTGGTGGTGGCGCGGGCGTGCCGACGATGCGCTCCAACAGCCAGACACCGCGCAGGACAGGCGAGGTGTTCGCGCCATTGGCGGTGACTTTCAAAATACTCGCCTGCGTGAGTAATCCGCCGCGCACGCTGTCGGCGGGCAGAGCGACCCGCTGCAAGGCCGCGCCCTTCACCGGCGGCAGGTCGTAGTGCTCGGCGAGGCGTTGATTGAGATAAGAGTGAGGTGCTGAAACGAGCATCGCGGCCCCCAGATCGCGCTGAACAAGGTCGCGGAAGTAGGCGCGGGTTTCGCCGACGAGCGAATCGTGCAAAAACACATCCTGCCGGCCATCGTGAATGGCTTCGAAATACTCTGGGAACAAATCGCGGTCCGGCGTGGTGGCGTTGAGCTCTCGCAGGTTCAGCCATTGCGCGAGGAAGTCGCTGACGAAGGCCTCGAAGCGTGGCGAGGCGATCAGCCGGGCCGCTTCTTTCCGCAGGACATCAGGCTTGGTCAGTTCGCCTGTGTCTGCGAGCTTGCGCAGCCCGGCATCGGGAGCAGTGCGCCACAGGAAATAGGAGAGGCGCGCGGCCAGTTCGTGGCTGGACAACTTCGGCCCTTTCTCGACGAGGAATAGAAACTCCGGCGAGCAAAGCACGGCGCGGTGCGCGGCATTGAGCGCGACTTCGAGGCATTCGCCTTTAGCCAGCCGCTCGCGGGTCATCGCGTGGTAAAGCTCGACTTCCCCGGCGGTCGCGGGACGGCGGAAGGCGCGGCTCACGAAGCGGGTGAGCGTCTCGCGGATGGCAGACTCGGTTTTGTCCGCTGGCAGGCGCACGGTGAGGGTATCCTTGAGCTGCCGGTAGGACCGCACTGGGCGGATAATTGTGTCCGGCACTCGCGCCGTTTTCGCCACCTCGGTAGTCGGGGCGAACTCGGCGGCCTCACCATAGAGCAAGGCGTGGCCAACTGGTGGCCAGGTGTCGATCAATGGTCCAGTGATCTCCACGGGTTTCACCACGATCGCCGGTCCCACTGTGGCGATGGGCGGATTGGGATTGTTGATGAAATGCCAGCCCTTGGGAATCTTCTCCGGCTTGTCGGGCGCATAGACACTGTAGCCCGCGTCGATGCGCACCTTCGCCATGCGATAGGGCGCGATGATGAGCGTTTCGCCGCGCTCAAAGGACCGGGTCAGCTCGATGGTGCTTTCCTGGCGATGCCGCGCGTCGAAGTGTCCGAGCAATTCCTTCCGCTTTCCGCCAGCCGCGATCCACACGCTGTAGATGAGATCTTCGCCGTTCGTTGTGTCGCGTGACTCCGTCGTGATGCGGATGCGATACCGTCCGGGCGTCTCCCGCGTGACCGCCTCAAACTGCCGCAGCGCGACCGGCACCTCGATGTGGGTATCGAGGAAGAAATGCAGATCCTCGCCATGCAGGTTGCACTGGAGCCGGTTGTGAGCGTAGGCGGACCAAGGCTTCTCCGCCTCGTGATTGAAGGCGAAGCGGTGAGTTTTGGTTTCAGGCCGGGCTTGACGGACGCTCGCCGCATCGAGCGACCGATCCGCCGTCGCCATGTATTGCTGGATGTGAACCGGCGAAATGCTCAGAGCGACGGTCTGGTTGTTGAAACCATCGCGCAGATCGTCTTCCGGCAACAGATCGCGCAGCGCTGTGTCGATCCCGAGCAAGTCACGAACGCTGTTCTCGTATTCGAGCCGGTTGAGGCGACGCACTCGGACTCGCCCGGACTCGCCATGTTTCGCCAGCGCTGCTTCATGAAACGCTGTCTTGAGTGCTCCCAGCGCTGCTTGGACCTCCTTTTCACCGGGGCGATCCTTCTTCTTCGGCGGTGGCATTTCACCGCTCTGCACGCGCGCCAGCACTCGGCTCCAGGCCTTCTGACTCGCGGCATCACCCAGATTCTTTGGCAGCAAGTCCGCACGAAAGTCGCCCTCCCTGACCGAGTCGTCGTGGCACTCCACGCAATGCTTTGCAGTGAATGAAAGCGGGACGGTTGCGGCCAGAGTGGGACTTGCCGATAAAAAGATAAGTGACGAAAATAAGGGGAAGACGTGGAGCAACCACTTCCCCTTGCCCCGGTTCTGGATTCTACTTTTGTCCGTCATTTGTGTGCGTGCTGTCTTGCTCGTTATCGCTTCTTCATCAGTTCCGACGTCGCCACGGCCCGGATGATGTCCTTGATGCGGTATTCGTGTTTCTTCGCTTCAGTCTGGATGGCTTTGAGATCGTCCTGATCGTCAAAAGCCATGCTGCGGCGGAGGCTGTAGGTGCAGAGGTGCTCGATGAAGGCGCGGGCGACTTTGTCGCGGTCTTCGAGGAGCAGGCGCTTGAACTCGTTGGCGTCCTTGAACGCCCGTCCGTCGGGCATCACTCCAGCGGGATTGACCAGCGGGTCCTCACCGACTCCCGCCGGGACTTTTTCACGCGTGCGCCACTGGCCGATGGCGTCGTAGTTGTCCCAGGCGAAGCCGAGCGGATCTATCTTCGCGTGGCAGGCGGCGCAATTCACGTCCTTGGCATGCGCGGCCAGTTTGTCGCGCAGGGTGGCCTTGGGGTCTTTGGGCGGATTGGGTTCGATGGCGGGCACGTTCGCGGGCGGCGGTGGCGGTGTTTTGCCGAAGATCACTTCGCTGAGCCACACGCCGCGATGCACGGGGCGATGGCGCGTGCCGTCGGAGGTAAGTCCGAGCACCGCGCCCATCGTGAGCAGGCCGCCGCGACGATCCTCGGGCTTTAACGACACGCGCTGGAACCCGCCTGACTTTGACTCCGGCAGTCCGTAGAACTCGCAGAGGCGCGCATTGGCCACGGTCCAGTCCGAGTGGATGAAGCCGTCGATGGGCAGGTTCTTGCCAAACATCTCGCGGAAAAACTCCACCGGCTCGGCGCGCATGCTGTCCTCCAGCCACGCGTCGTAGGTGGGATAGATCTTCTTGTCTGGCGGGAACATGCCGACGCGGTGCAATTGCAGCCACTGCCGCGCGAAGTCGTCGATGAAACGGCTGGTTTTGCCGTCCGCGAGCATGCGATCGACTTCCTTCGTCAAACCTTCGCCCTGGAGCGTGCCCCCTTTCGCCGCGGTGAAGAGCGCGTCGTCCGGCATCGAGCTCCACAGGAAATACGAAAGCCGCGAAGCGAGTTCCGAATCCGTGAGCCGTTCGCGAACCACCGTGTCGCCCTCGACGAGGTAGATGAAGTGCCGCGAGGTCAGCACGCCCTGCAAGGCCACGCGGTAGGCATCCGCCAGCTTCTCGCCCGCCTCCCGCTCTTCGCGATACGATTTCAAATACTGCTCCAGCTCCTCCTTTTTCACCGGACGCCGCCAGGCGCGTTCGGCAAATCGTTGCAAATGCTCCACCACCACCTCGGGCGTCGCGTCATTGGGCGGCACCACAT
This sequence comes from Prosthecobacter sp., assembly GCF_046154365.1. Lineage (GTDB taxonomy): Bacteria > Verrucomicrobiota > Verrucomicrobiia > Verrucomicrobiales > Verrucomicrobiaceae > Prosthecobacter. The sequence goes on from NZ_JBJXFV010000226.1 coordinate 6,173, forward strand.
CTTTTCGCCGCAATTTTTCCGCCTCCGAC
>NZ_JBJXFV010000022.1:0-2730 GCF_046154365.1 Prosthecobacter sp.
TGGTGCGGCGGTTCGCCGGTCAGCATCTCGCGCAGGGGGTGGAAGGCGTAGCCTTGGGGATCGTCGGCACGCCAGAAGGGCTTGTTGAGGTCGCCATCAATCACGGGTGGCTCCTGCGCGGTCTTGATCTGGAGACTCGGGCCGGTGCGCTTGAGTTTTTCAAACAGCAGCTTGAGTGGCTCCATCTCGCCTGTGATGCCGGCGATGCGGCGACCGTGGATGGACTCTCCGGCCTTGGCTTTGGCGCGTCCGAGGATGTCGAAGTAGCGGTCCACATCGGCCTGTTTCAAGAAGCCGCCCGCCGAGGTGATCTGGCGCGGGTCGGGGCGCATCCAGACGCTCTCGGCGAAGGTGAAAAACTCCTTCATCTCCGCTTTGGCCGGACCGTAGAAGAGTTCGAAATACTCATCCATGGTGGCTCGGATATCCAGGTTGCGATTCCAGCAGAGCTTGCCGTGCAAATAGAGCATCAGGTGGCTGATCCATGGCCGGGCCATGATGGGCATGTTCGCGGCTTTCGCGTTGAAGGTGCTGGCGGTCCATCCGATCTCTGCTGTGAAGCCGAGGGCATGGTCATACAGCCCGTCGAAGCTCTGTTTCATGTGCGCTGGGAAGATGATCGGCACGGGCGGGAAATTGTAGTTCGGGGCGTGCTGGAGGTAGTATTCCCAGATGAGAAGCTGCTCCGGGCCGTTCATGGCGGCGATCCATTCTTTGCGATTGGCCAGTTCGTGAGAGCGCTCGGGCAGGCTCCAACCGGCGGCGGTTTGCGTGAATCCGATCACCACATCGTCCGGCACCTTTTTCAGGTGCGAGGGGATTCTGCCCGTGGGTCCGTAGCCGAAGAAGGTGAACTTTTTGTCCGGATACTTTCCCTTCAAGCGGTCGCGCACGGCCATGTTGAAATCCCACGCGTAATCGCTGTAGCGCCCGGATTGCCCGCGTTCCTTGAACTTGTCCCAACCTGCGGCGGCATCATCGCTGTCGAGCAAACTCCAGCCATCGGGCTGTCCGATGCCCATGTAGGCGATGCCTGGGAAATGTTTGTCCACCACCTCGAGATACGCGGCGGTGTCGGCACGCAGACGCTCGCTGGTGAAGCGCGGCGTCTTGTAATCGACCTTGCCGCCCACGCGGCCGTAATACTCCTGCGGTTGTTGCTCGGGCGCGATATGGATGGGGCCGCTCACGCTGTGATAAATCGGAACAAAACGATCAGCACCCACACCCATGGCCTTATACCACAAGAACTCATCGGGAATGGACGAGCCGACCCGGCAGTCGGCAAAGAAGCGCACGGGAAACTCGGGCTCCTCCCTGGTGTCCTGGATTTTAACGGCAATGTTCTTGGTCTCTGGAATGACCATGCCCAGCTCGGGAATCGGCGCATACCAGCGCATGCCGAGCTGCTCCAGCAGTGCATACACACCGAAGAGCGTGCCGGTGCCATCCATCGTGTGAAAGCCAAACTCCGTGCTGAAATCGCGGTAATCCGTCAGCGGAGGAAAGCGCCACTTGTGGCCGGTCAGCTCCTCCCATTTCTGCTGCCACACATTTCGCGACACGTCCCGAAAGAGCGAGAAGGTCTTGGCGAAGTTGTAAAACTGCGGCCCGGCCACGATGACATGGTTGTCGGCGGCGACGATCTTGAAGCCATCGTGCTTCAGTCCCGCGAGTGAAAAGCCCAGCTTCCGCGTGGCCTCACTTTCGCCGACGTAAACGTGATGTTTCACACCGGGCGAGGCGGCATTGACGATGGGCAGCTCCGCCCCGGACATCGCCCGCAGGTGACGCTGCAACTCGCGGGCGGCAGTCCGCAAGCTGGGCGTGGCGTCCTGCGCCAGGACGATTTCGGTGACCGGTTTGCCCTCGACGACGAGCGGGACATCCGCTGCGGAAAGGGCGGCTGCGGTGAAGAGGAATGGGAGAAGGAGGGTGAAGAGTTTCATGGGATGCGTTTTGGAAAATGGGGGAAGGCTTTTGATGGCAGAGGAATGGTGGGGCAGTGGAATGGGGAAAAGGGTGATGTGGAAAACCATTCCACTGCCCATCCATTCCTCTGCCCTAGCTGCTCGTTATGGTTTCAGCTCGGCCAGCCGCTGCTTCACTTCATCGAGCAGGACAGCGGGAGCACCGGGCACTTTCGCGGCTTGTTCGAAGCTTTGGCGGGCCTTGGCCTTGTCGCCCATGTCGCGATAAACGTCGCCATAGCTCATCAGAGCCGTGCAGATCCAATGCGGATCGTTGCGCGTGTTTTTGTCCAACTCGGCGAGGTCCGCCAGGGCCGCATCGTATTTGCCGAGTGAGGAGAGCAACCGGGCGCGTTCGCTCAACGCTCGTTGGAATGAGCCGCCGCTGGGCTGCAAACGGATCATCTCGGCGTAGGCCTCGAGCGCCTTTGCCTGGTCTTTCCCGGAGCGTTGCGCGTTCTGGGCGATCAGGTGCCAGGCGGCGGCCTGGTTGTTCAGCGAGATGGTGTGTTGGATGGCCTGCCTGGCATCCGCCTCAGCCGCCGCCATCTCACCGAGGGCGGATCGGGCACGAGCGCGAGCCATGAGCGTGGGATAGATCAAACCGTCCGGCCACGCGTTCGCATCGAGCCTCTCGGCCGCCTTCAGCAGTTCGGCCCATTGCCGCGTCTCCAGGAAAATCTGCACTTTGGCAAAGTCGGCGTCCGACTTGAGCGGAATCCGGTCCGCCAGCAACAGCGCCGCTTCGAGCTGTTTGTTG
>NZ_JBJXFV010000028.1:0-59549 GCF_046154365.1 Prosthecobacter sp.
GCGAGTGATGCGCTCATCACTTTGCGTGCCCTATACCTGACGCCCTCACTTTGGAAACACTTCTGGACTCAGAACAACAAACCCACCCGCGACTGCCTATAAAGAACATCATTCCGGCGATGCACCCTGTCGCCAGTGTTTCATGACCTGGCCACGCCGGGCTGCCGCCGCGTGTATGTGATCGACGAGCTGGACCGCTCGATGCACACGCAGCTCACCGAGGCGCTGCTGGAGCACTACAACGGCACGCGGAGCACGGACACGCGCACGCAGCTCATTTTCACGACGCATGACGTTTTGCTCATGGATCAGGCGCTGCTGCGGCGGGACGAGATGTGGTTCATCGAGCGCGGCAAACACGGCGAGACGCTGCTGGAGTGCCTCTCTGACTACAAGGAGGTGCGCTATGACAAGGACGTGCGGAAGGCCTATCTCGAAGGCCGCTTCTCCGGCGTGCCAAGGATCAAGCCCTTCCTCCGGCGGATGGCGACGGAGCCGACGCCTGAGGCGGAGTCGTTTCGCCTGAATGAAGAGTCCACCACCTACAAGGCCACGCGGAGGAAGAAGGCATGAGGGGCCGACGGGCGGGCTTCAAGAAGACGAAGCGGCTCTATGTGATCCCGATGGAAGGCGCGGTGACGGAGCCGATCTACTTCTCGGAGTTCCATCCGGGTCGCGATGGTGGCTTCCGCCTCAAGCTGCTGGGTAATCCGAACCACAAATCTCGACCGCTGGACGTGCTGCAACGCCTGATCGACTACGAGCGCCGTGAAAGGCCCGGACCAAACACCGAATACTGGGCCGTGATCGACCGTGATGCCTGGAGCGCCGCCGAACTCGACGAGGTGAGCCGCGAGATCGCGAAGCGCGAGGACTACCATCTGGCGCTGAGCAATCCCTGCTTTGAACTCTGGCTCTGGCTGCACCTGAAGCCGAACCGCCCCTTCGCCGACCGCCACGACTGCCAGCGCAGCTTCTGCCGCGAGTGGCCTGAGTTTGCCAAAGGCGACTACGATGCCGCGCTGCTCATGCCGCATGTGCTCAGGGCCTGTGAGAGCGCCAAGGAGCTGAATATGACACCCGATGCCAAGTGGCCTGTTGAACAAGCGTCGTGGGTGTATCGGTTGGTTGAAAAGCTAAGGTGAGTAGGTGAATGAATCGAAGCCTTCCCGGATTTGATTCGATTACCAATCGAATCTACTCAGCGTCATGAACCGCCTCTCATTCATCCTCCTCTGCGTTCTCCCCATCTCTGCGGTGCCAATCGTCGCCGCTGATGCTTCCAAGGCCGCGGAGCAAGCGCATCGTGAGCTGTGGCGGCGCTTCATCGACAAGCATGGCATCATGATCGACTTCGCCGACATGGACGGCAAGGTTTCGCTGCCAACGCCGGAGGAGTGCAAGGCGGGCAAACCGAACGCGCTGGGCTGGTGGGCGCCGATTGAAAACGGGGCGATGTTCAACGGGCTCTACATGGATGCAGCGGTGAATCGCTGGAAGCGCACAAAGTCCGACGAAGACGCCACCAAGGCCCGCAAGCTGATGGAGGGGCTGCTACTGCTGAATTCGATCAGCGAGGTGAAGGGCTTCGTCGGTCGCGGGGTGAGCACGGATGGGAAGTCACATTACCCGATGGGCTCGAATGACCAGACTTCGCCGTGGTTCTTGGGGTTGTGGCGTTATCTCGACTCTGGTTTGGCGACGGATGAAGAACGCGCGCGAATCGCGAAGCATCTTGTCGAGACCACCGACGCCATCGTTGCCATGAAGTGGTCGATGCCTGCCGAGCAGCCCTTTGGCAGGCGTGGCGGGTTCGGCGGCTTCTCGTTCGACAGTGCGCCGCGCATGCTCTTCGTCTGCAAGCTGCTCCATGTCGTCACGGGCGAGGCGAAGTGGGACAAGCTCTACCGCGATGCGCTTGTCGAGCGCGGCGGCAAAGAGAACCGCACGCGGCTCGAAGTCTGCGAGCATGGCATGGTCTTCGAGTATGCGAGGTATCACACTTGGACCTCCTGCACCTGCGTGGCAGCCGTGCGCGCGCTGTGGGAGATGGAGAAGGACAAAACGATCCGCGCCGCGTATGCCAAAGGCCTGCAAGCCAGCGCCGATCTCGCCTTCAAGAGCCTGCCTATGGCGCAGCAGTTCGACAACGCCGACACCAGTCACTTCGAGATGGACTGGCGCGTGATGAACAAGGACTGGAAACCGCAGCAGACGGAGCTGGAGGCGCAGGACCTGGCGCATTTGCAGTTGCGCAACTTCCTGAAGGTCTCGCCACGTCGTGCGAAGGAGACCGAGTTCGTCCGCGAACCCACCGCCGCCGCCTGGGTCGTCACGCTCGCGCCTGATGCCGCCATCTTGAAACAACGCCGCGCCGAGGTGGAGAAGGTGATCTCCCACTACGACTACGCGAAGCTCTATTACTCGCAGTTCTTCTGGGTGGATGGGGCGTGGGAGAGGTTGTTGCAGCTCAACCATGACTGACCATGAGCACCACTCGTCTATTCCAACCCGGTGCCAACATCGCTATGAAAGTGCCAGCGGCGGCATTTGAGGCCACGGTGGCGTTTTATACCGAGACACTCGGATTCCGTGTCGAAAGCCGCGACGCATCAAGCGTGGTGATCGACTTTGGGGGTAAGCACCTGTGGATAGATCGCGTGGAGACGATCGAAAAGGCAGAGGTGTGGCTTGAGGTCGCCACTCACAACCTTGCCGCCGCGTCCTCCTATCTCGCGGCAAAGGGAGTAGAACGCTGTGACGAAGTGGAGGCGCTGCCAGACGGCATGGCTGCATTTTGGATCAAGAATCCGGCCGCCGTAGTACATCTGGTCACTGAAACGGCATCATAAGCCATGCGCTACCAAGTTGTCCCGCACGATCCGGTTTGGAAGCAGCAGTATGCCCGCGAGGCGGAGCTGATCACGAGTGCGTTGAACGACATGGCAGCGAAGCTTCATCACATCGGCAGCACAGCCATTTCCGACATCGCCGCGAAGCCAATCATCGACATCTTGATCGAGATTGATGATCTCCGCGAGCTCGACGCACGCTCATCCGCGATGGAGCAGCTCGGTTATGAGGCGATGGGCGAGTTTGGCATTCCCGGGCGTCGCTACTTCCGCAAGAACGACGCCTTCGGCATCCGCACACACCAGATTCATGCATTTGAAACTGGAAGCCCCGGCGCTTTGCGGCATCTGGCGTTCCGGGGCTACATGATCGCCCATCCCGCAGCGGCACAGGCGTATGGCGCGCTGAAGGAGCGGCTGGCGCAGCAGCATCCCGATGACTTCGAAGCCTACATGGATGGGAAGGACGCGTTCATCAAAGAACACGAAGCCAAGGCTTTGGCATGGGCCTGATCTTTCGTCGGCAGGCATCTCCCGCCAGAAAGTCAGATTCAAGCTTGTCAAAGCGTCAGCGGTTCGGGAAGACTACCCCGAACATGTCACTCGTGCCCGCTCTCAAGCTGCGCACTGCCATCCTAGCGATGGCAGTTTTTTTCCGTACACACTGCTGCGGGCGCAGTCGGCGACCACCAATGCGGCGACGAATGTGGGTGATCTCTCGGTGACGCTGAACGGCGTGGTGAATCCGGGCGGCGTGAGCAACTGGGTGTACTTTCAATACGGCACCAGCACGAGCTATGGGCAGGCCATTCAGGCAGTGCCGGCCTCGATCACGGGTCCTGCCGATGTGCCGGTGTCCGTCGTGCTGTCGTGGCTGCTGCCGAACACGACCTACCACTTCCGCATGGCGACTGATCCCGCAGGCATGGCCAGCCGTTACGGCGCGGACATGACCTTCACCACGGGGCCGCCGGCCACGCCGCCGAGTGCAGGCACGCCTGTGACGCACTCCGTTTACTCCACAGCGGTACAAGTCGATTGCGGGGTGAGCGGTGGCAGCTCTGAGGCGACGGTCACAGTCGAATACGGCCCCACGACGAGTTATGGATCGGTCGCGACGCTGCAAAGCCCCACAGCGCAGATTGGCACGAGCTTGGGGAGCAAGCAGGCGGGGATCACCGGCCTGCAGCCGGGCACGATGTATCATTACCGCTTCAAGGCAGTGAACAACGAGGGCACGAGCTACAGCGCGGATGCGACCTTCACCACGCTGGAAGCACCCGTCATCACCACTGGAGCGGCGGCACCGGTGACCGACCTTTCTGCGGTGCTCAACGGCACCATCGATCCCAAGGGCGGCAGTTACACCATCTACGCGCAATACGGCACCACCACGGCTTACGGCCAGTCGCGAAATGGTGACAGCATTTCCGGCTTCATCACGGGCGAGCAACCGTGCTCTGCGAATCCGACGGACCTCCTACCGAACACGACCTACCACTACCGGCTCATCGCCGTCGGCCTTGATGCCACCTATTATGGCGCGGATGCCACCTTCACCACCACAGCGGCAAACACGCCGCCGGAGGTGCAGGCCTTTGGCATCAAAGGCATGGCGCAAAATCCCATGCGTCCGGGGGTGTTTCAAACTCCGACGCTTGCGGAGCTGTTTCTGACCTGGCTGAAGACTGGGAGCTCAGCCACCACGGTCAGTTACGAATACGGACCCACCACGAGCTATGGCAGCGTGGCCACGCATCCGACGCCGGGGCCGGTCAACACCTTCCAGGAATTCTATGTGGCGCCGGTGCAGCTCACGGGCCTCACGCCGGGCACGACGTATCATTTTCGTGGCAAGGCGGTGAACGCGCAGGGCACGGTTTACACCAATGACCAGACCTTCACCACGGCGGCGGGTCCTGTGTTGACCACTGGGTCTGCCACCAATGTCACCGATCTCGCGGCGACGCTGAACGGCTCTGTGAACACCAACTCACTGCGGCTGGAAGTGTCCTTCGAATACGGCACCAGCACGTCCTACGGCTACTCGGAGCCGGTGCCGCTTTTCCAGCAAAACAAGAGTGCTGCGCCCGTGACGGTGAACTTGGCCTACCTGCAGCCAAGCACGACGTATCACTACCGGCTCAAGGCGGTGAACAACTGGCAGCCGCTGGAGGTCTTCTACAGTGCTGACGCTACCTTCACGGCTGCAGCGGCGACGACCGCGCCTGCGGTGGGGGTGCTCAGCGCCTCGAACGTGCTCACGCGCTCCGCACAGCTTCAATGCGCAGCCGTTTACTCCGGCAGCTCAGCGACGACGGTCGTCTTCCAATACGGCACCAGCCTCGCCTATGGCAGTTCTGCTATCTACCCCTCCATTTTGCCAATCAACATGAACACGCATTCGATTGCCGTGACACTGGTCGGCCTCACCCCCGACACGACGTATCATGCGCGTGTCGTGGCAACGAATGGCGAGGGCTCTGGCACAGGCAGCGACATCACCTTCACCACCGCCGCCGCCACGCCACCGTCCATCGGCACCATCTCCACGCAGCAGGTGCGCACCACCGCCGCGCAGGTACAGGCGCTGAATGTGAGTGCCGGCAGCGCTGATGCCACCCTCGTGTGGGACTACGGCCTCACCACGGCTTACGGCACCACAGCGGCGGCGAGTCCGGCCACAATGACGACGGACACCACGGGCACAGTCACCGGCCTGCTCAGCGGCCTGCAAGCTAACACGACCTACCATTACCGCTGTCGTGCGACGAGCACGGATGGCAGCGCCACGAGCGCGAATGGCACCTTCACCACCGGGAATGGCCCGCCCGCACCGATCACCACCGCTGCCACGAGTGTGACGGATCTCTCCGCCACTCTCAACGGCAGCGCCTCCACCACGGTGGGCGATCTCACTGCATTTTTCGATTTCGGCCCCACCACGAGCTACGGCACCATCGTCAATCCCGGCTCACCCACCATCAGCAGCGCCACCAGCACACCTGTCTTCGAATACGTCGTCGGGCTGCTGCCCAACACGACCTACCACTACCGTCTCAATGTGCGCGACCTCGACGGCAATGTTTACAGCGGCTCGGACATGAGCTTCACCACCGGCCCTCCGAACACCCCGCCCACCGGAAACACCGCCACTCCGGACTCTCTGTCTGCTTATGGCGCCAAGCTGAAGGCTTATGTCTCCAGCGGCAGCTCACCGGCTACCATCGTCTTCGAATACGGCACCACGACGAGCTATGGCTCGCAGATCACTCACGCGACCCCACTGGCCACCAGTCAGTATGAGCTCATCAGCGACTCTCTCTCTGGCCTCACGCCATCGACCACCTATCATTATCGTGTCGTCGTAACCAACAACGAAGGCAGCAACACAGGTGCGGATGTCTCCTTCACCACGCCCGCGCTGCCCACCGTCACCACCGGCACCGCCAGCAACATCCAACCCACATCCGCCACGCTCGGCGGCACCTACCAGGCCCAAGGTGGCACTTACACGCGGGTCTTCGATTACGGCGAGACAATCGCGTATGGACTCACCGCAACACCAAGTGGCCTGACCATCACACTGGGTGGTGGGGGTGGTCTCGGAGGTTTAGGGGGCGGCATTATCATCGGCGGCGGCGGCCTTGGTGGCATCATCATCATCGGCGGTGGTCCCAGCAATGTGAACGCCACCGCCGCCGTACAGCCGCAGAAGACCTACCACTTCCGTCTTCGCCTCACCGACAGTTATGGCAACAGCTTCCCCGGTACCGATGCCACCTTCACCACTCCCGCAGCGGTTGAGGCCTGGCGTCAGCAGCACTTTGGCTCCAGCGCCAACACCGGCGACGCCGCAGACGCCGCCAATCCTGCTGGCGATGGCATCCCCAACCTCATGAAATATGCGATGTGGATGAATCCCACACAGCCCGGCGCGCAGCCACCGCCGACGGCGATCACGCACAACGGCGCGCGTTACCTCGGCCTGAGCTTCCCGCGCAATCCGAACGCGCTCGATGTCACCTACGAGGTGCAGGCCGCAGACAGCCCTGCCGGCCCGTGGGATACGCTCGCAACGATCCCGCCAGGAGGTTCTCCCAGCGGACCCGGTTTCATGGATGAGCAGATTATCTCCGTTGCCGGCGGCTTTGGCTCCACGCCCATCATCATCAGCGACACCGTGCATGTGCGCGACACCGTGCGCATGGACGCGGCCCCACGCCGCTTTCTGCGTCTGCATGTGCAGCGACAATGATTGGCGGCTCCTGCCAGATTGCGGCGCTTCCTGCGTTTTCTCCGCGCCATGAACAAACTGCTCCCGCTTCTTCTCCTTCTCGTCGTACCTCCGGCCTTCGGCCAGGAATTGCCAGCGCAGAAACAGAACGTCCTCAGCACCGCTGAAAAAAGCCAGGTCGAGGTGAAACTCGATCAACCCTATGCCGGAAACACCAACCCGAAGCAGATGGTGGATGTCTATCTGCCAAAGAAACGCAACAGCGACAAACCGCTGCCGGTCATCGCGCTGATCCACGGCGGCGGCTGGGTAAACGGCGACCGCATCGGCTACGCGGCGCTGGGCATCCAACTCGCACGCACAGGCGACTACGCGGCCATCGGCGTCGGCTACCGTCTCAGCAAAGAGGCACACTGGCCGGCACAGGTTTATGATTGCAAGGCCGCCATCCGCTGGATTCGGGCGCATGCGAAGGAATACAACCTCGACGCCGACAAGATCGCCGTGTGGGGAAGTTCGGCGGGCGGTCATCTGTCATCGCTGCTCGGCACCAGCGGCGATGTGAAGGAGCTGGAGGGCGATCTCGGCCCGAACACAGGCTTCAGCAGCCGCGTTCAGTGCGTGGTGAACCTTTGCGGTCCAGAAGACTTCACCAAGGCGCTGATGTTCGACAAGGAAGGCAGCCCCAACTGGAAAGACGACGCCGTGAGCGGCCTACTCGGTGGCAACGCGGAGGAACAGCACGCGGAGGCCGTCGCAGCATCACCTGTGACTTACGTGACCAAGGATGATCCGCCCTTCATCAGCTTCCACGGCACCAAAGATCAGCGCGTGGCCTTTCTGCATGCCGAGACGATTCATGCGGCGCTCAAGAAAGCGGAAGTGCCATCGCTGCTGGTGCCAATCACCGATGGCGGGCACGGTTCCGTCGGTCATCCCGAGGTGAAAGTGCGCGGACAGCTGTTCACCGATAAAATCTTGCGCGGCATCGAGTCCACCATCGACACCACGCCCATCCAAGCGCTGCCGGAGCCGCCGAAGAAAAAATGATCAGAGCATTCACCATCCGTGAGGGATTCGACCACATGGATTTTGCGCGTGTCCATGCGTGGCTAGCGGCCACGTATTGGACACCCGGCATCGCACGCGAGACCGTGGAACGTGCCGCGCAGCATTCCGCGATGGTGATCGGCGCATTCGACGCGGACGGAACACAGATCGGCTACGCACGCCTCGTTTCCGACAACACCCGCTTCGCCTATCTGTGCGATGTCATCGTCGATGACGCGCATCGCGGCGAGGGGATCGGACGAGCGATGGTGCGGCATCTGCTAGAGCATCCCGAGTTTGCCACCGTCCGAACCTGGACGCTCGCCACCCGTGATGCGCACACGGTTTATGCCCCGCTGGGCTTTCTACCTGTCGTTGACCCGGTGAGCAGACCAGATGACTGGATGGTACTGCGAAGATGATGCAAAGGAAGCAATGACGCATGAACTGGACGCCTCGCCTCGCCACTTGGAATGATGTTCCCACGCTGGAGGAACTCATCCCGCTGTCCGTGCGCACGCTTCAGGCTCCGCATTACTCCGCCGCACAGATGGCGGCAGCCATGGGTCCGGTCTTTGGCGTGGATCGTCAGTTGATCAGCGATGGCACCTACTTCGTCGTGGAGAACGCAGGTGTCATCATCGGCTGCGGCGGCTGGAGCCGGCGCAAATCACTCTTCGGTGCTGACACCGCACGCGATGAGGAAGACGCCATGCTCGATCCTGTGACTGACCCCGCACGCATCCGCGCATTCTTCATTCATCCCGACTGGGCACGTCGCGGCATCGGCAAAGCCATTCTCACCGCCTGCGAGTCCGCCATCATCGCCTCAGATTTTCCGCAGGCCGAACTCGTCGCCACACTCGCGGGTGAGCCGCTTTATCTCGCCTGTGGATACAGCGAGGTCGAGCGCTACGAAGTGCCAATGAGCGGCGGCTTGACCTTGCCCGTGGTGCGCATGACAAAACGGCTCGCACCATGAACACCGCCGTCCGCAAAGCCACTTCCGCCGACGCAGCAGCACTGCTGCAACTCGTGCGCGGCTGCGTGGCCGGAATGCGCGCCGCAGGCATCGAGCAATGGGACGACGTCTATCCCAACGCCGAAACCATCGCCCGCGACATCGAGGCAGGCACGCTGCACGTCCTCTGCGATGGTGAGATGATCATCGCCAGCATCACCATCGACCAAACCATGGACCCGCTGTGGCAAAACCTGGCCTGGAGCGCCGACAGCGAACCCGCCATCGCCGTGCATCGCCTCATGGTGCATCCCTCACAGCAAGGACGCGGCTTTGCCAGGCTGCTCATGCAGCACGCGGAAACCGTGGCCCGGCAGCATGACTGCCGCAGCATCCGCCTCGACACCTTCCTGCAAAACCCCGCCGCCATGGCGCTTTATCCACGCCTTGGCTATCGCCGCACCGGCACCGCCATGATGCGCAAAGGCGCGTTCGCGGGTTTTGAGAAGCTGCTCCTTCCATGATGCCGTCCTCATGTCGAAACACACCGCCATCATTCGCTGGAAGAACAACGGTCCTGATTTTCTAAAGCGCCAGTATTCACGCGAGCACACGCTGCACTTTGACGGCGGTGCTGTCGTGCCGGGATCGCCATCGCCGCAAATCGTGCCTGCACCGTGGTCGAATGCCGCCAGCGTTGATCCTGAGGAGGCGTTTGTGGCCGCAGTTTCGAGCTGCCACATGCTCTGGTTCCTGCACGTGGCCTGCGACGCGGGTTTTATCGCCGAAAGCTACGATGATGAAGCCGAAGGCGTGATGACGAAGAACGAACGTGGTGCGCTCTGGATCAGCCGGATCACCTTGCAGCCGCACATCGTCTGGGGCGGTGCAAAACAGCCCGCAGCGGCGGAGGTGGAGCATCTGCATCATCTCGCGCATCAGCAGTGCTTCATCGCGAACTCGATCAAGACTGAAATCAACGTGCAGCCTCGCGACTGACATGAGCCACGAATCGCCACGCCTGCATCCATCGCCGCAGACCTTCACCGGCCAGTTCATCACGCTCACGCCGCTCGATGTGGTGCGGGATGTGGCGGAACTCTTCGCCATTTCGCATGCAGACGACGAGGCGCGGCAGTTGTGGCGCCACATGCCACGCGGTCCGTTTGCCGATGTCGCGGAGCAGGTGACGTTTCTGCGCGAATGGACGGCACGAAACGATGTGATCGCCTTCACGGTGCGTGATGCGCACACGCAGTGCTGTCTCGGCAGCATCTCGCTGATGAGCATCCGTGCCGAGCACGGTGTGGCTGAACTTGGCAACATCTGGTATGCGCCCGCCGCGCAACGCACCAAGGCCAACACCGAAGCCTGCTTCATGCTGCTGCGGCACTGTTTTGAAAACCTGCGCTACCGCCGCATGGAATGGAAGTGCGATACGCGCAACGAACGCAGCCGCCGCGCCGCGCTGCGCCTCGGCTTCACCTTCGAGGGCATCTTTCGCCAGCACATGATCATCAAGGGCGAAAACCGTGATACCGCGTGGTTCGCCATGCTCGATCACGAATGGCCGCGCATCGGTGCGGCGATGCAGCGCTGGCTGTATGAGGATGATTCAATCTCGCTGGCACGAATAATCGGCGACGGCAGCAGCGTACTCATCCGCGCATGAAATCCGCCCTCTTCATCCTCCTAGCTGCGTCCCTTGTTTCCGCCGCTGAGACACCGAAGCCCAAACCGAAACCAGAGTTCCAATACAAGTCCGCAGGCATTGAAGTGAGCATACCCACGGCTGACGAACCCAGAGTCGCCGCCTTCAACGCCGCCACGGTCAAAGCCGCCGCCAAATACCTCGACGACGGCGCGGTCTCATGGGTGCGTGAGAAATCCTGCATCAACTGCCACACCACTGGCCCCTACCTCACGGAGCGGCCCGCGCTCATCCCGCTGCTCGGCCAGGCCAACGAGGAGATCGTGGCCGACTTTATCGACTTCGTGCCGAAGGAGGTCAAAGAGGTGAAGGAGACGGCCACGAAGAGCGGCCACAAGCACTACCCGGCCGCCTTCACCAGCGTGTGGCGCTCACTGGGCCTCGCGGAATGGGACAAGCACGTCACCGGCAAAACCTCCGAGCACACAGAAAAGTCGCTGCGGGACATGTTTGAGCGCCAGTCGGCCGCTGGAGCCTTCGTGAGCCACGGCGAGGTGGAAATCCCGCACATCACGACCGACTTCGAGCTTTCACTGCAAGCCGCGCGGGCCATCACGGCGGCACCGGGCTGGCTGTCCGGACTTAAAGACGAAAAACTGGCCGCAAAGATCGCAAAGCTCAAAGCCTGGCTGAGACAGCCGGTGCTCAAAAACGACTTCGACCGCGTGCTGCGCCTGCAACTGGCCCACTACATGCCTGATCTCGTCCCACCGGCCGAGCGTGATGCCGCATTGACACTCCTTTCCTCCAAGCAGCATGCCGACGGCGGCTGGAGCACGCGGGATTTCTCCGCGCTGAACGACTGGCACTTCGAGATCAGCGACTATGTGAGAGACCTCATCACAAACCTCCCTGACGCCGCGAAACCGGAGAGCGACGCCTACATGACTGCGCTCGCCATCGTGCTCATGCGTCAAAGCGACATCCCCGCCACGGATAAACGCATCCAACGCGGCATTGCCTGGCTGAAGCAGGAGCAGCGCGTCTCCGGTCGCTGGTGGATGCAGTCCCTCTATCGTGGCAACTACCACTACATCACCTACATCGCGACCTGTGAGGCCCTGAAAGCCCTCGCGCTCTGCGGCGAGATCAAATAACACTCACCGCCGCATTCTCCGATACACCGCAGGCGATTCGCCCATGCGTTTGCGAAAATGCTGCGTGAAACTGCTCGCATCGACGAACCCGCACTGCTGCGCGACCTCGCTGGCCGTCAGACTCGTCTCCTCCAACAAGCGCACAGCCGCCAAAACCCGTGTCTTGAGCAAAAACTCCTGCGGTGTGATGCCAAAGGCCGACTGAAAGCGCCGCTGAAGCTGCCGCAGCGATTGCCCGCAGGATTTAGCCACGTCTTCGATCAACAGCGGCTTCGCGAAATCACGGCGGATGATCTCCACGGCCTGCGCCACCGTTTGAAACACCGGCAGCCTCCTTTCAGCCTCGTCGGGTCGGCGTAACGTGCCCATCACGCCTTGCACGCGGCGGCGCTTGTCAAAGAGCGGCAGCTTCGTCACCAGAAACCAGTCCGGGATGCCCTGCGAGTCCCACCACAGCTCGATGCGCTCGATCACCTCCACTTTCCCAGCGAGGATGCGTTTGTCGTCATCCACATAGGCCTGCGCCATCGTGTCGGGATTCAGATCGAAGTCCGTGCGGCCGATGATCTCGGAGTCGTCGCGCATCTGGTAGCGCCGCATCAGCCCGTCGCTGGCGAACATGAGATGCCCCGCCTTGTTCTTCGCAAAGAAGTAAACACCGGGGATGTGGTCAAACAGCCGCTGAAACAGCAGCGTCGGCTCCAGCGCGGCCATCCAGGCATTGCGATCCCTGCGCCAGCGCGCAATTTCCGCCACCGGGCGCATGGGGCGCTCGCGGGGTTTGAGAGGTGTCGCATTTCGCATCATCTTTGTCGTGACGAGAGTGCGTGGCTTTGCTTTGCTGTGCAATCATGAAACCCATCGTCCAAATCTCCCTCGACCTCACCAACATCGACGAAGCGCTCGAAACCGCCGCGCTGGCGATGCGCGCTGGTGTTGACTGGCTGGAAGCGGGCACACCGCTCATCCTCGCCGAAGGCCTGCATGGCGTCCGTGCTTTGAGAAAAGCCTTTCCGAACACCCCCATCGTCGCCGACCTCAAAACGATGGATGGTGGCTACTTGGAAGCCGAAATGATGGCCAAAGCGGGTGCGACACACGTCGTCGTCATGGCCCGTGCGCATGCCGAAACGATCAAATGTGTCGTCAAAGCCGGCCAAGACTTCGGCTGCAAGGTCATGGGCGACAACATGATCTGCGAGAGCATGATCGACGGTGCAAAGTTCCTCGAAGACCTCGGCTGCGACTACGTCATTCATCACATCGGCTACGACGAACGCCGTGGCATCGCCGCCGCTGGCAAGCGTATGCCTAGCCCGCTCGACCAGCTCCGTGAAGTCGTCAACGCGGTCAAAATTCCCGTGCAGGCCGTCGGCGGACTCAGTTTGGAACAGGCGATCCAATGTCCGAAGTATGGCGCGCCGCTCGTCGTGCTCGGCGCACCGCTCACCATCGACGCCGACGCCTTCAAAACCGCCGATGGCAATCTCGAAGCCTCCCTGCGCCTGATCTGCGACGCGATCCACGCGCAGGATGTGCCCGCTTTTTGAGGCATTCGTTTTCAGACTGAACAAATGCTGACGCAGCATCGTATCGGTCACATGCCATCACCCCTTCCCGCTACGCAGGCCTCCGGCGCACGCAATTTCGCATGACTCCGCTGATTGCTGCCCTCGCTGTTTTGCTGGTCGTGTCGTTGGCCGAATGGCTGCACACGCGGCGCATTCGTGTGGCGGCGCGGCTGGCGTTTGGGCCGGGTGGAGCGGCTGCGTGGACGAATACAGTGCCGTGGCTGCGCGTGGCGGGCCTCACGGCCTTCACATGGGGCGTGGTGACCTTGCTGATGCTGAAACTCGAAGCGCCGGATGATGCGACGGCGAAGGAGCGGCACGATGCGGAGGCGACGCGCTTGGTGTTTGTCGCGGATTTGTCGCCGAGCATGTATCTGCCGGACGCGGGACCGGACGGCACGATGACGAGGCACGCGAGGATGCGTGAGGTCGTCGAAGGCATCTTGCAACGTGTGAGCGGGAACCTGCGCTTCGGCGTGATCGGTTTTTACACCGACTCATTGCCCGTGGTGATGGAGGCGCGTGACCCTGAACTCGTGCGGAATGTGTTCAATGGCCTGCCGCTGACGTATGCGATGCCGGTCGGCCAAACCGATCTCGGCACGGCGGTGAATCGTTCGCTGGAACTCGTGGCGGACTTCCCGAAGGGCAGCACGCGCATGATTATCCTCACCGACGGCGATTCGGTGCCGCTCGCGCCGATCAATCCGCGGCCCGCGTCGATTCGCGAACTGCTCGTGCTCGGCATCGGCAATCCGCGCAAAGGCAGCTTCATCGACGGGCATCAATCGCGCCAGGAAGCAGACACGCTGCAACGCATCGCCACCTCGTTACTCGGCGTTTATCATGATGTGAATGACAGGCATCTCGCGACCGAGGCGCTGGGCGATCTCGTGGTGCCGCTCGCCATGCCGCACACGGGTCTCACGCTCACGCAGTGGGCCGTGCTGGCGATGACGCTGGGCGCGATCATGAATGCGCTCATCCCGCTCGCACTCGAGTTCTTCGGCAGTGATTGGAAAGTGCGCTCAATCAGAAAGGAGGCCGTGCTGGCTCAATGAGGAAGTTTTTCACGCTGCTCTGGCTCCTCTGTCCCGTCGCGGCCTTGTATTACCATTTTAATGAAGGGCAAAACGAACTCGCCCGCGTTCAAGCACGCAAGCATGTGGTGCAAATCCGCGAGTTGGAGCATGCGAAGGAGCCCGACTGGGCGGTCATCATCGAGGAGTATGACAAACTCAGCGCTGAGCTGCCGAAGACTGAAGCGCCGCTCGTGCATCATCAGATTCGTCTGGCGAAATCGAAGGCGCAGTTGGAGCTGCTCGATGTCGCAGGTTCCATCGAAGAACTGACCGGCCTGCTGCGCGAAGCGGCGCAGACGCATGGCGAGGACGCGACGATCACCCGCGCCGTGCGCGAGATGCTCGGCAAGGCGCACTACTACGCGACCTATCTCTTGAAGACGAACGGTGCCGCCGAGGAAGAATGGCGGCCCTTCGCCGAGCGCACGCGGCAGATTTTCCGCTTCCTCGCGGAGCATCAGGAGCCCGGCGCGTTGGAGAAGTATGAAGACCGTGTCGCGGCAGAGTTTGCGAAGACCATTGAGAAATGAAGACGACACACTTGCGCGCACTTCCCGTATCCATGTCACGTTCCCCCTCCAAAACGTCATGGACCTGTGGCGGCATGATGCTCGACGATGTTCTCGTATTTTTTTCGGCAAATGAGGCCGGTTGCTGTGGCTATGTATCAGCCACGCATGTCGCAGCCTCCTGAAAGCCCCCAGCACGAGCCATTTCTCCGCCTGTATGCGGAGCATGAGGCGGCGTTGCACACTTTTGTGCGGTCGATGCTGCCAAGCCGGGAGGAGGCTGCTGAGGTGTTGCAGGATGTGATCGTGGTGCTGTGGCAGAAGTTTGATTTGGCGCAGGACTTTAAGAAGTGGGCATTCGGGGTGGCCCGGCTGGAGGTGTTGAAGTTCCTGCAAGCACGAAAGCGCGACCGGCATGTCTTCGATGACGAGCTGGTGAACCGTCTCGCGGACAGGGCTGCCCTTCACGAACAGGGCGTGATGACTCGCCGGGAAGTGCTGGAGGGCTGTCTGCAAAAGCTGCCAACAGCGCAGCGGGAGCTGGCGCTCAGCGCCTACACGAAGGGCACGCGCATGGATGATCTCGCGGCCCGGCGCGGCCAGACGCCGATGTCGCTCTACAAACTGCTCCACCGCATCCGGCTCGCCTTGCTGGACTGTGTGGAGCGCACACTCGCCGAGGAGGCACACACATGAACACGGACTGGAATGATCTCATTCAGCGCTACATCGCTGGACATACGACGGCGGAGGAGACGCACCGACTCGAAACAGCGCTGAAAGCGGATGACGCTCTGGCGGACCTCTACCTCCGCCACATGGAGCTGGATGTGGCTCTGGAGGCCTCGGCGGCATCAGCGGAAGCGACGCGCGAACTGCTTACTGCTGCAATTTTACCAGAGACAAGGCACGGCTTTGCATGGCTCTCCTGGCGTCCACTCGCGGCGGCTGCGGCAGGTTTGGTCATCGGGCTCTTCAGTGCGTCGATTGTATGGGCCACCTCCACGCCGCGAGTAAGCAAGGAACG
Organism: Prosthecobacter sp.; assembly: GCF_046154365.1. Classification (GTDB taxonomy): domain Bacteria; phylum Verrucomicrobiota; class Verrucomicrobiia; order Verrucomicrobiales; family Verrucomicrobiaceae; genus Prosthecobacter. Next base: position 16,098 of record NZ_JBJXFV010000028.1, read on the forward strand.
CCTCTTTTCGCTGCAAAACGGCAACTTTGACGAAAAGGGACTGGAGCGCGGCTTTCCCCGCCAGACCCGACGCTGGAGCGGTGACGAAGCAGCGATCACGAATGACGAGAGATTGAGCTTTGTCTCCCCTGGCGGCGATTCGAACGACCGCAGCGCCCGTGCCATATCCTGCGATGTCTTCCAGCTCGTCGATCTGCGTCCGCTGCGCCATTCGCCTCGGCAGGATGGCGACGCAGTGCTCGAACTCAGCGCAAACTTCCTAGACGCCCGCCCCTATAACACGAATCCCTCGATCACCTTTTTCTGCCAGCTCTACCTCTTCCAAGGCGATCCGATGACGCTGCATCAAACCTGGCCGCAGTGCATCGCTGACGCCCTTGCCAGTGGCAGCGCTCAACTCACCACACTCGGCAGTCTTAGCACGGATTGGAAACCTATCACCGCGAAATGCCTTGTCCCCACCGAGGCCGATTTCGCCGTCATCCAGATCGCCGCGCGGCCCAATCTTCGCCCCGCGAAACTCCAAGGCCTCTTTGTCGATGACGTGAAGCTCACACTCAAGACCTCGCCCGAACTCCCCATCCGCATCGTCCAACGCTGATCTCATGAAACCCATTCTACTTCTCACACTCCTCGTCACGACTTCTCACGCCCTTGACTATCCATACGTCACCGCCGAGCCGCAGAAGACCGGCTGGCCGCTGACCGAGGAGGAACGCGCCTATGTCCTGAAGCCAGAGTTTGAGCGACGCCCAGGTCGCGAGGCGAGCAAACATCTGCCGCAGATGTGGCCGGTGGTGCCGAGTGCGGGGAACTGGGGTGGCACGTCGTGGCTCGATACACATGAGCGGCTCGTCGAGTATGTGAAAGCAAACGCCGGCCCGATCGATGTGCTGCTCGTCGGGGACAGCATCACGCAGCAGTGGGGCAGTCCGCTGGACAAGGGGGTGCTGAATGATGCGTGGAAGAAGCACTTCAGCGGCTACAAGACGATCAACATCGGCATCGGCGGCGACAAGGCTCAGAACGTCTTGTGGCGGCTCGATCACGGCGGCGTCGAAGGTTTGCAGCCGAAGGTCGTGGTCGTGATGATCGGCAATAACAACATGTTCTTCGCGCCCGAGACCGGCGTGGAGGCTGCGGCGAAAGGTGCGCAGTTGGTCGTGGCGAATGTGCGCGAGAAGTTTCCGCAGGCCGAGGTCATCGCGGCGAGAATCCTGCCCTGTCATGCGCCGGGCAATGCCTTCTATGAGAACATCAAGAAGACCAACGCCGCGCTCGATGCCCTGAATCTTGGCAGCGATCCGAAGGTGCATGTGCTCGATCTCTGGAGCGATTTCGCGAATGCCGACGGCACCATCAAGAAGCCCCTCTTCGGGCCGGACAACATCCATCTCTCGCTCGAAGGCTACGGTGTGTATGCTGAGCGCCTGAAGCCACTGCTCGACAAGTTTCTCGGTGGCAAAGGCCTCGGCGGAGATGTGATCATTCCCGCGAAGAAGACCGGTGCTGCCACTCCCGCGGCGACGTCATCATCGGCAGCGCCAACGACTGCAAACGCTTCTCCTCTCGAAAGTCTGCTCAAGCCCACGCCGAAGACCGCCGATGGCAAATCGCTCGTCTATCCTTACGCGCCGTATAACGAAGGCAAACTCGACCCGCAGCTCACCGGCTGGCCTTTGACGGATGCGGAAATGGCATGGGCCACGAAAGGCGAATACGAGCGGAAGCCCGGCCACGAAGTGAAAAAGCATCTTCCCGAGATGTGGTTCGTCACGCCGACGGCGGGCCGTTGGAAGTCGAAGGAAGGCAGCGCGAGCAATCCGTGGATCGAGCACCATGCGGCCAACATCGCGAACGTGAAAGCCGCAGGTGGCAACATCGACATCGCGCTGCTCGGCGACAGCATCACGCAGCACTGGGGCGGCGGCTGGGATGGTGAGCCGTTCAATGCGGCATGGCAAAAGCACTTCGGCACGATGAAGACCGTAAACCTCGGCATCGGCGGAGATCGCATGGAGCACATCCTCTGGCGACTCGACCATGGCGCACTCGATGGTGCCTCGCCGAAAGTGATCGTGCTCATGATCGGCGTGAACAACGCCCCGCTCGTCTTCGGTAACGGCGTCCCCGTCACCGCCGCTGCGCACGGCATCAAGCTCTGCGTCGAAAACCTCCGCCTCCGCTGCCCGCAGTCGCAGATCATCCTGGTGAAGATTCTGCCCGCCTTCAATCCCAGCAAGGAAGTCGGCGCGAAGGTGCGCGAGATCAATGCCATGCTCGACACGCTGAAGCTCGATGCCGATGCGAATGTCCACGTCCTCGATCTGTGGAGTGATTTCACCAACGGCGACGGCACGCTGAAGTCGGCGCTCTATTCCGACCAGTATCTGCATCTCGGCCCTGCGGGCTACGAGGCCTTTGCCGGCAAGCTGAAGCCTGCAGTGGAGAAACTCATGGGCACGGCCACCCGTTAATCTCCGAAGCGCCATGACAAGTGCCCGCCTGCTCCTCAAGTCCGTCGCGATCGCGATGGTTTCCGCCCTCAACACATGAAGAACTCATTCGCACTCCTCGCCCTACTGCTCGCGCCGCTGGCAGCGTTGCACGCTGCGGACAAGGCGGCTTTCTTCGAGCAGCATTGCTACGACTGCCACGATGCGGATGAGAAAAAGGGCGACCTCGATTTGACTTCGCTCGCGCTGAAGCTCGACGACCGCGCGAACTTCGAGACGTGGGTGAAAGTCCACGACGCCATCGCGAATGGTGAGATGCCGCCGAAGAAGAAGGCGCGGCCGCCGGCTGCGGAGACGAAGGCGTTGCTCGCGGACTTGGATACAAAGCTCATCGCGGCGGATGAGGCACGCGTCGCGAGGGACGGGCGGGCGGTGCTTCGTCGGCTCACGCGCGTGGAGTATGAGAATGCGTTGCGCGATTTGTTGGCACTGCCGGAATTGCATGTGCAGGAGCTGTTGCCCGCGGATGGCTCACGGCACGGCTTCGACAAAGTCGGTGAGGCGCTCGACCTCTCGCATGTGCAGATCGCGAAGTATCTGGAGGCTGCGGATCGCGCGTTGGATGCCGCGATTGCCACGCGCGACACGCCGCCGCCGGTGGTGAAGCGGCGGCTGTATCCGACGGATTCGTTCAAGTGGCACGCGAACCTCAAGCTCGGCAGCGCGGTGCTGCTGAAGGATGGGCAGCCCGATCCGCTGTGGCCGGTGGCGACGGTGAAGCACGAGCCGGGTGACGACATCAAGACGCCGGACTTTTTCAAACTGAAGCAATCCGTCGCGCTGCTCACGCCGAACCTCGAAGGCTGGCTCAAGAGCATGACCTTCGCGCCGATGTTCGCGGGCAAGTATCGGCTGCGGCTCTCGACGTGGAGCGCGCATTGGAACGCGGGCAAGCTGGAGCCCGCGCCGGTGCCGCAGACGGTGCGGCTCTATGTGCATCCGCGCACGCTCGGCTACTTCGAGGCACCATCGCTCACGCCGAAGGTCCACGAACTCACGCCGTGGTTGGAGATGGGCGACGAGGTCATCTTCGATCCCGTGTCGTTCTTTTGGACGGGCTTGCAGATTCATCAGCACAAGGGCGGCGGCGGGCTGCATGTCGGTCTGGCGATTGTGTGCGACTGGCTCGAAGTCGAAGGCCCGCTCTACGAGCAATGGCCGCCGGAGAGTCATCGCCGCGTGTTCGGCGATTTGCCGCTGAAGCCCTTCGATGCCGCGAGCGGACTCACGCCGCCGACGCACCCGCAGCCCGTGCAGAAGGTCGGCTACGGCTGGCCGAAGCCGTGGGAGATTCCACCCGGTGACTCAAAGCCGCAGCCGCTCGTCACCGTCGCCAGCGCAGCGCCGCTCGATGATGCGAAGCGCTTGCTCGCGAGTTTTCTCCCACGCGCGTTTCGTCGCGATGTGAGCGACGCCGAGGTGATGAAGTATGTCGGCCTCGTGCAGCAGCGTTTGGAAAAGAAAGCCTGCTTCGAGCTGGCGATGCGCCACGCCTACAAGGCCGCGCTGACTTCCACGCATCTCCTATTCCGCAAGGAAACGCCCGGCCAACTCGACGACCTCGCACTCGCCACACGCCTCGCCTTCTGGCTCTGGAACTCGCCGCCCGACGACGCGCTGCTGCACAGCAAGCTCCACGACCCGCAAATCATGCGCGCGCAAGTCGAGCGTCTGCTCACCGACACGCGCAGCGAGCGCTTCACCACCGACTTCCTCGACCAGTGGCTCAAGCTCCGCGACATCGACGCCACCGATCCCGACCGCGCACTCTACCCCGAGTTTCATCTCTATTTGAAGGAGTCCATGCTCGCCGAGTCGCGCGCCTTTTTCCGCGAACTCATCGCCAAAGACCTGCCCGCGTCGAGCATCCTCGCGTCGGACTTTGCCATGCTCAATCAGCGCCTCGCCGAGCACTACGGCATTTCAGGCGTCACCGGTCCCGACATCCGCCGCGTGCCACTCCCGCCCGGCAGCCATCGCGGCGGCTTCCTCACGCAGGGCGCGGTTTTGAAAGTCACCGCCAATGGCACCGTGTCATCACCCGTCGTGCGCGGCGTCTTCGTCACCGAACGTTTCCTCGGCCAGCCCGTGCCACCGCCGCCGCCCGGCGTGTCCGCGATCGATCCCGACACGCGCGGCGCGACCACCATCCGCGAGCAACTCGACAAGCATCGCGCTGATGCAAGCTGCGCCGGGTGCCATCGCAAGATGGACCCGCCCGGCTTCGCTTTGGAGAGCTACGACGTCATCGGCGGCTGGCGCGCGCAGTATCGTTCGTTGGAAAAAGGCACGCCCGTCGCGCTCAAGTTCCCCGACGGCACCGGCGTCCGCTACAAGGCCGGCCCCGCCGTCGATGCCAGCGGCGAAACCGCACAAGGCGAGCCCTTCGCGGACCTCGCTTCATTTCAAGAACTCGCGCTCGCCAAGCCCGAACTTATCACCCGAGCCTTCGTCACGCAGATGCTGACGTATGCGACAGGTGCGGAGCCGAGCTACTCCGACCGCAACGAGATCGAGCGCATTCTCTCGGAGACAAAGGCGGGGAAGTTTGGCCTCCGTTCACTGATTCACACGATGGCCGAGAGCCCGCTTTTCCAGAACAAATAGAGTCATGAAAACCTCCATCACCCGTCGCCATTTCCTCCGCGCCACTGGAGCCACGCTAGCGCTGCCTTTTCTCGAATCACTCGCCCGCGCTGCTGCGCCGGTGCCGCCGAGACGGATGCTCGCCATCATGACGAACATGGGCGTGATGCCGCGCTACTTTTTCCCCGAGAAGTCGGGACCCGATTACGGGAGCACGCCGTATCTCGATTTGATCAAAGCACATCGAGATCGCTTCACCGTGTTCAGCGGCGTGTCGCATCCGGGCGTGGATGGGAACCATTCGTCCGAGCGCAGTTTCCTGAGCTGCGCGCCTCATCCGGGCGCGAGCAATTTCAAGAACAGCATCTCGCTCGACCAGTTCGCCGCCGAGCAAATCGGCGCGCAGACGCGCTTCGGCTCGCTCGTGCTCAGCGTGGGGCGCGACCACATGGGCACGCCGTCCACCACGCGCGATGGCGTGCAGCTTCCGGCAGAGCGCAATCCCTCGGCGTTGTATCGTCGGCTCTTCGTGCAGGGCACGCCGCAGGAGATCGAACGAAGCATTGATGACTTGCGCAACGGCGGCAGCATCCTCGACTTCGTGCGAGATGAGGCGCGGAGTTTGGAAAAGGGATTGCCCGCGCGCGACAAGGAGCGGCTCGACCAATATTTCACCTCGGTGCGCGAACTGGAGCAGCGCTTGCAACACGCCGAGTCATGGGAGCGCAAACCCAAGCCCATCGTGCAAGCACCGATGCCAAAGGACATCCCGAGTGACACCGAAGTCGAGACGCAAACGAACCTCATGTATGACACCATGCGCCTCGCGCTGGAGACGGACAGCACGCGCATCATCACCATTTACCTCGGCCCGCTGCTCATCACGCCGAACATCCCCGGCGTGAAAAACCAGACGCACGCGCTAACGCATCACGGTAACGACGAGTCGAAAATCGCCGAGCTGAAGAAGATCGAGGAAGCGCAGTTCCGTAGCCTCGCGCGCCTGCTCGATGGACTCACCAGCGTGAAGGAAGCCAATGGCACCCTGCTCGACAACACGATGCTCCTCTACGGCTCGAACCTCTCGAACGCGAACTCCCACGACACGACGAACCTGCCCATCATCTTCGCCGGTGGCGGCTTCAAGCACGGCCAGCACCTGGCATTCGACAAAAAGAACAACAAGCCGCTCGCGAATCTCTTCGTCACGATGCTGCAGCGAATGGGCATTGAGTCTGACAAGTTTGCCAGCAGCACGGGGACGATGAGCGAGATTTGACCACCCTGTGTTATGGCTGGTTCACGGAGCATTTCGCCAACGATCCCGACTGCCTCTTTGCCGCCCTCTACAACTACGGCACGATGAAAGGGCGGCCGGATATCGCAGTAGAGTGACTTGGAACCTCACAAAGCTCACAGTCTTTCAGCGATCGCCGCCGCAAGCGCATCCGCAGCAGGCGGATGGAAACGGAAGAACAGTTCGGGTTCGACGAGTTCCAGTTCCATCAGGGAAAGCTCACCCGACTCATCCCGCACGGCGTCCACGCGGGCATAGAGCGGTGACTGCGGGCAGGCTGCGACTGCCGCCTCCGCAAAGGCTACCTCCTCTGCTGTCGGAGTGTGATGATGCACCGTGCCGCCGTGATCATCCTGCACGCGGAAGTCGCCCGGCTTTGCAATCTTCCGCACCGCATGAGTGCAGCGACCACCGATCACCGTGAGAGAAAGTTCCCCCTCCGTCAGCACGCTGCCGAGAAACGGTTGAACCATCATCGCCTCCGCGTGCAGCAACTCACGCAAGACTGATTCATGCGCCTCCAGATTCGTCGCGTTCAGTCGATAGGTGTGCCGCGCAGCGCCCGAGACTGCCGGTTTCAAAATCGCCTCGTTCCTTCCGCAGACCGCAAACACCTCTCGAAGTGTTGTCGTTTCCCCGGGCTCGATGAATCGTGTCATCGGCACATTCACCCCACGCTCCGCGAGGCCGCGCAGGTAGTGCTTGTCCACATTCCAGCGCACCAGCTCTGGTGCATTGAAAAGCGGTATCGAGTCTGCAACACGCTCCATCCAGGCCGAAAACTCCGCGAACCGCTCGAAGTAATCCCACGTCGAGCGAAACACCGCCGCACGAGCGCGACTCCAGTCAAAATCAGGATTCGACCAAGCGACCCGCGTTGTGCGCAGCCCTCGCGCCTCAAGTCCTGCCATCAAAAGCCGCTCCTCGCCGAGCAACTGCGCCTGATACCAGTGCGACTCGTCGGGTGTCTCGTAGCGTTCGTCGGTGAGGATGATGATGTCGTAGCTTCCCATGTGATTTCAGTCTGAGCGCCCAGCACTCACAGGCAATCGACCTTTTTGGGCATTTTTCGGCAGGGTGCAGACACTGCGGGAGTTAAGGTGATGAATACGTCATGCCTGAGCCCACCCCCATCCCCGAAAGCGACTTCCTGCGGCTCTTTGTGAAGCATGAGCAGGCGCTGCGGGCATTTGCGCGGGTGATGCTGCCGACTTGGGAATCGGTGGATGAGGTGATGCAGGAATCCAGTGTGGTGATGTGGAAGAAGCTCTCGCAACTCGATGCGACGGACAACTTCCTGCCCTGGGCGAAGATGATCGTGCGCTTTGAGGCGCTGAGGCTGAGACGGGATCATGCGCGGGACCGGCATGTGTTTGGTGATGCGGTGATCGAACTGCTGGCGAATGAAGCGGCTGAGGTGGATGAGGATGTCTGGGAGCAGGAGCGTGATGCTTTGCGCGGATGTCTGGCCCAAATGGCGGCGCATCATCGCGAGTTGGTGCTGGCTCCGTATGCGGGCGAAGGGCGTGTGACACGGCTCGCTGAGGAAACTGGGCGCACGATCAACAGTCTCTACAAGCTCCTCGGACGCCTGCGCGAAAAGCTGGCGCAGTGCGTCCAAAACAAAATCGGCAACCCCATCCTGTCATGAGTGAATCATCCTCCAACACACCCAATCGCGCCCGTTGGTGCGAACTGATTGACCAGCATTTGCTGGGCACGATTTCCAAAGATGATGCCATCGAGCTGGAAGCCGTTTTGGCATCGAGCCGTGACGCGCGTGAGGCCTATCGGCTGCGTTGTAACGTGGATGCAGCGCTCAGACAAGAAGCCTCAGCACAACCGATGCCGACTCGGGCGGCCGCGCTGAAACCCGCACGCTGGCTCTCTTGGCGTCCACTCACCGCAGCCGCGGCGGGGATTGTGTTTGGGATGTTCTGCACTTCGGTCGTATTCGGATATGTGGTGCAGCGTGGCTTGGAAAAGAAGACGCCGCTGGCAATGTTTCAGCCGAGCTTTGAAGATACTCAAATGCCCTTTGCGAAGGGCTTTCCAGATGCTTCCGCCCATTGGGGTGGTGATGAGGCGCGGGTAGTGATGGCGGAGAATGGAATCCAAGCCAAGGAAGGTAGATTCATGCTGCGTCTGGATGCGTCGCCCAAAGGTTCACCACGCATCGTCTATCAGGTGCTCGATTTGACATCGCTACCTTCGAGCGGGAGCAACGAGATGCGTGAGATCGAGATCACGGCATCATTCGCTGCGGCGGATGCTGCTACATCGGTGCGCTACATGCTGCGTGCCTTTGCAGCTTCGGAAACCCGTGAGAATCTCGATGCCGCGTGGTTCGAGCACCGAGATGAGGCCATCGCTTCGGCCACGAGAGGTCTGGATGTCTTGCCTGGAGCCCATGGCTGGCAGACCTTTGGCTTGAGGATTCAGGTGCCGCACGCGGCCCGCAACCTCGTGCTCTTCTTTGGAGCCCGCACACCGGACAAGACTTTGCCGAAGGCGGCGCACTACATCGATGACGTGCAGGTGTCGTTCATCGAGCCGCAGCCGCTTCCTTGATGATCACCACTCAGGATCTCGCGGCCTATTTGATGACGCTGTGACCTCAAACTTTACACATTCACATTCATGAACATTACCCGCCGTTTGTTGTTAAAGCTATCTCCGCTGCTGGTGTGGCGTGCCCCTGACCTGCACGCCGCCAAATCCAAGCCGGAGGCGCTGTTCCTCGGACAAGGAACGATGTCTGGGGAAGTCACCGACGCCACCGCGTTGCTGCAAACGCGTCTGACCCTCGCTGCGCAGCTCGATGCCGACGGTGACCTGCCGGGTGCTGCTGGCGTGGCGTGTTTTGAATGGAGCACGCACCCGGACTTCCGCGATGTGCAACGCACTCCGTTTCAGCCGGCTGCTGACAAGCACGACTTTATCGTGCGCGCTGAACTCAGTGGCCTGAAGCCCAACACCACTTACCATTACCGCGCCAGCTATGGTGCCACGGAGGCGACTGCTCAGGCAGGATCGAGTTGTTCGTTCAAGACCTTGGCAGGTGGAGGCATCGACACGCCCGTGCGCTTCATCGTGGGCAGTTGCATGAACTACAACAAGTTCCTGCACGGCAAGAAGGGCAAAGCGGGCGGACCTCTGACTGCCACGGAGGAGGACAAACGCCTCGGCTACCCGTCCTTCGAGTCGATGCTGAAACTGCGCCCGGACTTCTTCGTGGGCACGGGCGACATTGTTTATTATGACAACCCGTTACGCGTGGCCGAGACGGTCCCGCAGTTGCGCCAATGCTGGCATGAGCAGTTTCGGTTTCCGCGCATGATCGAGTTCTTCCGCAGCGTCCCCGCTTATTGGTCAAAGGATGACCACGACTTTCGCTACAACGAATCGGACAATCTAACCGACAAACTGCCGCTGCCGAAAACCGGCATCGACATGTTTCGCGAGCAATTGCCCATGCTGGCCGCAGACAGCGAGAAGCCGACCTACCGCACGCATCGAGTCAGCAAGGCTCTGCAAATCTGGCTCACCGAGGGGCGCGATTACCGCTCACCCAATGAAATGCCGGACGGCCCCGGAAAATCGCTCTGGGGCGCGGAGCAGCGCGAATGGTTGAAGACGACTCTGAAGGCCAGTGATGCCAAATGGAAGATCCTCATCTCGCCCACGCCGATGGTTGGCCCCGACGACCTGAAGAAGATCGACAATCACGCCGATCTCAGCGGCTTCCGCCATGAGGCCGATGCCTTCTTCGTCTGGCTGAAGGAGAACAAGATCGACAACCTCAAACTCATCTGCGGCGACCGCCACTGGCAGTATCACAGCATTCATCCATCGGGCCTCGAAGAGTTCGCCTGCGGTGCGCTGAATGATGAGAACTCCCGCATGGGCGTCGCACCGGGCGACAAAAAGGGCTCAGATCCGCAGGCGCTGATCAAGCAGAAATACACCTCGCCCACACCCAATGGCGGCTTCCTGCAAATCACCGCCGGAGAAGAACTCAACTTCGAGCATTTCGATTCGAGAGGGAAACGCCTCTACCGAGCGGTCAGGTAGCCTCCACGTCATCCATTGGCAATCACCCCGTAACTCATGAAATACATCCTCATCGCCACACTCGCTCTCGCCATCCTTCCATCCGTCTTTGGGGAGGATCGCGGCAAGCTCGTCTTTGAAGACAAGTTTGACCGCAACGAGTCGCAGGAAACTACGGAGGAAATCGGCAATGACTGGTCCACGAACAGCAAGACCCGCGCAGGTGGCAACAAGCAGGTGGACCTGAAGGACGGGGCCATGCACATCACTATGCATGCCGACGCGGATCATGCGGTGGGCGTCGGACATGATGCCGAGTTCCGCGATGGCACGGTCGAGATGCGATTCATGCTGGAGGATGCGCAGGATGTCCTCGGCGTGGATATCGCGGACCCGCAGTGCAAAGAAGTTCACTCAGGCCACCTGTTCAAAATTGATGTCGGCACAAAACAAGTGGTCGTGGACGACAAGAAGACCGGAGTGATGAACATGAAGTTCTATGAGGCGCGGAAAGCAAAAACACTGACACCGAAACAGTTGGCGTTCATTGCAGCGCAGAAGAGGACGTTCCCCGGCACCTTGGAGACGGGCAAATGGCATAGTCTGCTCATTAAGGTCGTCGGCGACACCGTCAGCGTGTCCATTGACGGGAAGGTTGTGGCATCGGTCACGGCCGCAGGCGTTGCACATCCAACCAAACGGATGATCCGCCTCTCAGTAGGCCGACAGGCCTGGGTGGATGATGTCAGGGTCTTCGCTTCAGCGGCAGCGACCGAAAAGTAAACCCATCATGAAACACACACTCTCACTGGTCACCGCTCTGCTGCTCGCTCCGCTGGCCGCACTGGACGCTGCCGACAGCCGTAAAGAAGTAAAGACAGCCGAAGGCAACCCCAACATCGTCTTCATTCTCGTCGATGACGCGGGCATTGGGGACTTCTCGGCATACGGCTGCAAGTATGGCGTTACGCCGAACATTGATCGTCTGGCCACGGAGGGGATGAAGTTCACCCGGGCCTACAGTGGCAGTGCGGTCTGTGCGCCATCACGTTGTGTGCTGATGACCGGTCAGCACACGGGGCATGGCTTGCGTCGTGCCAATCAAAGCAAGGACGGCCTGCTATCGCTCCCACTTGAACAACCGACTGTGGCCCGGGTGCTGCACGACGCTGGTTACGCCACGGGCGGCTTCGGCAAATGGGGGCTCGGCAATCCTGACACAACCGGCGTGGCGGAGAAGCAAGGCTTTGATGTGTTCTTCGGCTACTACGACCAAAAACACGCGCACGACTACTACACCGATCATCTGGTGCGAAACAGTGTCGATGTGCCTTACCAGCAATCCGGCAAGCACACGTGGGAAGACTATTCTCACACCCGCATTGTCAATGAGACGCTGAAGTTCATCGAGCAACAAAAAGACCGGCCGTTCTTTTGTTATGCCGCGTGGACGCCGCCACATGGCGATTTCGTCATCCCTGAGAATCCAGTCTTTGGCGAGAAACAATGGCCGGAGGAGATCAGGAATTACGCCGCGATGGTCGCACTCGTCGATAAGGACGTCGGTCGTGTGATGCAGAAGCTGCGCGACCTCGGCATTGATGACAAGACGCTGGTGATTTTCAGTTCCGACAATGGTGCGAACCCTGAGTTCGTTGAGCCGTTCGGCAGCACTGGCGGCCTGCGCGGCTACAAGCGGATGCTTTACGAGGGCGGCATGCGAACACCGTTCATCGCACGCTGGCCGGGGAAGATTCAGCCCAGCAGCACCAGTAACGTGCTCACCTCGTTCATGGATTTTTTACCGACAGCCGCAGACCTCTGCGGAGTTCCCGCGCCCCGAGGCATCGATGGTCATTCCATCGCGCCAACGATGCTCGGGAAAGGTCAGCAAGAGCCGCGCGAATCGCTCTACTTCGAAATCTATGAGCCCTACTTCCAGCAGGCCGTGTGCATGGGCGATTGGAAAGGCTACCGGCTAGGCACCAAAGCCCCACTCGAACTCTATGACCTCAAAGCCGATCCTGCCGAAGCGAAAAACATTGCCACCGCTCACCCAGACATCGTTCAAAAGATCGAAGCCATCATGACCGCCGAGCATACTCCCTCTCCACATTACGACGCACCCGAGCAAGGCAGCGCGGGCGGACCCAAAGCGAAGAAGAAAAAAGCATCACTCCCGGAGCTGTTGAATGAGGAAAAATCAACGCCCAACGCCAAGCCCTAATTGAATTCAATGATCAAACACACTCTCACCCTCGCCATGCTCTTGCTGGCTCCGGTAACTCACGCGCTCGCTCAAGCGCCGCCCGCTAGCGTTCCCGTCGATCACCTCAAGGTGCCGGACGATCTCGAAGTCACCGTCTGGGCCACGACGCCGATGCTTTTCAATCCCACCAATATGGACACTGATGCTGCCGGGCGAATCTGGGTCGCGGAGGGCGTGAATTATCGCAAGCACGTGACGCGTCGTCCTGAGGGAGATCGCATCATGGTGCTCGAGGACACCGATGGCGATGGCAAGGCGGACAAGTCGCATGCTTTCGTGCAGGAAAAGGCACTCATCTCTCCGCTCGGCGTGAGCGTGTTTGATAACAAGATCGTCGTCGCGCAGCCGCCGAGCATCATCGTTTACACGGATGTGAACCGCGACCAGAAGTTCGATCCCGCGGTGGACACTCGCGAGGAGATCCTCACGGGCTTCAATGCACGAAATCATGATCACAGCCTTCATGCCGTCATCGCCGGGCCGGACGGGAAATGGTATTTCAATCAAGGCAACACGGGCGCTCAGGTCACGGACAAAGATGGCAAAACGTTTCGTCTCGGTGGTCCCTATTACAAGAGTGGCGGTGGCACTCCCGAGTGGTTCAACAACCCCGAGGAATATGCCGGCAAAGCCAGCGATGACGGTCGCGTCTGGATCAGCGGTGCCATTGGGCGCTTCAATCCTGATGGATCAGGCATGCAGATCGTCGGCCACGGTTTCCGCAACAGCTACGAGGAATGCCTGTCGTCGTTTGGCGACATGTTTCAGAATGACAACGACGATCCGCCAGCCTGTCGCGTCACCTGGCTGATGGAAGGCGGCTTCATGGGTTATTTCTCAAAGGATGGACTGCGCAGTTGGCAGGCCGACAAACGTCCCGGACAAACGGTTCCCATCGCCCATTGGCGGCAGGAAGATCCAGGCTCGCTGCCTGCCGGTGACATCTATGGCAATGGCTCGCCGACGGGGATCGCGGTCTATGAGAATGGTGCGCTTCCAGAAAAATATGCGGGATCGTTGCTCAGTTGTGAGGCGCGTCAGCGCGTCGTGTTGAGCTATCAACCCAAGCTCGGTAGCGGGGCCGCAGTGGAACTTGGTAAGCGTTCCGAAATCCTTGCCTCCCCAAACGATGATCTTTTCCGCCCCTCCGATATCGTGGTGGGCGCGGATGGAGCGCTCTACGTCGCCGATTGGTTCGACAAAGGCGTAGGCGGGCACAACGACACGGACGAAAGCACTTCCGGCACCATCTACCGCATTGCGCCGAAGGGATTCAAACCGAGCATGGCCAAGCCAACCGGCGACGCCATTGCCGATTCCATCACGCTGCTGAAAAGTCCCGCTGTGCATGTGCGCAACACTGGCTTCAACGCGCTGAAAACGGCGGGTGCGAAATCGTTGCCCGCAGTGGCAGCCGTGCTCGCCGACAAGGATCGCTGGATCAGTGCTCGCGCCGTTTGGCTGCTGCCATTGCTTGGTGAAAAAGGCTCCACGCTCTGCCGCGATCGCCTGAAGCACACCGATGCCGAACAACGCCTGCTCGCCCTCCGCTCTCTGCGCAATGCAGGGACCGAAGTGCTGCCGATGATCCGCGAACTCATCGCCGACCCGAGCGCCGCCGTGCGCCGCGAGATTGCCATTCTGCTGCGCGACATCAAAGGCGCGGACAAACGCGACCTTGTTTTGCAACTCTTCGCCAAGTTCGCAGACGCCACCGATCGCACTTATCTCGAAGCCTGCGGCATGGCTGCGGACGGCATCGAAGCCGACATGTGGGCCGAACTTTCCAAGACCCAAACCGCAGCACTGCAATGGTCGCCGGCCTTTGCCCGCATCACGTGGCGCCTTCTCGCTCCCGCCGCGGTGCCCGCATTGATCGAGCGCGCGAAAGCCAGCTCACTCAGCGCTGAAGCCCGCCGCCTCGCCTTCGATACGCTCGCCTTCATCGGCAACAAAGACGCTGTGATGGCCATCGTGGACATCGCGGGTGGGACGGATGTTCCGCTGGCGACGCAAGCCAAGTGGTGGCTCTTCAATCGTGGCATGGATCAGTGGAAGGACTTCGGCACGAAGGAGCTTCTGAAAACACGCGGCATCTACGATCCCGAAAAGATCGTGCTCCAGAACATCATCGCACCTCCCGCGATGAAGGGATCGAAGCTGCCCCCACCTGCCGAGATCAACAAACTCGCCGGTGATGTCGCGCGCGGCAAAGCCGCCTCCGCCCGCTGCGTCATGTGTCATCAGATCGAAGGCGTCGGCATTTCGTTTGGCCCCGATCTCGCTGATTGGGTGAAGGATCAAGGAGCAGAAGCTTTTGCGGTTGCGGTCACGGATCCGTCGCAGGGTATCGCCCATGGTTACGAGTTCACCCATGTGGAGCTGAAAGACGGCGGTCAGATCGACGGCATCGCCCGCAGCATCGGCGATCCGGTCATGCTCGATTCCATGGGCGGCATCAGCCAACTCATTCCCCGCGACCGCATCAAGCAGATGAAGGTCTTCAAAAACAAATCCCTCATGCTCTCCGCCGATCAACTCGGCCTCACCGCCCAGGACATCGCCGATCTCGCGGCCTATTTAAAGACGCTGTAACCGAAACCTCCACTTATTCACGATCATGAACATCACCCGCAGACACCTCCTCAAAGCCACGCCTCTCCTCTTCGTTCGCAGTTCCGGCCTCGCCGCTGATGCACCACAGCCATTTGGCGAAGAGTTCCCCAACCTCGAATCCCTCACCACGGGCGAGTGGTGGACAAAGGGCACGCTGGCTGCGGCATCCAACGACAAGCAGAAAGGCAAAGGCAAGGCCAAAGGAGGCCAGCCACCTGCGCCTACGATGGATGTGCCGCGCGATCAGGTCGTCTGCTTTGCCCAATACACGCAGCAGAAAAGCGTGCTGAAGGTGAATGCCCAGCTCTTCCCGCTGAAACCCGGCGAGGAGCGTGTGGCGCGGCTGGAAGTAAAACACGAGGGCGAAGACTGGAAGGAGATCGCCAAAGCGGAAGTGCACTATCCCGGATGGGATGCCCAGCTTCGTGTGGAAGGCTGGGATGGCTCGAAGAACGTGCCCTACCGCGTTCGCCATGGCGAGAAGGCGATGTTTGAAGGCCTCATCCGCCGCGATCCGGTGGAGAAGAGCGAGATCGTGATCGCGAATATGAGCTGCAACTCCAGCCGCACGATTGGTCCGCGCACGGAGATCATCGAGAACCTTCGTGCACAAGACCCCGATGTGCTTTTCTTCGGCGGCGATCAGACGTATCGCCACACGGAGCACACCGCCGGCTGGATCGAGTTCGGCCTTCAGTTCCGCGACATCATTCGTGATCGCCCCTGCGTGTGCATTCCCGATGATCATGACGTCGGCCATGGCAATCTTTGGGGCGAGAGCGGCAAGCAATCCAGCGTTGAAGGCGACGCGGACGGCGGCTTCCGCTATCCCGTGGCGTATGTGAATCAGGTGCAGCGCCAGCAGTCGTGGCACCTGCCGGACCCCGTTGATCCCGCCGACGTGGATCGCGATGTGAAAGTCTATTTCACCCGCATGATCGTCAGCGGCGTTGATTTTGCCATTCTGGAAGACCGGAAGTTCAAGAGTGGTCCCGCCGGGAAAATCCCGCAGATGGGCCCGCGCCCCGACCACATCAACGATCCCGCGTATGACCCGAAGAGCATCGATTTGCCCGGTTTGGAGCTGTTAGGCAAACGCCAGGAAAAGTTTCTCCGCGAGTGGAGCCAGGACTACAGCGGCGGTGCTGAGATGAAGTGTGTTCTGTCCGCCACCGCCTTCTGCGGAGCCGTGCACATGCATGGTGGCGTGGATAAGCGCCTGCTCGCCGATCTCGACTGCAATGGCTGGCCGCAGACGGGGCGCAATCGGGCATTGCTTGAAATCCGCCGCGCCTGGGCTCCGCATCTCTGCGGCGACCAGCATCTCGCCGTCGTCGTGCAGCATGGTATCGAGCAGTTCCACGATGGCCCCTTCAGTTTCACCAGTCCCGCGCTCGTGAATACCATCTACGGCCGCTGGTGGCATCCGCTCGACGAAAAGGCCGGCCCCAATCCTGTGCCGAACAGCCCGCTGCCGTGGACAGGCGATTTCAAAGACGGCCTCGGGAACCTCATCTCGATGCTCGCCTACGCGAACCCTGATGACATCCAGGATGAGAAGAAACGCGCCGACGGCTACGGCCTCATTCGTTTCGACAAGAAAACCCGCAAGATCACCTTCGAGTGCTGGCCCCGCTTTGCCAAAGTCGCCGATGGCAACCAAGCCCAGTTCCCCGGTTGGCCCATCACCATCACTCAAGACTCCAACGACGGCCGCAAAGTCCACGCCGAACTCCCCGCCGTGAAACTCGATGGCGTAACCAAACCCGTCGTCCAAGTCATCGCCGAGTCCACGGGGGAGATCCTCTACACCGTGCGCTCGCAAACCGAGTCCTTCAAACCCCGCGTCTATGCTCCGGGTAAATACACCGTCAAAGCCGGCAAAGACAAACCCGACACCGTGGTGAGCAGCGGCCTTGAGGTCATGTGATTTCAGGCAGCTGACTGATGTGACCCATTCTCCCAACAATCTAAGTAACGACGACTCATGAAAACAATCCTCCTCCTCGCCACACTCTCGCTGTCGACAGCAGCGTTCGCACAAACGAGCCCTGACAAACCTGACCAACCCACTAAGCCCTACAATGTCTTGTTCATCGCCGTTGACGACCTGAACGACTGGATCGGATGTTTCGGCGGCAACTCGCAGGCGATCACGCCTAACCTTGACCGGCTCGCCAAAGAGCAGGCCATGGTGATGAACAAAGCCTATTGCGCGTCCACGGTCTGCTGCCCGAGCCGCTCGGCGATCCTGACCGGCAAACGCCCTTCCACGACGGGCATTTACGGCAACACTCAAGACCTGAAAAAGGCCCCCAAAGCCAAGGATGTCGTCACCCTTCCTCAATACTTCGCCAAGAACGGCTACCACACGCTCTCCACGGGAAAGATCTTCCACAAGCATCCGACGTCTGAGGGCATGGATGAGGGCCAATGGGCGTTCCAAGAGTTCGCTGAAGGCGGAGGGCGCAACAAAGGCATGCTCTGGGAGGAATCCCCGTCATCCGCTTTAGGCGAAAAATCCGAAGAAAAAGCCGACGAAAAGGGCCAAGAGAAAGGCGAGGAAAAGGAAGTGGCGAAGTGGGGGGCGTGCAAGGCCTCGGTCGAAGAGACCAAGGACTACGTCGCCTGCCAATGGGCGGCAGATCAGCTCAAGCGCGACTTCGACGGCAAGCCGTTCTTCATGGCCCTGGGCATCTCCAAACCGCATCTGCCGTGGTTCGTCCCACAGCAGTTTTTTGACCTCTATCCGCTGGAAACAATCAAGCCTGTCGAAATCTTCCGTGACGATCTCGATGACATCGTGGACGCGAATGGAAAACGCCTGTTCAAGTCTTCGATTGGCTCGTTTGACGCGATCGACAAAGCCAACATGCACAGGCAAGCGCAACGCGCCTACCTCGCCAACATCAGTTACGTGGACCACTGCCTGGGTCTGCTGTTCGATGCATTGAAGAAAAGCCAGCATGCTGACAACACCGTCCTCATGCTCTGGGGCGATCACGGCTGGCATCTGGGCGAGAAAACGAAATACGGCAAAACCGACCTATGGGAAGAGTCGGACCGCATGCCGTTCATGGTTCGCGTGCCCGGCATGACTCCCGCCGATTTCCAATGTGATGGAGTCGTCAACCTGCTCGATATGTATCCCACGCTGGTGGAACTGTGCGGCCTCCCGCCCAATGCGGAGAACGAAGGACGCAGCTTTGTGCCTTTGCTGAAAGACCCGAAAAGGGTGTGGAATCACCCAACCCTGACCACCTACCAGTTCAGCAACCATTCCCTAACCGATGGCCGTTACCGCTACACCTGGTATGGCGGCAAAGCGAATGGCGCCGAGGAACTCTACGACCACAGCACCGACCCGCTGGAGCACAAGAATCTGGCCGCGAATCCCGAATCCAAGGAAATCATGGCCAAGTTCAAAGCACTCCTGCCTGCGCACAACGAGCCGGACTCACCCACCAACAAGGATGACAAAAAAGCCATGCGCAAAGCCGGCAAGAAAAAGGGCGCCGAATAGTCAGAACTGCGGGAACTCCCTGTGAGCTACGAACGCGAACTCAAGGCAGCGATGCAGGAGTGGATGATCCACCAGCGCGACTTCCTCCCGCTGCCCGTGACCCCGACCGAAGGGCCGATGCCAAAAAAAGGGCGAACACTGAACAGACTCCTTCCATCCGCTGAACACACGCCACACCCCGTCGTCGCCGGCGAACCGAGCATCACCGACCGCGCCGATGTGCACGCCATTGCCAAAGACATGCGCGCCCCCGGCTGCGGTCTCCGGGAAATGATCGGCGACATCGTCGCAAGCGGTGCGTTTCAGGAAAACTGACCGACTAGAAAACCCCTGCAGGCTTCTCATCCGCTCGGCAGTAGCCCGGTGATGGAATGCAGCGGCGAGTTCGAGTGTGGCGCGGCCAATCCCATCTAATGTTCTGCGATTGGCGATGGCAGCAGCGCGTTTCCGCCGCTGGGATGCGCGAAGTTGCCCGAGAATGCCGTCGCATGGCGCGACGACCCGGTTACGTTCGACTTCGCATGCACCGCTTCAAGACCCCCCTCGCACTCGTCACTGCGCTGACGCTCGCGGCTTCGGCATTTGCGCAGACGCCCGAAATCCCGAAGACCGCAGAGAAGGGCGGACAAGCGTCTGAGGGTGCTCCCATCGAGCAGAATCCGGAATTCAGTGCGGTGGGGCAACGGTTCCAAACGGACTTCGGAGTCACCATCACGCTGGCGCGGGCCGACGAGGCGGTGACGGCCAAGAACTATGACGTGACCACCTTGAAGGCGGAACACTTGGCGAACGCGCTCTCGGTGCTCGCTTGGGTGGAGGCGGAGTTGAAGCGATACCCGGCGGGATTTGTGAAGAAGCATGGCGCGAAGAATCTCGTGCTCGCGAATGCCTATGTTTCCAAGGCGGCCAAGGCAGCGAAAAGCACCACGCCGGCTTACTCGCCGACGTTCATCGCGGAGCGGGCGGGCGATTCGATCCTCGTGACGGTGCCGGGCACCATGACTCCGACGATCGAGGTCCTCGGCCGGGGCTACCTCCATTACACGCTCTTCTCCTACCTGCTCGCGGACGTGAAGTCGCCCGATTCGCCCCTCGCGCCGGCGCATTGGAAGACGCTGGAGTCGGATGACGCGACCCGCGAGACGGAGAGCGACAAGAGGCTCACCAAGGCGAGCAACGGGAGGGAGGGGCTTTACAAGATGCTGTGGGAGCCGTTCGAGTTTGGCGAACTGACCACGCTCGCAAAGACGGACGCCAAGCTGAAGCAGCGCATCGAAATCGTGCAGTCCTATCTGCGCACGCTCGAGCCGCGGTTTGACGATGCCTTTTGGAAAACTCTCGCGATCATTCCCGAGCATCAGCGGACCATTTGCCTGAACGATCCCATCGACCCGCACAGCGCGGACCAGATCAAGGCCGACGCCGAGATTCAAGACGACATCCGCATGCTGGAGAAACAATGGGGCTTCAAGGTGCTCTGGGAACCCGGCTCGCCCGTCCCGCCCATGCCGGCGAAAGTGCGGCTGGAATACTCCTATTTCACCGACAAGAAGCTGCATGAGTTCAAGGAGTTCATTCGCATGGTCCGCGAGGAGTTGGAGATTTATCCCGAGCAGATCACGAAGCGGCTCCAGGTGAAGAATCTCTACATCCTCAATGACTTCACCTTTCGCGGCTCCGGCGTGGCCGGGCAAGGGATGAGCTGGTTGCCGCAGGTGTCGTTCGCCTATGGCCTCCGCACCTTTGATCCGGCGAAAGTGACATCGCGGGATTTCTACCGGCGCACCATTCATCACGAAGTGCTGCACCTGATCGACAAAGAGTTCTCGAAGGAAGGAGGCCCCATCTTCGGAGCGAACTGGGACAGCCTCAACGAAAAGGGATTCGCCTATAAGATAGGCCGGATCAATGCACTGACTGGCAACGCGCCTGGTAGCCCGAATGCTCCCAACCAAACGACGTTCTACAAGGACAACACGAAGTGGCAGGGCTTTGCCGAACCCTACGGCATGAACATCGCCACCGACGACCGAGCCACGCTCTTCGGTCGCATGATGACGGCGCGGGTCGCCGATGAAGGGCGTGGCGACCAGCCGTTCCTGGCCAAGTTGCAAACCGACAAGATCCTCAAAGCCAAATTCGACCGCATGATTGAGTTCTTCCAATTCCTCAAACGCGACCTGGCCATCCCCTCGCCCAACCCTTTCGATTCAAAGCTCGAAGGCATTCTCCCTCCGCAGAAGGCCAATTAAACATCTCCGCACAATGCAGCAGCGCGACGCTGCAGAGGATTGAAAGCCTAAAGGTGAATCGTGCGCGATGACCTGCTCCCACTACTTCCCCCAAAGCTTCGCGAACTTCTCCGGCACATAGAAGTCGTCCTTTCCCGTGGGTGAATACGCGGTGCGTTCGATGCTCGTGCGACGCACGCGTTGGCGGCAGACGTTGAAGTGCCAGGGGAACAAATCCTTCGGCATGGCGCCGTCGCTGCCTTTGAGCGGGTCGATCATGCGGGAGCCTTCGCCGGTGATGGGGAGGCGCATTTCGATGCTCCATTCCTTGTCGCCGCGATGCACGGCGAACTGTGCGCCGGAGGTCCACTTCACGCCTTTGCCGTCCTTGCCGTGGTCGCTTTCCAACACGGTGCCGGCGGGATTGATGGCGATCTCGTAGGGGCTATTGGATGCGGCATATCTTCCAACGCTGCTGCTAGTGCCGCATTGCAACACAGCGGATGATCGAAGGCGAGCGTGACTGCGATCCTCACCGTTCACGCCGCAATGAGGGTCGTTTGTTGGATTTTTCACCTGACCTCGTTTCGGTGATCAGCGGCATCGAATGAGATGTCGGGGATCACGTCGAGTGCCTCTTCGGCCTTGGGGGATTCAGTGTTTCGGCAAGGACACCTGCGCGGTGGTGCGGAGGTAGGCGATGAGGTCGCGGACTTCGTCGTCTTTGAGGGTTTTGAGCAAGCCTTCAGGCATCATGAAGATGGGGGATTTCTCGCGAGAGAGGATCTCGGATTGGGTAACGATGCTGTCTTGGCCCACAAGGCGGAGAGTGAGCTGTTGGTTGTCTTCGGCGGCGACCATGCCGGAGAGGGTGCGGCCATCGCGAGTGGTGACGATGACGAGTTGATAGCTCTCCTGCATGACCTCGCTGGGGTTGAGGATCTGTGCGAGGATGTAGTCGAGGTTGGCGCGATTCGATTCATCGGTTTCCGACTGTGATTCGTTTGCTCAGATTCAGGGGCGCGGGAGTGATGAGGGGCCGTGCGTTGTCACTTCGTGCCGGAAACAAACGAAACGTCATCGCATTGCGCCTTCATGAGCGGCGCCTTGGGATCCGGGCGCACGGTGAGTTGGTGGTCACCAGCGGGGATGGATGTGGTGCAGCGGCCGTCCTTGAGTTCGAGCGGCTTGCCGTCGAGCCAGGCGGTTTCGATGCCGGTGAGGATGAGGGGCTGCGTGGTGGACTTGGCGGCGGTGAAGCTCGCGGTGGCGAATGGTTTGTCGGGACGGTCCTCGGCGCGCAGGTCGCCGCTAACGAGCGTCATGGCAATGACGGCAGCTTCCTGCGCCGGCGGCTCGCCGGGGGCGTTGACATGGAAGCTCCAACTGCGTGCAACGTTCAGCTTGCTCGCATCGAACGGGCCGGGGCGGCCGATCTGGCTCAGGAAGGCGTACAGGTTGCGCTTCTCGCCGGGGCTCAATGCGTCCACGAGGCCGGCAGGCATCAGGCTGCCGATGATTTCCTTCTTCACGATGTTGGCCTTCACGAGCGGCATCTCGACGCCTGGGCCGGGGCGGATGATGGCCTCGGTGGCGGTCTCGCGCACCGGGATGCCGTTCATCACGCTGCCGTCCTTCATCGTTAATGCGAAACCGTGGTAGCCTTCCTTCACTTTCGCGGCGGGGTTGACGGTGCTCTCGATGATGTAGTCGAGCGGCGCGCTCGCACCGATGCTGGAAAAGTCGGGGCCAAAATTCCCACCGATGCCGCCGATGGCGTGGCACGCGACACAACCTGCGCGGCGATAGACGACTTCGCCATCGGCGCTGTTGCCGCCTTCAGGGACGGATCTCACAAAGTCCGCAATCTCTGCGGCGAAGTCGCGCTGCGCTGGCTTTGCACCGGCCAGCGGCGAGAGCGCGGTGACGAGTGCGGTGCCGCTGCGTCCCATGCCGCGGGCGACTTGCAGCGCATCGGAGTACGCCGATGCGGGGAGATCTTTCGGCATCTGTTTCGCAAAGTGGGCGGCGAACGGCGCTAGCTGGAACAACTGCTGCCAAAGCGCGCGCGCTTCCGGCTGCGACGGAGTTTGCTTCAGGATGGAAGGCAAC
This sequence comes from Prosthecobacter sp., assembly GCF_046154365.1. Taxonomy (GTDB): domain Bacteria; phylum Verrucomicrobiota; class Verrucomicrobiia; order Verrucomicrobiales; family Verrucomicrobiaceae; genus Prosthecobacter. Next base: position 39,301 of record NZ_JBJXFV010000028.1, read on the forward strand.
GCGGCGAGTGCGGCGTCGCGTCCATGCACGGCGAGGGGGATGAGCGCCGCGCGGCGAACCTCGACCGGGCGATCTTCGGCGACGAGTTTCTTCAGCGCTTCCAGCGTCGCGCCACCACCGATGTTGCGCAGCGCGGTGAGCGCCTCAAAGCGCAGCGCGCCGTCCTTCTCATTGCCAGCAAATGCTGCGAGTTCCGGCACGAGTTTGCCCTGCTGCCATTCGCCCGCGAGGCGGATGCCGGCGAGGAGTAGCGGCCGGTCGCTCGTCTTCAAAATTGGCGCAATCGCGCCGAGGTCGCCCTGCGGACGGATGCGCCGCATTTTCGCGGCATCGCCGAGAGCCTTCGCGGCGCGGAGGCGCGCTGCGGGTTGCAGCCCACCCTCGGCGACGAAGACTTTGAAGAGCGAATCCACCTCGGCCTGGCCGCCGGATTTGCCGATGAGTTCGATCCACGGGCCGCTGCCTGCGGCGTCGATGGTGCGCCCCACAAAGAGGCGCTGCATGTATGGGGCGGCGATTACGGGATCGGCTATGTTTGCAAGCGTTGTGAGTTGGTTTTCGCGGCCCGCGATTTTTCCCGGATGCGCGGCAAGTTCCTCCAGCCACGGGCGCGCGAGTTCGTTCACCGTGGTCCATGCGGCGAAGTCGAGGAAGCTGTCGCTCGCATCGGCGGGCATGTTGCTCAGGACCGTATCGGCGCTCTCAAATGTGCTGATGCGACCGAGCGCGCGGTAGGCCTCCAGGCGCGTGCGAGGATTGCGGCCAGCCTCGACCCACGGCGCGATGGTGCTGATGTCGGTGATGCCGCGATTGCCATATGCCTTGCCGATCTCGCGCAGCGCGACCTGCACGCTCGTGTCGTCCCAAGGGCTGGCCTTCAGCATGGCGACGAGATGAGAGACATCCGCGCTGCGGCCACTCAGCAGCCACGCGGCGTGGCGGCGAGTGACTTCATCCCTCACCCATCCCGCGAGCGCCTTCTGCAATTCGGCGACCGGCGCCTTCGCAAGTTCGCGGCGCGCCTGCTCGAACTCCCAGCGGCTCGGCGAGAGCAGTTTTGCAAGCAAGACATCAACCGGCTTGCCCGCAACCGGCTCCCACGCGATGGGCTTGCTGTCCTGCGGCGCGATTCGCCAGATGCGACCGTGCTGCTTGTCGCGACGCGGATCGCGGAAATCCACCTCGCCGTGATTGATGATCGGATTCGTCCAGTCGGCGACATACAGGCCGCCGTCAGGTCCCATTTTCAGCGCGATTGGGCGGAAGGCCGCGTCACTCGTGCGTACGACGTCGGCCTGCGTCTGTGTGACGTAGCCAGACTTCACGTCGGAGCCGTCTTTGCGCTCGGACTGCGTGAAATCGGTGAAGCTGAAGCGCACGATGCGATGCGCGCGGAAGTCGTTGGTGATTGCATTGCCCTGCCACTCCGGGCCGAAGAGCGGGCTGTTCACGAGTTCGAGTCCGGCGAACTTCGGATACGAGCCGGGGCTGATGCTCGTGATCGTGCGGCGCGCGCCTTCGCTCGGCGGCAGCACCGCGCCGGGGAAGCTCCAGGTGATGCCATTTCCATCCGCGCCGGAGGTGAGGAAGGTCTGGCCCTTGAGGTCCTCCTGCTGACCCCAGCAGTTCACGAGACCCTTCGAGTGGACTTCGAGCCGCTCGGTGTTCGGGTCATACGCGAAGGCCACACCGCTGTTCGCGCGCACGAGTCCCCACGGCGTCTCGATGTGCGAGTGGATGTAGATCGTCTGCTGGAAATACAGCCGGCCATCGATGCCCCAATGCAGCCCGTGGATGATGTGATGCGTGTCTTCCGTGCCGAAACCACTGAGCACGATGCGGCGCTCGCCGAGCAGGCCATCCGCGCCGGGGTTGCTGAGTTGGAGCAGTTCCGTGCTCGCGCCGACGAAGCAGCCGCCGTGATTGTCCGGGGCGACACCGCAGGGGATGAGCAGCCTGTCCGCGACGATGCGCGAGACATCGGCCACGCCATCACGGTTCGTGTCTTCGAGAAGGATGATGCGGTCATTGCCAGTCGAGGGGCCGAACTTCGCGCTGTTGCCCTCCATCTGCGCGCCGAGGTCGTCGGGGTTCACCTGCGGATAGGTGTTCGACGTCGCGACCCACAGGCGGCCCGACGTGTCCCAGTTCATGCCGACGGGTTTTTCGAGCAGCGGATTCTCGGCGAAGAGCGTCATCTTAAGGCCGCTGTCCAAGGTGAACTCAGGCCGGGGCAAAGAGGGCAGCGCGGTGAGCTTCGTCTCGCTCGGCGGCTCGGGTGGCAGCGTGCTCGGCTTGCCGGCCGCGATGCCGATCACATTCGCCTCGGCCTTTTCCACGAGCGGGTCGAACTTCGGGATCTCCACCGCATTGCGCCCCTGCTCGTGTTTCCGAAAGCCGAAGATGTAGGTGTAGTTCGCCGGCCGGCTGCGGTGGAAAAATAGCGAGTTCTTCCGCAGGATCGCCTCACGCAGCGTGCGCTGCTCCGTCGTCTCGCCGTCCCACTTCGCCGCATCCGTCTTCCAGCCGAGCTGTGCCGCAAAACTCTCCGACAGTGCGCGGAATCCGCGCGGCGTAAGGTGGATGCCATTGTCCGTGCCCTGCGCCAGATCAACGCCCGCCGACTTCTGCCACTCGCCCCGCACAAAGGGCGAACTCTTCTCCGCCGCGAGCTGCTCCATCACCTTCTCATACTCTGCCAGCAGCGCATTGTGCTCCGCTGGATCCGGCAGCCCGGGCCGTGTCGCGCGCAGATCCTCGTGCTTGATCGGCCCCACGAAAACAAAGCGCACCTTGCCATCCGGGCTCGCCGCCGTGATCAGATCCATCAGAGCGAGCACTTCGCGCCGAAACTTCGCCGGGCTGTGCTCCACGCCATAGCGCACCGGGTCGGGATTCAGCACCGGATCATTCTTCCGATACGTCAGTTCATCGAGGCTCGCCGCCATGCCGTAGCCCAGGATCGCCACCGTCGGCTTCACCACCGCGAGCTGCTCCTTCAGTGCATCCAGACCCTTTTCCACCGGATCAAAACTCGCTCGTGAAGCCCCCAGCGGACTGTCACCGCTATAACCAAGATTTCGCACCGCAAAACTCTTACCCGCAAACTCCCGCCGCATCTTTGATTCGATGTAGCCGTAGTTGTTCTCGCGCTCGACGAGCACGTCGCCAATGAGCAACACCCGGTCGCCATCGTTGATTTCGAGTTTGCGTTCAGCAGCGCCTGCGATGGAGGCGAGGACGAGTAGAGAGAAGAAGTGTTGGAGCATTGTGGTTGGGGGGGGGTAACAGAAAGATAAACGCATGTGGGCGCGAGATCACTCGGCAACAGTTGTGTCGCATTCAGCAATCGAGTATGCCAGCGGCGCGAGCAGCAGGGTGGTGAGGATTTTGAGTGTGAGCTTCATTGAATAGGGCTCCTTATTTCCACAGGGGGTCGATTTGTTCGGCGTTCCACTTATCCCATAGCGCTGACATTTGCTGCACGCGGGCGGGTTCCTGGGTGGCGAGATTCCGGGTCTCGCTGATGTCTTGCGTGAGATCGTAGAGTTGCCACTGCTTGCCATCGCGAATGAGTTTCCAGTCGCCAAGACGCAGGGCGTTCTTTTTGCCAACGCGCCAAAACAGTGGACGCTCGGGCAGTTGCGTGGTCTTGCCCGTGAGCAGGGGCATGAGGTTGATGCCGTCCAACGTGGCTTCGGCTTGAGTCGAATGCTCTGGAGCTAAAGCACCAGCCACTTTCAGCGCGGTCGCGGTGGCGTCGATGGAAGCCACAGGTGCATCCACCACCTGACCGGTGTTGATGTGATTCTTCCACGACGCAATGAAGGGCACGCGAATGCCGCCATCCCAGAGTTCGCCTTTGCCACCGCGCAACGGAGCATTGCTTGAGGTGAGTTCTTTGGTGGGGCCGCCGTTGTCGCTCAGGAAAACGATGAGCGTGTTCTCTTCGATGCCGCTGTCACGGAGTTGAGCGAGCACCTTGCCCACGCTGTCATCGAGATGGGCGAGCATCGCGGCGAAGATGCGACGATGGATGTCCCCGATGTGTGCGAACTTCTTCATGTAGTCGTCCGCGCCCTGCATGGGGCTGTGGACGGCATTGTAGGCGAGGTAGAGGAAGAACGGCTGCGCGCGATGCCGGCCGATGAAATCGCAGGCTTCGCGCGTGAAGGCGTCGGTGAGGTTCGCCTTCTCATCGGTCGGCTGGCTGCTGCGCAACAGCGGGTTGTCGGTGTCGTATTCGGGTTCGTTTGAGCCGAGATGCGTGCTCCATACCATGCGGCCATCGGGTGACGTCCAGCGGCCCTTTCCGTTATCGGGCAGTGTCTTTCGGCGCAGCCAGGTCGTGACGCCCTGCCACGGCGGAGGCACGTAGAAATGACCCTCGTGCAAAAAGCCGAAGAATTCATCAAAGCCACGCCGCTGCGGATGAAACTCGGCCGTGCCTCCGAGATGCCACTTGCCCACCAATCCCGTCGCATAGCCCGAGTCACGCAGACGATCTGCGATGGTTTTCTCCGCGACTGGCAAGCCAATGCCTGGCGCAGCGTTCTTCGCGCCGATGGGATTGAACTCAAAACCGAAGCGCGTCTGGAAACGCCCCGTCAGCAACGCCGCACGCGAGGCCGCGCAAAACGGTGCGGTGACATAGCCGCTCGTGAATCGCGCCCCACTCGCCGCGAGTGCATCGATCTGCGGTGTCGGGATGTCTTTCCCGCCGTAGCAGCCGAGTTCGCCGTAACCGAGATCGTCAACGACGATGAAGATGACGTTGGGGCGCTGCTCGGCAGCGAGTGATGAAGTCTGAACGCCGAGCGGCGCGAGCAGCAAAGAGAGGAGGCAGAACAAACGGCGGCATTTCATGGTGAAAGTAGAACGCCCCACCATTCGGGAATACATGGCCTAGGTCTGCCAAAAGTTGTCATCATCCTGCCATGCCACCCGAGGTTCGGAAACTACCGCCGCCCGTTCAGGATCATCTCATTCATCTTCTGGCGCAGGGCCTCCATGTCGGGATCGGCAAAGCCAGTGTCCAGCGTGTTGACGCGACTCGCGAAAATCTGTCACTTCTTACCGCCTCAGCGCATTGATCAGCTCATCCACCTTGTTGATGAGGTCCTGTATCTGACTCTGGTTGTAGCTGCTGTCCGCGGTTTGGCCCCGCCCAGGTGCAGGGCCATAAGTCCCCTCATGGCCGATTGTCCTTCACAGTGATGTCTGTGCACTGTTTGAGTTGCACTGCCTGTTGATCATCCTGAGTCGATCCCTTGCCAGAGAGAATGCGAGGCTGGCCGGAGTTGACGAAGGTGTTGCCGGAGATTGCTCCGCCGGACACGAGGCTGAACTCGATGGCGCGTCGGCCAGAGTTGATGAAGCGGTTGCCACGCACCGTGAGGTCGCTCAGCAGCGGCGTGCTGGCCGCATGGTTGAGCGATTGAAAACCAGCATACAAGGTCACGCCATCGGGATGAATGGCCATGTCTTCGAAAACATTGTTCTCAATGCGGATGCGACGGCAGATACCACCTTCGTTGTGGGTGAAGAAGTTGCTGTCGAGGCAGATGCCCGAGCCGATGCGGGTGAATCGGCAGCCGCGCAAGGTGCCGCCATTGCCGCCCTGGATGAGCAAGCGCTGGTAGCTGTCGCGGAAGTCGCAATTTCGGATTTCCCAGCCGTCGTTCTGCCAGCGTGGATTCTCCGCCACGGCATTCGCCAACGGGGCCGCGTCGCGATCCAGCGTGATCGACAGTTTATTCGCGGACTCGACCTTCGCGGTGCCGAGTGGTGCGCCGGTTTGCTTGTCTAAGAAGTTTAGCGTATCGCCCGGCTGCGCGGGCATGTGCGAATCGGGATGCAGCGTGATGTTCCGACCCGAGACCTTCTCGACGTAACCCCACAGGCCGTTGAAATTGATCAGGTCATCGGTGGTGTGCAGCATCGTGCAGCCATCGAGCGTGCTGCCGCGCTCCATGCAGCCGCTGAGGAAGCCATCGGAGCCCTGCCAGTGACAGGTGCCCGGCCTTGGGCCAAAGTAGCAGTTCTTCCAAAGGTGGCCGCCTCCGCCATGGGCTTCGACCAGGCCGCCTTTCGTGATGTAGTTGCGCACGCCGATGAACTTCATGCCGGTGCACTGGATCACGCCGATGGCAATCGTCGTCGTGTGCAGCAGGCACAGGCCGTCACCGACTTGCAGCGTGCCCGCATCGCCATACGCGCGAATCCACGCGGGGTCGCGATTCATGCTCAGCAGTTCCGATTTCTCCGTCAGATGAACCCAGTAACGCCCCGGCTGCGTGCCGGGTTCCACGCTTCGAAAAGCCAGCCGCGCCGGTCCACGAAGCTGCAAGGCATACAACGCCGAGCAGAAGGTGCCGTCCGCATTGAAGGGCACGAGTCGCTCCTCCAGTTTGCCGTTGAAGCTCGTGAGGATCAGCGTGCCCTTCGTCGCCTCGATCTCGATGCGATTCCCTGCTTCATCGAGCTGCGTGATCCGGCCCTCCATACAACCCCGCGGATCACGATCCAGCGTGGCTCCCTCCAGCGAAAGGTTACTGCAATTCACAAACCCCAGCACGAAATGCGCGCTCGGGGCCTGATCCGGCGGCAGCTCGAACCAAAACGTGACGCCCTGTGCTAGAATGCGGAACGGCTTCGCCGCCTCTCGCTTAAGGTCGCGAAAATCCAGCGCATACACCGGCCCGTCCTTGTCCCACGTTCCCTTGCCAAAGCGATAATCCCCCGGCGGAATCGTCACCGACTCCGCGCCCGCCTCGAAAGCCTTCCGCACCATCGGCATCACTTCTTTGCCGCGCCCATGCTGGGCTTGCTTCTCCGCGTCGGTGAACTGCGGGCCAGCAGGCGCATCGAAGCTAAACTTCAAATCTGGCCGCTCGCGTGGTGGCAATGAGGAAGGCTCTTGGCCGTGTAAAGCAGCCAGCGGCGTGAGGAGCAGAGTAGTGAGCAGGGAGTGTTTCAGCATGGAAGGCAGCAATCGTCGTGAGTGACGATTCTTTACGCCTAAGATTCTCAGAATCTACCTCCGCCCGTTCAGAATCATCTCATTCACCTTCTGCCGCAGCGCCTCCATGTCGGGATCGGCAAAGCCAGTGTCCAGCGTGCTCACGCCGTTCGTGTTCGCACTGGTTCCGCTGATGGCGCTATCGAGTTGAGCTTGGCTGATCTCGCCGGGTGGGCCTTGGGAGCCATCGCTGCCGTTGCTGCCATCACTGCCGCGTGGGATGCCGAAGGTGAAGCGCACGTTGCTGCCGTCGAAGCTGGTCTGCACCGTGGCTTGCTGGCCGGGATCGAGCGTGGTGACGCTGTCCACCACGGCTTGGGCAAAGGGTGGGCCTTGGGAGCCGTCGCTGCCGTTGGTGCCATCATTGCCGCGTGGGATGCCGAAGGTGAAGCGCACGTTGCTGCCGTCGAAGCTGGTCTGCACCGTGGCTTGCTGGCCGGGATCGAGCGTGGTCACGCCATCCACCACGGCTTGGGCAAAGGGTGGGCCTTGCGCACCGTCATTGCCGGGTGGGCCCTGCCCGCCGTCATTGCCTTGCGGCCCTTGGTTGCCGTCGTTGCCACGCGGGATGTCGAAGGTGAAGCGCACGTTCGTTCCATCGAAGCCCACATTCACGGCGGAAGGTGTGCCCGGCTCCACGGTGTTCACGCTATCCACCACCGCTTGTGCAAAGGGTGGACCTGCGGGGCCGACGAGTCCTTCCTGCCCCTGCGGGATGTCGAAGCTGAAATGCAGGGTGCCACCGCTCACGCTCACATTCACGTTCGCCGGGCTGCCCTGGGGCAGCGTGTTCGTGCTGTCCACCTGCGCAGCGGTCACGGTCACGATGTTGTTGATGAGCACAAAGAGCGCCTGGAGCTGGTCGCGGATCACTTGGGATTCCAGCGGCGAGTTCGGCAGTGGGAGTGAGGGGTCGAAGGGCATGGCAGGTTGGGTTCTGGGTTCCTAGTTCCTTGGTCGGGGTTCTTGGTTCTCCTTGAGAGGTGGAAAAAGCTCGGTCGGAGGCTCGGCTTGCTCGGTGACAGGTTCGTGAATCTCGGTCAGAGGCACCTTTTACACGGTCGGAGGGTATTTTTAGACGGTCAGAGGGACTTTTAACTGGGTCAGCCGCACTTTGAATCTCCCTCTCAGGCACCTTTTAGTGGGTCAGCCGGACCTTTTTGTCCCTCAGAGGCACCTTTTAGGGGGTTGGACCGTCTAAAAGGTGGGTTGCGGATACTTTCAAAGTATCTCCGGGGAGGAAAAAGGTCAGTCCGAGGGACCTTTTAATGGGTCAAACCGACCTTTTTCCATGCCCGAGAGTGTTTTTTCGTCCAGAAAGCGCCCTTTTTTATGGAAAATGGCACTTTTGGCTCAGTTTAGGGGGTCGGTGGGGTTGGCGTGTCCTTCTTCGGGCGGCCTGGGAAACGGGTTTTGAGGTCGTTGTAGATCGTGTCCGCGCCAGAGACGCCGCGCTTGGCCGCTTGGCGCACGTTTTGGTAAAAGGCTAGGTCGCCGACATAGTTGTCGGAGTTCGCCAGCATGATGGTGTCTTCCAGGCCTTCGCAGATCGGGGCGATCTCACGCAGGCAGGGCAGCAGGTCCGCCACCAGCTTGCGGTCCTTCGCCATCTCAGCCACATCGAGGAAGCTCGGCACCAGATCAGCGCGGGAGGCCATGTAGGCCGCGCACTTTTCATCAAAGGCCAGAGTGCCATCCGAGATGCGGGGCAGGCTTTGTTTTTCATCCACCGTCAGGTTGATGGTGATGCCTTCGAGGGCAGTCTTCAGCGCGCCGACGGCGCTGACGATGGCAGCTTTTTGGGCTGCCGTGATTTCCAATGAGATGCGGTTGTCTGAGGCCATAGGTCGTTTCGGTTGAGGTGTTGTGACGAAACCATCCCATGCGATCCCCGGCGTGAGGTCATCCCACGCCAACCCAGAGTCGTATGACAATGATTGCGGCATGGGGCTGGATTTTGCATGATCACCCCCGTTTTTGGCAATGGTTTTTTTCGGGGGATGCGCACTTACGAAGGTAAAAATTGTGACAGCGGCTCAGAAGTGCTTCACGTTGCGGGATGCCTCCGTCCCAGATCACCTACGCCATGCCCTCCGACGCTCCCGCTTTGGTGGTCCGGGAATGCGGCTTCATCGGCACTTACATCGCCCCCCTCAACTAAATGCCCACGCCAACCAACAACTCCGGCCTGCGCGACAACCACACACGGGGAACGGTCGCCGACTTCCTACGGGCGAAAACGCAGAGCGGCTCGAACCTCTCGATCGTCTCGGCCTACTTCACCATTTACGCCTTCGACGCGCTCAAGGAGGAACTCGAACGCATTGAACACCTCGACTTCCTCTTCGGTGAGCCGTCATTCGTGAACCGGCTCGACCCGAGCAAGACCGAGAAAAAAGCGTTCCTCATTGATGCCGCCGGGTTGGAACTCTCAAACAAGCTCCAGCAAAAACGCGTTGCCAGGGAGTGTGCGGATTGGATCGACCGCAAGGTGGACATCAAGACCATCAAGCAGTCCAATCTTCTCCACGGGAAGATGTATCACGTCGCCACCGCTGGCGTGGAGGACGCCATCCTTGGCAGTTCCAACTTCACCGTGCGCGGCCTTGGTCTTGGCAGCGCGGGCAACAACATCGAGCTGAACCTCATCGTGGACGGCAACCGCGACCGTCAGGAACTCAAGCAATGGTTCGACGAGCTTTGGGGCAACAACGAACTCGTGAAGGACGTGAAGCAGGACGTTCTCGCCTACCTCAAGCAACTCTACGAGAACCACAGCCCCGAGTTCATCTATTACAAGACGCTCTTCCACATCTTCGAAAAGTTCCTCGGCGAGCTGGGAAAAACCGATGACGAATTGGGCAAGACCAGCCTCTTCGAAAGCCAAGTTTGGAAGACCCTCTTTGATTTTCAAAAGGATGGAGCCAAAGGCGTCATCAACAAAATCCTCGCCCACAACGGCTGCATTCTCGCCGACAGCGTGGGCTTGGGGAAGACTTACGAGGCCCTCGCCGTCATCAAGTTTTTTGAAACTCGCAACGAGCGCGTCCTTGTCCTGTGCCCGAAAAAATTGCGCGAGAATTGGGCCGTTTATCAGGCTCACGCCAACAACACTCTCAACCCATTTCCAGAGGATCGTTTCGCCTATTCATTGCTGCACCACAGCGACCTCAGTCGAGACAGGGGAGACGCCAATGGCATCAACCTCCAGAACTTCAATTGGGGCGCTTACGATCTCGTCGTCATTGATGAGTCCCACAACTTTCGCAACAACACCAAGGGCAAGCGAGATGATAGCGGTGAAGTCGTCCGCCTCAGCCGCTACGAACGCCTCATGCAGGACATCATCCAGTCCGGCGTGCGCACCAAGGTGCTGCTGCTTTCCGCCACGCCCGTCAACAACACCCTCTCCGACATTCGCAACCAAATCTCCATCATCGCGGGCGGCGATGTCGTGCAGAACGAGGCCGCCAATGCCACCTTCCAGCACAGCCTCGGCATCGCGAGCTTGAAGGAAACCCTGCGCCAAGCCCAAACCCACTTTGCGAGCTGGGCCAAAAAAAAGCCCGACGAGCGCACCGTCGCCAAGCTGCTCGAAGACCTCGGGGCCGACTTCTTCAAGCTCCTCGATGCGCTCACCATCTCGCGGTCGCGCCGCCACATCGAGCGCTATTACAAGTCCAGTCTTGCCGCCATGGGCGGCTTTCCAAAACGCGCCAAGCCCATCTCCATTTACCCCGAATTGGACACGGAGAACCTCTTCATGTCCTATGACAAACTGAACACAGAGATCAGCGCCTACAAGCTCTCGCTCTACACGCCATCGCAGTTTCTCAAGCCCGAGCACCGCGCTGAATACGAGCGCAAGGTGGGCAATTTTAACCAGTTGCAACGGGAAGGCTTCCTCATCGGCATGATGAAGGTCGGTTTCCTCAAGCGCCTCGAAAGCTCAGTCCATTCCTTCACCCTCACGCTCCAGCGCACCCTCGAAAAAATCAAATCACTGGAGGAACGCCTCGAAAAATTCCGCCAATTCCAAGGCGACAATCCCGACATCGACCTCGCCTCCATCGCCCCCGAAGACCTCGAAGATGAAGACATGCGCGACGCCCTCGAAGTGGGCAAAAAGCTCACCTTCAAACTCGCCCATATCGACTTGGATAAATGGATCGCCGCGCTGCATGAAGACCGCAAACAACTCCATGCCATCTATCTCGCCGCCAAAGACATCGGCGTCCAACGCGATGGCAAGCTGGCAAAGCTGAAACAATTGATCCGCGAAAAAGTCAGCCAGCCCAGCAGCCGCAAAGATGGCCTGCCCAATCGCAAGCTCATCGTCTTTACCGCCTTCTCCGATACCGCCACCTACCTGCACGATGCCTTGCAAAACTGGGTGCGCGACGAACTCAAAATCCACCTCGCCCTCGTCACCGGCAGCGGCCCCAACCAAGCCTCCCTCGGCAGTGCGGAATTCAATCAAATCCTCACCAACTTTTCGCCGGAAGCAAAGAACCGCGCCCGCATCCCCAACATGCCGCAGACCGAGCAAATCGAGCTACTCATCGCCACCGATTGCATCTCCGAAGGCCAGAACCTCCAGGATTGCGACACCGTAATCAACTACGACATCCATTGGAACCCCGTCCGCATCATCCAGCGTTTCGGGCGCGTTGATCGTTTGAAAAGCCCCAACACCGAAGTCCGCCTCATCAACTTCTGGCCCACGCCCGACCTCAACAAATACATCAACCTCAAGCACCGCGTCGAAGCGCGCATGGCCTTGGTGGACATCACCGCCGCTGCTAATGACGGCATTCTCGGCGATGAATCGCTCGCAGAACTTGTCGAAGGCGACCTCACTTATCGCGACCGCCAGCTCAAGCGACTCCAGCAAGAAGTGCTCGATATGGATGAACTCAACGAAGGCAGCGTCTCCCTCACCGAGTTCACCCTCGACGACTTTCGCCTCGAACTCCTGAAATACATCGAGGCCAACAAAGCCGCCCTCGAAGACGCCCCCTTCGGCCTCTACACCTGCGTCCCCCCGCACCCCGATTACAAGGTCATCGGCCCCGGCGTCATCTTCTGTTTTCGTCAAGGTGGCACAGACATTCCTGTCAGTGATTCCGGCAAGCAGACAGGAATGCCTGCTCCGCAGTCCATCAACCCCCTCCATCCCTACTTCCTCGTTTACGTCCTCGACGACGGCAATGTCCGGTTCAGTTTCGCCCACCCGAAGCAGATTCTCGACATCTACCGCATCCTTTGCTCCGGCAAAGCGGAAGCCCACGGCCAGCTCTGCAATCTCTTCGATCAAGAGACCAATCACGGCAGTGACATGAAGGCTTACGACACCCTCCTGCAAAAAGCTGTGGACTCCCTCGCTGTCACTTTCCGCAAACGCGCCGCCTCCGGGCTCCAATCCGGTCGCGGCTTCGTCCTTCCGAATGCCAAGGAACAGGTCCACGAAAAGACCGACCTCGAACTCGTCACCTGGCTCGTCATCAAAGCACCATGAAATCCGCCCTCGCCAACTTTCAAACCCTCCCGCTGAAGGACGCCGCCCGCCAGCTTCTCGCGAAGCTCGGCTACAAGAGCGACAAGTTCCTCGTCGGCGCAGGCTCCAAGCCGCAGGACTTCCTCGGCGACTTCGCCACTGGCCACGCGTTCGACCAAGCCAAGGCCCTCGTCCCTGAGTGGAAATCCGCTGATCTCCTCTTCCAGCTTACCGATCAGGAACTCAGCCGCGAATCCAGCCTCTTCACCGACGACTCCGTCCAGCGCGGCCTGCTCAAGTCTTACATCTTCATCGCCATCGAGTTGAAAGGCACCGACTACGCCCGTGGCAAATTCTCCGCCATCGCCCGGCAGATCAACCGCCTCTTCCCCATGCCTGTCATGGTGATCTTCAAACACGGGGAGCGGCTCACCATCGCCGTCATCAACCGGCGACGGAACAAACTCGACGACAGCAAGGACGTCCTCGAAAAAGCCACGCTCATCCGGGACATCACCTTCGCCCAGCCCCACCGCGGCCACCTCGACATCCTAGCCTCGCTCGCGCTGCCCGCTCTCGTCCACCCACAAAAGAAGTCCATCACCGACTTCGACACCCTCCACGCCGCGTGGGAGCAAATCTTCAACGTCGAGCTGCTCAACGAACGCTTCTACCGCGAGCTGGCCAACTGGTATTTCTGGGCCCTCCCGCAGGTCGAGTTCCCCGCCGACCTCGAACCCGACGAAGAGAAACGCCGCGCCACCGGCCTCATCCGGCTGCTCACCCGCCTCATCTTCTGCTGGTTCCTCAAGGAAAAGGGCCTCATCCCCGAGAAGCTCTTCCATCCCGCCGACCTCGCCAAACTCCTCAAAGGCTTCGATCCCGAGAGCGAGACCAGCTCCACCTACTATCAGGCCATCCTGCAAAACCTCTTCTTCGCCACGCTGAATCAGCGCATGGGCAAGGACGGCAACGGCAAACCCTACCGCGTCTTCGCCAAGGACGAAGGCTTTCCAAAAAACAAGGCCACCTACGACGTCAACAACCTCTACCGCTACGAAGCCCTCTTCCACGAAGAGTCCGACGCCGCGCTAGCCCACTTCGCCGACATCCCCTTCCTCAATGGCGGCCTCTTCGAGTGCCTCGACCGCACCGAGGACGGCACCGAGAAAAAGCGCTACCTCGACGGCTTCTCCCGCAACGCCAAAAAGCGTCCCCACGTTCCCGACCGCCTCTTCTTCGACAGTGGAGAAACCGCCGACCTCTCCACCGCTTACGGCGACACCAAGCGCAAGGCCGAGCGCGTCACCGGCCTCATCACCATCCTGAACCGCTACAAGTTCACCATTGTCGAAAACACCCCCATCGATCAGGAAATCGCCCTCGACCCCGAACTGCTCGGCAAAGTCTTCGAAAACCTCCTCGCCTCCTACAACGAAGAAACCAAGACCACCGCCCGCAAGCAGACCGGCTCCTTCTACACCCCGCGCCCCATCGTGGACTACATGGTGGACGAGTCCCTCAAAGCCCACCTCACCCGCGTCCTTGTGGAAAAGGCCCGCATGAAGGAACCCGACGCGCGCGCTGGCCTCGACCTCCTCTTCGCCTACAATGAAAAACGTTTCGAGGACCTAGGCTTGCCTGAAGAAGCCAGACACACCCTCATCGCCACCATCGACGCCCTGAAAATCCTCGACCCCGCCTGCGGCTCCGGTGCCTTTCCCATGGGCGTCCTCCACAAGCTCGTCTATCTTCTCAGCAAACTCGATCCCGAGAACGTCGAATGGGAGAAACTGCAAATCGCAAAGGTTCAGGAAATCACCGACACCGAAGAGCGACGGAGGAAACTCTCTGAGATCGCGAGCAACTTCGCCGACAACAACGACGACTACGGCCGCAAGCTCTACCTCATCGAAAACTGTCTCTACGGCGTGGACATCCAGCCCATCGCCATCCAGATCACCAAACTCCGTTTCTTCATCTCCCTCGTCTGCGACCAGAAGACCAACCGCAACAAAAAGGACAACCACGGCATCCGCCCGCTGCCCAATCTGGAAACCAAGTTCGTCGCCGCGAACACGCTGATTGGCCTGCCCGAGATGGATCAAATGGAGCTGGTCGATCCTCGCGTTTACAAAATCGAAGCGGACATCGAAACCCTCTACCACAGCCACTTCTCCATCCAGCGCCGCGACCAGAAGCTCGCCGTTCAGGGCAAAGTAAAAGCCCTTCGCAAGGAAATGGCAGACCTCCTTGCCCAGAGCCTCATGTCTCGGAAAAAGTCCGAGCACATCGCCGAATGGGATCCCTTCGATCCGCAATCCTCAGCCGACTTCTTCGACCCACACTGGATGTTCGGTCGTTCGCTCGCGGAGGGCTTCGACATCGTGATTGGCAACCCGCCCTATGTCTTCGCACGGGACAGTGCTGCCAAAGGCATTACTCAGGCCGCCAAAGACTACTACTACGCGAACTACTCGCTGGCCGAGTATCAAGTGAATCTCTACCCCATTTTCATTGAAGCTGGCAGCCGCGCTTTGACCAAAGAGGGAGTCCTCTGCTTCATCACCCCCAACAATTGGCTCACCATCAATACCAACCGCAAGCTCCGGCAGTTTGTATTAGCGCAGTCCAAGGTTTCGATTCTCAACTTTTACGCCCGTGTCTTCGCAAGCGCCGACGTGGACGCCGCTATCGTGCTTTTTCAATCTGGAACCCCCCAGTCGAAAACTGAAAGCGTCCGCCTTTTTGAGTGGACGACGGAACCCGAACTAATCGTCGATGCGCCAAAGTCGCAGTTCCTGTCGCAACCTGATGCCATCATTAACATTGAGGCTCTAAAGTCTGGGGATACTGGCGACTTGATGACCAAAATCGAGAAAGGAACACGCCCATTGAAGGAAATCGCTAGCGTGAAATGCGGCTTGGGTGCTTACGGCCGCGGCGACGGAATCCCTCCGCAAACTGATGAGATGATTAAATCGCGCGTCTATCACTCGAAGACACAAGTTAGCGAAGAATGGTTCAAGTATGTCGAAGGCGTTGACGTGAAACGCTACGCCCTTGGATGGCTGCGTGAAGAGTATCTCAAATGGGGAAGACACCTCCGCGAGCCGCGCAACGATTGGAAATTGTTTTCCACGCCACGGATTCTGGTCCGCCAAATCCCCTCGCCGCCGCCTTATTGTATAAATGCGTGTTTTACGGCGGAGACATTTCTCAACGACCGCAATTCGATGAACATCATCAAAATTGCGATCAAACCGCAGTTGGTGCTGGCGGTCCTTAACTCACGGGTCATGACTTATTGGTTCGTTCACAAGTTCGGCAAAATGCAGCGCGGCATTTTCCCCCAATTCAAAATCAATGAACTGGCGATATTCCCGATACCCCGTTCCTTCGCGCCATATGAAACAAGCCTTATCGCTGCGGTGGAGCGCATCATCGCCGCCAAGCATGCGAACCCCGCCGCCGACACGAGCGCCTTGGAGCGCGAGATCGACCAACAGGTTTACGCCCTCTACGGCCTGACGCCGGAGGAAATCGCCATCGTGGAGGGCACCGCCAAATGAGCCGCCGGGAAACTACCGGTGCTGGATTAGATGCCGATTCAGCGTTTGTAGGTTTGGTGGATTTCGGTCTTTTTGCGGAGAAAGTCCCGCCTTGCTTCACATCCGAGGGGCTCGCCGCCAGCTTGCCTGCCGCGATGGAAAAGGTCGCCTATGAACAGGATTCCGAAAAGCTTGGGAAGCTCATCGCTAAGCAGACGCGGGGATACATCCGCTATCAGACGCTTCGCGACACCAATATCCCACGGCAACTTGGAATACCCCACCCGCAGAGCTACTTCGCCCAGTGCAATGCAATCTGGCGATGCTGGGAAAGCATCAAGAAACATTGTGCGAAGCCTGCGCAGCCAATCAGCCGAATCTTTGTCCGAGACACCGGAACCGACCGGGTGTTCGTCATGAACTACAAAGGGCAGGAGCGCTTTGAAGTAGAGGAGCAGGAGATTAACTTCGCCACAGGTGCCTGCTATGTCGTTCACGCGGACATCTCGACCTGTTTCCCAAGCATTTACACCCATTCTATTCCCTGGGCTTTACACGGCCGGAGAAAAGCGAAGAAGGCTCGTGGCGACCTGTCATTGGAAGGGAACATTCTGGATAAAGCAACTCAGGCGCTGCGGGATGGTCAGACCAACGGGCTGCTGATTGGGCCACACGCTTCAAATATCATCGCCGAATTGGTGCTGACTTCCGTGGATTCCGCTCTGCTGAAGCGCGGCCACACAAGACTGACGAGGCACATCGACGACTACCGATTCTATGCCCGCACCCACGAGCAGGCGGAGAATTTCATTCGCGATCTGGGCATGGCGCTACGCGAATATGAACTTTCCCTGAACGAGAAGAAGACCAAGATTCTGCCACTCCCTCGTCCGCAGGTGGAAAACTGGGTGCGCGAACTGAACGATTTCCAGTTTCCTCCCGGTCCTGTCCGTTTTTCAGCCGTCCGGTCTTTTCTCGATCTCGCACTCGACCTCGCCCAACGAGGCGGAACTTCGGCCACACTCAACTACGCGATCAAAATGGTTCCGGCGAGGCTCAATGAACGCGCAAAACGGCTCTTCGTAGCCGAAGCCGTGAATCTCGCTCTTTCCTATCCCTATCTCGCACCACTGCTCGGAAAGCACGTTTTCACGAAGCACAAGCACGAGGGCATTGAGTCTTACATCAACACCTTTTCCACAGAGCTTCTCCAGATCGGCATTCGTCGAATTTATCCCGACGCAATCGCACATGCGCTATTTTACGCCATACAGCACGATCTGACCCTCCCAATACCGGAAGCATTGCTCAAACGAGTGGTGACCATCGACGACTGTATCTGTGATGTCTTGCTCCTCGAATACGCGAAGCGGAGAAAGTTGAAGAAACTCGCTCAGGCAGTTACTAAACGGGCCAACAACCTCAAAGGTCTGGAGCCGAGAGATCAGGACGCATTTTGGCTTCTGATTTATCAAGTTTGGACAGTAGCCGAACTGCGAGGGAATGGTCACGATCTTCTCGGAGACATCAAGGCCTCGAAGTTTTCATTCATGCGCTTTTGATATGATTTCAGCCCTCATAGACTCCTGCGTGATGGAGAGCTAGTTCCGCGAGCACATGGCTGAGTGCGACGTGCTCTTCCACGGCACCGTGGCCCCGCACCTCGCCGCCTAAGACGAGGCCATAGCCGCCTACATCATGCTCAACCGGATGAATCCTCCTTTGATCCTGCCGATGGATTCCCGGCTGATGTCACGCTCACCAGCCAGGGTGGACGTTCCTCAAACCCATCGCTGCCCGGAGTTCCTGCAAGCGCCATGGCAACCGGTCCGGGATATTTGGGCTGTGTTTTGACTCCAAGATCATGCTGATGCGGCCAGCGGCGCGAGCGGCAGGGCGAAGAGGTGCCGAAAGGTGGATTTCATGGTTGAATCAAATGGAGTGGGGCTGAACGCGCGGCGTCGATCTTAGCGCAGCACGACGCGCGGGGTGACCCACGTCGCCCAGTCGCCTGCGGGGTCGGTGAGGGGATCGTCGATGAAGGCAACATTGGGGCGCTGCTCGGCCAGCGCGGAAACTCCTGCGAGTGTCAGGGCAGCGATGACTGCTGTGAGTAAGTGGCGTATGGGTCTCATCGGTTCGTTCTTGGTTAGGTTGTCGTGAGCGCGGCATCACTGGCCCGCTGAAGGCCCGGGGTCGGTGGGGGTTCGTCATCATTTCAGACCTTTCGGTTTCGGGTCCACCGACCAGCCTTTGGTCTTCACAAGTCCGTAGTAGGGATAGTAGTCCCAGTGGACTTTACCGCCCACCACGCGCGGATCCTTCGTGGCGGCAAGATGCGTGAAGAGTTGCTCGCGCATCTTCGTCTGACTCTCCCGATACTTGGCGGATCCGGCGACGTTGACCAACTGCTCGGGGTCGGTCTTGAGGTCATACAGCTCTTCGGCCGGACGCTTGCCAAAGCTCAACTCCGCAAGGTCGGCGATGCCGTGCGCCAAATGATTCTCCATCATGAAGGTCTTGGTCGGGGAGTCATCGATTTCACCATAGGGGATCGCGCGGGCGCAGACGGATGGGTCGGGGGAGCCGGACGGCCAGCGGGCCGGCTCGAAGTTGTAGATGTAGAGATAGTCCTTCGTTCGAATGGCGCGACAGGGGTAGCCCTTGCCGCCGGCCCGAGCCCCATCGTGTCGCTCCATGGCGGTGTAGGCGGCGGGACGTGGATCGACTTCACGATTGGCGAAGATGTTCATCAAGCTCCGGGCGGTCATCATCTCCGGCACTTTTACTCCGGCGGCCTCAAGAAAGGTTGGCGCCAGATCGCTGAGATTCACAAACGACTCGACGGCCCGACCTGGATTCCGGATTCCCTTCGGCCAGCGAATGGCCAATGGCACGCGTGTGCCCCAGTCGTAGAGGCTGGCCTTGGCGCGGGGAAACGGCATGCCGTGATCGCTCGTCACCACGATGATGGTGTTGTCGAGCAATCCGCGCTTCTCCAAGGTGGCTATCGCCCGGGCGACCATCGCATCGAAGTGCTCGATCTCCACGAGGTAGTCGAGGAGGTCGGACCTGACGATCTCGTGGTCGGGAAAGATCCTCGGCACGACCACGCTGGCAGGTTTCTTGCCCGTTTTGATGCCTGACCCCTGCTCGAAGTCGCGATGCGGCTCGAAGGCGCCGAGCCAGAAACAGAACGGCTGATCGCCGCGGAGCTCATGGACGAAGTCATCAAAGTTCCCGGCGTAGTCGATGTTCTGGATTCCGCTGAAAGGGGGTTTAAGCGTGCGGCCATGACGAGGCGTGCCAGCGGGTTGCTCGGCGCGGCCGCCGGGTCCCAATCTTCCCGGCCCCCACCCCTTGCCCGTCGAGGCGACGATGTAGCCCGCCTTCTGGAGTTCCTCGGTATAAGTCGCAAACTTCGCGGGGAGCGTGCTATGAATGTTCCCGGCCTCCTCCAGTCGCCAGATCGGTTGACCCGTCAGGATGGCGCTCCGGGAAGGGCCGCAAGTCGGAGCGTTACAAAATGAATGAACAAACCGGAGCCCCTCCGCTGCGATCCGGTCAAAGGCCGGAGTCTTCACGATCGGATCGCCATTGGCCCCCGTGTAAGCCCATGACTGATCATCCGAAATACAAAAGAGGATGTTGGGACGTTGCTCGGCCGGCGCGGAAACTCCTGCGAGTGTCAGGGCAGCGATGACTGCTGCGAGTAAGTGGCGTATTGGTCTCATCGGTTCGTTCTTGGTTAGGTTGTCGTGAGCGCGGCATCACTGGCCCGAAGCAGGCACGCGGCCCACGGGGCGGCGGTTCTTGCCCTTCTGGTTGGTGGCGGAGTCACCAATGTCCTCGCGCATCCTCTCCGCTAGAGCAGACAGACGTTGCGCGACTTCGGCGTGTTGTCCGATCAAGTCTTTCGTCTCACCCACGTCCGCCGCGAGATCGTAGAGCGCCTCGGGCAGAAGTGCATCCTT
This sequence comes from Prosthecobacter sp., assembly GCF_046154365.1. GTDB lineage: Bacteria > Verrucomicrobiota > Verrucomicrobiia > Verrucomicrobiales > Verrucomicrobiaceae > Prosthecobacter. Next base: position 59,344 of record NZ_JBJXFV010000028.1, read on the forward strand.
CGCGGCTCCCTGCTTCCGCTCATACGGGGTGTCGTCCATTGCCGTGCGCGGGAAGACGAGCTTCCAGTTCGCGCTGCGGACCGCCTCCAGTTTCTCCCCGTTGTAGTAGAAGAACGCGTCGTGAGGACTCGGCGCACCGGGCTTGGTCATCAGCGGGAGAATGTCCTTTCCATCGATGATCCGGTCCTGCGGAGGCTGCGCTCCGG
>NZ_JBJXFV010000038.1:0-3572 GCF_046154365.1 Prosthecobacter sp.
CCGCCTGCTGTGCGCGGCCGATTTCATCGAGCGGCTTCGCCGTTTTGCTGTCCGCGTTGCTCACCACACGCAGCAGGCAATGTTTCTCATCGAAGAACACGATCTTCATCTCCGCTTTCGCTGGTCCGGCGATCTGCTTGATCACAAAGCCCGCTTCATGGCCGAGCGGAGCCAGATTGGAGGATGATTCAAGCCGCCACGTCTGCGCCTGCACGCTGCAAGACAGCGCGAAGATCAAAAGCAGCGGGTTGAGGTTCATCTAGGATCACTGCTCCACCTTGAAGATGTGCATCGACACGCCGCTTGGATTGAGCGCGACGTAGTTGTCCGCGCCACGCCATTCGTAGCCTTGATTGTGCATGAGGTCGGTGACTTTGAACGCACGGCTGCTATCGAGGCCGAGTGCGGCGAGGTTGAGATGCACCATTCCCATCGCGCCTTGCTGCGCATCATGACTGATGACGCAGAGGATGCGGTTGCTGAAATCGGGCGTGACTTTGCTGTAGCAGATTATCTGGCCGTGGTCGGAGCCGTGGAAGCTGAGGTTGTCGTAGAGGTGCAGCGCGGGGTTGTCGCGGCGGATGAGGTTCAGCGTGCGGATGAAGGCGGTGATGTTGCCGGGCTTGGTGTAGTCGCGCGGCTTGAGTTCGTACTTCTCGCTGTTGTTGTACTCCTCCTTGCCGGGATACGGGTCGTTTTCACACAGCTCGTAGCCTGAATACATGCCCCAGCTCGATGACAAGGTGGCAGCGAGGGCGGCGCGGATGCGGAACATTTGCGGGCCGGCGTTTTGCAGGTGCTCAGGCAGGATGTCGGGCGTGTTCGGCCAGAAATTCGCGCGGTAATACCAGCGCATGTCGCTCTGCGTGAGTTCAAGGGCGTACTCGGTCAGCGCTTGGCAGTTCTCGCGCCAGGTGAAGTAAGTGTAGCTCTGTGTGAAGCCGACTTTGCCCAGCACCTGCATCATCTTTGGCTTAGTAAAGGCTTCGGCGAGGAACAGCACATCGGGATCCTTGCGCTGGATGGTGGCGATGAGTTCCTCCCAAAACGCGACGGGCTTCGTGTGCGGATTATCGACACGGAAGATTTTCACGCCAACATCGACCCAGTACTGCACCACGTCGGTCAGCTCCTTCCACAAGTTGCGCCAGTCGTCGCAGTGGAAGTTGAGCGGATAGATGTCCTGATACTTTTTCGGCGGATTCTCCGCGTAGCGTATGCTGCCGTCAGGACGCTGGTAGAACCAATCTGGATGCGTTTTGACGTAAGGATGGTCGGGCGAGCAGTTGAGGGCAAAGTCGAGCGCGATTTCCATGCCGCGTTTCTTCGCCTCCTTGATCAGCCACACGAAATCCTTCTCCGTGCCGAGCGCCGGTTCGATCTCACGATGACCGCCCGTCGGACCGCCGATGGCCCACGGGCTGCCGACATCGTCAGCGTTGGCCGTGAGCGTGTTGTTTTTGCCTTTGCGGGCGGTGATGCCGATGGGATGAATCGGTGGGAAGTACACCACATCGAAACCCATGTGCGCCGCGTGATCGAGCCGTCCCAGGCAGTCGCGGAAGGAGGAATGTTTGTCACTACGGCCCTCGGCGCCACGCGGGAAGAATTCATACCACGCGGAGAAGCGCGCCCGCTCGCGTTCGACGATGGCACGCAGCGTGTCGGACGTGGTGGACTGCGAGCGGTCGGGATACTGGTCTATCAGGCTCTGCATCTCGTCGGATTGCAGCACGTCCATGATGTCGCCCGGAGCCACGGTGGTGAGCAGATCAGCACAGTCTTCGAGCTGCGTCGCCGCCGCAGGCACACCGGCGGCACGCGCACGCTTTGCAGCGTCGCGCAGCAGGCGTGCGCCTTCCTGCGCCTCGATGGGTGCATCGGGATCCTTGGCCTGCACGCGCACGGCGAAAGTCTTCTTCCACGAGCGGAACGTATCGCCCCACGCTTCAATGACATACTCCCAGCGTCCGGCTTTGGCGAAACTGCACCGCCCCTGCCAGCGGTCGTTTGACAGCGGCTTCATCGGCGCTTCAAACCAGCGCCGCGTGCCTGCCAGCCGCCAGCGCAGCACCGCGCTCATCACATCATGACCATCCTTGAAAATATCGCACCAGATGTCCAGCGGCTCGCCAATCACCCGTTTGACCGGATGCCGACCGCCTTCAAGGCAGGGATAGAAATTCTCGATGACGACGGTGGGAGCGTGGGAGGCGGACATGGCACCTCACGCATAGCCGTAAAAAAGGCACGGGCAATCCTGCCCTTGATGATTTGGCGGCAGCATTTCGCATTTGCCACCGCAAATTGTTGTTGCCATAATTGCACCATGAAAATCAGCAAGTCCGTTTCACCTTCCAACAAGACAGCGAAGGCTCCAGTGGTTGTCATCGGGGGAGTCAAAGTGAGGATTCTGTCTCATCCTGGGAAAGGAACTATCAGCCGCGTGAGACTGAAAAAAGCTGTGGCCGCCATGATGGAGACACACCAGATGAACTCCATGCCGCTTGCCAAAGGTGCCTGAACACACCCCGCTTTTGTACGACCGGCAGGTCTTCATCAACTGTCCGTTCGATGATGATTTTTGGCCCCTGATGCAGGCATCCGTGTTCGCTATTCATGCTTGCGGTTTCATCGCAAGATGTGCGATGGAAGCCGATGATGCAGGCGAGGAGAGGCTGACCAAGGTCATGCGCATCATCGCCGACTGCCGCCTCGGTGTTCATGACCTGTCGCGCAAAACTGCGGATGCAGGCAGCGGCATGTCCCGGTTCAACATGCCCTTTGAGATGGGCGTTTTTCTCGGCGCGGCCAAATATGGCAGGAGGAAGAAAAGCCTGCTCGTCATGGAGGCGGAGCGGTTCGACTATCACAAATTCATCTCCGACATCAGCGGTCGTGATATTCGCCATCATGGCAACGATCCGGCCAGAGTGATCGTCCAAATCAGAGACTGGCTCAATGCACAGAAAATCGTGCCGTCACTGCCCGGTGGCAGAGCCATTGTTAGTTTGTATGAAAAGTTCCAATTGGTCCTGCCTCGCGCACTAACCGAGAGGCAGTTGACTGAGACTGAAATCGGTCCGGGCTGTTTTATCAACTGGACCGACCTCGTTACAGCTTGGCTGGCTGAAGCGGCCAAAGGCTGAATCTATCCCAGCAACGGCCGCAGCATCTCACAGCTCTTCGTTACTTCGATGGAGGAATCATCTTCCTTCTAATCACCGAGCTTGAATCTAACATCGACCGCAGCATCGCGCAGATCTTCGGCACCTCCACAAACGGATCTTCCTTCGTCTCGAATTCGAGCGTGAACCAGCCCTGGTAGTTCGCATCGCGCATGATCTGGATCACGCGCTTCACATCGCTGGCCTCGGCTTCCTTGGCACCTTCGCGTTTGATTTCCATTTTGAGCTGCACGTTGACCGCGTAAGGCGCGATCTTGGCGAGGTCGGCGTAGGGATCGGCGGTGTGAAAGTTGCCGCTGTCGAGATTGATGCCGGCCCACGGACTCTTCGCGGCCTGCACCATCTTGATGAGGTTGTCCGGCTCGGCGACGATGCCGCCGTGGT
>NZ_JBJXFV010000052.1:0-16619 GCF_046154365.1 Prosthecobacter sp.
TCATTAAGTTAAGAAGGAGTTCCCGCAGATTCAGAAAACCCGCAGATTGGGATCCGGAAAAAAATCTGTGGGTTATCTGAATCTGCGGGAACACATCATGAGAAGTGCCTTAACTTAATGACATTGATTGAACATTGAACATTGAACCATGAACATTGAATTGCCCGAACATCCGAACCCGTGGCAGACCGTCTCCACCCGCGAGACCTACTCGAACCCGTGGCTGCGTGTGCGCGAGGATCAGGTGATCAAGCCCAGCGGCGGGCCAGGAATCTATGGCGTGGTTGAATACAAGAACATCGCGGTCGGCGTGATCCCGCTGGATGACGCAGGCTTCACCTGGCTCGTGGGCCAGTGGCGTTACTGTCATGGCCGTTACGAGTGGGAAATCCCCGAAGGCGGCTGTCCAGCGGGTGAATCGCCTGCGGAGGCGGCCAGACGCGAACTTTTGGAGGAAACCGGCATCGTGGCCGAAAAAATCGAGCCACTGCTCACTGGCATCCAGCTTTCCAATTCCACCACGAACGAAGTTTGCGACATCTTCGTCGCCACCGGCCTGTCCCACACGGAAGCGCAGCCGGAAGACACGGAGGACCTCGAAGTGCTGCGCCTGCCGCTCAAAGAAGCGGTCCAGATGGCCCGCGATGGCCGGATTCGTGACAGTGTCAGCGTTTTGGCGCTGCTGGCGCTGGAGGCACGGCTGGGATGATCACTTCCCCTCCCCCGGAAACAGCAGCCAGCGGTCCGCGAGGATCGCGGTGATGTTCACGCAGTGGTCCGACTGCGCCTTGGCAGGAAACGCCAGCCGTACGGTCACCGAGGCCTTCGATCCCGGCAGCTTCAGCGCAGGCATGGGCGTCCCATCCGGCAGCTTGTGTGGCAGCGGCACGCCGATCATGTTGGCCAGGGCGATGCCGAGCACAGTGTTGCGCTCCACATAGCCGGTCACGTTGTGCAGACCGTCCGGGCTGCGCAGCTTCACCGCCAGCCAGCGCCAGCTCTCGCTGAGGATTTTGTCAGGCTCCAGCTTGGTGCGAGACGCTTGACTGAGCTTCTACACGCGCCTTGGAACTGCTTGGCGGGTGTTTTTGCCCGGCTTCTGCCCCCTCACGCGCTTCGCAGCGTGGCTCCCGCGTGGAACAGTCGCTTGAGGTTGTAGCTCAGTGTCACGAGGGTCCATTCCAACGCCACTTTCGCCTCGCCGCGCAGGCTGAACATCCGAAAGCCCATCGCCGCTTTGATGATCCCAAACACCGGTTCGACAGTCTGTTTGCGCTGCGCGTAGAGTTCCTTCCCCGCCTTCGTCTCGAGCCGGTGCTCCATCTTTTCTTTGTGCGTGGCTGTTGCTGGCGGTTCGGCGGGTTCGGCGGGTTCTGCGCGCTGCTCAAGCTGCGCGACGCTGCGTCCATGCCGGTGCCGCTTGGTGGCGACGAGCGTTTATTGGGCGCTGCCGGTGCCACGGGTGCAACGGTTTTGCTAAGTCCGACAGGCTGCTAGCGCAATCGCACTCCAAAAAGCAGTGTTCTGCCTCAACACGACCGCAAACAGACTTGCCACGAGTCTGCCTGCCGTCTCTTATGACGGAATGTGCCGACACATCCTTCTTGCCTTTGCATTCGCGGTTTCAGTTTCCGCCAAAGACATCCTCGTCGCTGACACCACAGCCTTCGCCGATGTCGCCAAAGCCGTCGCAGCAGGCGACACACTGATCCTCCAAGACGGCACCTGGGCCGATGCGATGCTGAAGATTCATGCGGAAGGCACGGCGGAGAAGCCGGTGACGATCAAGGCGCAGACGCCGGGCAAGGTGGTGTTCACGGGCGGCTCCCGTCTCTCGCTGGCCGGAGCGCACATCGTCGTGGACGGGCTGTGGTTTCAGAATCCGACGGGCGAAGAAGCCATTGAACTGCGCATCGACTCGGATGAACTCGCCAACGACTGCCGCATCACCAACTGCGCGGTGACGAACGATTTACCGGCACCCAAGGCCAAAACGTCCGCACGTTTTGTTTCGATCTATGGTTCACGCAATCGCATCGACCATTGCTACATCGCGGGCAAGACCACGGAAGGCACCACGCTCGTCGTGTGGCTCTCGGAAGAGGTGCAGGGGCATGGCAAACATCAAATGGATCACAACCACTTCGGTCCACGTGAGAGACTCGGCAAGAACGGCGGCGAAACGATCCGCCTCGGCGACAGCAAGACCTCCATGCAAACCGCCGCCTGCCTTGTGGAGCACAATCTCTTCGAGAAGTGCGATGGCGAGGGCGAATGCATCTCCAACAAGTCCTGCGGCAACATTTATCGTAACAACGTCTTCAAAGCCGTCTCAGGCACGCTGACCCTGCGCCACGGCAATGCCTGCCGTATCGAAAACAACGTCTTCCTCGGCGAAGGTGCCAATGGCACGGGCGGCATTCGCCTCATTGGTGAAGATCACATTGTCACCGGCAATTATCTCGAAAACCTCACCGGCGACGGATACCGCACTGCCATCTGCTTCATGCTCGGCATCCCAAACTCCAAGCCCAACGGCTACTTCCAAGTCAAACGGGCCAAGGTCACCAACAACACACTCGTCAACTGCGAGCACAACATCCACATCGGCATGAGCGGCGACAAAAAGGCCACTCTGCCGCCGGTGGAGACCGAAATCAGCGGCAATGCCATCCAAACCAGCAAAGGTGAAGCCTTTGAGATCAAGTGCGCGGTCGATGGCGTGACGATGAAGGACAATAAAACAGGCAAAGAACTGTCCGAAGCCTACAAGCTCCCCGCGCCTGAACCAGTGGGACCAGCTTGGAAAAAGTAGCTTCGATTGGCAGTCGAAGCCGAACCCATCCAATCATTCGACTGCCAGTCGAATCTACCCAAAACCCCATGCGCACCAACGTCCTCGGAACCGCCCTCACCTGCTGCTGTCGCCAACCCATGACCGGGTTCTACCGCGACGGCTACTGCCGCACCGGTCCCGGTGATGTCGGTCTGCACACCGTCTGCATCGAAGCCACCGCCGACTTCCTGCGTTTCTCCGCCGCACGCGGCAACGATCTCTCCACGCCCATGCCCGAATGGGACTTCCCCGGCCTGGAACCCGGCGACCGCTGGTGCCTCTGCGTCACGCGCTGGAAGGAAGCGCTCGATGCCGGTATCGCACCGCCCATCTGCCTCTCCGCCAGCCACGAATCCGCTCTGGAGTGGGTCGATCTCGACGACCTGAAAGCTCACGCCCTCGATGATCCGGGTGGGGTCACCGAGTAATCCGGCGTGTTACGCCCAAACAAAATGCGCAGCTTGTCTCGGATGATTTCAAACGAGCGGCGGATGACGCGGAACATGCGCGGCAGCACCAGCCAGAGCACAATGATCACGGCAGTGAAGATGCACAGCGCGATGATGGGTTTCAATACCATGATCAGCGTGCCCGCCACCACCACAATGTCTTCGGCAATGCTGAGCGCGATGTTGGAAGCAGGTTCCGGCGAATGATTCGCCAGCAGCCGCGTGCCGGCTTTGGCACTGTGAGTCGTCAACGCAGCACCACCGGCGAGCAAGGCGGCCACGACTTCGAGATGCGCGGGCATTTCGCCCAGCGCCTGCATGGCGAGCAGTGTTCCGCCCACCGGACGAATGAGCGTGTGGATGCTGTCCCACAGCGAATCGAGCCATGGCACTTTGTCCGCCACGAACTCGATGGCATACAGCACACCAGCGGCGATGAGCACCCAGTCGTGCCCCAGCACTTCGATGGTCTGATATTTCGCGGCCAGATGCAGCACGTCAAAGCGCACTAGCAGGCCGGTGAGAAACACCGTGAGGTAAAGATTCAGGCCTGCGAGCGTTGCCAGTCCGAGCCCGAGGCCAAGCTGTTCGAGGATTTGCATGCACGGCCTATACCATGAGTGGCTCATTTGGTCGATGAACAAGTTCGGGGGCATTTTGGAACCGAACGATGACCAACGTATGAGGTCAGCCCCTCACCCCTGCCCTCTCCCCGAAGACAATCGTGGAGTTTTATTCATCAAGGGCGGGGAGAGGGAGAAAAGCGTACTCCCTCGCCCCGCCGAGGATGGACAGTTGGTCTGGAGCATATGCGGGGAGAGGGCTGGGGTGAGGGGCAATTATCCAACACCGCCAGCGATTCTCAACCGTCACCGGCTCGCCAAGAACTCCCGCACCTGCTGCGCCAGCGCCTTGCTGATGCCACGCACGGCAGCGATTTCATCTTCACTGGCTTTGCGCAGCCGTGTGACAGAGCCGAAAGCCTTCAGCAACGCCGCCTTGCGTGCTTTGCTGACACCTGGGCAGTCATCCAGAATGCTCTCGGCCACACGACGACCGAGCAGGAGCTGATGGTAGCCATTCGCCCATCGATGTGCTTCATCCCGGATGCGTTGCAGCAGCTTCAAGGCACCACGCTCATGCGGAATGATGACGGGATGGCTTTCTCCGGGGCGGTAAACTTCCTCGTGCTCCTTCGCGAGACCGATGATCGGCAGGTCATGCAATCCCAGCCGCTGCAACTCCGTCACCGCGACACCAAGCTGCCCCTTGCCACCATCCACGATGACGAGATCAGGCAGTGTCACAAATTTCGGATTCGCTGCCAGTCGCTTGAGCGCATCAGCAGGCGCTTCTTGTGAAAACTCGGCGTCATCACCTGCCGCAGCTTTGCCTTCGAGCAAAATGCGCGAAAAGCGCCGGCGAATGACCTCGGCCATGCTGACGAAGTCGTTCTGACCGCTCACGGTCTTGATCCGATAGCGCCGGTAGTTGCTGTTGTCCGGCACGCCGTTCTTGAACCGCACCATGCTGGCCACGCAGTGCGCGGTGCCGATGTTGGCGATGTCAAAGCACTCCATGACGAGCGGCGCATGCTCCAGATGCAGCAGTTCCTTCAATTCCTGCACATCCGCCATCGGGTCGATGCTGCGAATGACCCGCGCCCGCGCCCCGCGCTCGAAGGTGCGCGAGGGAATGAGCGTCTTCTTGAAATCCTCGACCATGTCCCGCAGTTCGGCGGCTTTTTCAAAGTCGAGCCGTGCGGCAGCATGCTGCATCTCTTCTTCCAAGGCGGTGACGAGGTCTTTGCTCTTGCCATCGAGAAACTCGCAGGCCTGCTCGACACGCTTTTTATAGTCCTCCTGCGAGATGCGGGCGATGCACGGTGCGGAGCAGTTTTTGATGATGTCGTTGGAACAGTGCTTGTAGTCCGCCTCGCCAGGCTTCAGCGGGCGGCAGACGCGCAGGCCGAATTTTTTGTTCAGCCAGTTCAGCGTCGTGCGTAGCGCCATGCCGTGCGGAAAGGGACCGAAGTAACGGGCACCATCCTCTTTCTTGAGCCGGGTGGTGGAGAGCCGGGGAATAGCATCGCCCAAGTGAACGCGCACAAGGAAGAAGCGTTTGTCATCGCGGAAACTGACGTTGTAGCGCGGACGGAACTCTTTGATGAGCTTACTTTCGAGCACCAGCGCCTCGGTGTCGTTGCGCACATGCTGGAGGTCGAAATCCCAGATGCTGGCGATGAGGGCGCGCGTTTTGCGGTCGGCGAGTTGAGAGCGGGCGGGGGTGAAGTAGTTCGCGAGGCGTTTGCGCAGATCACGCGCCTTGCCGACGTAGATCACATTGTTCAGCCGGTCGCGCATGATGTACACGCCCGGCGTGTGCGGCACATCGCGGAGTTTGGCTTGGAGGTCGGGCTTGGCTCGTGAATCGGGCATGCAGGAGGATTACGCGGCCACCACCCGCCACGGATGAACCGGTTCAGAGATGCCCTTCAACTGCATCGGTGGCATCGGTTCCGCCTGAATCAACTCCTGAGCTTCTGCATACGTCTCCGCGTCCATCACGATCTCGCCCGCCTGGGCGATGCTGCACAGCCGCGAGGCCAGGTTCACGCGATGACCAAGCACCGTGTAGCTCAAGCGCTGATCCGACCCCATGCAGCCCGCCACCACCGAACCGGTGGCAAGACCAATGCCGACCTCCAGCGAGTGTTTGGAGGTCTGATTCAAATGGCGGCGCACCTGCAGCATGCGCAGCGCGCACTGCACGGCATGGGCGGCATCGGCACCAGTGCTGACGGGAGCACCAAACAACACCATGATCAGATCGCCGACGAATTTATCGACGATGCCGCCGTGTTCATAGGCCACCTCCGTGAGCGCGGTCATGTGCTCGTTGAGCAGTTCGATCACCTCGGCGGGTGGCATGTTCTCGGTGATCGCGGTGAAACCCCGGATGTCGCAGAACAGCATCGTCACATGGCGGAGTTCACCCCCGAGGCCGCTGCTTTGCTCGATCAACTGCTGCGCCACGGTGCGGTCGGCCACGGCATTGAGCACGCTGCGGTATTTCTCCTGCAACGCGAGACCTGCGGCCATTTCGTTGAAGGAGGCGGCCAGTTTGCCAAGCTCATCCTGCCGACGCACTCGCACCCGCACATCGAAGTTGCCTTGCTCGATCTGGTGCGTGCCGCTGACAATGTCACTGATCGGCCCGGAGAGTCCGCGTGAGATGTAAAGCACCACCAGCAGCGCGATGAGCAGCGCCACAAAGCCCAGACCGCCGACATCACGCCGCAGTTCGTTCAATTCATGGTCCAGCGCATTGAGCGGATACAAATTCACCTGCGCTGCGAGCGGAAAAGGCGAGCCGGGATTCAGCACACGATAAAAAATCTGATGCCTCACGCCGTTGATCGGCACGGTGATCTCGCGCTGCGACTTGCCGGAATGCTGGATCGATGCGGCGATGTCCTTCTCGATGATTGCCGCGATGTCCTTGGGAATCGTGGTGCTGACCAGCGCATCCTCCACCCAGACGCCGCTCATGATCTCGCCCAAGTCGGATTTCTTCGACTGTTCATACAGCAGGCGCTCCGCCAGCACTGGCAAGGGCAGACCAAACAGGAAGGCACCGAGAAACTTACCGTTCTTCTCATCCCGCAGCGGTGTGATGAACACCTCACGCACCTGCTCGCTGCGATTGTTCTCGCCGTATTCGACACGGAGATAGCCGACTTCCTGCTCTTTGAGAATATCCTCCAGCTTGCGACCGCTGAGCCATTGCATTCTGCCGCCACGGCGCCGCATTTCACCGCTGTCACCGGCCTCCATCAGCTCGGGAGCCATCACTTTGAATCCGCCAGATGCTTTGTCCCCCGGACCGTTTTTTTTGGCCGCAGTGAGGAAATTTCCATCGATGTCGATCAATCCGATGAACGGCAACTGACCGGGCGAAAGCCGTGGCACGAACTTGGCCGCGTTGGAGCGGTCTTTGTCATCGCCATTGCCGCGCTGGCCAAAAGGCTGCGGCGGACGCTGCGTTCCGCCCACGTTAAGCCGTATCGGGCCACCACTGCTGGGTAATTCGCTCTGCAAGCGCTCCACGGCCAAGGCTTCGAGCTGCGGGCGCATGATCTGCGCGGCGGCTCCATAGTCTTTTTTGGCAATCGCCTCCAGCACCTCGGGCTCCTTCGCGATTTTGCCGAGCACGGTGGAAAGCGCCTCAGAACGCTTCTTTTTCGCCGCCGTGAAGGTGTTGATTTGGGATTCGAACTGCTCCTCAAACAGCCTGCGGTAAGCCGCCATGAACTTCCACTCCGCCAGCACCAGCGTGGCGATGGTGATGCCCGCGACGACGGGAAACACGGTGAGAATGAGCCGGGCGCGAAAACTGGAGAACCACTTCATGTGAGAATGTCACAGACGTGACGCGGAATGAACACCGCGTCGAGACGAATGGTTGCTCAGCGCACCCGTTTCATCGTGAAAGTGCCACGATCCATCGCGCTCTCGTAGCAGGCGTTGAAGTTGTCGCCCTTAACCGTGCCCTCATAATGATACACGCCGCCGACCCAATTCGGCATCTGATGATCGCCTTTGAAAGTGTAGGCACCGTTTTTTTGCTTCACGACTTGCTGCGTCGTTTTGAAGGCCGCGCTCAAAATGCTGTGCCAGGTGCAGTGGTAGAAGAACTGAAACGCCTGGCCCTCCGGCGCGCGAGCCCCCATAGGGTGCTCCTTGAGCATCGGCTGGATGACCGCGCGCAGTTTTCCCGTGTGACCACTCGCCGTGCTCAGCCAGGTGCCCTCCCATTTGCCACTCACGCCAGCATTCGATGCCGGTGCCTTCCACGCCGAACGAAATGACATTCCGCACGAAGGTAGCAGCATCAAAACGAGCGTGAGACAGGCGAATCGGAGTGGCGGGGGAAGGTTCATGAGGTTCTATCTCACGAACGCCGCCAAACCGCTCGTTTTTTCGTTCGCCATGGGGCATTCTCCCACTTGCCCCGGTTCATATCCGCGATACTTACCCGCGAACCCTAACCCACCCAAACCACCATGGCCCACACCCTCGCCCCCCTGCCCTACCCGTCCAACGCACTGGAACCCCACATCGACCAGCAGACGATGGAGATCCATCACGGCAAGCACCACAACGCTTACGTCACCAATTTGAACAACGCCCTCGCTGGCAATGCGGAACTCGAAGGCAAGTCCATCGAAGACCTCTGCAAGGACATCGCCAGCGTGCCTGAGGCCATCCGGGGTCCGGTGCGCAACAACGGCGGCGGTCACTTCAACCACACGCTGTTCTGGAACATCATGGGCCCCAACGCTGGCGGCGCTCCCACCGGCGCTCTCGGTGAGGCCATCACGGCCACCTTCGCTAGCTTTGATGCCTTCAAAGAAGCTTTCGCCAAAGCTGGTGTGACCCGCTTCGGCTCCGGCTGGGCTTGGCTCGTCGTCAAAGACGGCAAGCTCGCCATCACCTCGACGCCGAACCAGGACAACCCGCTTATGGACAACAGCGGCACCCCGATCCTCGGCTGCGATGTCTGGGAACACGCCTACTACCTCAAATATCAGAACAAGCGCCCCGATTACATCGCCGCGTGGTGGAACGCCGTGAACTGGTCCGCTGTCGCTACCAACTACGCCAAGGCGCTCGGCTGATTCCCGCTTCCTGACGATCTTCGTCACTCCACAAAGCGCGGAACGGCCACCCCGTCCCGCGCTTTGTCGCTTTAAGACACTCCCCATGGCACTCGTCCTCCACAAACTCCGCAGCGGCCTGATCTACTCGCAGGCCTTCGCGGAGTATCTGGAGTCGAAGCACAACATCGAGCACTTCGGCCATCCGGCTGACGTGCTGCACCTCGACTATGTCCGTTGCAGCCAGGGCGACCTCGCCGGGCAGGAATGGTGGCAGATCGCCTGGATCAGCGGCATGCAGGCCCCCACGGAGCACCGCCATCAAATCGGCGACGTGGAAGTCTGCATTCTCCGCCAGGCCATGCGCGGCCTCAAAAACCGCCTGCTGCACTTCGATGGGCAGAACGTGGTGGTGAAGAAATGACGGGCCTACGGAACACACGGAATTCACGGAAAGAATTCAGATTGAATTTGTTCTCATATCCGGGTGTTCCGTGTATTCCGTAGGCCATTCAAAAAATGCCAACTCTAGCCGACATCGGAGAAGACCAGCTCATCCGCAGACTCATGCGCGGCGTGAAGCTCGACCGCGATGTCATCGCCGGTGCCGGTGACGACTGCGCCGTCGTCCGCAGCACGAAACACGAGCACACGCTGCTCAAGACCGACGCGCTGGTGCAGGACGTGCATTTCACGCTCGACACACCACCACGGCTCATCGGCCGCAAGGCCATCGCCCGCGTCGTCAGCGACTTCGCGGCCATGGGCGGCACGCCACGGCATGCCATGATCACGTTGGTCGCCCCGCCGAGCATGGAGGTAAAATTCCTCACCGGCATCTACAGTGGCATGCGGGCCATTTCCAAGCAGTACGGCATCAACATCGTCGGCGGCGAGACCTCCCGTGGCCTCATGCTCATGCTCTCCATCGCCATGAGCGGCACCGTGCCTTCCAAGCGCTGGCTCTCCCGCAGCCAAGGCAGGAATGGAGACGCGCTGCTCGTCACCGGCCGACTCGGCGGCTCGATCAAAGGACGGCACCTCAAATTCGAGCCACGCCTCGCTGAAGGCCGCTGGCTCTCCCAGCACGCACGCCCGCACGCCATCATGGACCTCAGCGATGGCCTCGCCAAAGACCTGCCGCGTCTCGCCGAAGCCAGCGGCCTCGATTTCAGCATTGATCCCGCCGCACTGCCCCGCAACCGCGGCTGCACCCCCGCGCAAGCCTGGGGCGATGGCGAAGACTACGAGCTGCTCATCGCCGTGCGCCCCAGCTCCGTGAAAACCCTGCTCAAACGTTGGCGCGCGCAGTTCCCCACACTGCCACTCACCGTCATCGGCCACTTCACCAAGCTCGGCAAAGGCCACCGCCCCAGCTTCACCAGCACCGGCTGGGATCACTTTGCCCTCAGCGCTGACGCATGAGCACATCGCAGTTGCCACTGGCCTGATAAGCACCATCTTTGCCCACCATGATCACCCTCGCTGAAGCCGCAGAGCCTGTCGTGCTCACTTATGAACAAGAAAGAGGCAAACCCATGCCCAGCCGACTCCATTCCACGGTTCAGTCCAACCTGATTGTTGAATTCGCCAAGATTGGCGCTTACCGCGTCCAGAGCGAACTCTCGCTCGAACTCGACGGCAAAAAATGGACGCCCGACATCTGCCTTTACGCCAGACAGCCACAGGACTGGCTGCATGATGAAATTCTCGTCAAAGAAGCACCGCTGCTTGCCATCGAAATCTTCTCCCCCAGCCAGCATGGCGGCGAACTCATGGACAAAGTCCACGCCTACCTCGCTGCGGGCGTGAAGTCCGTCTGGCTCGTCAGCCCCATGATGCGCAGCGTCGCCATTTACCATCTGGGAGACACTGCTGCCCGCAGCTTCGGCGGCGGCAAGATCACCGATTCTGCTCTCGACATCGAGGTTGAATACGACGCGGTCTTTGCGTGACAACGCTCCACACCGCTGATGCCGCCCACGCTTGGGGCATGCAACTCGCACCGACACTCGCCGCAGGTGATGTCGTCGCTCTCTGCGGCAATCTCGGCGCTGGAAAAACGCACATCACGCGCGGCATCGTCGCTGGCATGGCATCGCAGGCTGCGGTGACGAGCCCCACCTTCACCCTGGTTCACGAATACCTCGATGGCCGCCTGCCCGTCTTCCATTTCGACTTCTACCGCATGGAATCCGCCGCCGAAGTCATCGGCATCGGCTGGGACGAGTTCCTCACCGAACCCGGCGTCATCATCGTCGAGTGGGCCGACATGTTTCCCGATTTGATGCCGCCGAACACGCGCTGGTTTCACATCGAAGCCTTGCCGGATGGCTCACGGCATGTCACGGAAGGACCGCACACGAAATGACCGGCACTCTCCTCGCCCTCGATCTCTCCACCGCTCATGGCAGCATCGCTGTTGTGCGTGGCGATGACGTGCTGTTCCAGTCCTCGTTTCAATCCGAGCGCTCTCACAACGCCCAAGTCTTCGCGCCGCTGCGTGACGCTCTCGCTGCCGCTGGCGATCAACTGACCGGCATCGTCATCGGCAACGGCCCCGGCTCCTACACCGGCGTCCGCATCGCCATCGCCGCCGCGCAGGGCATCGCGCTGTCGCGAAACGTCTGGTGCATCGGCTGGTCATCGCTCACAGCCCCCGACATCGACGCACCGGCGGATTACAACATCATCGGCGACGCCCGCCGTCAGAGCTTCTACCTCGCCCAGGTCCAAAACGGTCGCCTCCAGTCCAATCTCGAGATCGTTTCAGCCGAAACCGCCCGTGAACGCACCGCTGCGGGTCTCTGGCTCACCTTCGATCCCAAACCGCCGCTCAATCTGCCGAATCTCGTTCTCGCCAAACCCAGCGCCACACGTCTCGCTCAAGCAGCGCAGTCGTTGAACCCTGATGAACTCGCCGAACTCATCACCCAGCCATTGATTCCGCACTATCTCGCCGAGGCATTCATCACGCTGCCCAAGAAGCCTTAACAACGGCAAGAACCCCGCCCCCAGCTCGTTCCTTCCGCCCCTTCGTATGCCCAACTGCAAAAACCTCGTCGTCGTACTCGCCATCGTCGCTCCATTGGCCTTGATCGCTGCCAAGCCGGACAAACCGAAGAAAGACAAAGGCCCGTTCGTCGCGGCAAAACCAGCGTTCACGGCCAATCCGAAGACGCCCGCGTTTGATGCGAGCAAGGTGAAGCCCGATCATCTCGAACCGAGCGCGTTCAAAGTGCCCGAGGGTCTTGAAATCACCGTGTGGGCCACCTCGCCGCAGTTGTTCAATCCGGCGAACATGGACATCGACCACGCGGGCCGCGTGTGGGTCACGGAAGGCGTCAATTACCGCCGTCACAGCGGTCGCAGCCGTGAAGGCGACTGTGTGCGCGTGTTGCAGGACACCGATGGCGATGGCAAATGCGACAGCAGCCACGTCTTCGTGCGTGAGAAGGAACTAGAGTGCCCGCTCGGTGTCGCCGTATTCGACAATGTCATCTTTGTCTCCAACACGCCGAACATCATCAAGTACACCGATGTGAACCGCGATTTGAAGTTCGATCCGGCGGTGGATCAGCGCGAGGTCTTCCTGACCGGCTTTGAGCAGCCGCAGCACGACCACAGCCTGCACAGCGTCTATGCCGGCCCCGATGGCCGTTTGTATTTCAGTAATGGCAACTGCGGCGCGCAGTTCAGCGACAAGAGCGGCAACACCTTCCGCATCGGCGGCGCTTACTTGAACAATCCGTACGCTGGTGAAAAGAGCGATGACGGTCACGTCTATGTCGGCGGTTTCACCGCCAGCATCGACCCCAGCGGCCACAAGGCGCGCATCCTCGGCTACAACTACCGCAACAGCTACGAAGGCGTGCGCACGTCCTTCGGCGACATGTTCCAAAACGACAACGACGACCCGCCCGCCTGCCGCGTGAGCCATCTCATTGAAGGCGGCAGCTTTGGCTTCTTCTCCCGCGACGGCAAACGTCAGTGGCGTGCCGACAAGCGCCCAGGCCAGAGCATTCCCGAGGCCGAGTGGCGCATGGACGACCCCGGCAGCATCCCGCCCGGCGATGTCTATGGCGGCGGTGCGCCCACCGGCATGTGCTTCTATGAAAACGGCGCTCTCGGCGACAAATGGAACGGCCTGCTGCTGAGTTGCGAAACCGGACGCAATGTCGTCTTCGGTTATCTGCCGAAACCCGATGGCGCAGGCTTCAAGCTCGAGCGCTTCGACTTCTGCACCACCAACACCACCGGCGTCTTCAAAGGCAGCGACTTCGTCGGTGGTGCCAACAACCTCTCCGATGATCGCCACACGCTGTTTCGTCCCTCCGATGTCACCGTCGGCCCTGATGGCGCCATTTACATCAGTGACTGGTTCGACAAACGCACCGGCGGCCATCAAGACACCGATGAAACCTGCAGCGGCACGATTTACCGCATCGCGCCAAAAGGTTTCAAATCGCACGTCCCAGGTCTCCAATTGGACACCGTCGAAGGCCAGATCGCCGCGCTGCAATCTCCAGCTACGAACATCCGCCATGTCGCCTTCACCCGTTTGAAGGGAGCTGGTGAAGCCGTCCTGCCGCAGGTCATGCAACTGCGCGACAATGCGAATCCCTACCTCGCCTCACGCGCGGTGTGGCTCGCTGCTCAACTTGGCGAAAAAGGTCTCATCGCTACACGCACTTGGCTTGAATCCGACGACGCCACCAAACGCCTGGTCGCGCTGCGCGCCATCCGAGCTGCCACCGACGATGGCATCGACATCATCGCCAACATGGTCACCGACTTGTCGCCGATGGTTCGCCGTGAGGCCGCCGTGGCCCTGCGTGATGTTCCCGCAAAACAAAGTGTCCCGCTGCTCGCCAGTCTCGCGCGTCACATTGACGGCAGCGATCGCTCCCAGCTCGAAGCCTGGGGCATTGGCTGCGCTGGCAAAGAAGAATTGGTCTGGAGCGTCCTCAAATCCGCGGGCGACTGGAGCGAAGGCTTTGCCCACCTCACCTGGCGTCTCCATCCCGCCGCCGCCGTGCCCGAGCTGCAACAGCGTGCCACCAGCGACAAACTCACACCCGCCCAGCGCAAACTCGCGCTCGACACTCTCGCCTTCATCCCTGAAGCCACCGCTGCCAAGGCCGTGCTCGCCATCGCCAAAGACAAGGCCTCTCCGATTCACGCCGACGCCATGTGGTGGCTCATCAAACGCAGCACCGACGAGTGGAGCACCTTCGGCATCGCCGAGGAACTCAAGAAGGAAGGCATCTTCGATCCTGAGAGCGCCCAGCTCGTCGCCATCGTCACGCCGCCCACCATTCCCAGCACCGTGAAGCTCGACGACGTGCTCAAATTGAAAGGCAATGTGCAAAACGGCGCTCAACTCGTCACCCGCTGCGTCATGTGCCATCAGATCAACGGCCAAGGCGTCGAGTTCGGCCCCGCCCTCGACGGCTGGGGCCTCAGCCAGCCGAGCGAGATCATTGCGCAGTCCTTGATCGACCCCAGCAAAGACATCGCCCACGGCTACGATGGCGTGGAACTCATCCTCAAAGACAGCACCATCATCCACGGCATGCTGTTGACCGAAGGCGACATCATGATCGTCCGCAGCATGGGCGGCGTGAACCAGTTCGTGCCGAAGTCACGCATCAAGACCCGCAGCAAACTCACCCGCAGCATGATGCTCAGCGCCACGCAGCTCGGCATGAGCGCGCAGGATGTGGCGGACATCGTGGCGTATTTGCGGAGCGGCAGATGATGGGTGGAATGGAAGGCTGCGAAGCCTGAGACTCATCCTTCCCGTTCTTCCCATCTGGACGCCCAGTGCTCATGACAGCTCAAAACGCCCAACGATACGGAGCATTGTGGATCAGCTTGCTCTTCGGATACGCCGAGATGCGCACCTGATTCTGCGAATTTCCGCTGAGCAGCCACACATTCGTCGCATCCATGGCATGCAAGAAGCCGATGTGGCCGCTGTTGGCTTGATCGGTGGTGAGCGGCTGCAAAATGCAGATGGCACCATACGTCGCGGCCACGGGACGGCCCCAGCTCCACCAATCGGAAACTTTGGCACTGCCCTTGGGCTGGTAGCCTGAGCGCAGCACGCACCAGTTTACGAAGGCGGCACACCAGGCTGTTTCGTCATGCAACAGATTGCCACTGATGCCGCAGCTCTTCAGGTATTCGAGGATGCGCGGGTTATCGCCGCTCGCCCACTCCTGCACGCCCTGCTCCATGATGGCGATCTGCATCCACGGCGGCGGTGCGGCAAAGCTTGTGGGTGCAGTCGCCACAGTTTCCGGCGGCAGACCGGTCACCACACCACTGACATTCACGATCTGCCCTGGGAACAGCACCTTCCAGTTTCCCGATCCCCACTCGACCAGACCAGGATTCATCTTCTGGAACTGCGCCAAGGTCATGCCGAAGGATTTCGCGATCTTGGAGGGATTGTCGCCGGGTTGAACAGTGTATTGAGCCATGAACCCATTTTGAGCACCCAGGCCGCAAAAAGCCAATCTCATTTCAATCAGCCGCGCTTTTTGGCATTGCCACCTCGTTGCCAGCCAGTCAGAATCCGCGCGCATGAAATTCATCCCAACCGCACTCGTCACCTTCCTCCTCATCACCGCCACCGTTCAGGCGCAGACTCCGGCTCCCGTCACCAAGCCGGCTGCCCCTGCGGTCGTCATGCCACCGCAACCACCAGACGTGGCAGCGGAGAAGTATGGCAAAGACGGCAAGATCAACCCCGGCTTCATCGCTTCGCATGAAAAGTTCGTCAGCATCGCGAAGGAAGGCAAAGCTCAACTCGTGTTCCTCGGCGACTCGATCACCGCCGGCTGGGGCAGCAAGAAAGACATCTGGGACAAGGCATTTGGTGCCTACACACCCGCAAACTTCGGCATCGGCGGCGACCGCACGCAGCATGTGCTGTGGCGCATTCAGAATGGCGAACTCGACGGCATCAAGCCCAAGGCGGTCGTTATCATGATCGGCACGAACAACTCCGGTCAGGATCCCGCCGAAGGCATCGCCAAGGGTGTCACCGCCATCGTCGAAACCGTTCGTGCCAAGCAGCCGCAGGCGAAAATCCTGCTACTCGCTGTCTTTCCGCGCGGTGAAAAGGCCAGCACACCTGAAAAGGCGAATCCTGGCCGTGACAAGCTCAAGCAGGTCAACGCCATCATCGCCAAGCTCGACGACGGCAAAAACATCCACTTCCTCGACATCGGCGACAAGTTTCTGCAGCCCGACGGCAGCCTCACCAAGGAGATCATGCCCGACTTCCTGCATCTCTCCGCCGCTGGTTATCAGATCTGGGCCGACGCGATCGGTCCAAAGCTCGCGGAGTTGATGAAATAGTCGCGTGCCTCCAGGCATGACTTCGCGCTTGTTTCACAGGGGGCTGCGGCTAGCATCAGCCGCAGCTTTTCCACCCCCTTTTTTCCAAGAGTGAAACCCGGTCTCGTTCTCGCCTACGCATTCGTTTTCGCGGGAATTGTTATGCCTACCCCGGCAGCGGAAAAGCGCCTGGATGATCCGGGCGCGAGCCAGGAGATCGCCCTGCTACGCATGGGTTATGATCGCAGCCTGATCGAAGCCAGCCTCGCTCCAGTCAAACAGCAGATCACCACGCTCTCCGCCCTGGAACGCCAGTTCGCCGACA
>NZ_JBJXFV010000060.1:0-157714 GCF_046154365.1 Prosthecobacter sp.
CGGCGTGCGACGCGCCACGGCATCCGCCACGGCGAGCATGTCAAAGGTGCGCATCCGTGTGGCGAGCAGCGACTGATGCGCATCACGCATGGTGGTGTCGGTGATGAGCAGCTTCTTTTGTTTGGCGACCCAGCCTTTGCAGAACTGCTCGGGGCCCATCTCGGTGAGGAGCTGCTTTGTGCCTTTGGCAGGCGCGATTCGGTGATCCCATTTCGGGATGGCGGGCACGATGAAGGCCTTGTCCTGCTTGTGGCCTTTGGCGAAGGGATTGCCGTTGACGATGGTGTCGGCGAGGTAGTTCAGCAGCTTCGAGGCGCGGTCCTTGCGGGCGACGAACTTGAGCAGATCAGGGTTGTTATCGATGAAGCGCGTGGTGGCCTGACCGGTCTTGAATTCTTCATGATGCACCACGTTCATGAGGAACGGGATGTTCGTCTTCACGCCACGGATGCGGAATTCGCGCAGGCCGCGATCCATGCGATCAAGCGCCTGCTGGTAGGTGCGGGCGAAGACGGTCATCTTCACGAGCATGGAGTCGTAATACGGCGTGATGACCGCATTGGTGGCCCCGAGAGCGCCATCAAGGCGGATGCCGAATCCACCTGCGCTGCGGTAGGTCAAAATTTTGCCAAAGTCCGGCGTGAAGCCGTTTTCCGGATCTTCCGTGGTGATGCGGCACTGGATGGCGAAACCACTCTTCTCGATCTTGTCCTGCGCCGGCAGCGCCAGCGGCTCCGCGTGCATCGCGTGGCCCTGAGCGATCAAAATCTGGCTGCGCACGATATCGATGCCGGTGATCTCCTCCATCACGGTGTGCTCCACCTGGATGCGTGGATTCATCTCAATGAAATACCACTCGCCCGATTCGTGATCGACGAGGAACTCGACCGTGCCTGCATGCGTGTAGTTCACCTCACGGGCCAGTTTGACCGCCGCATCGCAAAGACCGTCGATGATCTCCTGCTTCACGCCATAGCTCGGCGCTTGCTCGATGACCTTTTGATGACGGCGCTGCACGGAGCAGTCACGCTCATGCAAATGGAGCACGGTGCCGTGTTTATCGGCCAAAATCTGCACTTCGATGTGCTTCGCCTTGCCGACGAATTTTTCGAGGAAGACCGCGCCATTGCCGAAAGCGCGTTCCGCCTCGGTCTGCGCCTCATCGAGCAGCTTTTCGAGATCCTTGGCCTCGCGCACGATGCGCATGCCGCGGCCACCGCCACCGAACGCCGCTTTGATGATGAGCGGGAAGCCGATCTTCTTCGCTGCTGCGATCGCTTCCTTGCGATCACTCACCGGTTCGTCCGTGCCTTCGAGAATCGGCACGTTGATTCGACGTGCGACTTCGCGTGCAGCGGTCTTGTCGCCCATCATGTCGAGAATCTTCGCTTCAGGGCCGATGAAGATGATGCCCGCGTCTGCGCAGGCTTGTGCGAACTTCGGATTCTCACTGAGGAAGCCGTAACCAGGATGGATGGCGTCCACGCCTTTCTCTTTGGCCAGAGTGACGATGCCCTCGATGTCGAGGTAGGCACCGAGCGGCCCCTTGTCCTTGTTCAACTCATATGCTTCGTCCGCTTTGAAGCGATGCGGACAGAAGCGGTCCTCCTGCGCATAAATGCCGACGGTTTTCAAACCCAGCTCAGTCGCGGCACGCATGACGCGGATGGCGATTTCGGAGCGGTTCGCGACCATCAGTTTTTTGATGGGGCGGATCGTGGATGGAGCAGAGGATTTCTTGGACATGGAGGGGGTGGGAAAAGGCGCGGCATAGTCTCGCGATTTCGTGTGGTGGCAAGGAACACATGAATTGCTTTGCCAGCTTGAAGCCCCGACCGCTTTGGCTAAACTCCCGACCATGAACAACTACACCGCCATTCTCCACCGCGGCGAACCTGATGAAGGCGGCTTCTGGGCCACCTGCCTAGAGGTTCCGGGAGCCAACGGCCAGGGGGAAACACGCCAGGAATGCCTGGACGACCTTGCGGCCGCTGTGAAGCTCATGCTGCAGGTCAATCGTGAGGATGCTTTTCGTGACGACCCGCACGCCATCGAGACCGAACTCGCTCTCGCATGAAGCGGCGTGATCTCCTGCGGCACCTGGAGGAGCACGGCTGCGTGCTGCATCGCGAAGGCGCAAGCCACACGATCTACTCGCGCCCTGACTCAGGTCACAAGGAGGCGGTCCCAAGGCACGCTGAAATCAAAAAGCATCTCGCTCGCAGCATTTGCCGGAATCTTGGCGTGCCTGCCCCTAAAGGAGCGTGAAGCTTGTTCTGCTGCCAAGATTGGCCGCGAACCTGCTTAGAAACAGGCTAACGACTGTCCCCAGCCTCACGCATGTCCATCCACGTCGCCCTTCATCACCGCACCAGCTACCGCTACGAACGCCCCATCGCCCTCGGGCCGCAGGTGGTGCGGCTGCGGCCGGCGCCGTATTCGCGCACGCGCATCCTCAGCTACTCGCTGAAGGTCACGCCGGAGCAGCATTTCCTGAACTGGCAGCAGGACCCGCAGTCGAACTACCTCGCCCGGCTCGTGTTTGAGCAGAAAACGACGGAGTTCACGGTCGAGGTCGATCTGGTGGCCGAGATGGCGGTGTTCAACCCCTTCGACTACTTCCTCGAACCCGGCGCGGAGCATTTCCCGTTCGATTACGACGCGGCGCTGGATCAGGAGCTGGCACCGTTTCTCCGCTGCCTCGACCTCACCCCCAAGTTCACGGAATACTACACCGCGATCGAAAAAGAGCTGCTCGCCATGAAGCCCTGGCCGCCGCGCACCAACGACGTGCTGGTGGCCATCAACCAGCGGCTGTGGCAGGACATCAAGTACAGCATCCGCATGGAGCCGGGCGTGCAGACGCCGGAGGAGACGCTCACGTTGGGAACCGGCTCGTGCCGTGACTCCGCATGGCTGATGGTGCAGCTCATGCGCCGCCTTGGCATCGCGTCACGTTTCGTCAGCGGTTACCTGATCCAGCTCAAGGCGGACGTGAAATCTCTCGATGGCCCCAGCGGTTCCGAGGTCGATTTCACCGATCTGCATGCCTGGTGCGAGGTGTATCTGCCCGGCGCAGGCTGGATCGGCCTTGATCCGACTTCCGGCCTGTTTGCCGGTGAAGGCCACATCCCTCTTGCTGCAACGCCTGATCCGCAGAGCGCGGCACCGATCAGCGGCCTCGTTGAGCCGTGTGAAACGAAGTTCGAGTTCGACATGAAGATCGAGCGCATCTTCGAGACGCCACGCGTCACGAAGCCCTACACCGAGGAGCAGTGGGCGGAGATCGCCGCGCTTGGGCATGCGCTGGACCAGGAACTCGAAGCCGGTGATGTGCGCCTGACGATGGGCGGTGAGCCGACCTTTGTGTCCATCGACGACATGGACGGCGCGGAGTGGAACACGACCGCCGTGGGGCCGATGAAGGCCCGTTTGTCCGATGAACTGATCAAGCGGCTCAAGAACCGCTTCGCCCCCGGCGCGTTCCTGCATTACGGCCAGGGCAAATGGTATCCCGGCGAGTCGCTGCCGCGCTGGTCCTACGGCTGCTACTGGCGCAAGGACGGCCAGCCGGTGTGGACGCATCCGCATTTGTTTGCCGACATGCAGACCGACTATGGCGCGAATGAAAACAGCTCCGCACGCTTCATTCACGCATTGGCCGAGCGCCTCGGCTGCGGCGGCAAGTGGGTCATGCCGACCTATGAAGATGTATATTACTATCTGTGGCGTGAGCGGCGGCTGCCAGTGAACGTTGATCCGCTCAAATCCAACCTCAAAGACAAGGAGGAGCGCCAGCGTCTGGCCCAGGTGTTCGAGCAGGGGCTCGACAAGATCGTCGGGCATGTGCTGCCGCTGAAAAGCGACTTTGACGATGGCGGCACCTCCTGGAGCACCGGACCGTGGTTCCTGCGTGGCGAGCGCTGCTTCCTCGTGCCGGGCGATTCGCCCATCGGGCTGCGTCTGCCGCTCGATTCACAGCCGTGGGTGAAGGAAAGCAGCTATCCCTATCTGCACGAGCAAGACCCGATGGAAGACCGCGCTCCACTGCCATCACGGCAGCATTTTGTGCGTGGCATTGCTGGCGTGCCGCCCTCGTTCTGGCAACGACTCGCGCAACAACGTGGTCAGTTCAGTTTGGAAGAGGAACAACCGCAAGGCATCAATCCCGCCGCACAACCGCCTGCGTTTGGTCAGTCTGCTGACAAGGTCATCCGCACTGCGCTCTGCGTGCAGCCGCGTGATGGCAAGCTCTTCGTCTTCATGCCGCCGACGAAGACGCTGGAAGAGTACTTGAGCTGTCTGGGGGCGGTCGAAGATGTCGCGCTGGCACTGGATCAGCCGATTGTCATCGAAGGCTATGCGCCGCCGTTTGATCCGCGCATGCACGTGCTCAAAGTCACACCTGACCCCGGTGTGATCGAGGTCAATGTGCAGCCGTCGAAAAGTTGGGATGAAATGGTGAACATCACCGAGACACTCTACGACGAAGCGCGGCTCGCACGCCTCGGCACGGAGAAATTCATGGTCGATGGCCGCCACACCGGCACCGGCGGCGGCAATCACATCGTCATGGGCGCGGAAGCACCGAAGGACAGCCCGTTCCTGCGGCGGCCCGATCTGCTGCGCAGTCTCGTGAGCTACTGGCAGAATCATCCGTCGCTCTCATTCATGTTCAGCGGCCTGTTTGTCGGCCCCACGAGCCAAAGCCCGCGTATCGACGAAGCGCGCAACGATTCCCTCTACGAACTCGAAGTCGCCTTCAAAGCCGCACGCGATGCTGGGAATAACATCACGCCCTGGCTGGTGGATCGCTTGTACCGCAACCTGCTCATCGACTCGACCGGCAGCACGCATCGCGCTGAGTTCTGCATCGACAAACTCTTCTCGCCTGACAGCGCCACCGGCCGCCTCGGCCTGCTGGAAATGCGCGCCTTTGAAATGCCGCCGCATGCACGCATGAGTCTGGCTCAAGCGCTGATGCTGCGCACACTCATCGCCCGTTTTTGGAAGGAGCCGTATGAAAAGCCGCTCATCCGCTGGGGCACCGACATTCACGACCGCTGGATGCTGCCGCACTTCACCTGGAGCGACTTCGAGGACGTGTGCGAAGACACACGCCGCGCCGGTTACGAACTCAAACCCGAGTGGTTCGCGCCGCATCACGAATTCCGTTTCCCGCTCAGTGGCGACTTCTCCTCGCGCAATGTGAACGTCGAGGTCCGTCAAGCCTTGGAGCCGTGGCATGTGCTCGGTGAAGAAGGCAGCGCCGGCGGTGCCGTGCGCTTCGTCGATTCCTCGCTCGAACGTATTCAAATCAAAACCATGGGCCTCACCGAAGGCCGCTACGCCATCACTTGCAATGGCCGCACCGTGCCGCTGCATCCCACCGGCACGAACGGCGAATTCATCGCCGGTGTACGCTATCGTGCGTGGCAGCCCGGAAGCTGTTTGCAGCCCACCATCGGTGTGCATGCGCCGCTCACGCTCGATCTCGTCGATCTCTGGAATGAGCGCTCCCTCGGCGGCTGCACTTATCATGTCGTCCATCCCGGCGGCCGCAGCTACGACACCTTCCCCGTGAACGGCTACGAGGCCGAAAGCCGCCGCCTCTCCCGCTTCTTCCGCCACGGTCACACGCCGGGGAAGATGAAGGTCGCACCGGCGGTGCCGAATCCCGAATTCCCGTTCACGCTGGATTTACGGCACAGTTGATCGCCGGGAAACAGCGTCATGGCTCATACGCCCGATCGTTTGACCAAGGGGAGGTGCTGATCCGCTCGACCGGCAGGCCGCGGCTCAGGCAGCGGAGCGATCCCAGAATCCTCCACCTTGGGCAACGCTGCCACGCCGCGCAGGGGCGGCGGTTTGCGGGCAGGATCCGCAGTCCCGAGCGGGTCGATCACCATGAACACACAGTCCACGACGCCGAAGCGAATGCGGTCACCGTTGACGAGCTGCATGTGCTGCACCTGGACGCCGTTGACAAAGGTGCCGCAGCTCGAGCCGAGATCAAACAGCTCAAACGTGCCGCTGCCGGTGCCGGCCAGACGTGCATGGCGGCTGGAAACGTGCTCCTCGGCGATGATGAAGTCATTGCCAGCCACCCGGCCGATGCTGATCTGGCCGCCGACGGGCACTACTTGGGTTTTCTCATCAGCCGTGAGCACCGTGAGCATGCCGTGACGTGGTGATTGGGCTGTGGCGGCCAGTTTGCGCGCCACCTCGGCCTTGGCTTGAACCAGCGTCCCCTCGATCTCGTCGTCGGGATCGAGAAGTTCGCCCGCCACGTAACGAAAGGTGGCCGCGACGGTGGCGAAGTCGATCTTGTCGCCGTTTTTGAGCGCGCACCGTTCGATGCGTGCGTCGTTGACGAAGGTGCCGCCGCTGGAATTGAGATCGACGACCTCAAACACGCCGTCTTTTCGCGCCACCAGCTTCGCGTGCTGGCTGGAGACATGCAGATCACGGATCACGAGGTCGTTGCTCTTGTTGCGGCCGATAGTGAAGGGATCACGCACCGTGACGACGGCCTGCTGGCCGCCCTCCACCTCCAGCGTGAGCGTGGCGAGGCTTTGCGGGTTGAAGACGACGGCGTTGGCCCCTGCGGCAGGTGGCGGCGGGTAAACGGCGGACGGGTCTTGCTGGAGCGGTGTCGTGCGCGGCAGTTCGACCACCTGCGCCTGCTGCGCGGCAAGCTGGCGCTGCTGCTCCAGCATTTCCGCCTTCATGCGTGCCATCTCCGCCTCCATCCTCACGCGGTCCAGTTCCAGGCGGCGGCGTTCCTGCTCGAGTGCGCTGTCTGCAACCGGCACAGGTGCTGCCACAACAGGTGCAGCATGCTGCGCAGGCGTGATCTCCACTGCCGCAGGCTTGGCCGCTTTCACCACAGCGCCGGATGACACAGGCGCGGACTCGGACTGGCCCCAGTCCATGTCATCCCAAGTGGCTGCGACGTTTTCTTTTTGCGACATCGGTTCTTGTTTAAGGCGTGGGCAGCGTCCGTTCAAGCGCCAGACTGCGATTGTGCGAGCGCCTGGCGCAGATGGCGCATCTCGGTCTTCAGATCATCCGCGCTGGCCACGGTTTCGAGAATCTGCGCCTCCAGCGCGGCGCGGAAGCGGTCACGCAGGCGGCTGAGGGCGGTTTTGAGAGCATTGACGTTCATGCCCAGCTTCTGCTCCCAGGCCCCGTAGAGCGCCGCGTCCGGTGAGCTGACCAGACCGCTTTGCAGGGCATCAAAGAGCGTCTGTTTGCCCTGCTCTTCATAATCCGCCGCCACTTCGGCCTTCGCATGCCGCACGATCTCCAGCGCCCACTGGCGGTCAAAGTACGCGTCCGCGTCCAAGTTCGCTGGATCGACCGGCTCATGTCGTGACTCCGCCCAAGCCACGTCCAGCGCGATGAAGGATGCCTGGCCGCCGCGTTTTCCCGCCCGTTCTTTCCCCTGATGATTCGAGAGGAAAAACTTGAAGTCGTGGATCAAAAACGCGCGGAACCGGCCCCGCTCCTGGTTCGCCCGCTGGATGTAATCACGCTCCAGCAGCTTGGCGAAGTAGGCTTGCGTCACATCCTCGGCATCATGCGGCGCGCAGCCGCGATGCCGGGCGAAGGCATAGATGGGCCGCCAGTACTTGCGGCACAGGTCGTTCAGGGCCGAGTGGGCCGCGCTATGATCCTCCCGCGCCACCATCACCTGGCTCCATCGCGTCGTCGGGAAGCTGTTGGCATGAAACGTGGAACGCTGGGACATCGGGCGGCATTGAACACGCAACTTGGAGCTTTGAACACCGAACTTTGAACTTCTGAGCAGCTCGTGCTCCGGCCCATTTCGTGTTTTCAGTGTTTTTCGCGGGCATCCCATCTATTTTTCACTTTCCCTGTAACCGCCCGTTCCGCTTTCATTAGTCCTTGGTAGAAACCCATGACCACCCCCTCCGACTCTCACGAAAACGACCCCAATCTCAGCGGCCTGGGCCGTGCCCTGCTCGACACCGGCGGCAGCAAGCCCTCCGGCCCTTGGGTGCCGCCCACGGCGGTGGAACTGCACGCCATCCTGCCGCAGTACGAGATCGTGAAAATGCTGGGCCGTGGCGGCATGGGGGCGGTTTACATGGGCCGTCAGACGGCTCTGGACCGCCCGGTGGCCATCAAAATTCTCTCCGCTACGCTCGAAGACAGCGACATGGGTTTTAAAGAGCGCTTCAAGAATGAGGCGCGGGCGATGGCGAAGCTCAACCACCCTGGGATCGTCAGCGTGTACGACTTTGGTGAAACGCCGGACGGCCTGCTCTTCATCGTCATGGAGTATGTCGATGGCACGGACGTGGCCCGCATGATGGCCAAGGATGGCCGCCTGCACACGGAGCATGCGATGGCGATCACCGCGCACGTCTGTGATGCGCTGGCCTACGCGCACGAGCGCGGCATCATCCATCGCGACATCAAACCGGCGAACATCATGGTCGGTTATGATGGAGAGGTCAAAGTGGCCGATTTCGGTCTCGCCAAGGTCAGCACCAGCGGGGGACAGACGCTAGGATTGACGCAGAGCGGCATGGCGATGGGTACACTGCACTTCATGGCGCCGGAGGCGCTGATGCTGGGCACGGCGGTGGATCACCGTGCGGACATCTATGCGGTGGGCGTGATGCTCTACCAGATGCTCACCGGCAAGCTGCCGCAGGGCATGTTCAAGATGCCTTCGCTGCAAATCGCCGGCCTTGATCCGCGGTATGACGGCGTCATTGCCAAAGCGATGATGGAAGATCGTGAGGCACGCTATCAAAGCGCACGGGAAATGCGGGCGGGGCTGGACGGCATCCTCACGCAACCCGTGATCCAGGTGGAGCCCGTCCCCTCCGCTGGTGCCGTCGCGCCTCCCGTCGCCGCGCTGCCCACCCAGGCGCGCCCGCAGCGTCCGGGTAGTCCGGTGCGCCAGCCTTACCGCCCGCCGCAGTCGCGTACGGTCATACAACCAGAGAAGCGTGGGTCGCTGATCTACTGGGTGGTCGTGCTGGTGCTTGGCGGTGCCGTTGCCTGGATGCTGCTGGATCGTGAAAAGCAGACTTCCCCTGCGGCTGCACCGCAAGAAACCGCGACCACGAACAGCGCTCCCACCAAAACAGCAGCTTCGGACACTCAAAGTGTGCCAGCCCCTGTGCCCCCTATCGCGAAGGCACCTGCCGCTCCGGCCAAGCCTGCCACAGCCCCCGCCACCAATGCGTACGCCTGGCTTATCGGCACCTGGACGCAGAGCCATGGCACGCCGCCAACCCCGGCCCTCAGCATGGAACTGCGGTCAGACTACACCGCTGAGATGACGGCAGGCGGCAAGGCCGTCCAGGGGCGCTGGAACCTCAGCGGCAAGAAACTCGGCATCAACTGGGACAACGGCCACCTGCATGAGATCGTCGTCAGCACTCCAGACGCGGTCACCGAGCTCACGGGCAAAGGCACGCCGCCCCAAGGTGGTAGTTTCCTCCTTATCTATCGGAAAGGAGTGCCTGCCACTGCCAAGGCCGCCGCAGTTGCCATGACCACCACGCCCCAATTGCCTGCCAGTGTGCCTGCGCCGGTAGTTCCTCCGGTTGCCTCCGCCGCAGGGTTAAGTGAGGGCTGGCAGTCTCTCTTCAACGGCAAAGATCTCAGTGGTTGGCAGCCGAGTCCCAAGGACATGCCAGTCAGCGTTGCAAACGGGCTGCTGCGTATCCGTGGTGTGGAGTCGAAGCCGAAAGGCGGTCTTCTCTACTACGTCGGCACCGGACAGATGCCGGACAAGCTGCCCGACATAAAAGACTGCGAAGTTGAAGTGACTCTCAAAACCCTGCGCCAGGGAAACAGCGGCCTGCGCTTTCATGTGAAAGCGGACAGCTCGTGGGCCACTGGAGCCGACACTCTGCTGACTCCGGGGGTAGAGGTGCAGCTTTGGAATGAGGGCGTGATGAGCAGCTATGAGAAATCGTTTCAAACAGGCAGCCTCTTTGGCATTGCCCAGGTGCCGCAAGCCCACTTTCGTGATGACGAATGGTTTGTGGTGCGCCTTAGACTGGAAGGCATGAATGTGCAGGTGTTCCTCCGCAAGGAGGAAGAGGCGACGTTCAAACAGGTGGTGAACTGGACTCAGCCCGCCGACTGGACGCCACCGCGTGGCCTGCCGAACGCGCGTCTGGACTCCGGCACGGTCGCTTTTTCGAACTGGGTGCCTGCCGAAGGCGAGACGTGGATCAAAGAGGTGAAAATGCGCCCGCTTGGTTCCGTTGCAGTTCCCAGCATGCCCGCTTTGCCTGTCGCTAATGCCACAAGTTGGGTGGATGCCAAAGGACGCAGCCTTCAGGCGAAGTTCCTCCGCATCGAAGGTGGTAACGTGATGCTGGAAATCGCGGGCAAAGTCCAACCGGTGGTGCTGAACACCCTCTCCGCCGCCAGCCGGCAGATCGCCCGTGATCTCCAGTCGGCGCTTCAGGCTGCTGAGTCAAAAAACACCGCCAACGCCCTCGAAAACTCGCTTTTTGGGCTTTGGTATCAGCGCAATGACGGCAATGACTTGCCCTTCCATCCATTGGCTTTTTTTGCCGACGGCAGTGCTGGGTTTGCGTGGCTCGGAAAAGGCATGGGTCTCGACGGTCGCTGGCAGATCGCGGGCGATGAGTTGCGCGTTTCTTGGCCGAGCGGCTGCATCTACTACATCGACCTCAAAAAAGGTTCCCCCACGCAGCGCTCAGGATATGCCCTCGGAGGAACCTCGGCCAGATTCACGCTGGAAATGACCCATACAGAAATTCGGCCTGCCAAAAGCCCGCCTGATGCGGATGAACTGGCTGATCTGAGCTTTGATTTCTCCTTCAAGGCCAACGGGCGCACCGGATCGAACGGTGTGCTGCGCCTACTCAAGGACGGCACCGTCGTTCAGCAGTCCCCCATGAACATCACGAGCTGGAAGATGGCCAATGGTTTCCTGATGCTGATGGACTCCCGGCACCGTTGCCTGACCTTGTTGAACCAGTTTGAGCGCAAAAACGGCCAATGGAGCATCATCGGCCAATATCTGCTAGATGCGGCGGTCGAGCACCGGCTGGAGCAGCAATGATGAGCGGCAGCACCCGCACCGACTCAAAAAAAACGCAGACGCTACTGTAACCCCGCCTCACAGACTCCTTATATCTGGTCAGCAACTCATGAACTCCGACGCTCCAGCATCAGAAAACGACCCCAACCTTAGCGGCCTGGGCCGCGCACTGCTTGCCACCAACGAAGGCAGCAAGCCCACCGGCCCTTGGGTGCCACCGACGGCGGAGGAACTGCATCAAATTCTGCCGCAGTATGAAATCGTGAAGATGCTCGGGCGTGGCGGTATGGGCGCGGTGTATATGGGCCGCCAGACCTCGTTGGAACGTCCGATCGCCATCAAGATTCTCTCCGCGCAGTTGGAGGAGAGTGACATGGGCTTCACTGAACGCTTCAAGAACGAGGCGAAGGCCATGGCGAAGCTCAACCATCCCGGCATCGTCTCCGTTTATGATTTCGGCACCACGCCCGCCGGTCTGCTGTACATCGTCATGGAGTATGTGGATGGTACGGACGTGGCCAGAATGATCGCTAAATCCGGCCGGCTGCACACCGAGCATGCGATGGCGATCACGGCGCACGTCTGCGATGCCCTGGCCTATGCGCACGAGCGCGGCATCATCCACCGCGACATCAAGCCAGCGAACATCATGGTCGGCTACGATGGCGAGGTGAAGGTGGCCGATTTTGGTCTCGCAAAGGTGAATACTGGCGGCTCCACACTGGGATTAACCATGAGCGGCATGGCGATGGGCACGCTGCACTACATGGCCCCCGAGTCGCTTATGCTGGGCACGGCGGTGGATCATCGTGCGGACATTTATGCGGTGGGCGTGATGCTCTACCAGATGCTCACCGGCAAGCTGCCGCAGGGCATGTTCAAGATGCCCTCGCTGCTCGTCGCCGGCCTCGACCCACGCTACGACGGCATCATCGCGAAGGGGATCATGGAGGACCGTGAGGCGCGGTATCAAAGTGCGCGCGAGATGCGGGCCGATCTCGACAGCATTCTGACTCAGCCGGTGATCAAGGTGGAGACGCCCGCACCATTGGCATCTACTCCAGCGGCGGTTCTGCCCACGCAGGCACGTCCGCAACGTCCCGGCGGCAGGGCACCTGCCCATGCCGCAGCGACCAGTGCGCAAACGCTGTCCCATGAGCGCCGGCGAGGCAGCCTCACATGGCTGTGGGTCACGATGCTGGTACTAGCGGTGCTTGGCGGCGTCGGCTGGTTCATGTTCGGCACACCGAAGCAAGAGGTGGTAGTCACGCCCCAGCCGCCCGCTTCCAGCACACCCTCAGCCACCGTCATCACTGAAAAAACTGCCGTGACAGCACCGCCGGCAGCCACCACACCCAATCCGCTGCCTCCCGGCTGGATTTCCTTGTTCAATGGCAAAGACCTCAGCGGCTGGGAGCTGCACCCCTCCAATTTCCCCGCCGACGTGCAGGACGGAGCTGTCCGCATCCGTGGCAGCAGCACGATTCCTCTTTCGGGGAATATGTATTACCGGGGCACTGACACCGCACTGCCACAGTGGACGGACTTTGAACTGATCTGCACCGTCAAAACCGAGAACAAGGGCAACTCCGGCATCTACCTTCACGCCACCCCTGGCACACCAGACAAGAACCGCGCCATGGGCGTCGAAGTTCAAATTCTGAATGATTCCGCTACGAGCAGCAAGGCACGCAACCCCGGCACCCAGTCAGGCGGATTGCAGAGGCTGGCGGATGCTCCGGTGACATTCCAGGATGGGGAATGGTTCCAAGTCAAAGTGCGGGTCGAGGGCAAGCGCGTCCAGACCTGGCTCAAAAGGCCGCATGACACCGACTGGCGCTGGCAGTCTGCGGCTGACTGGACCCAGCCTGCCGCATGGACACCCCCCCCCGACCGCCCCGGCCTCCAACTCGGCTCCGGCACCATCTCCCTGCAAAACAATCCGCCGATTGATGGCGTGGTGTGGTTCAAGGACATCCAGTTCCGAGTGCTGAATGCGCCACCGGCGCAAACCGCCGCCGTGACCTCTGCTGCGAGCACCCCGCCTGCCCCAGGGCCGGACGTGCTGGAGTTCACCGCCGCTGATCCGGTGTCAGGCTGGAGCTTCACCAGCACCCGTGGCGCACGCTGGCCGGAGGTGGATGCCGTCGGCCAAGGGCATGCCATTCTCGAAAGCACAGATGAAACCGTGCATCCCAACAACAACATGCTCGCCCCGCGTTTGCTGCGAGATGTCACTGGTGACTTCACCTTGGAGACCTGGCTCGATTTTTCCGGTGGCAGCCCAAACAAGTTTGCTGGTTCTGGCCTGCTGCTCTGGCAGGACGACATGAACTTCATCCGCCTGGAGCGCATCTACGCCGACTGGCAGAAAGTACGCCACGGCATCTCGCTCCAGGGCCGCGTCAATGGCGTGTACAAATACTGGGTGGACACCGACACCATCCCCACCCAGGCCACCCACGTTGAGCTGCGTTTAGAGAGAAAAGGTGGCCTGATCACCGCCTCCTGGCTCGATTCTGGCAAAAACTGGCTCCCCGTCGGGAGTGTGGATGTCTTCTGGCCTGCCAAAATCCAGGCCGGCATCGTCACCACTGCCCTGCGCGGCGGACCGGTGGTGAAGACACGGTTTGACCGCGTGTCTTTGACTGCCGCGCCAGTCACGCAACCCGTCATTGCGGTTTCTCCCGCCGCTCCAGCCATCACCACCCTCATCGAAACCTTCGGCGGCCATCGCTACCAGTTCGTGCCCGGTTCTTTCACCTGGCAGGAGGCGAAGACGAAAGCGGAAAGCATGGGCGGCCACCTTGCCACGGTCACCAGCAAGGAAGAGAATGATTGGCTGCTGCTCACATACAAAAACCTGCTTCCTGCGGTCAATCGCAACATCTGGCTCGGTGCCATCGAGTCCGCGTCGGGCGCCGGCTGGAAGTGGGTCACTGGCGAGCCGTTTGCCTTCACCGGCTGGGTCGAAAATGAACCCAACGGTGTCAAAGGCGGCGGCGGCCAGGTGGGGCATCCCTTCATGCTGAATCTGTACAGTTTCCGCGAGACAGTCGGCTGGAACGACAGCAGCACGCACTTTTCCCAATCACGCGACAACATCGGCTTCATCATCGAGTGGGAACCCGCAGCACCTGCGACCACCGCTCCATCACCCGTCGCCTCCCCTACCCTCTGGATCGACACCAAAGGCCGCACGCTTCAAGCGAAGTTCGTCCGCGTCGAAGGTGGCAACGTGGCACTCGACATCGCGGGCAAGACAACCCCCGTTCCGCTCGCCACGCTCTCCGCTGCCAGCCAGCAGATCGCGCAAACGTTGCAGGCATCCTTATCAGCACCGGCTTCCAAAATCCCATCGGATGCACTCGCTTTTGGCACCTCGCGCTACGCCTACTTCCCGGTGACGCTGACCTGGGCGGCGGCGAAGGCCATGGCCGAGGCCAAAGGCGGCCATCTGGCAACATTCACCAGCGCCACCGAGGAAGCCGCCGTCACAGCCCACCTCCAGTCCCGACTGACGGGCCAAGAGCTGCTGCACTTCTGGCTCGGCGGTTATCAAGCAAGCGCCACGGACTCCTGGGCCTGGCTCACCGGCGAGCCATTCACTCACACCCACTGGGCACCGTCCGAGCCAGACAACTCCGGCGGCGCTGGTGAGCGCGGTATCGCGCCCTTCGTGCTGGACTGCCTGATCGACAAGGCAGGCGCCCGCTGGCACGATTTTTCCTCCGCCCAAACCAATTGGCAGAAGATCAACACCGGCTACCTCGTGGAGTGGGATAACGTAGCATCTGCAAGCACTACGCCCACACCGCCCGCCGCCCAGACGGCAACCGCCGTCACCCCTGCCCCGGTCGAGGCAGGCTTCATCTCTCTGCTCGATGCCGATCAACCCGGTGACTGGGTGCAGGTGGGTCCAGGGAAGATGGACCTCCAGAATGGCCTCGCCACCACCAGTTCACCGATCAAATGGGGCGTGGCGATCTACTCCAAGCGCACGTTCGCCGACTTCGTTTTGAAGGCCGAGTTCAAGGGAGTGAACTCAGTGTTTAATTCAGGACTCTGGCTGCGCATCGCGGATCTGCGCAACGACATCGTCAAAGCCACCGACAGCCGCTACGAGGTGGGCATCGTTCATTCCGGCGGGGATCAGGGAAGGTTCACCGGCACCATCTGGGGTGTTCAGTCCGCCCGTTTGGACGCATTGAAAGCGAATGATTGGAATGAGCTGGAAATCACGGTCACAGGCCAGCGCTATGTGGTGAAGCTCAATGGGCAACTCGTGAATGACTTCACCGGAAACAAGGGAGTATCAGGCTACATCGGACTGGAAGAGAACTTTGCAGGACCGGTCCAGTTCCGCAACGTGCGTGTCAAACCGCTGCCATAACCGCCTTGGCATCACACACCGCGAAGCATCCACGCGAGTGGCTCCAAGGAAACGCTGATTTAACCACAGAGGCACAGAGAGCACAGAGAAATACCATTGAAAATCAGTTCTCTGTGGCCTCTGTGTCTCTGTGGTAATGCATTTTTCAGCGGCTCCCTAAGACTCGACAAGAAACCGCATCTGGACCTCGCCGAGTTGAATGAGGTCGTTCGCACTCAAGGACGCTTGGTGGTAGTAGGTTCCGTTCACGCGGACGCTGTTGGCGGATTCCAGATCGGCGATGGTCCACTCGCCGTTTTTCATCGAGATCAGGCAATGGCTCTCGGACACGCTGTCGTCTTTGATCACGATGTCATTGTGCTTCCCGCTGCCGATCCTCGCGCCTTTGGCCATCACGGTATGGCGGGTTTTTTTCGCGTCGCACAACTCCACGCAGGCCGGCGGGATGGATGCATGCTCGATCACGGGCACGGACGCTCGCGGCACTGCGACCGGTTCCGTGCGCACGGCTGCGGCTTTCTGGTTCATATCTACGACGGTGCCGGTCTTGTTGCGGCGTGAGGCGAGCGCAATCACCGCCAGCAAAGCCACGCTCACCGCTCCCCATCCCCAAACGGGCATCATGGGAGTCGCTGACTCGGACGGTGAATGGGCAAACTTCACGGCGGTGGCCGGCGGCAGATCGACATGCAAAGCCTGTGCCACCACTTCGTGCGGAATCAGCACGCTCGCCTTTTTTCCAGACTCGCTCGTCAGTTCCAGCTTCACTGACGCGGCTTCCGTCAGTGCGGAGACATCCAGCAGCGCAGTGCCACCACCGTGCATCACACCGATGAGCTTCGGCCAGGTGTCGGGCGCAAGCTGACGTGTGGCCACCACTGCCGGGACATGCAGGCCATCGGTTTGCAGCGCTGCTTCTTTGAGATCGGCAAAGTAGTTTGCCTCGGTCGCCTTCTCCGCGAAGCCGAAGCTGTGAATCGGAATGCCGAGTTTCTTCGCCTCCGTGATCAACTCATCACGCCGCGCCTTCACCGCCACCGGACCGCCCGGCGTCTCGTCCTTGCCATCGGTCAAAAGCACCACGCATTTCCGCGTCTCGCTCCGCCTTGCCAGATGATCGGCCAGGCCATGCTTCACGTTTTGATAGATCAAGGTGGTCAGCGAGGCTTCTCCATCGGCCTTGATCGCAGCCAGCGCGGTATCCCGTTGACCCTGGGCAGACTCAAACGGCGACTCGACGACCAGATCCCTCGACAAGCTGGCGACCATGACGGCGTCGCCCTTGGGCAACAGCGCGAGGAAGGCACGCACCTCCGCCACACAAGCCTCCACGGTTTGCTGCCGCGCCGGATTGCTGTTGTCCACCACGATCAACCACGCGCAGTTCGCCGGGGGAATGCTTTCAAAGCTCGTCCACGAAACCGGCACGGGCTTCTGAGCGGCTCCAGTTCCAAACGTCGCCGTTGCACCGGTGATGGATGGCGTGTCCACCAACCGCAGGCTGACCTGGATCTCTTTCTTGCCGGCGACAGGCTCGATGCGGATGGTGGAGACAGCCACCCGCGCTTCCTGGACCACTTGCGCCAGAGGTTTCCCCGCCAGAACCATGCAGGTCGCCAGCAACACGAGCACAAGTGAGCCACGACTGTTTCTTTGAGCAGATTGCTTCATGAGGGGTGTGGTTGGCATAACCATCACCTAAGCCGAGTTTGAAAAGCTGTCAGCCCTCAAAGTGCCGGGAAGGCACCTGACTCGCCTCCTAAGCCGGAAAGCCAAAGCTCAGAACCAGGAGCCAGAAACTTTTTTCACCTTTCCTGTAACCGCATCGCCTGCTTTCATTAGTCCCTGGTAGAAACTCATGAGCACCGACCCTTCTACCCCTGAAAATGACGCGAACCTCAGCGGCCTGGGCCGTGCACTGCTGGAAAGCAAGGAAGGCAGCAAGCCTTCCAATCCCTGGGTGCCGCCGACTGCCGCTGAATTAGGAGAACTGCTGCCGGAGTATGACGTCGAGAAGCTGCTCGGGCGCGGCGGCATGGGCGCTGTTTACAAAGGCACGCAGAAGTCGCTCGACCGGCCGGTCGCCATCAAGATCCTCTCTGCGACGCTTGATGAAAGCGATCGAGGCTTCGCCGACCGCTTCAAAAACGAGGCGCGGGCACTCGGCAAACTGAAGCATCCAGGCATTGTCGGGGTGTACGACTTTGGGACGGCGGCGGACGGGCTGCTCTACATCGCCATGGAGTTCATTGATGGCACGGACGTGGCCCGCATGATCGCTAAACAGGGCCGCCTGCACACGGAGCATGCGATGGCGATCATCGCGCACGTTTGCGATGCTTTGGCCTATGCCCACGAGCGGGGCATCATCCACCGCGACATCAAACCAGCCAACATCATGGTCGGCTATGATGGCAACGTGAAGGTGGCCGACTTTGGCCTGGCGAAGATGACGCAAAGCGGAGAAAGCGGCCTCACCCAGAGCGGCATGGCGATGGGAACGCTGCACTACATGGCTCCCGAGGCGCTGATGCTCGGCACGGCGGTGGATCATCGTGCGGACATCTACGCCATGGGGGTCATGCTTTACCAGATGCTCACCGGCAAGCTGCCGCAGGGCATGTTCCGGCTGCCCAGCCTCCAAATCGCCGGACTCGACCCACGCTATGACGGCATCATCGCGAAAGCGCTGATGGAAGAGCGTGAGGCGCGGTATCAAACCATTGCCGAGATGCGGGCTGATCTGGACGCGATCCTCACGCAGCCCGTGGTGAAGGTGGACGCAGATGCAGGGAAAACACCGGCGGTGCTGAACACTCAAGCGCCGCCTCAACGCCCCGGCGGTTCGCACGAGATCGAGCGGGTGAAAAAACGCACATCACCGCTGCTCTGGGCGGCCCTGATCGCCATCCTGGTGCTGGGGTGCTGGGAATATCTCAGGAAACGCCCGGCTGCCACGATGTCGCCGCAGGAAGTCGGGGTCAAAGCCACCAACGTCGATGCGGTCAAGCCTCCCGCAAGTCCGCCCACTTCGGCTGCTCCAGCCACTGCTGCGGTTTTGCCGGTTCCACCAACAGCCACCGCCAGCAGTCCTGCCACTGCCACGAAGGATCTGCCCTTTGTGAACTCGCTCGGCATGAAGTTTGTGCCGGTGCCAGGGACGCAGGTGTTGTTCGGTGTCCACGAAACACAGCGGCAGCACTACGCGGCTTATGCGGCCAATGCGCCAAACGTTGAGCGTTCGTGGGAAAATCAGCGGAAGGATGGCACGCCTGTCGGCCACGAGAATGACCACCCGGCGGTCGCGACAAGCTGGCTGGACGCCCAGGCATTCTGCGCCTGGCTCAGCAAGAAGGAAGGTCGTGCCTACCGCTTGCCCACGGATCGGGAATGGAGCTATGCCGTTGGCATTGGAGAAATGGAGCAGGCGGGTACTCCCATCGAGCAATTGCACAATGGCGTCAAAAGCGAGTACCCTTGGGGCAGCACGATGCCGCCGCCGAACGGAGCCGGAAATTTCGGCGACATCACGGCCGAGCAGCAATTTCCGCAGATGCCAACCCTGGTGGACTACACTGACAACTTCGTCACCACCGCGCCTGTCGGTACGTTTCTGCCAAACAAGCTGGGCATCCATGATCTGGGTGGCAATGTCTGGGAGTGGTGCCAGGACTGGTATGACCAGCCGCAGAGTGAGCGGGTCATGCGCGGACTGTCCTGGGGCAATGGCTTTAGGACTTGGATGAACTCCTCGTGGCGTGGCCATGCGTTGCCGGCAGCTCATGATGCGACGGTTGGCTTCCGCTGTGTCATTGATTTGTCAGACGGCCAGACCATCCAGGTCGCTGATAAGCCGGTGCCTGAGAAGAAGCCGCCACCGCCTGCCTCATCAGTCACTCCCGCCACCGTGACCAAAGAAAAACCCTTCGTGAACACCCTCGGCATGAAATTCGTTTCCGTGCCAGGAACAGATGTGCTGTTCTGCACCCATGAGACGCGCTACCAGGACTATGCGGCGTATGCTGCTGCCGCCCCAGGTGTGGATCGCGGCTGGCAGGATCATAGCGCGGAAGGCTTCACCCCCACCGAGAAAAAGGAGAGCCATCCCGTCATGCGCGTGAGCTGGGAGGATGCGCAGAAGTTCTGCGCGTGGCTCAGCCAGAAAGAAGGCAAAACTTACCGCCTGCCCACGGACAAGGAATGGAGCATCGCCGCAGGCATCGGACGTGAGGAAACCTGGGAGCCAGGCACTCTGCCTGCCACTGTGGCCGCATACCACACCAACTTTCCCTGGGGCGATGCCTACCCACCACCGCCCGGCAGCGGGAACTACAGCGACGCCAGCCGTAAATCAAAATCATCGGGCCTGAACACGAACCAGTTGTTTCTCGATGACTT
This sequence comes from Prosthecobacter sp., assembly GCF_046154365.1. Taxonomy (GTDB): domain Bacteria; phylum Verrucomicrobiota; class Verrucomicrobiia; order Verrucomicrobiales; family Verrucomicrobiaceae; genus Prosthecobacter. The sequence continues at coordinate 19,860 of NZ_JBJXFV010000060.1, forward strand.
TGACGACGGCTTCCCCACCACCGCGCCCGTGATGAGCTTCAAGCCAAACGCGCTGGGCCTCCACGACCTGGGCGGCAATGTGTGGGAGTGGGTTGCCGATTGGGATGCGGCGCGCAATGACCGGCATGTGCGCGGTGCCTCGTTCGGTGACATGAAGACCCAGCACCTGAATTCCGCCCACCGCGCCCGCTACAAGCCCCAGACGCGCGACAGCTACTTCGGCTTCCGTTGTGTGCTCGAAGCGCCAGACGGGCAGATCATCCAAGCGGCAGCGTCTCCTGCGGACAGTCCGCGCGTCGATGGCCTGGTCGCCAACGGTGAGTGGCAGGACATTCTTGGACGGCTCGACCGGGATCGCACCTTTGTGAGTGGCGATTGGGACCGCACAGCGGACGGGCTGGAATGCACCACGCCCGTGACCAATGGCAAGATCGCCGTGGAGACCACGCCACTCGCCCACTTCGAGGCCCGCATCCGCTTTACCGCGCCTCGACACGATCGTTTGGACCTCCTGCTGCCCTCGCCGTCATCGCGTTGCGTCTTCTATTTTTGCCCTTACCGCAAGACCATGGGGGTGGGACGGAACGCCGATCTCGTCAGGCCATTAACCAAGCACACGGGGGGCGATGTGCCCCACGAAGTCCACATCAGCGTCTCTCCCGATTCCCTGCGCGTCACGCTGGATGGAGAGCTGGTCTATGAATTGTCGCCAATGGATTGGAAAAGCGAATCTAAGGCCGGCAAATACCTGCTCGGTCTCGGTCTGCATGAAGGGCAGGGCACCTTTCACAGTTTCGAAGTCCGCATCCCGCCATCTGCCAAATAACAAGGCCTTCGTTACCAATCCCTGCCGTCGCCTCAGTTTCTCCACTTGTTTTTCATCATCCCTGTAACCGCCCGCCCTGCTTTCATTAGTCCTTGGTAGAATCTCATGAACACAGACCCCTCTGCCTCAGAAAACGATCCCAACCTCAGCGGCCTCGGCCGTGCGCCCCTGGAAAGTAAGCCCTCCTCCGGCCCTTGGGCACCAGGCGGATCTCAAGGCACAAATACAACTCACGGCGTCTTCCGCGTCGTCCTCGCCCCCTGACTCAAAACCCTCCGTCCTTTCCGCTCTCACAGCATTTCTGCTCGCCAGCCCTTCCCGCCTACGCTTTCCTAGTCGCACCATCTCTCCCGCGCATTGCGGCACTCACCTCCTGCGGTAACATTGTCTCATGACCAAAAACAATCCCTTCCCTGGCATGAACCCGTTCCTGGAGCGGCACTGGTCGGATGTGCATACCTCGTTGATCAGCTACATCCGGGACGCGCTCGCGGAGGGCTTGCCGGACGATCTCAATGCGCGGAGCGAGGAACGCGTCACCCTGCATGATGACTCGGGAAAGGACTCGCCCATGGTGGCTGATGTGGCCGTGGTGGAGTCCTGGAAGCAGGGCATCCCGCCGCAGTGGCAGCCGGAAGCACCGCAGGCTGGCGGCACCATCGCCGCAGCGCCGCAAATCATCATCGTCGAGGAAATCACGGAGCGCTGGGTGGAGATCACGGATAAAAACGGACGCCTCATCACCGTGATCGAAGTGCTCAGCCCCAGCAATAAAGGCACGGACCGCGCCCTCTACCGCGCCCGCCGGGACGCCTATGTCCAGAGCCGCGTGAATCTGGTGGAGCTCGACCTGCTGCGTGGCGGCGCGCACACCGTGGCCGTGCTGCTGGAGCAGGTGCGCAAGCCTGCCGGGGCGTTTTATCTGGCCTGCGTGACGCGTGCCACCAGCATCGGCCTGCGGGAGGTCTATGCCATGCCTTTGCGCCAGCCTCTGCCAGGCATTCGCATCCCGCTGCGCCCGGAGGAGCCGGATGCCACGCTGGCCCTGCAACCGCTCGTGGACCGCTGCTACCGCATGGGCGGCTACTGGAACGCCGATCAAACCAACCTCCCCGGCCCGCCGCTGAACACCGACGATGCCGCCTGGGTGGCCGCGCAGGTACAGGCTGCCGGGCTGACTGGCTGAGATTTTTTAACTTTGGCTGTAACCCGTCGCCAGCTTCTCATTAGTATCCTGCAAACACGGTCATCACACATTCTCAAGCTCTGGCTCCCTCCCGCCGCATGTCCTCCTCCGCTCTCCTGAAGAAATCCGACGCTGTCATCGAATGGTATTGGGCGCATGGCGTCCGGCGGGATGATCCGCGTTACTCGGTGTCGCGCGGCAACTGGCTGGAAGCGGTGTATCGCGTGCGCGGCACGGCGCGGACGATCAGCAAGGGCGAAAGCTCGGCGAAGCCGGTGATGGCGCTGTGGGGGCCTTCGCAGACGGGGAAATCGACGCTGATGTCCGGCTACCTTGATGATCCTGAGGACGGACTGGGTGAACGCTCCGCGCTGCGCTGGAGCGAGGGCGAGCCGGTGCGCTACGTCGTCGGCAAGGACAAGAGCGATGCGGTCATCACGCTTAATCCCTTCAATTTCGGCTCCGATGCCTCCGGCTGCGTCTCGCGCTATGTCTTGTGCGATGCCGCGCCCGATCCCGAGCATCCTGTGGAGGTCACGCTGGCAACGGAAACGCAAATTCTGCACGCGCTGGCCGTCGGCTATCTCTCCGAGTGCGAGGAGCGCAACGCGAAGGGCGAGATCACCGCCTGGGATGCAGAGAGCTTCAAGGCACTGCTGGACCGCCAGCCATCTTCAGGCACGCCGACGCGCGCGGCCTTTGAAGCCTTGCAGCAGCTCGCAGAGACGATTGACCTGCTCATCCTCTCCGAAATCCGCCGCTACTCGAATCTCGCCTCCCAGTGGTCGGGCGCATTGCGGCCGCAGATGCTCGAATGCGAGGCGCTGCTCGGCAGCGTGCAGGCGGTGGAAAAATTCGCCGCCGAGTTGCTGTGGGATTCCTGGAGCAGCATCACGGACAGTTACACCAAGCTCGTCGCCAAACGCCGCCAGTGGGACAGCGGCATGCTGCGCTGCTCCTTCCGCACCGCGTCCATCCTGCTGGACATCGACTCCTATAAAAAATGCGCCGAGCGGCCCGAGACGCGTGAAAAGGTGATGTCGCTCACGGTGAAGACACGCGGCGGTGTCTCGTGCGTGTCCAGCATCAGCGGCGGCACCGCGCTGGCGCGTGACAACGATGACTTCGGTCAGTTCCAGGGCCTCGTATGGGAGCTGCGCATCCCCCTGCGCCACGATGTGCTGCGCGAACGCGCCCCGATGCTGTGCGACTTCCTCGAAGTAGCCGACCTGCTCGACTTCCCCGGCGTGGCGAACAACTACGGCAACGCCACGAAGCACAAGGACGGCGATCTCGCGGGCAAACCGGTCGTGATGCTCACGGAAGTGCTCAAACGCGGCAAAACGGCCTCCATCGTCGTCACGGGCGCACGCAGTCTCGACATCGACGGCTTCTCGCTGCTCATGCGTCTCGGCAAATTCCCCGCGCAGCCCGTGCAGCTCGTCGCGGGCATCAGCAGTTGGCTGCGGGCCTTTGGTCATCCATGGCCACCGCATGGCAAGGCGATGCCGCTGAACCTCATCATGACCTTTTGCGCCGATCTGGTGAACAAAGTCATGTCTGCCGGCCTGCGCGATGGTTTGCAGGGCTGCTTTGATCAGTTGAAGTCCCTCGGCCATCTCGCCGATCCGAAGGTCGTCAACGCGCTCGCCACGAACTACCCGCAGTTCAACGAATGCCACATCTTCGGCACACCCGAGGAGCAGACGACGGCGCTGGAAGGCATCGTGGCCGATGGCGCGTTCAAGGAGCGCTTTGGCGATAGCGCCCAGTCTTTCCGCGAGATGGTGGCAAACGGTGGCACGAATTACGTCTTCAAAACACTGCGGGAGCAGGCGCTCAGCTCGAATCGCGCCGCGCTGCTGCAAACCCGGCTCAAGGAGGCCGCCACGCAGCTACAGCAGCTCGTGTTGCTGCATCTGCCTGCCGAAAACGCTGTCACCGATGATCGCGACGGCGCTCTCGATGCCTGGGCCGCCAGCATCAAGGCCCGCCTGCACCAGCCGCGCAAAAACGACTTCGATCTCGACAACCCGATCCTCGTCAGCCGCCACCTGCGCGCCTTCTTGAACATCGATCCAGATGAGATCGACGATGTGCCGCTTAACGCCGCGCGCTTGAAGCTGAACTTCCGTCAGCATGTGGAAAAGCAATACCGCTCCTGGCAGTCCAAGCGGGCGCAGTACCCGCAGCTCGCTGATGTGGGCATCCCCGATGGCACGCATGCCTCACGCTTGCTCACTTACTTGATCGAGGTCGTCGATCTCGACAGCGTCGTGGCCTTCTTCCGCGACAACTTGGGCAACATCACCAGCCGCGTCGAAGGACGGCAAGCACGGCGCTTCCTCGCCATCAAGATGAGCAACGCCTTGCTGCGCGGCAGCGAGGATCAGCAGCCGCATCGCGATCCGAAATCGGTCAATGTCGTTCTGGAGGAGCTGGCGCAAATCGACGAGCAGCACAACGCCGCACCGGAGCACTCCACGCACTACCGAGCTGTGATCGAGCCTTTCTTAAAACGCCTGGAGAAGGTCAAAACGATCTCCACCGGCGCACGTCCGCCGCAGGCTGGCGATGCTGAACTCACGACGATCTCCACTCTTTGATGCCATGCACTATGAACGCGTAGCGAAAGTAGCCCAGTTGCTGTGCAACTGGAGCCTCTCCGTCGCCAAACCGCAGTTGCGAAGCAACTGCGCTACTTTTTTCCGCCCATGACCACGATCGACGTATTTCCAGACAGCGGCCATCATTATACCTTCGTGCCGCTGCTTTCCGAGGCGCTGCAGAAGTATCCGCAGTTCAAGCAGCTCTGCCAGACGGGCCGCCAGCCGTGGCGTGAGGTGAACCATCCGTGGATTCGCGCCCGCTTTGCCATGAAGGACGGCCAGCCGGGCCTGTGGGTCGCGGTGGAGAGCAATGTGGGCACCGTGCGCCGTGGCAGCATCTTCGAGCCGCGCCAGACCTGCGAACCGCAGCCTGATGCCTCGAATGCCACGCCCTACGCCGCCAGCGACATCAGCAAGCTGCCCGGTGAGGCAAAGATCATCACCTTGAAGGTGCCATCGCCGAAAAATCCCGGCGAACTCGTCGAGGCGGCGCAGTTTGAGATCATCTGGAAGCGGCCTGCCGGTGAGTCCATCGACGTGGATCTCGTCATCGACTTCGGCAACACCCGCTCAGTGGTTCTCGCGCTCGAAAACATGGATGCGCAGGGCGGCAAGCTGGCCTCCGTGTGCCGTCCGATCCGTTTCATCAAGCAAGGCTTCGATTACGAGCCCTTCACCGGCCCGAACAAGGGCGATGACACCGCCGCCATCGTTGATTCGTGGTTCGTGCTGCACGAGCCGGTGTTTTCGAATCTGGAGCCGCCTTCATCGCGCTTCCGCCCGATGGAGGAACGTGACAGCGAGGATCAGCAGGTCGGTGGCGGCCTTTTGAAAAGCCCGACGACACAAACGACTCACTACGTCACCACTCGCGTGCCGCAGATGTTTGTGGAGCTGTCTCCCGTGCTCATGGGCGACAGCGCTCGTGAAGACCTCGGCAATCTTCAGCTCGATGTCGGCGGCAATTATTCGCTCAGCTCGCCGAAGCGTTACGCCTGGGACACGGACGCCGTGGGCCGCGACGCGTTGCAATGGTGGACGATGGTGCTCAATCCCTGGAATCCGAATTCGCAGAGCCGTGTGGAACTGCCGAAGCTCGCCGGAGCCATGCTGCGCTTCCTGCCCGGCGATGGCCGCGACTGGGACATGCACGAGCCGCCGAATGAGGCCGAGGATCCTTCGCATCGCCCGTCCGCATCCCCGCAGACGCCGTCGTATCCGCGTTCGGATGCGATGACCTGGGCTGCGCTCGGTATCATGGAGCTGGCGTATCGTCAGATCACCTCGTCCGAGTGGCGAAAGGGCAACCATGAGTTCATCCCGCGCCGTTTGCGCAACATCGTCGTGACCTTCCCCTCCGGCTGGAGCCGCGAGGAGACCGCGAACTATCGCCGCAAGTGGGAAAAGGCGCTGAACATCTTCACGCTCGGCCATCTGCGTGACAAACGGCCCATTCATGAAGGCGGAGATCGCCCCGCGTTGCTCATGCACCTGGATGAAGCCGTAGCCAGCCAGCTTCCCTTCGTGTTTTCCGAAATTCGCCGACTCTACAACATCGGCGAGAACTGGATCGAGCTCGTCGGACGCGGACGCGGCACGAACGCGCGAGTGCGTTTGATGACCGTCGATATTGGCGGCGGCACCACGGACGTTTCCATCCTCGAATACGGTGACTCACTCGAAGGCGGCGGCGTGAATCTCGAAGCCAAGCTGCTGTTCCGCGATTGCAGCTCCGTCGCTGGTGACGCGCTGGCGAAGGAAATCATCGAAAACGTGCTGCTGCCCTCCATCGGCGCGAAGTTCCGTCATGATCCGCAGAAGATGGCGTGGTTTGAGAACCTGTTCTCCGGTGCGCACTCTACCGCCGCCTCACGCGCGAAATGGGGGCGCATCGTGAAGCTCGTGCTCATGCCCATCGTGCGCCAGTGGCTCAAGGATCTGGGCCGCAGCGAATACGGCAACCCGGAAACCGGCTCCGCCTGGGCCGCCGCTGAAATCATGGGCTCCGAAGGCCGCATGGTGGATGCCACCGCGCTCGCAGACTTGAATCTCATCGGTCGCGATTCACCGCTGCGCGAGGATTTGCTCGGCGACAACGATCCCATCGCCTATCTGCCGTCTGATCTCGAAGCCTGCGTCGAGCGAGTGCTCACACCGATCATCGTTTCACTAGCGAAATATGTCACGGCTTACGAGGTCGATCTCGTCACGCTCAGCGGCAAACCTTCCGAGCTGCCCAAAGTGAAACAACTCCTCGAGCACCTGCTGCCCATCCTGCCGCAGCGCATCATCCAGGCGAAATCGTTCCCGGCGGGCGATTGGTATCCGATGAGCGCGGACAACACCATCCATGATGCCAAAAGCGTCACCGCCGTCGGTGCCACGCTGTATCAGGCCATTCACAATGGCCGCATCGCCGGCTGGAACATCCGCATCGTCAGCAATCAGGAATCGCCCCGCTGCTACTGGGGCGCGATGCCCACGCGCAACCAGCCCAACCAGTTCAGCCGGCCGTATCTGGAGCCGAAGCAGAACGAGGCCACGCATCCCATCCTCATCGGCACCTGCATCGGCCGCAAAGTGCTGCCTTCCGCCACGAAGCCGGAGCAGGTCTATCGCTTCCGTTGGACGGACCGCGAACGCTTCGTCGGGGCCGCACACAACGCCACGCTGCAAGTCACCTTGAGACGCGTGCCCCCCACGCAGCCCGGTGACATGGAAAGCCTCACCATCGCCGCCGTGAAAGGCACCGCCGGTGAGCACACTGTGACCAAGGACGATGTCGAACTCCAGCTCTGCACCCTCGAAGGCGACGACTTCTGGGTCGATGCCGGCCGCTTCGAGATCACCTGGCCGGATTAGGAAATGACGAATGACGAAATCAGAATGACGAAGGAATACCCAAGCTCGAATGACGAATGGCTGGCTCTTTTGGAGTGTCAGCGTTGCCATCCGTGCCGGCAGAGTCTTTGGGAAGATTCGGTCGCGTCATCTGCTTCGTACTTCGTCATTCGACCTTCATTCGTCATTCGGAAACTCGTCATTCGTCATTTTTAACCCACACACGCCATGTCCATCGCACTCGAACCAAACAAGGGCCTTCGCTTGAAATTGGGCCGCATCTCCCCCATCCGCACCTGGCATGGCGGCGGGAACTTTTGGAGCCATGAGTTTCAGCTAACTATCCGTTCGGGCGCACTTGCGGGCTTCCTGCCACGCGCCATCGAGGACGAGGACAGCGTGCTCTTTGAATACCGCAGCGGCGGCACGGAGCAGGCCAGCACAAGCGTGGCGATCAGCAGCATGAGCGAGATTCCCGCGAAGGAACTCAACGCGCTGCGTGCCGCCGTGGATGAACTCAAGCGCAAGGCCGAAGACCCGCACTGCGACCGCACGAAGCGCCAGATGATCGAAGGCTTCCGCCTGCCCGATCCGCAGAAAGATCGCGATCTGTATCGTCTCATTGGCAAAGGCCCATCGGCGAAGCTGATCGTACTCTGGGGCATCGAACGCGAGGAAGGCAGCGCTTTGGCCCCTGGAGCCGCCGTCGATCTCATGCACACACCAGCGGGCGAGTCCGAAGCCGCCGCTCCAGTGAAGAAAAAATCCAAACTTGTCCCCGTGCTGCTGCTTCTCGCTTTGCTGAGTGGTGGTGGATGGTATTTCTGGCATCAAGGCCAGGAAAAGCTCCGGCTTGAAGCTGCGGCCGTCGCTTTGGCGATGAAGAATGCAGAAGAAGCCCGCTTGAAAGCCGAGCAGGAGCGCATTGCCGCCTTCAATGCGACAACAGCCGCGAAAGCCGCCGCCGCCAGCAGCACTCCAACAGCTTCCACCACGCCGATGACGCCCATGGCCTCTGATCCGGCCAAACCGATCGCATCAACTCCACCCAGTACGATTTCCAGTGATCCGAAAAAGAGCATGACCGCCGAAACCAAGTCGGACAGCTCCAAATCCACCGAGCCGAAGAAGTCCACGGACTCCAAGAGCACGGCCAGCACCGATTCGACGAAAAAATCGACCGAGATGCCGAAAGCATCGACTCCGACGACACCTGCCACATCAAAATCCACCACCACCACGAGCAGCACCACGGCCATCAAGCCCCTCACGGCGGCTCCTGGCACCATCGTGCGCAACAGCAGCGGCGTTGTCACCGGTGTGTTCGGTAGAGACGGCAAGGTCGCGCTCGCCAATCCAGGAACCACCGTGAGCAAGGACGGCAAAGTGACCACACACACACCCGGGACGGTCATTCGTGGCAGCAGTGGTGCCTGCACCGGTGTTTGTGACAAAGACGGCAAGGTGATCCCCGCCAAACTCGGGCGGATCATCGAGGACGCGAAAGGTACGCTCAAGAGCGGCCCGCCCGGCACCCTCATCCGCGACAGCAAAGGCGTGATTACCGGTGTGTGCGATGCGGATGGAAAAATCGTCTCAGCCGTACACGGCACCGTGCTCGACAAAGAGGGCAAGATCACCACCAGCGCTCCCGGAACCGTTCTGCGCGACAGTTTTGGCACCGTCACTGGTGTGGCCGATGCCGACGGCAAAATCGTCAGCGCCGCGCCCGGAGCGGTGCTGGACGATGACTCGATCAAAAGCACTGGGATTGGCAACACGGATGCCGCAGCCCCGTCCGGCTCAGTCACCACGCCGATGACCAGCCAAGGCCCGCCTCCGGCTGGTATTTCATCCCTCAGCGTCGTTTCCACCAGCCTTTCGCCCGTTTTGGGCAACGGCAATGTCGAAGTATTGCTCAACGTCGTCGCCCGTGACAATAACGGGGCGGTGGTGAATGCCCCATTGATCAATGCCTGGAAGGTGGACGGCCAGTTGATGTCCAAACCCGACGGCACACCCGCCGACGGCCCTGTGCTGCCCGTCTCACTGCCGCCCGGCACGCACAGCATCAGCACCGTGGGCAAAGGTGCGGACGGCCAGCCCTACCAGACCGACGCTGAAGTCACCGTGACGCCGAAATAGTGAGCCGGGCTGATCTTCTGGCACACCCCTTGCGTTGCGAGATAAGAAAGAGGATGCAGTACGCGAAACGGTTTCTACTGTCGGCAGCGCCGTCCCTTCCAACCTCCACGCATTGATCTTCCAATCGCAAAACTCCAACATCGCCGCCGCAGCTCCACCACGGGTCGCGGCACCGCGTGTGGACGCTCCTGACGCCGCCAGGCATTACGATGAACTGCGTGATGAGACGGGCAAGGTGCGGGCGCATTACGAGCAGGTCATCACGGACCTGCAACGGCGTGATTCGGCCGGAGTGAAGCGCATGTCCGACACCGCGCGGCGTTTGCTGGCGGAACGTGGCGTGACCTTCAATGTGTATGATGACAAGGGCATGGATACGCCGTGGACGATGGATCCGGTGCCATTTGTCATCTCCGCGCGTGAGTGGGAGGGCATCGAGAAGGCGCTGATCCAGCGGGCGACACTGCTCAATGCGATCCTCACGGACAGCTACGGCCCGCAGCAGTTGATTCGTAAAGGCGACATGCCGGCGGCGATGGTGCTCGCGCAGCCGGCCTATCTGCGACCCTGCCACGGCATCAAGACGCCGCACGCGAAGCCGCTGCAGGTTTATGGCGCTGACCTGGCTCGTGCGCCGGATGGTCGCTGGTGGGTGATCGCCGACCGCACGCAGATCCCCACCGGCGCTGGTTATGCGCTGGAGAACCGGCTGATCACCTCACGCCTCTTGCCGGACGTATTTCGTGATGCACGGGTGCGCCGCCTGGCCGGATTTTTCCGGCAGATGCAGCAATCCCTCGCCGCGCTGGCACCACGGCCTGCCGGTGAGCCACGCGTCGTGCTGCTGACGCCGGGGCCGTATAATGAGACGTACTTCGAGCAGGCCTACCTCGCCCGCTATCTTGGTTACACGCTGGTTGAAGGCGAAGATCTCACCGTGCGCGATGACCGCGTCTATTTGAAGACGCTCAGCGGCCTGGAGCCGGTGGATGTGATCCTGCGTCGGGTGGATGACGATTTTTGCGATCCGCTGGAGCTGCGCAATGACTCCATGCTCGGTGTTCCTGGCCTCGTGCGTGCCGTGCGCGCGGGCAATGTCTCGCTCGCGAACGCCCTTGGCTCTGGCTTGGCCGAAGCGCCGGCGATGATGGCCTTCCTGCCCGGTTTGTGCCGCAAACTGCTTGGCGAAAATCTGCTGATGCCCTCCGTGGCAACGTGGTGGTGCGGCCAGGAGCGTCCGCGTGGTGAGATGGAGAAAAATCTCGACCGGCTGGTCATCAAAAGCGCCTTTCGTGCGCGTGGTCGCGAAGTTCACTTTGGCGAGAGCCTTTCGACTGCCCAACGTGCCGCTTTCATCGAACGCATGCGCTTTGCGCCGGATCGCTGGGCCGCGCAGGAGAAAATAACCTTCTCAACGGCACCGACGTGGGAAGATGGCCGTCTCGTGCACAAGCCAGTGAGCGTCCGCGTGTATCTCGTCGCGACGGCGGACGGCTACATGGTCATGCCGGGTGCGTTGACGCGTGTGGCGGCCAGTATCGACTCGCCGCTCGTTTCGATGCAGAAAGGCGGCAGCAGCAAGGACACCTGGGTGCTCAGCGATGGCCCGGTGGAAAACGTCACGCTGCTCACCACCACGCGTACGCCGGTGGAACTGCGCCGCGTCGGCCACAATCTGGGCAGTCGTGTTGCGAATCATTTGTACTGGCTCGGTCGTTATGCTGAGCGGGCGGAATCCAGCGCCCGGCTGCTGCGCTCCACGCTGCTGCGTTGTTCACCTGAGAGCGGCATGAGCGAAACACCGCTGCTGCTGCCGCTGCTGGAGGCCCTGCGCAATCTGCGGGTGCTGGATGATGTGGCGGACACCGCCGTGCTGGCCGCGCAGCAGGAGCAGCTCGAAGCCCGGCTGCTACAGGCGGTGTTTGACCCTGAGCATCCTGCCTCCATCCGCTCCAGCGTTACGCACATCCAGCGCATCGGCATTCTGCTGCGGGATCGTATCTCCGTCGATACCTGGCGCGTCATCAGCCAGCTCAGCGATGCCTTGGACACCTTCGATCATCCGCCCAGCATCTCGCCGGTGTCTGACACGCTGAACGTGCTCACCCGCGTCATCCTCGAACTCGCCTCCTTTCATGGACTGGCCAAGGAAAACATGACGCGCGCCCAAGGCTGGATGTTCCTCGACACCGGACACCGCATCGAGCGCACCACCTACATCTGCGAGCTGCTCAGCGCCGGACTGCGCTCCACGGATGCGGAAAATCCCAGCCTGCTCGAGGCCATACTTGAAGTCGGCGACAGCACGATCACCTACCGCAACCGCTACAGCCTGCTGCCGCAGCTCGCCGCCGTGTATGACCTGCTCATGCTCGACGAACTCAATCCCCGTGGCCTGCGCTTTCAGTTTGAGCGTATCGAGCAGCATTTCGAGCTGCTGCCGCGTGAACAAAACTCCGCGCTGCTCACGCCGGCGATGCGGGTGCTCCTGGAAAACAACACCAAGCTGCAACTCTGCGATCCCACCGAGCTGGCACGCGTCGAGCCGGGCACTTGGTCGCAGACGCAGGTCGCGAAACTCCTCAACCAGCTCATTGAGGCCATGCCAGCGCTGAACGATGCGCTGACCGCCGGTTACTTCGCGCATTCCACCATCAGCAGCAGCGAGTCTGAGCCTGCCACCGAACTGACGCCCACGCGATGAACTACCGCATCACGCACCGCACCACGTATGCCTACAGTTCGCGGGTGGCGGTTTCGCATCATGCCGCCCGTCTGCGTCCGCGTGACACGGACACGCAGCGCTGCATCGAATTCGGCCTCAGCTTCGATCCCGAGCCCGATTTGCTCACCGAGCACACCGATTCCTTTGGCAACCAAGTTGCGTGCTTCTCCATTCAAAAGTTGCATGCGCGGTTTGAAGTCGTCTCGCGCAGTTTGGTGACGCTGGCACCCGTGTTACAGCCTGATCCGGCGCAAACGCCGCCGTGGGAGCAGGTGGCTGCGTTGTTTCGTGATCCAGTGCCCGTGGATCTGCTGGATCCCTGCCAGTTCGTGTTTCGCAGCCCGTTGCTGGTGCATGAAATGCCGCTGCGTGACTTTGCGCTGCCTAGTTTCAAGCCTGGCCGCCCAGTGCTCGCCGCCGTGGCGGATCTTTGCAGCCGCATCCATCGTGAATTCGTGTTTGACCCGAAGGCGACGACGATCAGCACGCCGCTGGCCGAAGTGTTGGAAAAGAAGCGGGGTGTCTGCCAGGACTTCGCACATCTCGCCATCGCCAGCCTGCGGGCGATGGGGCTGCCCGCCCGGTACATCAGCGGCTACCTGCGCACGCATCCGCCTGCGGGCAAACCGCGGCTGGTGGGTGTGGATGCCTCGCATGCCTGGGCGGCCTGCTTCGTTCCCGGCTTCGGCTGGGTTGATTTCGATCCCACCAACGACTGCTTCACTTCGCTCGATCACATCACCGTCGCCATCGGTCGTGACTTCTCCGATGTGAGCCCCGTGCGCGGCATCATCACCGGTGGTGGCAAGCACAGCGTGGAGGTCGGCGTGGATGTGGAGCCGGTGGGCGGAGCGTGATCATTAGCGTGGGCTTCATGCACTCCTTCTCGGCCTGAAAAGCCGGAGGATTCCATCCCAGGGCGAAAGCCCTGGGATTACGCGGGGCCATCTGGAACGAGGTAATGCGCTCTGCAAGAGCGCGGGAGAGCAGCCGCAGCCGCTCCTGCGCTCCTTCGGAGCGCGACCTTCGCTGCACGCTCGTAACTGCTCCGCCAAACCCAGGGCTGCACTCGCCAAGGCTCGCTTGCCCTGGGCTGGGATCCTTTGCGCCGTTGGCGCAGATCGAAACTTACGCTCGCAGGGCCACGGCCATGTCCACTGGCGCTTCTTCAGGATGCTCGGTGAGCTGGGTGATGAGCGGCACGGATAGGCATTTTTTACCACGATGACTGCCCACCACGATCAAGGTGCGAAAATCCGGCGTGAACATCATCCATTTCGGATGCCGCACCATCACGGCATCACCATCTGCCATGCGTACTTCAAACGGCACAAACGGCTGCGCCTCGGAAAACTCGATGATTTCATCAATGATCATGCCGCAGGCTAGGCCGTTGGATTCAGTTCTTCAACAATAAATCCAGACCGCCTTACGTGAGTTGGAACACCAAGGCCCAAGCCAAGGCGACCAAGTGCTGTTTGCAATGCTTTCAAACTCTGGCACAGCCTCTGCTTATATAACTCCCATGTCGTCTCTGTTTAACGACTACCAACCAGGTAGCTTCTTCGATGAAATGTTTTCCGCGCCTGCGGCTGCCAGAGGGCATTACTCCGGCATCATGGGCAGCATCGGCACGCTTACGCCTGCGGAATACGCCACTCGCCAGCGCACCGCTGACGCGGTTTTCCTGCGGCAAGGCGTGACCTTCACTGTCTATGGCGATGATCAAGGCACGGAGCGCATTTTTCCCTTCGATCTGATGCCGCGCATCATTCCGCATCAGGAGTGGGAGCGTGTGGAGTCTGGCCTGATCCAGCGCATCACGGCGCTGAATCTGTTTCTGAACGACGTGTATCACGGCCAGAAAATCATCAACGACGGCATCGTGCCGCGTGAACTCGTCGAGTCCGCCTCGCACTTCCGCCCGGAATTCATGGGAGTCAAAGTCCCACACGGCATCTACATCCACATCTGCGGCACCGACCTCGTGCGCGATGGCAAAGGCGATTATTACGTGCTCGAAGATAACGGCCGCTGCCCCTCCGGTGCCTCCTACATGCTGGAGAATCGTAACGCGATGAAGCGCACCTTCCCCGGCTTGTTGCAATCGCTGCCGGTGCGTCCCGTGGATGCCTACGGCTCGATGCTGCGCGAAACTTTGGCCCATCTGGCTCCGCCGAGTGTCATTGATCCGAATATCGTCGTCCTCACACCCGGTGTGTTTAACAGCGCCTACTTCGAGCACTGCTATCTCGCCAAACAAATGGGCGTGCCCATCGTTGAGGGTCGCGATTTGGTGGTGAAGAACGATCGCATCTTTATGCGCACGACCAAGGGCTTGCAGCAGGTGCACGTCATCTACCGCCGCATCGACGATGACTTCCTTGATCCGCTGGTCTTCCGCAAAGACTCGCTGCTCGGCGTTCCAGGCCTCGTGAAGGCCTATCAAAACGGCCATGTGGCATTGGCGAACTCCATCGGCACCGGTGTGGCGGATGACAAGGCGGTGTACGCTTTGGTGCCGAAGATGATCAAATACTACCTCGATCAGGATCCCATCCTACCGAACGTGACCACCTACCTCGGCATTGATCCGAAGGAGTGTGAGTACATCCTCGCCAACCTGCCCAATCTCGTCGTCAAGGCCGTGAACGAATCCGGCGGCTACGGCATGCTGATGGGTCCGCATTCTACCAAGGAAGAACAGGCTGAGTTCGCCAAACGTATCGCAGCGAATCCGCGCAACTACATTGCTCAACCGGTGCTGCAACTCTCACGTCATCCCGTGTTCCAGGGCGATCACTTTGAAGGCCGCCACATCGATCTGCGCCCCTATGTGCTCTATGGCGACCGCATTCAGGTCGTTCCCGGCGGTCTGACCCGTGTGGCGCTCAAAAAGGGCTCGCTCGTCGTCAATTCCAGTCAAGGCGGCGGCAGCAAGGACACTTGGGTGCTGTGGGATGATCAGGAATGACGAATGAGTAAATCCGAATGACGAAAGAAACCCGAAATCTGAAGCACGAATGCCCCCCAGTCCTCACCACTCGACAAAACACGCCAATTCGACATTCGGGTTTCGTCATTCATTCGTCATTCGTGCTTCGACATTCGTCATTTCCAGCTCCGCAAACACACTGAACTCCATTTCCACATGTTAAGCCGTGTCGCCGACAGCATTTACTGGATGGCACGCTACATGGAGCGTGCTGAAAACCTCTCCCGCCTGCTGCTTTCCACACAGGATCTCCTGCTCGATGCCGGAGAAGAAGCCGCCGACGAATCGCAGTTCTGGGGCCCCATTTTGATGACCACCGGCGATGAGGAGCGCTACGAGAAAACTCACAGCACCATCGAAGGCGAACTTGTGGCCGACTTCCTCGCGCTGCGTGCCGACAATCCCAATTCCATCCTCAACTGCGTCCGGGCCGCACGTGAAAACGCCCGCACCGTGCGTGACCAGATCTCTGACGAACTGTGGGAGTGCATCAACGGCCTGCGTCTCTTTCTGGAGTCTCCCGAAGCTGCTGCTCTGCATCAAAACCAGCGCGCCTCGTTCTATGAGAAGGTGCTCGTCGCCTCGTATCAATTTCAAGGCATCGCCGCCTCCACCACGCCGCGTGATGAGAGCTGGCATTTCCTGCGCCTGGGCCTCTGTCTCGAACGTGCGGACAAAACGACACGCCTGATCGACACCTGCTCCGCCATCTCCATGGACATGCCGCCGAATCCGCTGGCCCGGCCGCTGCGCTGGGCCGCGCTGCTGCGTTCCAGCTCCGCCTGGCATGCCTTCCAGGCCTACAGCAGCAACAAGCTCGATCCCGTCAACATTGTCGAGTATCTCCTGCTCAACGACACCTTCCCGCGTTCGTTCGCCTGGTGCATTGAGGCCATGCATACCGCCCTCATCGCCCTGTGCGGCAATGGCCGTCTCGAAGACATGAAAGCGCCCGTTCGTCTGCTCGGCCGGCTGCGTGCCGACATCGCCTACATGACGATGGATGAAGTGCTCAAAGAAGGCCTGCACGAGTTCATCGACCGCCTGCAATGCAAGCTTAATGACATCGGTGCCTCCTTCTTCCAGACCTTTGTACTCTATGGGGACAGTACGCCCGAGATCGACGACACCTCTCCCGCGCCCTCGCTCCCACCCGGAGCCTGGCACACCAGGGTGGATGCCAACATGCAGATTCAGCAGCAGCAACAGCAGCAGCAACAGCAGCAGTGATCCTTCCGACCGCCGCCGCCTGCCATGCGTTTCCGAGTCTTCCACCGCACGCGCTACGTTTACCGCGCGCCTGTGCGTGACAGTTACAACGAGGTGCGCCTGCGCCCCGCCACGGATGACAAGTCACGCCTCGAGTTTTTCCTGCTGAAAACCCATCCGCCGGTGCGCTTGCAGCACTTTCGCGACAACTGGTTCAACTACGTCCACTTCTTCGACCTGCCCGAGCCGCATTCCAGCCTGACCATCGAGGCGCAATCGACCATCAACACCACCAGTCCTTATGAGGACGGCAAACCGCTCGGCGTCACGTTCGCCGCGCTCAAGGCAGACCTGGACGACATGGTGCAGCCCTTTCTCGGCAGCAGCAGATATGTGGACCTCAGCCCCGAGGTCTGGCGGCTCGGCATCGACATCCGTGATGAGAGCGATGATGTCTTCGAGGTCGCCGCAGCCGTGATGCACCACATTTTCCGCGAGTGGAGCTACGCGCCAAACACCACCAACTCCTCCACGCACATGAACGAGGTCATGGCCACCAAACGCGGCGTCTGCCAGGACTTCGCCCACGTCATGATCGGCATCTGTCGCTCGCTCGGCATCCCAACGCGTTATGTGAGCGGTTATCTTTACAACGGCCCCGATTCCCACCTGCGCGGGGCCCAGGCCTCGCACGCGTGGTGCGAAATTCATCTCCCCGGCAAAGGCTGGTTCGGCCTCGACCCCACCAACGACACCCTCGCCGACGAACGCCACATCAAAATCGCCACCGGTCGCGATTACCACGACGCCGCCCCCGTGATGGGCCATTTCGACGGCCCGCCCGGTGCCACCTCCGACTTGCAGGTCGAACTGGAAGTGCGCCGCACGGATGGGTAAAACAGTTCTAACTGTGCAACGAACCGCTATGACAAAAGTAACAGAGGTCGCGACATTGGAAATCTGAGCTTCAGCTCTGGAAACGCCTGCTCGAACCCGTCACGCACCAACCCCTGTTGATCGGCGGGCAGGACGGATGTTAGGTCATCGCATCATGGATCTGCCCGATGTCACCGCCCATTGCCTCAGTCTGCCCGGAGCCGAAGAAACGACGCCGTTTGGACCTGAGGCGCTGGTGTACAAAGTCGGCAGCAAGATGTTCGCCGTCACCGTGCCGGAGGATTTTCCGCCGCGCATCAACCTCAAGTGCGATCCTGAACGCGCCATCGAGCTGCGGGACGAACACAAGGCCATCAAACCCGGCTGGCACATGAACAAGCGTCATTGGAACACCGTCGTGCTCGATGGCAGCCTGCCACCGAAGCTCGTACGCGAGTTGGTCGAGCATTCGTATCAACTCGTGGCCGATGCGCTGCCAAAGAAAGTGCGTGAGAACTTGAAACGTAAACCGGCGAAGCGTTAGCCCACCACCAACTCCACCGGACAATGATCGCTGCCATGTACGTCATCACGAATCGTGCATGACTTGAGCGCAGGCTTCAGTTTTTCCGAGGCGAGCCAGTAATCCAACCGCCAGCCAATATTCTTCGCACGCGCATCGGGTGTGCGTTGCGTCCACCAGGTGTAGCGGCCGGGGCTGGGATCAAACTGGCGGAAGACGTCGAGGAAGCCGGCATCGAGATGCTTGGTGAAGCTGGCGCGTTCAGCATCGCTGAAGCCGGGATTCATGCGGTTCGATTTCGGATTGGCGAGATCGATCTCCTGATGGGCGCAATTGAGGTCGCCACAGGCGATGACTGGTTTGATCGTTTCGAGTTTCTTCAAATACGCGCGGTAGGCATCGTCCCAAGTGAGCCGGTAGGGGAGACGGGCGAGTTCGGCCTGGGAGTTCGGCGTGTACACATTCACGAGGTAGAAATCCGGGAACTCGGCGGTGATCAGGCGACCTTCACGGTCATGATCGTTGATGCCGAGGCCGAGTGTCGTCGTTTTAAACGGCACACGGCTGAGAATGACCGTGCCGGAGTAGCCTTTCTTCTCCGCGCTGTTCCAGACAGCGCTGTAGCCGCTGAACCAGCCGAGATCGACCTGCTCCTGCTGCGCCTTCGTTTCTTGGAGGCAGATGACATCGGCATCGCCCGTGAGCAGATATTCACGCAGGCCTTTGTTCAAGGAGGCACGAATGCCGTTGACGTTCCAGGAGGTGAGTTTCATGGGCGCATCACACCTTCGCCAAGATCGCATTGAACGTCGCGCTCGGACACAGCGCGGCATTGGCTTTGGCGGTGTCGGGCTTGTAGTAGCCGCCGACTTCGACGGGCTTGCCTTGGACGGCGATGAGTTCGGCGACGATCTTGGCTTCGTTGGCAGTGAGTCCTTCGGCGATGGGCTTGAACTGGGCTTGCAGTTCAAGATCGGCGGTCTGTGAGGCCAATGCCTGCGCCCAATACAGCGCGAGATAAAAATGGCTGCCGCGATTGTCGATGGTGCCGAGCTTGCGACCGGGGCTGCGGTCGTTTTCGAGGAACTTGCCGGTCGCGGCGTCAAGCGTGTCAGCAAGCACTTTGGCTTTGGCGACGCCGAAGGTGTCGGCGATGTGCTCGAAGCTCGGGGCGAGCGCGAAGAACTCGCCGAGGCTGTCCCAGCGGAGATAGTTCTCCTCCAAGAACTGCTGCACATGTTTCGGTGCGGAACCACCGGCTCCAGTTTCAAACAGGCCGCCGCCGTTCATGAGCGGGACGATGGAGAGCATCTTGGCGCTCGTGCCGACTTCGAGAATCGGGAAGAGGTCGGTGTTGTAATCGCGCAGGACGTTGCCAGTGACGGAGATGGTGTCGAGACCTTGGACGATCCGCTCAAACGAGAACGTGCAGGCTTCAGCAGGCGTGAGGATGCGGATGTCGAGACCGGTGGTGTCGTGGTCTTGGAGATACTTCTCCACTTTGGCGATGATCTGCGCGTCGTGAGCGCGGGCCTTGTCGAGCCAGAAGATGGCGGGCACGCCGCTGGCGCGCGCGCGTTTGACAGCGAGCTTCACCCAATCCTGCACGGGTGCATCCTTGGTCTGGCAGGCGCGCCAGATGTCGCCCTGATCGACGGCGTGTTCAAAGAGCACGGTGCCTGTGCTATCGGTGACACGGATGACGCCATCGGCGGGGGCTTCGAAGGTCTTGTTGTGGCTGCCGTATTCCTCGGCGGCCTGCGCCATGAGGCCGACATTGGGAACGCTGCCCATGGTCTTCGGGTCGAGAGCGCCGTTCTTTTTACAGAAGTCGATCGTGGCCTGATAAATGCCGGCGTAGCTGCTGTCGGGGATGACGGCGAGCGTGTCCTGCTCCTTGCCTGCGGCATTCCACATCTTGCCGCCGCCGCGAATCATCGCGGGCATGGACGCATCGACGATCACATCGCTCGGCACATGCAGATTGGTGATGCCTTTGTCGCTGTTCACCATCGCGAGAGCAGGGCCGTTCGCATACGCGGCCTGAATGTCGGCCTCAATCGCGGCCTTCTTGTCAGAAGGCAGCTTGCCGAGCTTCGCGACGAGGTCGCCGAAGCCATTGTTCAAATCGACACCGATCTCCGCAAGCGTGGTACCGTGTTTGGCGAGAAGGTCTTTGAAGAACACGCGCACCGCATGGCCGAAGATGATAGGATCGCTCACCTTCATCATAGTGGCCTTCATGTGCAGCGAGAAGAGCACGCCATCGGCCTTCGCCTTGGCGATCTGCTGCTCAAAGAACGCGACGAGCGACTTTTTGCTCAGCTTCGTGACGTCCATGATCTCGCCAGCTTTGAGCGCGAGCTTTTGCAGGAGCGTCTTCGTGCTGCCGTCCTTGCCGGTGAACTCGATCTTCACTTCCGTGGCTGCTTGCACGCAGACAGACTTCTCATTCGAGAAGAAGTCGTCCTTGCCCATCGTGCCGACGGTGGTCTTCGAATCGGCGGACCACTTGCCCATCGAGTGCGGATGCTTCTTCGCGTAATCTTTGACGGCCTTTGGCGCACGACGGTCGCTGTTGCCTTCACGCAGCACGGGATTCACGGCGCTGCCCATGACCTTGGCGTAGCGAGCCTTGATGTCCTTCTCGGCATCGGTCTGTGGATTTTCGGGGAGATTTGGCAGCGCGTAGCCTTTGGCCTGAAGCTCGGCGATGGCCGCCTTGAGCTGTGGCTGGGAGGCGGACACGTTTGGCAGTTTGATGATGTTCGTGGTCGGCTCCAGGCAGAGTTTGCCGAGGTAGGCGAGGTCATCATTGATGCGCTGCTCAGGTGTCAGAAAATCCGGGAACTGGGCGATGATACGGCCCGCCAGCGAGATGTCGCGCGTCTCTACAGCAATGCCAGACGACTTCGTGAAGGCCTGAACGATGGGCAAGAATGAAAAGGTGGCGAGGAGCGGCGCTTCGTCGGTGAGCGTGTAGTAGATGGTGGGCTTGGCGGACATGATTTCGGAGTTTTTTAGAGCGGGAGAGCTAAACGCGACGGCCTATTTACGCAATCGTCAGCTGCCGCAGTTTCCATGCCCGTTCTCTCACCGCACGGCATCGCGAATCACCGGCACGAGCAGCTCTGCGACCAGTTGATGCCCGAGATCGCCAGGATGCATGCCGTCGGGCACCATTTCCTCAATGGTCGTTTTGTTTTTGGACGCGAAGCCAGGATAAGCGGCATGGACATCGACGAGTGGCACGTTCAGCTCCGTGGCGAGTTTGCGGAGGGCCTCGTTGTAGTGGACGAGATTTAGCACCTCGAAGCCGTCCTCGGTATCGGCGTTGTAGGGTGGCTTGCCGTAGAGTTCGCGGAGCTTGGAGGTCCAGCGCAACGGATTGGTGGTCATGAGGATGACTTTGGCCTGCGCATTTTGCGCTGCGGTGATCATGATGCGCAGGTTGAGGAGATATTCGCCAGGGGGTACGCGTGGCGTGGTGACGGGCGGGTTTTTCCACACATCCACGGCGCTGTCATTGATGCCGAACTGCATGACCACAAGACGTGGCTTGTATTGCAGCACGTCGGTTTGCATTCGCCTGCGCGCGTCCCGTGTGGTGTTACCGCCGATGCCTGCATTGTGGACGCCGAGCGAGGAACCAATGCTCTGCAACGCGGTCTCGACCCGCGTGGCATAGACTTTGACCGCTCCGCGCGGTGCAGTCGTGGAATCGCCAAACATGATGATGCCGCCGGGTTTCGGCGTTGCCTTGGGTGGTGGCACGAAGACAGGAATCTCACCCGCAGCGAGGTCGGCCGTGTTGATTTTCATGCGCAGGCCGCCTTGCATCGTGGTGATCCAGAGTTCGCCAGGCTTGCGCTCGTAGAGGTAAGGATAGGACACACGGCCTCCAGGCACATAATTGGCCGCGACAATGATGGGTTTCGACCAAGCGGCCGTTTCATCATCTGAAAACGCTAGCGACAACTCCACGCGGCTCGATCCGCTTGTTGGGTCATGCCGTGGCGGCGCATTCCACAGCAGCGCGATGCGGCCATCGGCCAAACGGGCCATCTGCGGGCAGCAGGTCACGGCGGGGATCGTCGTTTGCTTCAAACCCTCCCACTTCAAGCCATCACGCGATGTGGCTTCCCACAAGAAACCCGATTCCGTGCGCAGCAGCAGGTAAAGCGAGCCGTCCTTGCGCTCGATGACACTGCCTTCGAGCGATCCCGCGTGGTCATGCGTGCCGACGCCGTAATCGAGCATGTCGCCACGTTGCCACGTTTTGCCGAGATCATCTGAAACCCACATCACCGTCGCATGCCGCCACTGCGGGATGATTTCCTGCCCCACGAGCACGATGCGGCCAGATTTCATCTGAATGAGCGAATGAATGCAGCCGCACCATGGCTCGCTCAGCTTCACCGGCGTTTCCCAGGTCTTGCCATCGTCGTTGCTGCGACAGGTGTAAGTTGGCAGCACGAATTCTTTCCAGCTCACGTCTTTCTCGCCCCAGTGCCAGCCCTTCGGCTGCTTGCGTTCAGCGCCATTCATCCATGCGGAGATGATGACGCCTTCACGCGTGCGCAGCAGCGCACGTTCATTGCTCACAGCGAACATCACCGGATCGGCAAACAGCGGCGTGCTGGTCCAGGTGCGGCCTTCGTCGTTGCTGCGGAGTGCAGTCTTCAAATCGATGCACAGTGCACCGCCGTCCGCGGTGGTGACAAACGGACCCTGATGACTAAAGGGTAACACTGAAGCTTTGGGCTGCAGCACTGGCGCATCAGCGGCGTAGATCGATGCGGCACAGAAGAGTAGTGGAAAAAGTTTCATGCCAGATTCAGACGCCTGTAGCTCCACGGAACTGTCTGATTATTTCCGGGATGTACAGCACAGACGAACAAACCTTGAGGCTTGCGAAGAAAGCCAATATGCCAGCGTTTGTTGAGACCACCCATCCACATCCCATGATTCGACTTTCTCTTCCGGCATCGTTAATCCTCGCTGTTTCCATGGCCTCCACTGCCCTCTCAGAGCAAACTGGGACCGCTCGGCGCGTCTTTGTTGCTGACTCCGACACCAAGGTGCTCGCCATCGTGGGCGCGGATGGGAAGGCGGAGTGGGAGGTGAAGGTTGGGGCGATTCATGACGCGCATCTGTTGGCAAATGGCAATATTTTGCTCCAGCAAGGCTGGACCAAGGTGCAGGAGATCACGCCAAAGAATGAGGTGGTGTGGGAGTATGATGCAGGGAAGGCCAATGCTGGGAAAAAGGTAGAGGTTCATGCGTTTCAGCGACTCGATAGCGGGCTCACGATGATCGCCGAATCGGGGCCGTCGCGAATCATTGAAGTGGATAAGGACGGCGTGGTGAAGCACGAGATGAAACTCAAGGTGGGCCAACCCAGTGCTCACAGTGATACGCGGCTGGTGCGCAAGCTTGCGAGTGGCAACTACCTCGTCGCGCATGAGAAAGACGGCTTCGTCCGCGAGTATGAACCGACTGGAAAGGTCGTGTGGGAGTATGAGGTGCCAATGTTTGGCAAGGAGAAGAAAGGCGGGCACGGACCCGAGGCCTTTGGCAACTCCGTGTTCAGCGCCACACGACTCGGCAATGGCAACACCCTCATTGGTGCGGGCAATGGTCACAGCATTCTCGAAGTAACACCCGCGAAAGAGATCATCTGGAAGATCGAACAGAATGACCTGCCTGGAATCACACTCGCATGGGTCACCAGAGTCGCGCGGCTGCCAAATGGAAACACGATCATCGGCAACTGCCACGCCGGGCCAGAGAATCCACAGATCATCGAAGTCACACCAGAAAAGAAGGTCGTGTGGACATGGAAGGACTTCACCAAGTTCGGCAACTCGACCACGGTGGTCGAAGTCCTCGGTGACAAGAAGTAGCCACAAGCCATGCTTGCTCGATTTGGCCTATTCGTCTGCGTCACGCTCACAGGCTCATATCTTGATGCCACAGAGCCTTCCGCGGCAGATGTCGAGTTCTTTGAAAAACGCATCCGTCCTGTGCTGGCGGAGCGGTGTTACGACTGCCACAGCGTGAGCGCGGACAAGGTCAAAGGCGGGCTCTTGCTGGATAGTCGTGCGAGCATCCTGAAAGGTGGCGATACGGGACCCTCCATCATTCCGGGCGATGTAAACGAGAGCCTGCTCATTCAAGCGGTGCGCTGGTCGGACAAAGACCTTGAGATGCCGCCAAAGAAGAAGCTCAGCGACGCTGAAATAGCTGATTTGGCGACTTGGGTGAAAATGGGCGCCCCTTGGCCTGCTGGCGATGCGGCCCCGGTGGCAGTGCGGCGCGAGTTTAAGATCACGGATAAAGATCGTGCCCACTGGGCCTTCCAGCCGTTGAAGAAGCCGATTCCTCCTGCTGTCAAAGCAAGCGCACAGGTCGCGAATCCCATCGATGCTTTCATCATCGCGAACCTCGAAGCGAAAGGCCTCAATCCCAATCCAGCGGCTGACAGACGTGCGCTCGTTCGCCGCGCGCATTACGATCTCACCGGCCTGCCACCGACGCCGCAAGCAACGGAGGCATTCGTTGCCGATACTTCACCGAAGGCTTGGGAAAACCTCAATGAGCAGCTTCTGAAGTCTCCACGCTATGGCGAGCAGTGGGGGCGGCATTGGCTGGATCTCGTGCGCTTTGCGGAGACAAACAGTTACGAAACGGATCACGCGAAACCGAATGCCTGGCGCTATCGCGACTATGTCATCCGCGCCTTCAATGACGACAAGCCATACGACCAGTTCATCCGCGAGCAGCTTGCAGGTGATGAGTTTGCCGAGGTCACAGCCGACAGCATCATCGCCACAGGCTACTACCGGCTCGGCATCTGGGATGCAGATCCGGCAGACAAGGAACTCGCGCGGTATGACATGCTTGATGACATCGTCGCCACGACCGGACAGGTGTTTCTAGGGCTCACCGTCGATTGTGCGCGCTGCCACGATCATAAAATCGATCCCATTGCCCAGCGCGATTACTACTCGCTGCTCTCGTTTTTCCACAACGTGAACCATTACCGCAATGGCGGCCCCACGGATGAAGTCCCGCTGCCGAAAGCGGCTGGTGTTGTGGACGATGCGCAGACCAAACGCGAGACCAAGCAGAAGGAACTCGAGATCGAAGCGGGCGAGATCGAAGAGCACTTTCGACTACTCACGAAGCGCGAAAAGACACCGCCGAAGCAGATCCCAGGCATCATTCGCAAAGAGGGCGCGGAGTTGCTCGGTCCCAAGGTGTATGGTCGCTACATGAAGCTCAGAGCTGAGCTGCGAGACATCGAGAAAGCCGTTACGTCCGCCGGCGCCGCGCTAGCCGTGACGGAAGCTGGCGCGAAAGCCCCCGAGACATTCATCCTCGAGCGCGGCAACACCTCCAGCCCCGGCGCACAAGTCACGCCCGCCTTTCTCCAAGTGCTCGCACCGCCAGCGCCGAACGTCACGCCGCCCCAGTCCGGCAAATCCACCGGACGCCGCACCGCATTGGCCAACTGGATTGCATCATCGCAAAACCAACTCACCGCACGAGTGATGGTGAATCGCATCTGGCAGCATCACTTTGGACGCGGCCTCGTGCGCTCCAGCAGCAACTTCGGCACGCAAGGCGATGCGCCCACGCACCCAGAGTTGCTCGATTGGCTCGCCTCCGAGTTCATCGCCAGCGGTTGGAGCATCAAGGCCATGCATCGGCTCATTTTGACCTCCAACACGTATCGCATGTCATCACGCCCGAGTGCCGATGCTCTGAGCAAAGACCCGCGCAATGATCACCTCTCGCACTTCGACATGCGGCGCCTCACCGCGGAGGAGATTCGCGATTCCATCCTCGCTGTGTCAGGTGCGCTCAACGACCAAATGTTCGGCCCAGGCATCTACGTGGACATTCCGAAGGAAGTGCTCGCGGGTCAGTCGCGACCCGGCAGTGGCTGGGGCAAATCAACGCCGCAGGAGCAATCACGCCGCAGCATCTACATCCATGTGAAGCGCTCACTCATCACGCCGATCCTCGCGTCCTTCGACGTTGCCGAGACGGATCACTCCACGCCCGTGCGCTTCACCTCCACACAGCCCACGCAAGCGCTTGGCATGCTCAACAGTGCGTTCATCAATCAGCAAGCCAACGCTCTAGCCCTCCGCGTGCAAAAGGAAGCCGGTGATGCCGTCGCTGCCCAAGTGCGACTCGCACTTGAGCTTGTCACCTCACGTCCAGCCTCCGAGAGCGATGTCCAACGCGGCCTCAAGCTCATCACCACGTTGCGCGAACAAGAACACTCATCACCCGAAGTCGCGCTGACCTCTTTCTGCTTGCTCGCACTCAATTTGAACGAGTTTCTCTACCTCGACTGATCCCATGACACCGAACTTCTGCCACCGCACACGCCGCGAGTTCCTTTGGGAAACTGGCGCTGGATTCACCGGCCTCGCGATGACCGGAATGTTGTCCGCGGATCACTTCTTTGCCTCGCAAGCTCATGCCGCGAGCGATTTCGCAAACCCGCTCGCCGCCAAGAAACCACCACTGCCTGCCAAGGCCAAGAGCGTCATCTTTCTCTTCATGTATGGCGGCCCCAGCCATGTGGACACCTTTGATTACAAGCCCAAGCTCTATCCGCTCGATGGCAAGACCATCGATGTGAAGACCTTTGGTCGCGGAGGCAAACGCAGCAAGAGTCGTGTGGTCGGACCCAAGTGGCAGTTCAAGCAACACGGCCAATGTGGCAAGCAAGTGAGCGAACTCTTCCCGCATCTCGCCACTTGTGTGGATGATATCGGATTCATCCACTCGATGACCGCTGACTCGCCCATTCACGGCTCGGCGATGTTGCAGATGAACACGGGAAAAATCCTCTCCGGCAGCCCCTGTCTCGGCTCCTGGGTGAACTACGGCCTCGGCAGCGTGAGTGAGGATTTGCCAGGATTCGCGGTGATGCTCGATCCCACCGGCGGCCCGATCAGTGGAGCCAAAAACTGGTCTAGCGGCTACATGCCTGCGAGCTATGAAGGCACCGTGTTGCGCAGCGCAGGCGATCCCATCCTCGATCTACAACCACCCGCTGGCATGACCGCGCCGATGCAGCGCCGTATCCTCGATACGCTTCGAGATTTCAATACCGAGCACGCATCGACTCGCGCTGATAACACCAGCCTCGGTGCACGAATCGCCAGTTATGAACTCGCCGCCAAGATGCAAATGCACGCGCCCGAGGCCGTCGATTTGAGCAAGGAAAGTGAAGCCACCAAAGAGCTCTACGGCATCAACAACGTGAAGACCGAGGAGTTCGGACGCCGATGCTTGCTCGCACGGCGCATGGTCGAGCGCGGTGTGCGTTTCATCCAGCTCTACTCCGGGGGCGCGCACAACGACAGCAATTGGGACGCGCACACCGACATCGAAAAGAATCACAACTACCACTGCGGTCGCACCGACAAGCCCATCGCGGGTTTGTTGAAGGATCTCAAGCAGCGCGGACTTCTCGACAGCACGCTCATCATCTGGGGTGGCGAGTTCGGCCGCCAACCAACGGCTGAATATGCCAAAGGCACCGGTCGCGATCACAACGCCTACGGCTTCACCATGTGGATGGCCGGTGGCGGCGTGAAGGGCGGCGTGAGTGTCGGACAAACCGACGAACTCGGCTCCGCTGCCGTGGAGGACCAATTTCACGTCAAACACCTCCACGCCACCGCCCTGCACCTCATGGGCCTCGATCCCGACAAGCTCACCTACTTCTACGGTGGCCTCGATCAAAAACTCGTCGGCGTAGAAGGTGCCAAGCCGATCAAGGCGCTGGTTTGAGCTGTTAAGGAGAACAATCTCCAAGGCCTACGCAACGGCTACTTCCGCGCTTTTTGGACTTCCTCGATGGATTTGAGGATGTTCGTCTTCCACACGCCTTGGAGCTTATCCGGCTCAGCGCGGTTGAGTGTCTTCAACGCGTCGTCAAACTGGCTGCGGCGGGTTTGGATGCGGGCGATGCCTTGCAGGGCGGAATATTCGTCCGCGCCGCCGAGACGGGTTTTGCCTTCGAGGATGGTTTGGTAGGCGTCGAGGGCTTTGGCGTCGTCTTTGAGGTTGTTCTCGCGGTTTTGGGCGAGGAAGAGCAGGATGGTTTCGCGCTGGTGAAGGTCGCCGGTGAAGTCCAAAGCGGCGCGGAGGTCGGTTTCGGCTTTGTCGCCGGTTTTGGCGATGGAGTAGGCCCATCCGCGAGCTTGGAAGCCATCGCCGCGTTTCCAGAAGGGCCACTTCATGATGTCTTCGTTGGCGAACTGCTTTACGACTTCGACGGCTTTGTTGTTGGCGAGGAGGTTTTGCATCTGCGCGGCTTTGCGGACGGCTTCGATGGGGATCTGGTCGATGAAGGTGGCGTTGCGGTCGAGCCGTGCGGCTTGTTCGAGCGCGGCGGCCTTTTGGTAGTCGTTGAGCTTGCCTTCGGCGAGGGCGAGGAAGCCAACGGCTTTGCGTTTCTGCGTGGCATCGCGGAAGCCGATCACAAAATCAGTTACGGTCGGATCGGCGTCGAACTGATGCGAGCGACCGTCGTAGAAATGTGCGAACTTCATAGGCTCGTGAAAGCCTTCGGTGCCGGTGGGTGAGAGAGCGCTGACTTCCTGGCCGTCGTCGCGGATGCGCTGGCGGCAGAGGTTGATGTGCCAGGGCAGGCTCTGCGTGGGGTGGCGGCCGATGACTTGATGCAGCGGGTCGTTTTCATCCTGCGTGACGGGGATGCGAATCTCGAGGGTCCAATGATCATCGGCAATGTGCGTGGCGACTTCCGCCTTCGAATCCCAGGTGAACCACTGGCTGCGTGGCGCACCGCGATCGAGATCGACGATGTGACCGTTCGGGCTGATGGCGATCTGATAATAAGAGTGCGTTTCGGTGGCGAGCTCGATCTCGATGGCGTCGCCATACCAGAGCGCTTGATCGTCTTCACGCGTGGCGGCGATGTTGAGCTTCTCGCCGGGGCGCTCAGCACAGCGGATGGCAAAGCAGAGGCTGTTTCCCTGCCAGCCGGCTTTGAAGGTGGTGCCAAAGGTGGGCACGCGGCCGGTTTGCAGTTCGCTGAACTTGCCCGTGGCAGCGGCGGGGCAGTTTTGCCAGTATTCATCGTCGAGTTTGCCGTCGATAACGATGTCCTTCGCATCGCCGACGAGACGCACGCTGGGCACGGGGCCGCGTTTTTGGCCGAGTTGCTGCGACTTCATGCGCAGGCCTTTGAGGAAGTCGTCGATGAGGGCGAGGCGTTTGCCAAAGAGGCTCGCAGCCTCGGTTTTGGCCTTCGCTTTGTCGAAAAGAGCGAGCGCTTCATCGGCTTTCACTTTGTCTTCGTCCATCACCTTCCAGTTGGCTTCGCAGTAGTTGAAGAAGGTGAGCATCTCGCTCTCGGCAGGGCCGTAGAAGACGCGGCAATACTCACGCAGGGCTGCCGCTGGCTCGTGGCCGGGCCAGTAGGCGCGGGCGGTGAAATAGACGAGGAAGTGATTGAAGCCGATGCCGACTTTGTCGAAGTCGTTGCGCACGGTGAGCCAGATGTCTTCGCCCTGAGACATGCCCTTGGTGGCGATCACCGTGTCGCCCATCGACTGCGCGGCATAGGCGGGCAGATACCAACCGCGATCTGTGAAGGGGTAGTTTTCGAAATTGATGATCGGGTTGTCGGTCTTTTTCGCCCAGGCGGCACGCAGGGCCTCCGGTGCGGCTTCGCCCTCGGCTTTGTTACCTGCTTTGTTCATCGGGCGACGACCGCCGACGATGCCGACGAGCACGTTCGGCTCCAGTTTGTCGATCTTTAGCGGTGGCAGGGTATAGACGCCATACGCGCAGTTCAGCACCTTCGCGTTCGGATGCGTTTTGCCGACTTCTTTGGCCACGCGATTGACGAAGTCCCACACGTAATCACTGAGCAGGCCGCGCTCGATGCGCTCAGGCGAGTCCTTGCCTTTGCACTTATCGCACTGGCAGATCGAGGTGTAGCCATCGGGCGGCATGATGGAAACGCTTTCCAACCGGAAGGTGTCGAGCAGAGCCCTCGCATAGCGCACGGTCTCGCGGAAGAGTTCGTCATTCGAGTAGCAGAGCTGGCATTTCGAATCGCCGGCCTTGAAGTCGGGCTTGCCGCCGTAGATCGCGAACCAGTCGGGATGCGCATCAAAGACGGCCTGGCGGTTCGTCATGTTCGCCATGCCGTGGGCGATCTGCAGTCGCTCGTTGTGGCGAATGCCGAGTCGCATGACCCACAGCGAGGTGTCAGGTCCGCAGGTAGCAAAGCGGAAGTTGAACTGCCGCAACGCAAAGTCCGGCTTCACGGTCTCGTCGAGCTTCGGCAGCTCGATGGTCTTTAATGTGGGTAGCACCTCGCCGAGTTCGCCCGGCAGATACCAGCGTGCGCCGAGCTTGTGCAAGAACGCCGTCACCGCATTGAAGCTGCCGCGTTCGTCAAGGCCCCAGAGTTCGAGCGTTTCCCCATCGAGTGGGATTTTGGTGCGGTGCTTATACAAACCGGGATTCGGCAGCCCATACGGCGCCCCGACGATCTTTTCCCACTCCGCCTGCGCACGCGGGATGTCGCCATTGTTTCGTGCAAACGGCCCCACCGGCTCGAAGTCCGCATCATCGCCGATCAGCGCCATCCAATCCGCACCCGTAGCGATGCGATACGCACCATCTTTGAGCCCCTCCCCCTTCACGGGCGAGTGTGCACTGGCTCCGATGAAGACTTTCACCGCCTTACCCGAAGGCTGCGTGACTATGGGCAGCTTTGCGCCGCTGATTTTCTCGATCTGCTGCCGAAACTCATGCGCCGCGACTCGCTGCATGCGGGTTGGTTTGTCACTGATGATGATCTCCGCCCGTGGCTGGCCGTTTTCGACGAGGAGGGGCTGAGCGAGGGCGGAAGAGGTGAGGAGTGAGAAGAGAATGGGGCGAACCATGCTTTCAAAACGAGAGCCAAGTGAGTTTCACGCACGACACTTCGGCCTAACATGGAATGCGGCAGCCTGCTGCCGCTTTCAGGAGGCCAGCCTGCTGGCCGTCGGGCGTTCTTTATGATCCTACGTCGATGCGCTCCCGCGTTTGCGCCAGCAATTGAGCGATCCGTTCACCTGGAGACGTTGACGGCAGCAGGGCTGCCTCTGAAAAGCGGCAGCAGGCTGCCGCAGTCCATGTAGCCGTGATCACTCAAACACGATCTCCCCCATCACGGTCGTGTCGTCGATGTTCGTGCTGGTGAGCGATGAGGACCAAATCGCGCGGTCGATGATTTCACGCGGCAATGCATGGTTGCGGCCGAAGTTGGCTTTCCAGGTGATGCCTTTGGTGGGGGGCTCGACGCCGAGGGTGGTGAAGGGAATCTCGAGATGCGCATGCCAGCGTTTGGTTTGGGCATCGACGCGGGTTTCGCTGGTCCAGTCGCCGTTCCAGGTGGGGTCGTCTTTGCCGTGGCGGGGGTCCATGACGTCGATGATGCGGCCGTTGAGGGCGTCGGATTTGGAGGCGGCGTTCGCGCCTTGGGTGAGGCGGTAGAAGAGCGGTTGGGCGGGATTGGGGGCGAGATAGAGGTCGATGGCTTCTTGGTTGGTGAGGACGCGGTCGCGGTTGAAGGCGGTAAAGGGGGTGGTGTCGCCGAGTTCGGCCTCGGCGCGGAGGTGGAGGGCTTTGTCGTCGTAGAGGAGGCGGATCGTCGTGGCACGCGGCAGCGTGTGCAGCGGCGGGAGGAGCGTGAGGGCACGGGCGGTGGCGTTTTGCCACTCGGGGCTGTCGAGCGTGAGTTTGGCGGTCGTTTTGGCGATGGTGAGTTTTTTGAGGCCCATGGGCGGAGCGTTGCGCATGGCCTTGGTGTCCCAGTTGAAGCAGGTGCTGGCGTAGGGCTCCTGATAGCCGTCGTGGGCGAGTTGGAGATGTTTGGCGTCGTGGCCGGGAAAGGGGAACAAAATGTGATTCCACTCTTTTTGATGACCTTTGACGTAAAGCGTGGCGATGAAGGCGTTTCGCGCGTCGATGGCATCGAGCAGGCGATGCAGCGAGCCGGTGTCGGGCAGCATTTGATAGGCCTGATGCAGATGCACGACCTTCGCGAAGTGCTTCAAGTAGTCGAACTCGGTGCGCACGAGCGCGAGACGTGTTTTGACCTTTGGCGTGGTGGCGAGCTTCTCGGACTGAGCGAGGTGGGCCTCCATCGCGGCGAGCATGCGCGGCGTGTAGAGGAAGGCGATGAGCTGGAAGGGATCGGTGACCGTTTTGCGTCCGCGAGCATCGGTGGGCAGCGGTTTGAAGGTCCACACGTCGGTGCGCGTGCCGAGGTGGTCGGAGTAGAGCGCGATGGCGTGATACAGCTCGTCGTAAAAGGCACGCATGTAGAAAGCGATGCTCTTGTTTTGAAACGCGGCCTCGCAGAACTCGGGCACGAGGTCTTTGGCATGGTTGTTCGTGGGATCGTCAAACATGCGGCCCATGGTGTAATAGACGGGGCCTTCGAGGCCGAAGAGCTGGCCGGGGCCGTCGCGGTAGAGCGACTGGATGCGGTTCACGGCGAGCCGTTGCACCTGCTGCTCGATGTAGCCGGGCGTGCGCATCGGCGTATAGCGCGTGCCGAGGTTCGGGCACCAGTTGTAAACGTAGCCGGTGAAGCCGCGCGGCACGTCGATGCCACGCCACGGGGCGATGTCCTCCTCGTTCGTGCCGGTGAGCATGATGCAGGTGTTCGCGGGGAATGCTTTGAACGTCTTCGGCGGTGCGGCGGTGAGGATGTAGCTCATCATCGTCACCTGCTTGCCGGGATGCGACTTCTCCAAACGTCGCGCGACATCGCGGTGGAAGATCCAGATCTTCTCCGACCAGTCTTTGCCGGTGCCGTGGAGCGCGTCGCATTTCTCGCACTGGCACTCGCGAAAGCCGTCCGGCTGGCCGAGATCGACGCTGTCGTAACCTTTGTCGAAGAAGCCCGCGAGATCGCGGTAGATGCGCTCCTGCACGTCTGGATTCGACAGGCAATACTGCCCGTTGCCCTCCGGCTTCAAACGCGAGCCGCTGATCAGCGCGAAGTATTCCGGGTGCTCCGCAAACAACTCCGCCGGCACCGCCCGTTCCCACGTGTGACCACCGAACTGCTCGTCCACACGCGGGAAGCGATTGTGCGCGAGATCGTAAAACGACGCGCCCGCCGGATGCGCCGTATTCACCCGCAGAAGCGGCGTGGTGGTCACATTCAACGACTCCGGCACCGTCATCGTCGGCATCGGCAGAAACTCGATCGCCGGCGACGCGAGCAGGTCGATCTTCGCCGCGCCGCTCACCGGCGTGTAACCCGGCAGATCGGGATACAAAAAGCGCACGCCCATGAACTGCCGCGCAAAGTCCACCGCCGCCTTCGCCGTGCCCACGCGATCCCAGTTCGGCCTGCGCTTGTTGTCCGTCGGTGCCTTCGAGGGATGATCATGCCCCGCGATGATCACATCCTTGCCCATCACCCGATGCACAAAGCTCCAATCCCGCAGCTTCGTCACATCGAGACCGTTCTTCTGCGCGAACTGCGTGTTCCCGAGCATCAACGCCGGTTTGGCCGCATCCCGCTCCTTTTCCCGCACGACCGCGACCTCGGCCTTGTTCGCCAAAAACGCCGTTTGGAGCAACCGCGCCGTCTGCACGAGGCTTTCGTCCAAAGCCGGTGAAGGCAGCGCATCCGGCAAAACGATCTGATAGTCCGATTTCCCCGCGTCGAGTAAGTTCAGGTCCGCAGCGGCTGCGGCGGAGAGAGAGAGGAAGAGCGCGAGGAGGGGTTTCATGTGGGGACATGAAACGTGAGTCGTCACACCAATACCTTCATTCGGAAGGCAAAAACTATGGCTGGCTCACACGATGGTTCAGCGAATCGGAAGTATGCCAAATGCACCAATCCAGTTGGAGAAGTCGGCCGGAGCTTCTCTCTCCCACATGTTGTGATGAGTTTTGACTCCGTTCTTGGAGATTACCCGTGCTTCCACCCAAAGATGGTCGCTGCCTTCCGGGCTGCCTCCTGCCGAAAGATACTCGGCTCTCCAAGCAGCAAACTTGGACATGTCTTTGGGTGGTGGCCCAACTTTTTCCAATGGTGAAACTGACAGCGAAGCCGCAAGATAAAATAGGGAAGCTTCGGAGATCAGTTTTTCGAGTTCGGTCTTGGTCAGAGGGCGGGAATCACCTTTCCGCTGGATCCCCGCTGTCTCAATCCATGGGGCTACAGTTATCGAATCGTTGTCCCTGGCTATGCAGAAACCCCTGAAGTGGGTGCCCGTGCATGAACAGTCATATCGAAGCGCCAACACCAACTCAGACCACGGCATCTTTAAGTCTGAGCGGAAATCTGCGACTGCCTTGTCACGATCCACGGATGCCTTTCTGATCTTGCTGTCTTCTTTGAGCCATTGCTGACGTGCTTGTTGCTGACGTGCTTGTTCCGACACCTCTGCATCGCAACCCGTCAAAAGACAGTGGCACAAAACCAAGATTATTGATGAAGGCTTCATTTGAAGGCGGGCGACGCTTACCTTGTAGTAAACGTTAAGTGAATGCACTTCGTCCACCGCTTTTTGTCTGACAGAGGATATACTGATGCCAGACCAATCGACATACCCCCCTTCCAGTCCTCCTGCCTTGGCGTTCCAGCCACGCAACCCGTCCCTGCGGCCCATCCGCGGGCAGGGATGAGGAGCACCGCCAGAGATGAACAAGGCGCGAGAGTTCTGATTTCAGCGCTCTTGCGCCTTCTTGAACTCTCGCGGTGTGCTTTCCCTCAACACATGGACTGCGGCAGCCTGCTGCCGCTTTCGGGAGGCCAGCCTGCTGGCCGTCGAATGGCCCAAGGTGATGTCTCGCTGAGGCGCTACCGCGTCTGCGGCAGCCGAGAGGTTTCTTCGGTGACCGGGAGACGCTGACGGCAGCAGGGCTGCCTTGGAAAAGCGGCAGCAGGCTGCCGCAGTCCATGTTGTCCATGAAGTCCGGGGTTGACCATTCCGCCACTTCACAGCCATCCTAGCCACCATGATGCCTGATGTTCCATCCGATGAGGAGTGCCTTCGCGGCACCCGGCATTGGCCGCATGCACCGCCTCATCGGCTCTCGGAGAGCGGGGTGTATTTCCTCACGGCACGCGCTCGTGAGAAAGCGCATCTCTTCGCCACAGCCGGACGTCGGGACTGGTTTGAGCAGTTGCTTTTCGATACCTTTGCGGAGCGTGGCTGGAAGTTGGAAGCGTGGGCAGTGCTTTCGAATCATTACCATGTCGTCGCGCATAGTCCGCCTGGAGGCGCGGAGACTTTGAGGGCGGTGGTGCAGAAGCTGCACAGTCTGGCGACCAAGCGATTGAACACCGAGGACGGCACGCCGGGACGCACGCGGCTGTGGCAAAACTACCGGGAGACGCATCTCACCTACCCGCAGAGCTATCTGGCACGACTGAACTATGTGCATCAAAACCCAAGGCATCACGGTTTGGTGCCGTTGGCCTCACAATGGAAGTGGTGCAGTGCCGCAGCCTTCAAGCGTGAGGCGACACAAGCGTGGGTGAAGACCATCGCCAGCTTCCCCTTCGATGAAATCGCCGCTGAAGACGGCGAGTGACGTGGACAACATGTTTTTGCCTCAGTGCCCATGCTCCTCGGCATTGATCTGGTTGGCGGCCAGAATCGCGGCGAGCGGGTCGGGAGCGTTGAGGATTTCATCCGGCAGGGTAAAGAGACGGCGAAAAGCTTGCTGGCGTTTGCCCTCGTCATCCGCAGGTTCAGCCTCCGGCGGATGCGCGAGATGCTCGTGCCAGCGGGTGACATCGCTGTGGAGCTTGGAGTAGCGGCGATACCACCGGTCAGCCTCAAGCTGGGCCTCATCCAGCCACGCGATGAGGTCGAGTCGGTCCACGGCGCACAAACGCGCCTCAGCCTGCGCGAGTTCCTGCTCCACACCGGCGAGCACGGTGTGCCAGACCACGAGATACACGGGTGAGTTTGCTGGTGATCTACCTGCCTTGTTACAGGCATCGCACCACAACGTTTCTTTGATGATGCCGCTATGGACACAGCCTCCTCGCAGCACCGAACCGATTTGGTAAGACGTGAGCACGCATTCAAAGTCCTTCGTCTGGAGGGAGGTAATCTCCGCTCCGCAGGATGGGCAGGCCAGCGGCTTCTTGAAGTGGATGGTGTCAAACATTCCCATGATGACCGCGATGCTCGTGCATCCGCGTGAAGCCTGCAAGAGCGGGCCGCTCTGCTCATCTCGCGGAGCGAGATGGCTACTTTGCTTCGCCTGATCGCTCTCTCTCGGCTTTCAAACACCGCTTCTATCCTGCCTGTCAGGGCTTCTTCCCCAAGCTCCCCAGCCACTCGACGAGCACCTTCGGCCACTGGGCACCGGGGAAGTGGTGTTTCACTCGGGTGGGGATGAGGTTGCCGACGCCGTGGCCGCCTTCTTCGTGGAGATCGAGGCGGGCGGGGACGCCGAGCTTTTTCAGGTCGGCGATGATGTTGGTGGCGATCTCGACGGGCTTGTCGGTGGTGGCGTGGACGAGGAAAACGGGCGGTGAGTTCGGCTTGAAGACAAACGGGTTCTCCGGCTTGCGCCAATGCCAGGTGCCGAGGCCGACGGCGAAGGCTGGACGGCTGCTGAGGCGGTCGATGAGATCTTTGGCCTGCGGATCGCCGAGATCGAAGTTCGCGGCGAGATTCATCGCGAGGTTCGCCCCAGCGGAGTAGCCTGCGACGCCGATTTTCGCCGCATCGAGTCCCCATTCGGCCGCGCGATGCCGCACGAGGCGCATGGCACGTTTCGCATCGAGCAGCGTGAGGGCCTGGATGCCTTCGTTCGGAAGGATGTGCGGCGGTCGCGTGCGGTATTTGAGGCCGATGACGGCCACGCCCATCGGATTGAAGACCTGCGCGGCATACACGACGTGCGTCTTCCACGCATGACCGCCATAGCCGCCGCCCGCGCATACGACGAGGGCCATGCCGGTGCGTTTGTCCGCTGGCGGCAGATAGGGCGTGATCGTGGGCACCGAGACGCTCTGGATGGTCTGGTTGTCCTTGATGACCTCCGGCGCAGCGTTTTTCATGAACTGCGGCGGCTTGTCCGGCCAGAGCAAAATGGGTTCCGGCGTGCCAGGGCCGAGTTGCTGCATCAGCTCAATCTCGCTGGGTGAGAGCTGGGCGAACGCAGTGGCAGTGAAGAGGAGGAAAAGCAGGTGTTTCATCTGTGATGATCCAATCAGGGTTTGATCAGCGCATCGGTGGCCTTCAAATCGAAGCGGACACTGACGACGCTGTGCCTCTCCTTGCCGGGTGCATACTTCATATAGGTCGTGGCGACGATGGTGCCGTCGGGCAGCAGTTCCATGCCGGGATAGCCGCAATCGCCCCCGGCATTGCTGTGGAGGAGCTTGATGCGGTATTGGCCGGGTTTCGCCTGCTTGAGGTCATCGTAAGTGCCGACCCAGGCGACGAAGTGGCCTTTGGTGGGGCTGTTGAGCGCCTGATCGCGAAACGCCACGACCATGCGACCGTCTTTGGTGAAAACGCCCGCGTGGCGGTCGCCGGTGAGGCCCCAGGAGGTGTTCACGGGTGTTGTCCACGTCTTGCCTTCATCGCGACTGAACATGACGAGGCTGCGTTCCTTGTGCGTGTTTTCGCGCATGAGGCAGCACAGCTCTGTGCCATCGGGCGAGCGGAAGACAAAGGGCTCGCATGGATTCTTGCCTTCAACGGCAGCGACGACCTTCGGTTCGCTCCAGGTGAAGCCGCCGTCAGCGGTGATCGTTTGCAGCACTTCCAGCGGTGCTTTGTCGGCGCCGTCGGGGCCTTTGTGATACAGGCCGAGGTAACGGCCATCGTGGAGTTTCACAATGCTGCTGAAGGTCATGACGCAGGGGAAACCGAGCGGCGGCATTTCTTTCCAGGTCTTGCCAGCGTCCTCACTCATGATGCTGGGCATGCCGGGGCCTTTACGCTTGCCTAACGCCGCCGAAAAGACCCACAGGCGCTCTTTGCCCGCCGAATCCGTCATGCGGTAGATGCTGGGGCAGTTTTGATGTGTCTTGAAGCCGGGCGGCAACGATTCATCCATGCGCGTCCACGTCACGCCGCCGTCGTCGCTGCGCGCCATCGGCCCGGCGGCACCGCCATGGTTGATGCACCAGACGCAGAAGATGGTTTTGCCATCCGGCATCAAAGTGGTTGTTGGGTGGCCTTGATAAACCTGGTCTGTGCCAGCGGCGATCACGGTATGGCGGTCCTTTTGATCCGAGATGTCCACGAGCGGCAGATCGGGCCGTTCTTCAGCAAAAATGAACGTGGTGGCGAGGAAGGAGAGGGCGATTCGGCGCATGGCAGAGCACTAAACGCAGCGCGGATCGTTTTCTGCTCACCGGTCTGCGCGGGATGCGCGTGCTCGAAGTGGTGCAGGGGGCCGGGCAACAGGAAGTGCCAGTCGGATAGTGCGGACGAATCAACTCCACCAGCCGTGTCCAAGGCACCACCCGATTCATTTCCGCCAAGAACTTGGCGCGACGGGTGATCTTCGATTTCCCAACTTACTCCGCCGGGGCAAAGCGCAGTTGTGGTTCCATTCGCTGCAAACGATCATCCTCCGCCTCATCGCTCGACTTTCTCTCGCCGGTGATTAAATCAGTGTCTCCTAAACTCTGGAACTTGGAATCTTCCCCTCCAAGCTCAGGTTGGATGCCCACCACCACCATGAAACACATCGCCCTCACCCTCCTCGCCACCGTCAGCCTGTCCTTCGCCGCCGAGCATCCCGACACCACGGAATGGAAAGACCTCTTCCTCGCCGATCTCTCCAACACCGCCGATCCCGCCGGCTGGGTGTTTCAGGGCAAAGAACTCGTCGCCAAGACCCACGACACGCTTTGGACGAAGGACTCGTATGGCGACTTCACCCTCGATCTCGAATTCAAGGTGATCGCGGAATCCAACAGCGGCGTCTTCCTCCGTTCCGGCGACATCAAGAACGTCCTCTCCGCCCTCGAAATCCAGGTCCACGACAGCGCCGACGGCAGCAAATACGGCATGGTCGCCGCGATTTATGACGCCATGCCGCCCAGCAAGAGCATGGCCAAGCCCGTCGGCGAATGGAACCGTTTCACCATCACCTGCAAAGGCAGCCTCATCAGCGTCGTCTTCAACGGCGAGGAAGTCATCAACGCCAACCTCGACAACTGGCCCGAAGTGAAAAAGAACCCCGATGGCACCCCGAACAAATTCCCCGTCGCTCTCAAAAACTTCGCCCGCAAGGGTCCCATCGGCCTCCAGGGCCTTCACGGCAAAGCGCAGGCTCCGGTGTGGTATCGGAATGTGAAGATCAAGGTGCTGGAGTGAGAAGACTTGTCGAATTGGTGGCGCTGGAGGGATCGACAAAGCAGGCGTTTATCTTCTCCTTGGCACGGCCCCTCAGAGCAGCATCTGTTGTGATTCGCCAAACTTGCAGGTCCGCCACAACGGCTGGAGCTGCATTCCCCTGAATCTCCCGTTGTCATCTCCAGCCCTCCCGCTACACTTTCGGCAGCGGGCAGCGCAACGGGGTTGGAGAACTTCAAACCGATTCTGGAGCGGCGCTCACAGGATCAAATTAAAGCTTTTATGGGGACGTTCTCTCTTCCGGTGGTGAAAATAGGGTCGGTGTCGATGGATGACACGGAGCCGGTGTTGATTCTCGGTCCGTGTGTGATCGAGAGTGAGGAATTCATCTGGGATGTCGCAGAAAAACTCGGCGCTTTGGCTACCCAGCATGGCTGGCGCTGGATTTTCAAAGCCTCTTACGACAAGGCGAACCGCAGCGCCATTTCGTCGTATCGCGGTCTTGGCTGTGAGGCGGGCTGCAAGCTGCTGGCGAAGATCGGCGCGAAACTCGGCGTACCGGTGACGACGGACATCCACTCCGTCGAGGAAGCGCAGCAGGCGGCGGAACACATCGACCTGCTCCAAATTCCCGCTTTTCTCTGCCGCCAGACCGATTTGATCGTCGCTGCGGGTGAGACGGGACGTACTGTCAATGTGAAGAAAGGCCAGTTTCTAGCTCCGTGGGATGTGCGAAACATCGCTGACAAGCTCGTGAGCGTCGGCTGTCAAAATTTCATGTTCACCGAGCGTGGCACGACTTTCGGCTACAACAACCTCGTGGCTGACATGCGCTCGCTCTATTGGATGCGCGAACTCGGCTACCGCGTCGTGATGGATGCCACGCACAGCGTGCAGCGCCCCGGCGGCCAGGGCACCACCACAGGTGGCGATGGCAAGCTGGCGCCCGTGCTCGCCCGTGCGGCAGTGGCGACGGGATGTGACGGCGTGTTCATGGAGACGCATCCCGATCCGGCGAATGCCTTTTCAGACGGCCCCAATCAAATCCCACTCTCGCAAATCGCGGCAGTGGTGGAAACCTTGCGAAAAATTCATGACTTGGTTCGTGACATCACTTGAGCTGCTGCAGCGCCGCAGGCTCGCGTTTTCCATCGTGCTCGGCGTGATGGCGGGACTCGTCATGTTCGCCACGGCGCAGCAGACGGTGCTGGCGGACTCCGGCATCTCCGCCTTCCTGCGCATGGTACCGCTCGGGGCCGAAAGCAAGGGAGCGGTCATTCCTTCCTTCGATGTCACGGGCCGTCGCACCTCGCTCATCACCGCCGCCGTGATACGCCGCATTGATGACGAGCGTCTGTGGGCGGAGAAGCTGTCCGTGCAGATGTTCAACATCGATCCGAAGAACGATGTGCGCATCGACTTGAAGACCGCTTTTTATCAGATGGCCGAGGGTGGTATTTTGCGCAGCTCGGAACGCAGCCGCGTGAGCCGTGCCGATTTTGAGGTCGAAGGCGACAGCCTCATCTTTGACACCGTGAAAAACCAGGGCCGCATGACTGGAAACATCCGCATGGTGATCTTTGACAGCGGCTTCCTCAGCGGCGAGGGAAAGAGCCCCGCCGAACCCAAACCCGCGAAGTGACATGAAAGCGTCATCCATTCTCTGCATTGTCCTGCTCGTCAGCAGTGTTGACGCATGGGCTCAAGGCCCAAGCGGCCAGCGGCCGCTGTTCGATTTCCGCAAAAAGAAGGTGGATGAGGAAGCCAAGGCCAAGGCGCTTGATGCGGCGAAGTCCATTGCTAAAAATGTGCCCGACGAGGTGAAGGATAAGGCCAAGGAGCTGATGATTTCTCCCGAGAGTGCCGAGATACGCCAGAAAGCGCTCCAGGCCGCGCAGGCGTTGATGCAAAACGCCACGGATACTCCCAAAACCACCACACCCTCACCCGCCACGGCATCTCCCGCCATTCCCGTGGTTGAAACACCACCGCCTCCGGTCGGACCGCAGCCGAAACCGCTCCAGCCCTTGAATCTGGATGAAGTTCCAAAGGCTACCAAAGGCCAGCTCCTCATCACCGCGCAGAAGAACGCCTTCTTTGACGCCAACCTCGGCTACGGCCTCTACACCGGTGACGTAAAGGCACGCCACCCGCAGATGTACATCGAGTGCGAAGAGCTTGAGATCTACATGGCGAAGCAGGGCGGTGGAGCGCTCGGAGCAACCAAGCCCAAAACCACCGGTCCCGCAGCGAAAGACTCAGACATCCTTGCCCCGGCCAAAAAAGAGAGCAACGCCGCACCCCCCATCGAAAAGGCCGATGCCCGCGGCCCGATGGTCACCGTCGAAAAAATTTCCGAGGAGGGCGAGTTGCAGGTCGGCCATTGCAAACACTTGATCTACGACGGCAAAACCGGCAATACCACCCTGCTCGACTGGCCGCAGGTGCAGGCAGGCAACCGGCTGCACCAGGCGACCGAAGCCGGCTGTGTCATGATCATTGATCAAATGGGCAAGCTTACCACCAATGGTGGGCATCAAACCATCGTTCTCCAAGGAGAAGATGCGACACCCAAGAGCCGCAGCGGTATGGCTCCTGCCACCCCGGCTCCCGCACCCGCACCGCAGTGACCATGGCTTCACGCAAGAAACCGATCAAGGATACAGCTGGC
Organism: Prosthecobacter sp.; assembly: GCF_046154365.1. Taxonomy (GTDB): domain Bacteria; phylum Verrucomicrobiota; class Verrucomicrobiia; order Verrucomicrobiales; family Verrucomicrobiaceae; genus Prosthecobacter. The sequence goes on from NZ_JBJXFV010000060.1 coordinate 61,828, forward strand.
CAGGAGCTATCGCTTTCCGGGGGGGGCGCCGCTGGCGCACTCACCGCCACCGCTTGGGACAATGTCGAGGGTGGCGGACAGAGTGAAACCATCCTGCTGCATACCGAAGGCTTAAAAAAAGTCTATGACGGTCGTGCGGTGGTGAACGGTGTCGATATTGAAGTCAAAAGCGGTGAGATCGTCGGCCTCCTCGGCCCGAACGGTGCCGGCAAAACGACCACCTTCTACATGATCGTCGGGCTGGTGCAGCCGAATGGCGGCAAGGTCATGTTTGATGGCAAAGATGCCACGGATCAGCCGATGTACATGCGTGCCCGGCTTGGCATGGGCTACCTGCCGCAGGAGGAGTCCATCTTTCGCCGCCTCACGGTGCGTGAAAATATTCTCGCCGTCATGGAAACGCAGTCATATACCAAGCAGGAGCGTGAGGAACAGACGCAGTCCTTGATGGAAAAGTTCGGCATCGACCATGTGGCAGACAATCTCGCCATCACCCTCAGCGGTGGCGAAAAACGCCGTCTCACCATTGCCCGCTCGCTCGTCACCAACCCCAAGCTGCTCATGCTCGACGAACCTTTCAGCGGCGTCGATCCCATCGCCGTCAGTGAGATTCAGGACATCATCCGCATGCTCCGTCAGGCCGGTCTGGCCATTCTCATCACCGACCACAACGTGCGTGAGACCCTCAACATCGTGGACCGCGCCTACCTCATCTTTGAGGGCAGGGTGCGCCGCCACGGCACCAAAGAATTTCTCGTCAATGATGATGAAGCCCGCCGCCTATATCTGGGCGAAGGTTTCACCATGTGACGCTCAACCCAACCCACCACCATTCCCAACCTCAAAGGAGAACCCACCATGCAAAAAAACAATATCAACCTCCCCATCATCGTCACCGCCCGCCACATGGACGTCACCGAGGCGATTCGTGACTACGCGCACAAAAAAGTCGAGGGCCTCCATCTCGACTACCCGCGCATCATCGAGGCCAAGGTCATCCTCGATGTGCAGAACCACCGCATTCAGATGGCGGAAATCATCCTCTTCTGCGCCGACCACATTGTCATCGAGGTGAAGTCCACCACGGAGGACATCTACGCCTCCATCGACGAAAGCATCGCCAAGATCGCCCGCCGCATGCGCAAGTACAAGACGCGCCTGCTCCGCAGCCACCGCCCGCGCAAGGACGGCTCCATCCGCCACCTTGAAGAGCACGTCTTTCATGAAGACTCCATGCACAAGGATGAGGAGCAGATCGAACCTTCCTACGTTCACAAAGAGAAGTACAAAATCCGCCCGCTCTTTGCTGACGAGGCCATCATGGACATCGAGATCAGCGACAAGCCCTTTGTGCTCTTCCACAACCAGCAAACGCACCGCCTCGCCATCCTGTTCCGCCGCAAAGATGGTGAATACGGCCTCATCGAGCCGGAATTCAGCACCGATGCCAACGGCGTCGCCCATGTGAAGTAAACTCGAGCCTGCGAGTTGTTGTCACGAAGCGGCCTGGTTTCAGGCCGCTTTTTTTTGGTGGCTGGCCAGATATTCGCGGCAGTTCTGCTCGCCCATGTATTTCGAGAGCAGCCGCGGATCGGTCTCGGTGAAATCCACCATGATCAGGCCATCGACGACGGAGGAGAAATCTTTGTCCACGTTGAAGCTCAGGATCGTGGCGTTCAGTTTCAGGTAATGCTTCAGCAGGGTGGGGATGCCCTTGCCGTCCGTCTCCAGGCTGGAGACCAGCGCGGAGCAGTCATCCACGTTTTGCAGATCGGCGCTGATGAACTCGCGCATCATGCGGCGTGTGCGCAGGTAGCGGAACGGATTGCGCGGCTTCACGAAGTTCGAGAGGTGCGGGTGCATGCGGTTGTCCTGCAGAAACTCCACGATCATCTTCCGCGACAGGCTGCTGTAGTCCTTGCTGATGCTCACCGGGCCGAACAGCTTCTTGTAGCGCGGATTGCGTGCGATCCAGTGCGCGATGCCCTTCCACAGCAGCGGCAGCGAGGCGAGATTGCGCTGGTACGCCTTGATGATGAAACTGCGGCCCATCTCCACCGCCGCCTCGAGATTCGCGAGGAATGGCTTCTCAAACCGAAACAGCGTGTTGGTATAAAGTCCCTTTGGTCCGTACTCGCGCAAAATGACATCCGCACGGCCCAGCCGGTAGGCGCCCGCGACCTGCTCCTTCTCCTCGTCCCACAGGATGAGGTGCTCATAATAGCGGTCGTACTTGTCGAGGTCGATGTCATTGCCGGTGCCTTCGCCGACCTCACGGAAAGTGATCTCGCGCAACCGCCCGATCTCCGGCAGCAGCGTGGGAATTTCATGGGAGTGCGCCTGATACACGGATAAGTTGCTCTGGCCCACGAGGCGTCCGCCACGGGCACGGAGCGAGTCAATTTCCTCCACCATGCGCGCCTGCTGGGTTTCGGACGGTGGCGTGATCGTGATGTTTTCACCCGCCACGGTCAGTTTCGCGGTTGGTTCCTTCCCGCGTTGATGCAGCACAAAGGTGTGGACGCGCAGATAGCGTGTGAGGGATTCGTCATCCTCGAACTTCTTCAGGCGCGAATACGGAATTGGCTGTCCTACCCGCATCGGCACCGGCGTGTTGGCCCGGTTGCAAAACTCGCGCAGCAGCAGGCCGGTGCGCAGGCGCGGATGGATCAGCCCGGCAGCGTGAAACAGAGCACTATTCGAGCCGGGGAAATACACCGGCAGCACCGTCGCCTGCGTGCGCCGCACCAATGAACCGACGTGATTGCTCCACGCTGGCTCATCCACACCGCGTCCTGGTTTGTACGAGGCAACCTCGCCCGCCGGGAAGATGACCAGCGCCCCACCGCCACGCAGCAGGCGGATGGCCTCCTTCATCGGCACCAGATTGCGTTTCGCCGCGCCTTCGCCGCCGAACGGATCCACCGGGATCACATGACCCTCCAGCTCCTTCATCGCCAGCATGAGCGAGTTCGTCATCACCTTCAAATCCGGTCGGAACTGCGCCGCCCAACGTGCGAGCATGATCGGATCAATGATGCCGAACGGATGATTCGCCACGATGATCAGCGGCCCTTGTTTCGGAAACGCAAACTCCGTCGGCAGATCGACGTCTTCCTGCAGCTTGAGCGCATGCGCCACCGAGTCAAACCATGCAAACACTTTAGGATGCTGTGGATGTGTACGAAACAGCCGGGCCGACTCCTGATACACCTCATCGAATCCGCGCAGGCCCAGCGCATTTTCCACGGCAGGGCCGAGCAGACGGTAGATCCGTCGCTGGAAAGGGGTTTTGAGGTGCTCGCTGAGATCGAAAACCATGGAGGCGGCCAATGGGTTTTTGGGAGGATGACCAGCGCCATCCATGCGCTCGAATACGCTGCAAGCAAGCGGCTTCCACGTTTCGATTTCGTCATTCTTAAAAATGAAAATCAGCCGAGCGCGTTTTGAATTTGACGCATCCAATCCTCGGCCCGCTGCGCAAAGGTCTTGTCATCGTTTTGATACAAAACGCCGCGTGAAACATTCACCAGCAGCGGTGCCTTCCGCCCGCTGCCCTTCAGCGCCGCCAGATCGCCGCCCTGCGCTCCGAGGCCGGGAATCAGCAGCGGCACATCAGGAATGTGATCCAGCACATCCGGCGCGGCATTCGTCAAACCCACCACCAAACCGGCCTGCGGATGCCCATTCGTCATCTCGGCCACGAGTTCATAGACCTGCCGATTCCCGGTCTGTTGCAGCTCGATGTCCTTCGCGCCCGGATTTGAGGTCACGCCGAGCAGATACAGCCCTTTGTCCGTGTATTTGAGGAACGGCTCCAGCGTGTCGCGGCCCATGTAGGCGTTCAGCGTCACCGCATCCACGTTCATCACGTCAAAACAGGCCTTCGCGTAATAACCCTGCGTCTCGCCGATGTCCCCGCGCTTCACATCCAGCACGATGGGGATCTCCTGCGGGATCTCTCGCAGAATTTCCTCCAGCATCTTCACACCGCGCCAGCCCAGCGCCTCGAAGTAGGCCGAATTCGGTTTGAAAGCGGCCGCAAACGGCGCGGTCTGCGCGATCACATCCAGAATCCACCGCTTCGTCGATTCCTCCGCGTTTTCAGCCCGCACATCGAGACCCACGCAGAGGTTGGAACCGGTTTGGGCGATGCGTTGATTCAGCTTGTCGAGAAAAGTCATGCGCTCTGCACATGGCACTGCTTTTCGCTCCCGCCAAATCGAAGATTTGACGCTGCCCCGCCCCCCGCCATCCTGCCCACCTTCCCGATGAGCAACAACGCCGCCATCAAGCCCCTCGTGGGCATCATCATGGGGTCCAGTTCCGACTGGCCCACCATGCAGAATGCCGCTCAGGTCCTGCAGGACTTTGGCGTGCCCTTTGAAAAGAAAGTCGTCAGCGCGCACCGCACGCCGCAGCTTCTTTACGATTACGCCACCACCGCCTCCCAGCGTGGCCTCAAATGCATCATCGCCGGTGCCGGCGGTGCTGCGCATCTGCCCGGCATGACCGCCAGCATGACCACCATCCCCGTGCTCGGCGTTCCCGTGACCAGCCGTGCGCTCAACGGCGTGGACAGTCTCTACTCCATCGTGCAAATGCCCGGCGGCATCCCCGTCGCCACCTTCGCCATCGGCAGCGCCGGTGCCTTGAATGCCGCACTCTTCGCCATCTCCATGCTCGCGAATGAAAATCCCGATCTCGCCGCCAAACTGAAGACCTTCCGCGAACGGCAGACGCAAAAAGTGCTCGAAAGCCAGAAGGAACTCGAAGCTGAACCGAAGGCATGAGGGTGGGGAAGCAAATCATGGATGTAGCGAAGATTTTAGTGCTCAGTGCTCAGTGCTCAGTCTTGAATGAGCGCTCATGTGCGGCACTGAGCACTGAGCACTGAGCACTGAGCACTGAGCACTATGTCTGCCGTCTTCTTCCCTCCCAGCACCCTCGGCATCCTCGGCGGCGGTCAGCTTGGGCGTATGCTCGCCCTCGAAGCACGCCGCGCCGGCCATCGCATCGCCATCTTCACTGATGAACCGCAGGGCTGCCCCGCAGGCCAGTTCGCCGACATCGAGATCAATGCCCCCTACGACGACACCGCGGCTCTGAACCGCTTTTTGCAGCAGGTCGATGTCGTCACGGCTGAATTTGAAAACATTCCCGCATCCTGCCTGGCAGCCGTCGAGGCCGTCAAACCGCTGCGTCCCGGCTCGAAGGCCATCTTCACCACGCAGCATCGCGAGCGTGAGAAAAACTTCCTGCGCGACCAAGGCATCGCCTGCGCACCATTCCGCGTCGTCGATGATTTGCAGAGCCTCGAAGCCGCCGTGGCCGAACTCGGCCGCCCATGCGTCATCAAAACCGCCGCTTTCGGCTATGACGGCAAAGGCCAGTGCAAAGTCACCGCCGAAACCAATCTCACCGAAGCCTGGAGCGGCTTCGTCGGCCATCGCGCCGTCGTTGAGCAATGGGTCAGCTTCGTTTGCGAAGTCTCCGTCGTCGGCGCACGCGGCATCGACGGCAGCATGGCCACACACGGCTGCGTCGAGAACCAGCACACGCATCACATCCTTGATGTCACCATCGCTCCCGCCCGCGTGGAGCCGCAGATCATCGCGCAGGCCGTCGAACTCTGGAAAGCCGTTGCTGAAGGCCTCGATTACGTCGGCACTATGGCCGTCGAGATGTTCGTCACCAGCGACGGCAAGGTCATCGTCAACGAAATCGCCCCGCGACCGCACAACAGCGGCCATTACACCATCGACGCCTGCCGCACGAACCAGTTCCAGCAGCAGCAGCGCGCCGTCTGCGGCCTCCCGCTCGGCGACGCCTCCCAGCACACGCCCGCCGTCATGATCAACCTCCTCGGCGACATCTGGCCCGCTCCGCTCACTCATCCCGATTGGTCGCCCGTGTTAAACCACCCGCGCGCCAAGCTTCACCTCTACGGCAAACGCGAAGCCCGCTCCCGCCGCAAAATGGGCCACTTCACCATCCTAGGCGACACAATTGACCAAGCACTCAAGGATGCGCTCGCAATTCGGCGAGTTTTGGGCATCGCCTGACTTTGAGGAATCTAAACTGCCAGTTTAGATTCCTCAAATCTGCCTCAGGGGCAAAATCACAGCTTTTCGACCATTTCGCCGAGCTGTTGGAAGGAAATGACCTGCATGCCATCCGCGATGGCGCGTGACGTGCTGGCCGCGCGCGCCGGGCGATGCACCAGCGTGCAGCTCACCGCGCGCTTTGGGCCGAAATGCTTCGTCCATGCCTCACTGAGGCGGCGCATCGGCACCACCATGTCCGGTTTGGCCGTGCGCGACGCCTTCGCCTCAATCAAGTGCATGGAGCCGTTCTTGCCCGGCACCACGAAATCGACCTCCAGCCCCTGCTGGTCACGGAAGTAGTAAATCTCGCGGCGTTTGCCTGCATTCACCTGCGCCTTGACGATTTCTGCGGCCACGAGGCCCTCGAAGATGCTGCCAAGAAACGGCGAGCGCTCCAACTCCGCCTCCGATTCAATGCCGAGCAAGTGACAGGCCAGCCCCGGATCAGCGATGAAGATTTTCGGCGAGCGGATGATGCGCTTGCCGATGCTTTCAAAGAACGGCGGCACCACGATGATCTGCGCCGTCATCTCCAGAATGTCCATCCACTTGCCGATGCCCGGCACGCTCATGCTCAGCGGCGCGGAGAGATCGGTCTTGTTCAAGATCTGGCCGTGACGTGTCGCCAGCAGCGACAGGAAACGCCGAAACGCACCGAGATCCTGAATGGCCGAGACCGTGCGCACATCACGCTCGATGTACGTTTGCAGATACGAGCTGAACCACAGCCGCGCGGCCTTGGGACGTGCCACCACCTCCGGGTAGCCACCGTTCAGCATGCCGACCTTGGGCGCTTCGCTCACCGCCAGTGGCAGGAGTTGCATCACCGCCGCCCGACCCGCCATGGACTCGGTCACGTTGCGCATCAGGCCGGACTCCTGCGATCCCGTGAGGAACCACTGGCCCATCTTGCGCGGGTTCGCGTCGATGCGACTGCGCACATAGTTGAAGACTTCCGGCAGGTGCTGAATCTCATCGAGAATCACCGGCAGCTTCACGCCATCCAGAAAGCCCTGCGGGTCGTTGCGAAAGCGGGAGATGATGTCCGGGTCTTCAAACAGATAGTATTCCGCCTTCGGCATCAGCTTGCGCAGCAGAAAGGTTTTCCCCGAGCGGCGCGGCCCGGTGATGACCACGGCGGGAAAGTTCTTCGCCGCCGTGAGCAGGTGTTTTTGGATGTTTCGCGTGACTGCCTTCATTTGAGGAATCTAAACTGGCAGTTTAAATTTCTCAAACTCGCATTTTCACGCATTCCGACGTTTCGCCCGTCCTGAATCATTCCCTCGCCAGACGCCACCTCTACGGCAAACGCGAAGCCCCGCGCCCGCCGCAAAATGGGCTACTTCACCGCCCTCGGCGACACGATTGACCAAGCGCTCAACGACGCGCTCGCGATTCGGCAGGCGCTGAGGATGGGGAACTACTACGTCCAAGCTCAGAAGCACCGAGTTCAGTCTTGGGAACGGCGACAGCACACATGATCTATTTCTTCTGTCTGCGGATCAAGGTCCAGATCGTTCTGAGTATCAGACCCCAAAAGCCGACGAGCACCACCGTGGTCAGAACTACGCCCCATGTCGAATCCAGGAACGAGCGAGGTGGGATGAGAAACGCAGGGCCAAAGAAAATGACGGAGGGCAATCCCACGATATAAATGGCAATCTCTGTCTTTACGCCGCGATGATCGGAAAAAATCAGGCTCCAACCTGCGATGTTGGATGCAACAGCAAGGAGGAGGAACCCAAGGCCAAAACCCAAAATGGTCGTTACTTTGCGGAGTGCACTCATGTCTGTGTTTCGTCAAAGAGCGGCTTGAAGTATCATCATCTTCTTTGAACACGGCGTAAAAACCCTTTCTCGGAAGCATCGACCAAGGAACCACTGTCCTGCGGCGAAAAAAGCTGACAACAAAAGACCTCACACCTTCACCCACGTCTTCGCCTTGCTGCTTTCGAGAATGGCCTCGCAGAGTTTGACTTCGTGGTGGCCGTCTTCGGCGGTGGCGAAGACGGCGGGCGTTTTTTTGCCGCTGGCGATGTGCTCGTAAATGGCGCGGTAGTGCATCTTGTGACCGTCGCTGAAACCTTCGGCGTGACCGGGCGGGTAGTCGGTGAAGTTGGCGACATCTTCGAGGAAGCCGGGCGTGCCGCGATTCAACGTTTGGTTCGGTTCATCGCGATGACCGACCTGGATTTCGTTCGGCTGCTGCAAATCCCAGCGCACGCTGCCCTTCGTGCCGTAGATGCCGAAGCTGAGGCTGCATTTCCAGCCGGCGGCGACCTGCGAGATGCTCGCGTTCGCATGCACGCCGTCGGCGAAACCGTGTTTGGCCTTGCCGAACTTCAACAGCACGCTGCCGAAGTCCTCGGTATCGACCTTGTAGTCGATCATGTTCTTGGGATCGACCTTCGCAAAGGTCTTCACCTCGCCTTTCGGCCGCTTGCGGGTCTTGTGGAAGGTCTCGATGTGCGCAAAGACGCTGTTGGGCTTTGAGCCGAGCACGAAGCTGACGGCATCGATCCAGTGCGTGCCGACATCGCCCACGGCGCGCAGTTTGCCGCCTTCGCTAGCGAGAATGCGCCAGTTGTAGTCGGTCTCATACATCAGCCAGTCTTGGAAGAAGTGGCCCTGGACGTGCATGATCTTGCCGAGATCGCCACGCGCCACCATCGCGCGCATTTGCAGGATGGCGGGGAAGAAGCGGCACATGTAATTCACCGCGAACACCGGGCCGCGTTTACCGCCTTTCTTCACCGCATCGACAACAAGTTGCGTCTCCTTCGCGGTCATGCCAAGTGGTTTCTCGCAGATGACGTGCTTGCCCATCGCGAGTGCGCTCAGGCATTGCTCGACGTGAACCCGGTTCGGCGAGGTGATGTGAACGACGTCGATGTTCGGCGAGGCATACATCGCCTCATGATCGTAGTCGCCGTAGATCTCGGGAATGCCCCACAGCTCGCCGACCTTGCGTGCGCTCTTGGTGGAGCCGCAAATGCCATTTACCGTGACGCCGAGCCGCTTGAGCGCCTCAATGTGAACGGGGCCGATGAAGCCGGTGCCGATGATGCCTGCGCGGAGGTGGTGGAGAGGGGTCATGATGCTGTGGAGTATTGGAGTGGTGAAGAACGATGAACAATGACGAATTCATCCCACGGCGAGCGCGGAAGGAGGCTGGTCGGAAGTGTGTTCGACCTGGCATGGTGTTTTGCGCTGCTGGCCCTTAGCCGGAGGATGTGGCGGCGCTTTTCCCACCAAACGTCACACCGGCCGTGCGCAGGCGAAGCTCTCAAACCCGCGTGTTGCGGTGAAACTGCACGGCAGCGCGGTGAACTTTTTTAAGCGCCGTGGGCGTGGGTTTGGCGGAGAGCTTGAAGCCCAGCAGGGCGGCACCACGCTTAATGAGGTCGGGGGCGGCGTGCTTCGCCTGCGCCAGGAACTCATCCTCCGGCACCGCGCCCCAGCGATGCAGGGCATCACGCGCGTCAGGGTCTTCAATGAACCGCGTGGGTGTGGCCAGCGTGGTTGGCGCCTGCCTTTCTGGCTGGGCGATGGCCTCAAGCACGGCGCCACTGCCAACTGCGGCGAGGCAGAGACACAGGAGGCGGAGCTGCCGCTCGGTGGCGTCCTCGCCGGTCTGCGGCTTCAGCACTTTGGCCTTCGGCCCGAGCATGTTCTTGCACACGTCCGTCATGGCGTCGGGTGCCGCCGCCCAGGCCGTGAGCCAGGGATGGCGGCAGGCGAGATAGTCCTCCATGGGTGCGAGCACGTCTGCCGGCTCCAGACTGCCAAGGCGGGCGACGGAAGTCACAAGGCTCTTCCAAGGAGCCTTCAACGCCTCAGGATTCAGCAGCGGGCCGAGACGTTCCATCTGGTCCGCCAACGCGCGCAGCCGGGCGGGCATTTGCTTCAAGTCAGCAGTGTTCATGCTTCAGGGAGGGGAAAGTGGTTGAGGAGGGTGACGAGGTTTGCCGTGAGTTCGACGAAGTCCTTGGTCACAGGATCATGCGGGCGCGCGATGATGAGCGCCTGCTGCACATTGGTCGCGTCGCTGACGGCGGTGGAGTTCCGAATCCTTGGCTCAAGGATCTTGATGTCGAGCATTTGCAACTGGCTGTAGTTCTCCAGCACCTCCCGCAGCTCCAGCAGCGCGGCCAGCACCGGCTGGTAGGTCTGGTGGCGGTTGATGATCACTCCTGCCAGCTTCGCGACGCGGTAGGGCGCGGCCTGGACGGCATACCGCCGCAGGAGCTGGTTGATCCATTTGATGCCTTCCAGAGCCAGGTAGTCAGGCGTGTAGGGAACGACGACAAAATCAGCGGCACGGAGAGCGTTGCGGGTGAACAGCGACCACGCGGGCGGGCAGTCGATGAGGATGAAGTCATATTCGCCGCGAAGCTTTTTCAGCGCCGCGGCGAGCACTCCATCGGCCTGTTTGACGCTATGCCCGAGGTCGGGCCGTTCTTCCAACGGCAGCAGCTCAAAAGAGCCGGGCACGAGATCGAGCCGGCCGCCTGTGGCGTGATTTTCGAGCACACTCTTCTGAATCAGGGGGCGCAGGTCGGGCGTGCCGCCGCGCTCAAAATGATCAAACAGGTGGTGGATCGTGCGGCGCTGCTCCTGCGCTTGCTGGTAACCCTCACGGTTGATGAACCAGAGCGTGGAGTTGCTCTGCGGGTCCATATCCACCACCAGGACGCGCCTGCCGGCCAGCTGCGGATGCAGCGCCATGATGGCGGCGATGTTGACGGTGTTCGTCGTCTTGCCGACACCACCCTTGAAGTTGAGAAATGCCACGGTTCGGGCTGCCATGAGCGCAGGTTAGAAAGACAACAGTGCAGCGGCAAACAAAAAAGCCCGTCATGCATCATGCCTCGTCACGCCGAGCCGCTTCAACGCCTCAATATGAACGGGGCCGATAAATCCTGTGCCGATGATGCCTGCGCGGAGCTGGTGGAGGGTGTCATGAAGGAGGAATGGAGTGGAGGAGGAATGGAGTGGTGGGCAGGGATGGACAATGACGAATTGTGCGGACCATTCTGATCAGCCTTCCAAAATGTAGCCGCAGGCGAGATGCTGATAGCGTTCCACCTGATGCGCGGTCGTTTTCGCGTCCCAGCCGAGTTCAGCGGCCATCAAAGCGCCTACGCGCGGCGCGGCGGACATGCTGGCCTGCGCATCAAGCAGCAGGCTGCGGCTGCGGCGGGCGAGGACATCGCCCACGGTGCGGGCCAGTTCGTGACGGGTGTGGAAGATGACCTCGGCACAGGTCAGGTCGAGCTTGGGATGCACTTTGCCGGACCATTCAGGTTCTTTGGCGGCAAGATCACGAATCTCGGCGGCATCGCTGCCATAGACGGCGAGTGGGTCGTCTTTGGCGAGCACGGTGGCCGAACCGTGGATCATGAGATTGTGGGTGACGCAGTGTTTCACACCAATGCCGCCGATCATCTCGGCGTGGTCGATGACATCCTCGGCCATGCGGCGATACGTCGTCCATTTGCCGCCAGTGATGGTGATGAGGCCGGAATCGGCGACGAGGATGGTGTGATCGCGCGAGAGTTCGGCGGTGGAGCCGGCTTTTGCGGCCACGAGGGGACGCAGACCCGCGAACATGCTCAAGACATCACACGGACGTGGATCGCGTGTGAGATAACGGGCTGCGTGCGTCATGAGGAATTCGATCTCATCCGGCAGCGGGCGTGGTTCGAGGCTGGTGTGCTGCACGGGCGTGTCCGTGGTGCCGATGATGACGCGGCCATGCCACGGCACGGCGAAGAGCACGCGGCCATCGTCGGTCTTCGGGATCATGATGGCCGAGTCGCCGGGCAGAAACTCACGCGGCAGCACCAGATGCACGCCCTGACTGGGTGCGACGATGTTTTCGGCCTTCGCATCGTCCATGCGGCGCAGATCATCGACGAAGACGCCGGTGGCGTTGATGACGCAGCGGGCGCGGATCTCATGCTGCCTGCCGGTTTCCATGCACTCCGCCTTCACACCGATGATGTGACCCTTTTCCTTCATCAGGCCGCAGCAGCGCGTGTGATTGAGCGTGATGGCGCCGTGATTCACCGCAGTGCGGGCGAGGTGGATGGCAAGACGCGCATCATCGAACTGCCCGTCGTGATAGACCACGCCGCCGTCGAGTCCTTCTGTCTCCAAGGTGGGCAGCAGCTCGATCATGTCCTCCCGCGAGAGATAACGCGAGGGTTCGAGACCGAGCTGGCCCGCGAGCGTGTCATAGACCTTCAAACCGATGCCGTAGAACGGCCCTTCCCACCAGTGGTAGCTCGGAATGACAAACGGCAGGCTGTGCACGAGATGCGGCGCGTTTTTGCAGAGCAGGCCGCGTTCACGCAGCGCTTCGAGCACGAGCGAGACATTGCCCTGCTTCAAATAACGCACGCCGCCATGCACCAGCTTCGTGCTGCGACTGGAGGTACCTTTGGCGAAGTCCGACTGCTCAATAAGCACGACGGAATGCCCGCGCGAAGCCGCATCCACCGCCGCTCCGAGTCCCGTGGCACCGCCCCCGATGATGGCGATGTCGAACGGGCCACTGTGCGAGGTGAGTTGCGAGAGGAGGCGGTCGCGGTTCATGCCGTGAGTTTAGGGAAACGCTGAATTTAGCAACACCGCAGAGTATGGACGGGCGCAGAGGTCGGAACTCAGATTCTGGATGCAATGCTCTGCGCCCGTCCATCCTCTGCGGTTTAAAAGATATACCAGACACTCGGAACATTCGTTCTGTCCGCTGGTTATCACTGCATGAACACGGCTTGGCGTCATTCTGCATTCGTCATTCGACATTTTTCGGCCTCTTGCTAGCCTCCGCATCCCAACCCTCCACAACTCCAACACTCCCGCCCCTCATGTCCGACATCGCTCTCGCCAAAGGTGAAAAATTTCTCGCAGACAACGCCACGAAAGAAGGCGTGACAGTCACGGCCAGCGGCCTGCAATACAAGGTCATCACCCCCGGCACCGGCAAGAGTCCGAAGGCCACGGACACGGTGGAGGTGCATTACGAAGGCACGCTTATCAATGGCAACGTCTTCGACAGTTCGTATCGCCGCAAAGAATCCATCGAGTTCCCACTGAACGGCGTCATCGCTGGCTGGACGGAAGGCGTGCAGCTCATGCAGGAAGGCGCGAAGTATCGCTTCTTCATCCCTTCCAAGCTCGCCTACGGCTCACGCGGCGCAGGTCGCGACATCGGCCCGAATGAGGCGCTGATCTTCGACGTGGAGCTGATCAAGGTGAAGTAAGGAGCGGAGCATGCCTGCGTTTAGCAGTGCATGTGGTTCCGAATGCTCTTCTTCCTGTGGCTGGTCTGCGTGTGTCATGCAGGCCAGCCGAACGTCATTCTCATCGTCAGCGATGACCAGGGCTACCCCGATCTCGGCTGCATCGGCACCAAGCCCTTGATCACGCCGAATTTGGACAAGCTAGCTGCCGAGGGCGTGCGGGGGACGAGTTTTTATGTGACGTGGCCTGCATGCACGCCGTCGCGGGGCAGCGTGCTGACGGGTCGCTACCCGCAGCGCAACGGGCTGTACGACATGGTGCGCAATGACATGGTGAACTTCGGCCATCTGTACTCGCCGGAGGAGTATGCGGTGTCGCCGGAGATGACACTGGGGCTGGATGTGCGGGAGGTGACGATTGGTGACATGCTCAAAAAAGCGGGCTACGCGACGGGTTGCGTCGGCAAGTGGGACATGGGGCAGGCGCAGCGCTTCCTACCGCTGCAACGCGGCTTCGATTTCTTCTACGGCCACGGCAACAACGGCATCGACTACTACACGCACGAGCGCTACGGCGTGCCGTCGCTGTTTCGTGGCAATGAACGCACGCAGGAGGACCAGGGAACGTATGTCACCGATGTGTTCCGCCGCGAGGCGCTGCGGTTCGTCGGCGAGCATGCCGGGAAGCAGCCGTTCTTCCTCTACCTGGCCTTCAACGCACCGCATGGGGCGTCGTCATTCGGCAAAGGCACGACGGAAGGTGCAAAGAAAGTGGCCGAGGGTGTGCAAGCGCCGGAGAAGTATGTGGCGATGTATCGCGGCAAGGTAAAGGATGAGAAGCTCGCCCGCTACTGCGGCGCGGTGACGTGCATGGACGAGGCCATCGGTGCTTTGATGGATGCCATCGAAAAAACCGGCCAGCAGGACAACACGATCCTCCTCTTCCTCTCCGACAACGGCGGCAGCGGCAATGGCGGCAACGCGCCGCTGAAGGGCGGCAAGAGTTCGATGTGGGAAGGCGGCCTGCGTGTGCCGTTCATCATGCGCTGGCCAGGCGTATTGCCCGCCGGGGAGGTGACGGATGAGTTTTTGACCTCACTGGAGCTGGTGCCAACCTTGCTGGCGGCCAGCAGCTCGAAAGCTCCTGATGGTGTGAAATTCGATGGCTTCAACATGCTGCCGGTGCTGCGCGGCGAGGCGAAATCACCGCGCACGGCGATGTTCTGGCAGCGCCGTGGTGACAATGCGGCGCGGTTTGAAAAATGGAAGTGGCTGGAGTCGGCGAAGGGCAACGGCCTTTACGATTTGAGGACCGACCTCGGCGAAAAGCATGATCTGAGCGCCGAGAAACCGGAGATCGCGAAGATGATGCGGGATCGTTTCTCGAAGTGGCGGGCCGAGATGGATGCGGCGGAGCCACGGGGGCCGTTCCGGGATTATTGAGTCCGCATGCACCCAGCCAGTACCAAAATTGAGAGGTTTTTGACAAATTGAGTGCGGGACTAATCCCAAAAACCTGCTACATACCGCGCTCCATCAACCATGACCACGACCAGCGCCCCTGAGATGACATCAGCCAAGCCCCAGGCCACGATTTCCGAATGGAAAAAAATTGTCGCCCCCTTCCAGGTTCCTTCCATTCCGCGTGCCACCTGGCAGATCGTCAACACCTTCATCCCCTACGCGCTGCTGTGGTATGCGATGTTCTGGAGTCTGAATCATACATCCTACTGGGTGACGCTGGCGATCGCCGCTGTGGCGGGACTGCTGCTGGTGCGCGTGTTCATCATGTTTCATGACTGCGGCCACGGCTCCTACTTCAAATCCAAGCGGGCCAACAGCATCCTCGGCTTCATCAGCGGGATGCTGACCTTCACGCCCTACCTGCACTGGACTTGGCAGCACTCGGTACACCACCAGACTTCGGGTGACCTGAGCCGCCGTGGCGATGGGGACATCTGGACGATGACGGTGAAGGAGTATGAGGAGGCCAAGCCCAAGTGGCGGTTGCTTTATCGCATTGTCCGCAATCCGATCACACTCTTCATCATCGGGCCGCTGTTCTTGTTCCTCATCCATCAACGCTTCCCTTCACCCCGTGCGAAGGGCAAGGATCGCGCTTCGGTCATAACAATGAACATCGCCCTGGCGCTGATGATCGCCGCACTGAGCTGGCTCTTCGGCTTCAAAAACTACGTCCTGATGCAGCTTCCCGTCACGATGTTCGCCGGCATGGCGGGCATCTGGATGTTCTACGTGCAGCACCAGTATGAAGACGTGTACTGGGAGCACCGCGAAGACTGGGACTACACCACCGCCGCGCTGGAAGGCAGCTCCTTCTACAAGCTGCCGAAAATCTTCCAGTGGTTCACCGGCAACATCGGCTTCCATCACGTTCACCATCTCAGCTCCCGCATTCCGAATTACTACCTGGAAAAGTGCCACAACTCCCACCCGATGTTCCATTCGGTGAAGCCGCTGACGTTCTGGTCCAGCCTGAAGTGTATCAACCTGCGCCTCTGGGATGAATCCGACCGCAAACTCATCTCCTGGAAGGAATACCGGCAGCGCTACGCTCAGTCGGCTCCGGCCAAGGCCCAAGAGATGGATCCTGCGGATCTGCCAGTGCCGGATCAGGCCGGTTCGGGCATGTCCTAAGCCGTCGCGGCTCCTGCCATGTCCGCCTTTCGGCTCAACACCGAGTACAGCCCCCAAGGCGACCAGGAACAGGCCATCGCGAAGCTGACGAAGTCCGTACGTGCCGGAAACCGGCATCAGACGCTCATGGGCGTGACCGGCTCGGGCAAGACCTTCACGATGGCCAACATCATCGCGGAAATCGGTAGGCCAGCGCTGGTGTTCTCGCACAACAAGACGCTCGCGGCGCAGCTTTACTCGGAGTTTAAGAACTTCTTCCCACACAACGCGGTCGAGTACTTCGTCAGCTACTTCGACTACTACCAGCCGGAGGCCTACATCGCCCGCACGGACACCTTCATCGAGAAGGACAGCGCGGTGAACGACGAGATCGAGCGCCTGCGCCTCTCCAGCATGGGAGCGCTGATCACGCGGCAGGACACGATCATCGTCGCCAGTGTGTCGTGCATCTACGGCTTGGGATCGCCGGAAGACTACGAAGGCATGATGCTGCCGGTCCATGTGGGCCAGCAGATGTCGCGTGAGACGCTTCTGACCAAGTTGGTCGATATGCTCTACGAGCGGAACGACATCCAGCTCACCCGCGGCAAGTTCCGTGCCCGTGGCGATGTGATCGAGGTCGTCCCCGCCTATCTCGAAAACGAAGCCATCCGCATCGAGTTCTTCGGCGATGAAATCGACCGCATCAGCGCCGTGGACGTGCTCACCGGCACCGTGACGCTCAAAATGCCGAGCTACACCGTTTTTCCAGCCAAACAGTTCGTCACACCCGGCGACAAACTGCGCAAAGCCATCGTGAAGATTCGCGAGGAGGCCGAGGAGCGCGTCGCGTGGTTCGAGAAGGAAGGCAAACTGCTCGAAGCGCAGCGCATCAAGATGCGCACGCAGTACGACATCGAGATGATGCAGGAGATGGGATTCTGCCAGGGCATCGAAAACTACAGTCGCCATCTCACCGGTCGCGCACCGGGTTCCACACCGGGCACGCTGCTCGATTTCTTCAAAGAGCCGCCGCTGATGTTCATCGACGAAAGCCACGTCACCATCCCGCAGATCGGCGGCATGTATGAGGGCGACAAATCGCGCAAGACCGTGCTCGTGGAGCACGGCTTCCGCCTGCCAAGCGCTCTCGACAACCGCCCGCTGCGCTTCGAGGAGTTCATGGGGAAGGTCGGGCAGCTCGTCTATGTCAGCGCCACGCCTGCACGCTTTGAAATCGAGAACAGCGTCGTCGGCAACACCAGCTACATCGCGAAGATCGCCGATCCCCTGCCCTTCTCCAAAACCGTGCGCGTCAGCGGCAGTGCCGAAGCCGTCGAAAAATTCGATGTCACGGCCAAGGGCCGCTCCCTAGTCGTCGAGCAGATCATCCGTCCCACCGGTTTACTCGATCCCGTCATCACCATCAAGCCGCGGAAGGGCCAGATCGACGAAACCATCGAGCTCTGCCGCCAGCGCATCGAAAAAAGCGAGCGCGTGCTCGTCACCACGCTCACCAAGCGCACCGCCGAGGATCTCACCGACTACCTGCGCAATCTCGACTTCAAAGTCCGCTACCTGCACAGCGACATCGACGCCATCGAGCGCGTCGAAATCCTGCGCAGCCTGCGCTCGGGCGATTGCGACGTGCTCGTCGGCATCAATCTCCTGCGCGAAGGCCTCGACCTGCCCGAAGTCAGCCTCGTCTGCATCCTTGATGCCGACAAAGAAGGCTTCCTGCGCAGCGAATCATCGCTCATTCAAACCTCAGGCCGCGCCGCACGCCACATCAACGGCGAAGTCGTCCTCTTTGCCGACATCGAGACCAAAAGCATCCGCGCCCTGCTCAGCATCAGCGGCTACCGCCGCCAAGTGCAGACCGATCACAACGCGAAGCACGGCATCACGCCACAAACCGTGCAGCGTGCCGTTCAAGAAAGCCTGCAAGTGCTCGGCAAGGCCCGTGAGATCGAAGAAAGCGTCGTCCGCGAAGGCGGCGGCGATTTCGCCATCACCGAAACCATCCGCGAACTCGAACAAGAAATGGCCGAAGCCGCCAGCAAGCTCGAATACGAGCGCGCTGCTCTGCTCCGTGATCAAATCCGCGAACTCAAGAAACGCGCCGGTCTGAACACCGATGACACCGGCACGCTGCCGCAGCGCCAGAACGTCGTTTACGGCAAGCCGAAACGCGGAGGTAAGAAGCGTGGGTGATCGAGATCAATCGAGCCAGTTCTCCACCAGCAGCTCCGGCACCTTCTCAAAATCCACGAGGTTCCGCGTCAGCACCTTGGCCCCGTATTCGAGCGCGATGGCGGCAATGCGCAAGTCCATCGTGCCGATGTTCACCTTCTGGCGTCGGAGATCGTCAAAAATGTCGGCGGCATCGTGCGTCCACGGCAGCGAAAACCATTTGGAGAGACCATCCAGGCTTTCTTGAAAATCGTGATAAGCACTCACGCCACGATCTCGCTGCCGATGGGGTTGTATCTGTGCCAGCCAGCCTTTCAAGACTTCCTCTGCGGTAACAATGGCCAGAAAGGCCTCGTCACCCGAGTCATGCAGTCTTTGCGCCAGGCGCTTGCCGATCACGCTTTCTGCCGCGATTTCTCGGTAGTGGTTGGTATCAAGAACGAGCATTCAGTTCTTCGATGGACTGGCGGTTCACCTCGGCGCGCCATTCAGCGCCAAGTCGCATCGCCTCGGCAAAGTGCTGGCTGCCCTTCATATGACCCACCGTTTCTTTCCAAGCACCACGGGCGGGCACGCGCAGCCCGAGCGCCTTCATTTTTTCCACCACGACAGCGTACTGCTCATCCGTGGTCATCTGGCCGGTCATAGTCTTCATGGCGGAAAATGCCACACCGCGCATCGGCTGCCAACCCTCATTTGAGGTCCTGGCAAGAAGCGCGGGTGATTGAGCGCTTCATAGACTCATGAAACGACGCTCATTCATTCTCGCCTGCGGTTCCACGGCCTTTGCCACCAGCGGCAGCGCCAAACTGCGCATCGGCCAGATCGGCACGGAACATGCCCATGCGGCGGGGAAGATGGCTGCGCTGCGGAGTTTGCCGGAGCTTTGGGAAGTCGTCGGTGTTGCGGAAGGCAAGGGCTACGAAGGGGTGAAGTCGATGACCCTGGAGGAACTGCTCGCCGTGCCGGAATTGAAGGCGGTGGCGGTGGAGACGACGATTGAGACCGCGTGCGCGACGGCAATGCGCTGCGTTCAGGCAGGCAAGCATGTGCATCTGGACAAGCCGGGTGCGCTCAAGCATGACGAGTTCAAATCCATGCGGCTGGAGGCCGAGAAACGCGACCTCACGGTGCAGATGGGCTACATGCTGCGCTACAACCCGGCGTTTGAGCTGCTGTTCCAGGCCGTGCGCGAAGGCTGGCTCGGCGAGATCACGGAAATCGACGCGGCGATGGGCAAACTGGCCGACAAGAAGCAGCGTGGCGTCATCGGCGCGCTCGAAGGCGGCGGAATGTTTGAACTGGCCTGCCATGTGATGGACGCCGTCGTGACGATTCTAGGAAAACCGCAGTCCGTGCAGTCATTTTCAACACCGACAGCTCAAGATGGCGTGAAGGACAACCAGATGGCGGTCTTGCAGTACGCGAAGGCCACGGCGGTGGTCCGCTGCAATCACGCCGACCCGTTTGGCGGCCCACGGCGGCGGTTCAACGTCACGGGAACTGAGGGAACGTTTGAGATCGTGCCGCTCGAGTCGGGGAAGGTGAATCTATCGCTCACGCAGGCTCGCGGCGCTTACAAGAAGGGAACTCAGTCGTTTCAGCTCACCGTGCCGAAGGATCGCTATGCAGCGGAGTTCGTCGATCTGGCGAAGATCGTGCGTGGCGAGAAAAAACTGGCTTGGGATGCCGCGCATGACATCGCCGTGCATGAGACGGTGCTGCGAGCGGCGGGTGTGTGGAAGTAGGTCGGGCAGCGCAAAGTAAGCCTGTTCCTGCGGAACAGGCTTCCTTGTTGCACTGCAACAAGGCTACTATTGCGTGGCGAACTTCGTCAGCAGGCCGCGTTTGCGGGTCATGTTGAGCACCCAGACGAACAGCCAGCCAGCGAGGGTGAGGTAGATCACGTTCAAACCGGCGGCGAGCCACAGGTGATTCCAGTTCATGGTGCCGGTTTTCATCACCTCGCGCATGCCTTCAAAAATCGGCGTGGCGGGAAAGAGCCACGCAAAAGGCTGTGACCACGCGGGCATGTCCTCGACGCGGTAAAACACGGCCACGACGGGCTGGATGAAGAACGGCACGGCCCAGGCGAGCGATTCGGCGGCCTGGCCCCAGCGCAGGATGAGCGCGGTGGAGATCATGCCGAGTGACCAACCGAAGACCATGAGGTTGAGGAAAAACGGCACCAGCCACCACTGGAGCTGGAAGATGTTGAACGAGTAACCGATCCACGAGACGAGGCTCATGACGACGACGGTCACGAGAATGCGCAGAAAGCCGACGAAGAAGGTGGCGCTGAGATATTCCACCGTGCGCACGGGGGCGACGAAGACATTCAGCAGATTGCGGGTCCACACATCTTCGAGGAAGGAGATTGCCACGCCTTGCTGCGCGCGAAACAGCACGTCCCACAGGATCATCGCGCCGAGGAAGAACAGGATGAAGCCGCCGAACTCCGTGTTGCTGTTCTTCTGGATGAAGACGGTGACGTTGCCCCACACGACGAGATCGACAAGCGGCCAGAACACGAGCTCCACGAGGCGCATGGGCGTCCGCGTGTAGAGAAACAGGTAGCGCAAGACGAGGGCACTGATGATGCGGATGCTCATGGTGCGGGATCCTTTTTGGGTTCGTCGAGGATTTCGCCGTCACGGGCGATTTTGATGAAGACATCTTCCAGATTGTCGCTGCTGGACTGCGCGACGATGTCCGCCGGGGTGCCTTCACACACGATCTTGCCCTTGTGCAGGAAGATCACGCGGTCGCAGACCTCCTCGATGTCACGCATGTTGTGGGAGGTGTAGAGGATGCCGATGTTGCGCTCGCGCTGCACCTTGCGCACGACTTTGCGCACCTTGTCGGCGATGTCGGGGTCGAGCGATGCGGTGGGCTCATCGAGCATGAGCAGCTCGGGGTCGTTGAGGAAGGCTTTGACCAGATTCACGCGAGTGGATTCGCCGGCGGAGAGCTGGCCGGTGACGCGTTTGTCGAGATGCGTGATTTCGAGAAGTTCGAGCAGCTCGGCGATCTTCTTTTTCGGATTCGGCACGCCGTAAATGCGCGCAAACACGAGCAGGTTCTGCCACACGAGCAGATTGCCCGGCAACGCGGTGTAGGCGGAGGAAAAATTCGAGCGTTGCAGGATTTTGATGCGATTTGCCTGCAGCGGCAGCCCGAAGGCGAACAAATCGCCCGTGGTCGGCAACGTGAGGCCGAGCAGGCAGTTCATCGCGGTTGTTTTGCCCGCACCATTCGCGCCGAGCAGGCCGAGCACCTCACCGCGATGCAGTTTGAAGCTGAAAGCATCGAGCGCCTTCACGCCGTCGAACTCACGCGTGAGTTCGCGGGCTTCGAGAATGACTTCGCGAGTGTCGGGGGCGGACATGCGTGTTTAGAGAGACGCTTCGATGGGCAGCTTGCCGTTCCACGCGCAGATGAACATGGTGCCAGGCTTGGTGGTGCTGGGTTTGAGCATCACTTTGCCGCCGCCCTCTTCGACCATGAGCTGACCGGCGGCGATGTCCCACAAGCTGATCTGCTCCTCCACATAGGCGTCGAGACGACCGCAGGCGATGTAGGCCATGGCGAGCGCAGCACTGCCAAGCATGCGGGTCTTGCGCACTTCGTAGGCGATGCGCTTGTAGCGGTCGAAGCCGAGATCGAGTGCCTCTTTGCTCTTCGAGAAGCCGACGGTGACGACGGCTTCGGCCATTTCAGCGCGAGTGCTGACGCTGACGGTTTTGCCGTTGAGCATTGGCTTTTCACCACGAATGACGCTCCACGTTTCGTTCTGCATCGGGTCAAAGATCACGCCGATGAGCAACTCCTTCGACTCGCGCTTCCGAGCAGCGATGGAGACGCAAAAGTGTGGGATGCCGAAGAAGTAGTTCACCGTGCCGTCGATGGGATCGACGATCCACTCGACTTCACCGTTGCCGCCGATGTCGCCGCCTTCTTCGCCCAGGATCGCGTGATCGGGGAAACGCGCGAGGATCATCTCGGTGATGAGCTTCTGGCTGAGCACGTCGAGTTCGAGCTTGATGTCGTGACGCTGCATTTCGTTCACCGTGAGTTCGGAGCCGAAGTTGTCTTTGATCATTTTGCCGGCGGCGTGCGCGGCTGCGGTGGCGGTGGCGAGGAGTTCGTTCACTGGATTCTAGGTGCTGGATGCTGGATGCTGGATGCGATGACGGCGATCAATTCGCGCGCGAGGGCGGTTTTGGATTGCTTGGGGAGGGCAATCGTCCGGCCGCCGGGGAGGCAGAGGGTGACTGCGTTTTCCACACTGTCAAACCCGATGCCCGCCTGCGAGACATCGTTGGCGACGATCATGTCACAGCCTTTGCGAACGAGCTTTTCTTGAGCATGTGCAATGAGGTTCTCGGTTTCGGCCGCAAAACCGACGAGGAAGCCGCGAAAGCCGAGTTTTGACCGAGCGGAGCCGAGGATGTCCTCGGTGCGTTCGAGTTCGAGCGTGAGCTTGTCGGCGGTCTTCTTCAATTTTTGCGCCACGACCTGCACCGGCCGGTAATCGGCCACCGCCGCGCTGAAAATGGCCGCGTCGCAGCCGCTGAGGTAGATCTGCACCGCGTCAAACATCTCCCGCGCTGTTTCCGCATGGACCAATGTCACGCCCTCAGGTGCTGGAATCGTCACCGGGCCGGAAATGAGCACCACCTCGTGTCCGGCTTCACACGCGGCTTCAGCGAGCGCATAACCCATGCGACCCGAAGAGCGGTTCGAGAGAAACCGCACCGGATCAATCGGCTCACGCGTCGGGCCGGCGGTGATGAGGAGGCGCATGGGTGCATCATGGAGGATAGCCTTCCAGGCTGTCAACGGATTGGGGCGTCCCGCCTTCAATCTGATGATCAAAGGCTGGAAGCCTCGATCCACTGACAGGCCGGAGGCCTATCCTCCGGGCACCGTGAGCGGCTTGCCGTTGTCTTTGGGTCCGAGCTTGATGAAGTAGGGCACGGCTCGTTTCGCCCAGTCATCGGCATCGGGGAAGCCACCCGCTTCACCGCCAAAGGTGCTACGGAGCATGTCCGTATCGATGATGCCGGGATTCATCGGGATGACGGCGACTTTGCCGCCTGTGTCCTGGGCCGTGGCCATAGCAAGGCCCTCAATGGCGTATTTCGTGGCGCAATACGGTGCCACATCCGCCGCCGTGCAGCGGCCCCAGCCGGAGGAGAAGTTCACGATGACGCCGCTGCCGCGTTTGAGCATCGCCGGCAGCAGATGGCGCATCATCGCGGCCGGGCCTTTGATGTTGATGTCGATGATACGGCTGAAGTCTTCCGCACTCGTCTCCCACAGCGGCGCGTTTGGATTGATGATGGCCGCATTGTTCAGCACGAGGTCGGGCGGGCCAAATTGTTTCACGATGGCGGCGCAAAACGCGGCGACGTCGGTTTCACGCGAGACATCGCAGGCTTGAAACAGATGCGGGGCAGGCAACTGGAGGCTCAATTCGGCGGTCTGAGCCTCATTTCGCCCGCAACCGGCGATCTGCCATCCTGCGGCGATGAAGCGCGGAATCATCGCGCGACCGAGCCCGCGCGTGCAGCCGGTGATGACGACGGTTTTGGATTTCATGATCGAGAACTGGAGCGCGAGTGTGTCAAAGACCACTCGCCTGTTGGCTGTGGCTCGAGAGCGGCAGGAAAGTCAGGCGAGTAGAATACTCGCGCTCCGTCACTTCTCGTCCGCCGAGGGATCGAAGGGCTTGTTGAAGGGCGGGCCGCGTTCGCCGCCGTAGGTTTCGCGCAGGTATTCATCTCCCTCGCTCTTCTTCCGCCGGATGTTTTTTGGAGCCACAAGATTCCCCAGCCGCCGTCTCTCAGCACGGCCCGCCTGCCACTGCTCCCAGGTGAAGCGGCGCTCCGGTTTGATGATGAGTTTCGTCGGTGTCATGGGACAAGATATAGCTCAGGACTTCGATTTTGCCAGTTCGGCTTCGACTTCGGCCCGTACGACTTCGAACTCCGGCACGCAGTCGTATTTCGGGCATGCTGCCACCCGGCGAGCCTCTTGCCAGTCGAAGGGTATGCGACCTTGAAGCACACTGGCCATCAGTTTCTTGGCGCAGTCATCGTCTTTTTCATCGTAACCGTTGCAATATTTCCTGGCAGCATAGACACGTCCCACGAGCGCATCCTCCACTGGGATCAGCGTCACTTCACCGAGCTGGGTCTCCAAAACGACAAGATCTTTGTCCGCTCGATAGTCAATCTCACCCAGCAGATCGATCCAGAGATCCTCGATGCCCCAGCTTTTGCTGCCGCCGTGTGCTGTGATGCCGGGAATCTGCAGCATGATTTCCTTCCGCTGCTCTTCATCCGGCATCGGCCAGCCGGTCCAGCAGATGTCGGTGTCGCCGGACATGTAGGCGCCGTCGGTGTAGAACTCGATGGCGGAACCGCCAACAACCACGGGCTCAAAGCCACGCTCACGGAACAACTCGGATACCAGTCCCGCCATGAGCAGTGCTTTGGCATTCAAATCCGTCGCCTGCCGGATGACAGCGAGCGCGGAGGTGATTTCGGCGGTGGTCATGCAGACAGCATGATGGATGAACGGAGGGATCGGCAACTCAAATCAAGCCTTCGCCTTCTCCACCTCATCCCACGGAATCTCGGACAGTTCGGCGTTCGGATTGCGGCGCTCGAAGTAGTTGATGGCCCATTGGTCGCTGAAGAAGACGACCCAGCGGTCCTGGTTGTCTTGGGCGGTGGTGACGCCGCTGGGGATGTCGAAGTCTTCGATGGCGCCGCCGTCTTTGGTGCGCACCCAGCGCAGGACGGTGTAGGGGGCGTTTTCGATGCGGCTTTGGGCGTTGTATTCGCTCTCCAGGCGGAACTGCACGACTTCGAACTGCAAGGGGCCGACGGCACCGAGCAAGGGCACGCGCTGACCAGCGTGGGGCTGGGTGAACTGCTGCACGACGCCTTCGCTGAGGAGCTGCTCCAGGCCGTCGCGGAAGCGTTTGTAGTGCGCGGTGCTGGGGTTGTGCAGGTAGGCGAAGACTTCCGGCGCGAAGCGGGGGATTTCGTCGAATTTGAGCTTGGGATCGGTGGCGAGAGTGTCGCCGATGCCGAAGCCGTGATTGCCGACAATGCCGACGACATCGCCCGCGTAGGCTTCATTCACGGTTTCACGATCCTGGGCGAAAAGTTTCTGCGAGTTGGCGAGGCGGACGATTTTGCCGGTGCGCGTGTGGGTGACCTGCATGTCGCGCTCGAACTTGCCGCTGACGATGCGCACGAAGCTCATGCGATCGCGATGACGCGGGTCCATGTTGGCCTGGATTTTGAAGACGAAGCCGGAGAAACCTTCGTTGTTGGGTTCAATGATGCGACCGTCGTCGGCCATGCGGGCTTCAGGTGGTGGTGCGAGTTCGAGGAAGCCATCGAGGAGCAATTGCACGCCGAAGTTGTTGCTGGCGCTTCCGAAAAAGACGGGCGTGAGTTCGCCGCGATCAATCTTGGCGCGGTCGTATTCGTGACCGGCGCCGTCGAGCATTTCGAGTTCCATTTTGGCCTGCTCCAGTGCTTCAGGGACGGTGTGAGTAGCGACGAACTCGTCGTCGAGGCCGCCGACTTTTTCGGGAGCACGGTAAGCGCCGTGAACGGTGCGCTCGAAGAGATGCACGTCCTTTTTGCGGCGGTCATACACGCCACGGAACTGCTGACCGAGTCCTAGCGGCCAGTTGATGGCACAGGCTCCGATGCCGAGGACGGTTTCGAGATCATCGAGCAGCGTCATGGGCTCGCGCGCGGGGCGGTCGAGCTTGTTCATGAAGGTGAAGATGGGCACGCCACGGCGGCGGCAGACTTCGAA
Source organism: Prosthecobacter sp. (assembly GCF_046154365.1). GTDB lineage: Bacteria > Verrucomicrobiota > Verrucomicrobiia > Verrucomicrobiales > Verrucomicrobiaceae > Prosthecobacter. The sequence goes on from NZ_JBJXFV010000060.1 coordinate 87,860, forward strand.
CAGCTTGCGCGTTTGGGCCTCGATACCTTTACCGGCGTCGATAACCATGATGGCGGCATCGACGGCGGTGAGCACGCGATAGGTGTCTTCGGAGAAGTCTTTGTGACCCGGCGTGTCGAGCAGGTTCACGACGCAGTTTTTGTACTCGAACTGCAGCACCGTGGAGCTGACGGAGATGCCGCGCTGTTTTTCCAACTCCATCCAGTCAGAGGTCGTCGCGCGTTGGTTTTTGCGTGCGGTCACGGAACCTGCGAGCGCGACGGCTCCGCCGTAGAGCAGGAGCTTTTCGGTGAGCGTCGTTTTACCGGCGTCCGGGTGCGAAATGATCGCGAAGGAGCGACGGCGGGCGATTTGGGCTTCGTGGGACATGAGGGGCGGGGTTCATGGCCCAAGGGGAAGGGCCGGTCAAGGTTGGTCAAGAGTTGTCAAGTATCGCACCTGGGATGAGACCGCACCTCTTGAGCACGGCTTGACGATCTTGACGGCTTGGTCACGGATAGTTCACGCCGACGAGATACAAACCACAGGCGGGGGCGGTTTGATTGCTCTGCATGCCGGTGGGATCAGTCAGCAAGCTGGCGAACCATTCTTTCGGCTCACGACCACGAGCGACGTGAAGGAGGCTGCCGACGATGAGGCGCACCATTTTGTAGAGGAAGCCGTCGCCTTCGAATTCGAGTTCCAGCATGTCGCCTTCTTCACGCACATCGACTCGGTGGATGGTGCGCGTGGTTTTGTCTGGCAGAAGGCGTCGCTGAGTTTCGGGCATGTCGCCACGATTGGCGGAGAGGCGGATGAAGTTGTGCGTGCCGACGAGTTTTTCGCAGCACCAGCGCAGCGCTTCCATGTCGAGCAGGCCATAGACATGCCAGGCGCGATCGGCCTCGAAGGGCGAGAGCATGCGCGGACGCCAGATGCGATAGCGATAGGTTTTGCCAATAGCGTCAAAGCGGGCGTGGAAGCTCGGATCAGGCTCTTCGACGTTCAAAATGCGGATGGTGAGCGGCAGGCAGGCGTTGAGCGCGTTCGCCCACGATTCACCGCTCATGCGCACGGTTTCGGGTACGTCGCAGTGCGCGACTTGAGCAAGCGCATGCACGCCGGCATCGGTGCGGCCGCTGCCTTGTACGCGAGTTTCGATGCTGGTGGCTTTGCGAATGGCGGCGTTGATGGCGTCGGTCACGGTGCCGCCGTCTTCCTGGCTTTGCCAGCCACGCCAAGGCGTGCCGCAGTAAGCGATGGTGAGCTTCAAGCGCTTGAAGCCCGGCTCCGGGCCGCGCTGCAGACCGGCTTTACTTTCGACGTCGCTTCGGCTCATCGGTCCAGGCGAGTTCGTAGGCGGCGTCGGGCAGCAGGAAACTCTCGGGGCCGCGCTGCTGGTTCAAATACTCCTGCAAGATGACCACGGCGGCGAGTTGATCGACGATCTCGTTGCGTTCGCGCTTGCCGGTGATGCCAGCGCGTGACATGGCGGCCTCAGCTTCGACGGAGGAGAGGCGTTCATCGACGAAATCGATCGGAATCGTTTGCTGAAGCTCCTTGCCAAGGTTGGTCGCGAATTTTTCGACACGCTCGGCTGCACCGCCTTTGTCGCCGCTCATGTGGTAGGGCATGCCGATGACAATTTTGCCAATGTGCTTCTCCTTGACGATGCGGGCGATGGTGCGCTCGGGCTCGTGGTTCGCGTCGATGGTTTTGAAGGGACTAGCGACGATCTGCGTCTCGTCACTCAAAGCGAGGCCGATGCGCACGGTGCCGTGGTCGATGGCGAGGATGCGCGGCATGACGATTCAGCAAAACGTCTCACCGCAGCTCTGCGGGCAGGCCATCGACGATTTTTTTGATGTTCTCGGCCTTGCTGCGGCAGGCGACGAGGAGGCCGTCTTTCGCGGCGACGACGATGAGATCCTGCACGCCGATGAGCGCGACGTGCTGGTCGGTCTGGGTGAAGACGATGTTGTTGGCGGCATCCTGCTGCGAGAGGGCGCAGTTGTGCTGGTTGCCATCACTGTCAGCCTCAAGGTAGCGGCCCACGCTGGTCCAGTTGCCCACATCGTCCCAGTCGAAGGTGGCCTCGATGTTGAGCACGCGGGAGGCGCGTTCCATGAGCGCGTAGTCGATGGAAAGCTTTGGCAGCTTGCTGAACTGCTTTGCCACGGTGGCGCTGAAATCTTTGGAACCACGCAGCTCGGAGATGAAATCGGCGAGCACGGGGCAGTGGCGGCTGAGTTCACCGAAGATGGCAGGAATGGTCCAGATGAACATGCCGGCATTCCACAGGAAGTTGCCCTGGCTGATGAAGTGCTCGGCGAGGTCGGGGTTGGGCTTTTCACGGAAGCGTGCGATCTCCCAGACGGGCAGGTCATCAAGTCCGCCGATGCTGGCACGACGGCCTCGCTCGACATAACCATAGCTGGGGCAAGGCCAGGTGGGTCTGATGCCGACGGTGACGAGGCTACCGCTGTTTTCGGCGGCGAGGGCGGCATTGGCGAGCACGCGCTGGAACTCGGCGTGGTTTTGAATGAGATGATCGGCCGGGAGAACGATCATGGTGGCCATGGGATCACGGGCGACGACCCAGCCAACGGCGAGGGCAATAGCGGGGGCGGTGTCGCGTTTTTCCGGCTCGGCGACGATGTTTTCAGCGGGCAAGTCTTTGATGATGGCTCGCACGCTGGCCTCCTGCTGCTTGTTGGTGAGGATCAGAATGTTTTCCTTGGGCACAAAGCCGTCAAGGCGCTCGATGGTGAGTTCGAGCAATGTTTTTTCACCGAACAATTTCAGCAACTGCTTCGGCTGGGCGTCGCGGCTGATGGGCCAGAAGCGCTGGCCGCTGCCTCCGGCGAGGATGAGTGCGTAACGTTTGTGGGTGGTGGCTTGGGTCATACGTCAGAGGTGGTGAGCAGGGCTTCATTAGCCGGAAAGCAGGTGGCGGGCAAATTCCTCTTTGGCGATTCTCGCGGGTGCGGCTATGATGGCGCATGCAAGAAAACCCGCCTGCCCCGAACTACGAATCCTATGCCTCTCTCATCGCCCCCGCCGCCGCCGGTTGTGCGCTGGGCATTTTGTTTGGCCGTGGCATGCGCCGTGGTTCGTCCAATGTGATCGCGCTGACCCTGCTGGCAGCCAGTGCCGCGATCGCCGCGCCCGTCATCACGGAATTGGTTCAGCGCACGGCGAACCGTCCGGGCAGCGAGCGCGGCAGCCGTCGCAGGCTGGAAGGCATCCGTAGCCACGGCATGCCGGATGGCGACGTGGGAGAGTTTTTCGCGGATACTCCTGAGGCGTTTGTGGCGAAGACGCGCTGATTCATCACTTTTCAGGTGCGGGCGAATGGCGTTGGCGAGCATCGTGTCAGGCATGACGGGCCACAGGAGCGGCTCCCAACTGTATTCGCCACGGGCCGATCTTCCGCCAATCTTGGAAGCTGTGATGGCGATGCCTGCCGCCCTGCTTCCCATGGACTATGTTGCGTAAAAACTGCTACGCGAACGCGGTGTAGTCGATGGCCTTGAGGCGTGGTTGCTTGGCACCCATGCGTGGGACACAGGCGAGCAACGCCTTGGTGTAGGCGTGCTGCGGATTGCGCAAAATTTCGTCCACCGGGCCGGTTTCGACGATCTCGCCACGAAACATGACGGCGACGCGGTCGGCGACGTCGCGGATGATGCCGAAGTTGTGCGTGATGAGGATGATGCTCATGTCGAGATCGCGGCGGAGCTGGGCCAGCAGGTCCATGATCTGCTTTTGAATGGTGACGTCGAGCGCGGTGGTCGGCTCGTCGGCGATGAGGAGCTTCGGCTGCGTGCAGAGCGCCATGGCGATCATGACACGCTGCTGCATGCCGCCGCTGAGTTCGTGCGGATAGGCGTGCAGACGCTTGCGCGAATCGACGATGCCGACTTTGTCGAGCCACTTGACGATCTCATCGTCACGGTCGGCCTTGGCGACATCAGGACGATGCAGCGCGAGTGCTTCGCCGATCTGCGTGCGGATGGTGAGCACGGGATTGAGCGAGGTGCTCGGCTCCTGGAAGATGTAGGCGATTTCTTTGCCGCGAATGGCGCGCAGTTCGCGTTCGTTCATCTGCAGAATCTCGTGGCCGTTCAGCGTCATCTCCGCTGCGGAGATGCTAGCAGGAGGTTCGGGCAGCAGGCGTGCCAAAGCGAGCGCGGTGGCGCTTTTGCCGCTGCCGCTTTCGCCGACGAGCGCGATGGACTCGCCCTGCTTGAGTTCGAGGCTGAGGCATTTGACGGCTTTCACCGGCGTGGCGTCATGACGGCCAAATTCGATCTGGAGATCGCGAATGCGCAGCAGCGGGGCGTCTGTTTGGATGAGGGCGTCGGACATGAGGCTTCAGGTGGGTCGAGGTTGAACGATGCGGCTGACTTGAATCAAACACAAGGCGGCAAGCGCGATGCTGCCACCGGCGTGCAGCATTGCGGCAGGATCGGCGAGCGTCTGCGCCGCATCCTGCATCGAGGCAATCGCTAATGGACGGCACCATTGCGCGAGATGATCACCCAGCTCCGCAAGCAAGCGCGGCTGCACCGCGCAGGCCACGGCGATCCACAGCAGCGTCTGCGCAAAGACCGCACAGACCCAGGCGGCGAGCATGCGGAACTGCACCGGGGCGATGTGTTTGAGCCAGATCATGCCTTCGCTGGCACCGAGCACGCGTGAGGCGTCGATGGGCAGTTGATCCTCGATGCTGTTCCACGCTTGATGCCATGCGGCGCTGCTGGCGACGAGCACCGCGAGCCAGAGGATGAGCCAGGACACGGCAGACAGGTTCGGCAGCGTCATCGCACCCAGCGCCCAGAGGAACCACGGATGCCAGGCAAGCGCCGGCATGAAGCTGCTGGGAGATTTCAGCTTGCCACGCAGCACAAACAAAGAGACGCACAGCAGCGCCAGCATGGCTCCGCACGCAATGAAACCGTGCGCGATGCCGCTGACATCACCAGCGCGGATTGATTGCGCCATCCAGCCGCCCCAGCCCATGAAACGGAGCACATCTTCGACGATGATGAGGTAAACCGGCGCGATGAGGCAGAGCGACTGCATGCGCACGCGCAGCAGCGGCAGCAACTGACGCAGATGATGCACCCAAAGCCGCGAACTATGAGGAACGCCGCGAGCGCGCAGTGAAAAATCGAGATCGGCTGTCGCGGTGGCGTCGGTGATAACGCATTGAATCACCTCGCCGCACAACGGCAGCGCCAGCACCAAAGCTGGGGCCAGAAATTCCCATAGCTCACGTGCCAGCATGGTCTGCCAGGTGCCGGCGGCTTCTGGAAGCTGCGCGGGAAGCAGCGTTTCGACCGGCCAGCCAAGATGACCGATCCAACCGCCGATGAAACCCCACGCAACCGCCGCAATCGGCAGACAGGCCAGCGCACGACCGAAAAAGGCGACAAGCATTTCCACACGCGGGCCCATGCGCCGTGCGAGCAGTCCCGCCGCAAGGCCGATGCTCAGCGCCAGCAGCAATGCGATGACGAGCACGATCAAACTCGCGCCACAACGCGTCCACAGGCCGGGCGCAGGCACATCCCAAGCGAACAACGTGCTCAAACCACGCTGCTGCGTGAGCAGCAGCACCACGGCGGCAATCACACCGCCGAGCAGCAGACGCAGTGGCAGCCAGCGCGGAGGTGGTGAGAAGTACTGCACGCTCATCATTCGGGAGTGCGCAGTTTGAGGTTGATGGCGGGCGCGGCAGGTTTGCGCTTCGGCGGCACGGCCAGGGCGCGCAGTGTCCAGCCGGCGGTCGGTTCCGCCGTTGCCGTCATGTTTTGCAGAGAAGGCACGGCGGCGGCCTCATCGTGTGTGGTGAACAGCGTCAGCATGGGGTGCAGGGGTAGCAGTTTGGCCTCCAGCTCACGCACCCGTGCCGGCACATGGGCTGGTTCAACCTCGGCATCCAGTGCTTCGAGCAGGAGATCGATCTGCGGATCGGTGACACCGCAGAAATTCGTGCCGCCGGGTGCTGCCTGCGAAGAATGCCACCATGGCAGTTGATCCCACGAAACCTCGAAGCGCTGATCGAGCAGCGCAGCATCGAATTGATGCTCGTGGAGGCGCTGCGCGAGCGTTTGCGCGTCCTCGACTGTTTCAATCGTCACCTGCGCCCCGAGCTTGCTCCACTGTGCGACGAGCCGCTGCGCCGTCTGCGTGTGCAGCGCATCACCTGACGGCACGAGCAGCTTGAACTGCATAGAGCGGTCTGGACTGCGGGCAGTGCCAGCGACATCGCGCGGCCAGCCTTCATCGGTGAGAGTTTTCTGGGCTGCCTCGAGTTGAAACGGGAGGCGTTTGGCCTGCGTGCTGAACCAAAGGCCGGGCGCGAACAAACTGGCATCCACATGGCCGAGGCGGCCGGGCAGCGAGCGGATGAGATCGTCCGTGTCAGTGGCCTGGGCCAGCGCCTCGCGCAGCCGCACATTTTTCAAGATGTCATGCCGCGTGTTCCAGAGCACAACGAGCCGCTGCCGAGGCGGTGTGAAGCGCAACTGCGTCAGATGCGTGCGATCCGCTGCCGCAGCGGGCCACACGAGATCCACCGTGCTGGTGCGGACGCCGATCTGCGTCATCAGCGGTGAAGCGGAGAAGTTGAACAGGAAACGTGCCGCCGTTTTGTCGTGATTCACCGGCACGAGGATGAGCGAACGCGCATCACGGGCGGCGATACGGTGCGTTCCGGCTCCGGCAGGCGCTTGATGGATAAAATCGGTCTCCTTGGCATCTGGATGATCATGCAGCCACGCAGCGGGCAGCATGGGCAGACCCGCAAATGCGCCCAGCGCCGGTCCATAGCGCCTGCGATAGGTCACATGCAGACGCGAGCCGTTGTTTTGCGCTTCGAGCGATTGAATGTGACGCAGCGCCTCACGATTTGGCAGCGGCCAGTCGCGCGAGCGCAGAAACTCGATGGTGGCCCGCGCATCCGCCGCCGTGACCGGCGTGCCATCATGCCAGCGCTGTCCGGGGCGGATGTCGAGATCGAGCACCGGCTCGCTGAGCGCTCCGACTTCAGCCAGCGGATTCATCGTGGTCGGTTCGTTCGTGTTGGCATCAAAGAAGCGATGCAGTTCATCGAACAGTCGTTGCGATGGACCCGTCACGACGATTTCACAGGCGTTAGCGCCATCGAACCATACGCGCTGAATCTGCCGCGCCTGCGATGATCCAGCGATGAACTTGTCCCAGGCCTGACGCAGCGGTGTGCGGCGTTCAATGCGCCAGAACGCGATGGGCTGCAGTTCCAGCCCGGCGATGACTTCCAACGCACGTTGAACACCCCCGGCGTTCGCATCGCTGAAATTCAGCAGGAGCATGTTGTCCGCCACACGCGTCGAGCTGAGATGCCACTCCGCCCAGCGGTTGGTCTCACCGATTTGCGCCTGCAACAGTTCCTGCGCACGTTTGGCTGTCGCTGCATCGACGAACCAGCAGGTCACGTCCTGTGACCAACGCCAAAGTTCCGCCAGTACCGGCTGCAAAGCACCCTCCGCACCGATGCGGAGGAGCGGTTCATGCACGAGGTCGATGATCTCCCTCTCCACCTCGGTAGCAGGCAGGAAGGGATTCAGCGCCGGCACGCTCTGCGGCAGCATGACCACGATGCCATCACTGGGCTGCGTCCGGCTGCGGTGCGATTCCGCCGCCGCCCACCACGCCACCGCCGCGACGAGCAGCGGAAAGCCAAAGATGAGGGTGCGGGCCAGGATCATGCGCACCGGATGCTAGAGCGTGCGCTGCATGTGGGCAAGGTTTCAGGCAGGCTCACCACACCACCGAGGCAGATGGATACTGCGCGATGAGGTAATCCGAAGTCACAATGTCCGCATGCATGCCCGCTGCGGTGGCGATGATGATGCGGTCGCATGGGTCGGCATGCAGCTTTGGCAGGGCGGTGCTTGCCAGCGCCACGGTGTCAGTGACGGGGAGAACCTGGAGGCCATGATGCTGGACGGCAAGCTTCCACCAATCCTCAGGTGACAGGTCCAGATCGAGCTTGCCCTTGCGGTGCTTCACTCCGATCTCAAAGGCGCTGATCGCTGAAACATAAAGGGATTCAGGTCTTGCCGCGACACGCTGGCGTGCAGCATCCCCAAGCCGCTTCGGGTCACGCGCGAGCCACAGAATGGCGCATGTATCCAACAGCAGCTTCACCGCGATTCCTCCGGCCATTCGTCTTCGGCAAGTGGCGTGGCGGGGTCTTCAAAGAATTTTACCCTTTGCAGATCGGGATGCGGTTCCAGCGGATTGCGTTTGGCCCCGTTCTGCGCTGGCAGGATGGTCAGCAGCGCCTTCGCATGCTGCGGCAGGAGTTCGCCGCCCTTGGCGGTGACGCGGCCTTGATCCAATTCGACTTCGAGGGTGAGCAGACTCATGCGCGGAGTTTATCCATCGAGCTGGTGTGTTGCCAGCTTCATTTTGCGGGCTAAATCCCGCTCATGATGCCCTCATCCGTGACCTGGATGCGCTCGGCGGCGGGAACCTTCGGCAGTGCAGGCATGCGCATCATCGTTCCAGTCAAGGCGACGAGGAATCCGGCCCCGTTGGCGATTTCGAAGTCGCGCACGGTGATGGTGAAGCCGCGTGGGCGGCCGCGCTTCTTCGCGTCGTCGGAGAGACTGTCCTGCGTCTTCGCCATGCATAGCGGGAGCTTGTCGAAGCCGTTGCGGGCAAAGAGCGCGAGTTTGGCCTTGGCCTCGTCGGTGAGCAGCACACCATCGGCACCGTAGATCTTCGTGGCGATGGCGTGGAGCTTCGTTTCGACGCTGTCGTCAGGCTGATAGAGGAACGGCAGCGGCGGCGTCTCTGCGGGCAAAGCGGCGAGCACTTTTTCGGCGAGCTGCACGGCACCATCGCCACCGTGGGCGAAGACATCGGCGGTGGCGCTGGGGACACCGCGGGCGGCGCAGAATTCATGCACGAGCGCAATCTCAGCATCGTCATCCGTGTGGAAGCGGTTGATGGCGACGATGACCGGACGCTGGAACTGCGCGGCGCTGTCGAGATGTGCGGCGAGATTTTCCAGGCCACGGCTCAACGCGGCGGTGTCGGTCTGCGTGAGCTGGTCCAAAGCCACGCCGCCGTGCATCTTCAAAGCGCGAATGGTGGCGACGATGACGATGGCGGCGGGTGCGAAGCCGGCCTGGCGGCACTTGATGTGCATGAATTTCTCGCCGCCGAGGTCAAAAGCGAAGCCGGCCTCGGTGACGGCGAAATCGGCATGCGCGAGCGCCATGCGCGTGGCGAGCACGGAGTTGCAGCCGTGCGCGATGTTCGCAAACGGACCGCCGTGCAGGAAGGCGGGCACGCCTTCGAGGCTCTGCACTAGGTTCGGCATCAGTGCCTCGCGCAAGAGCGCCAGCATGGCCCCGGTGACGCGGAATTCTTTGGCGAAGACCGGTTCGCCTTCTGGCGTGAAGCCGACGACGATGCGCTCGAGGCGGCGGCGCAGATCCGGCAGTGATTCGGCGAGACAGAGGATCGCCATGATCTCGGAGGCGGCAGTGATGTCGAAACCGGTGACGCGCTCGGTTGGTTTGCCGACGGCGGTGCGCACGCTGCGCAGGGCGCGGTCGTTCATGTCCATCACGCGCTTCCACAGCACGCGTTCGGGCGGTAGGCGCGCATCACCGAGGAAGAGATGGTTGTCGATGACAGCGGAGAGCAGATTGTGCGCGCAGGTGATGGCGTGGAAGTCGCCAGTGAAGTGCAGATTGATGGCATGCGCGGGCCGCACGCTGCTTTTGCCGCCGCCAGTGGCACCGCCTTTGCGGCCGAAGACCGGCCCCATCGACGGCTGGCGCAGTGCGAGCGCGACGCTCTGCCCGATTTTCTTCAAACCCTGCGCGAGACCGATGGAGACGGTGGTTTTGCCCTCGCCCGCCGGCGTGGGGGTGATGGCGGAGACGAGGATGAGTTTCCCGCGTTGCGGCTTCCCGTGGAGGGCCTGGAGGCTAATCTTGGCCATGTCGCGGCCGTGCAGGATGAGATGTTCGGGCGAGATGCCGAGACCGGCGGCGATGGGGGCGATTTCCGGGTGCATGAGCGGTGGGAGCGCGCACGATGGCAAGGCAGGCCGTGAAGCAAAGGCTTTTCCAAAGGCGAAATCCGTTCATATATCCAGCCCATGCCGCCCGAGACCCTGGAAGAACTCGAAGAACGCCTCAGCCGCCCCACGCCCGCCGTGATCGACCTGATGCACAACCTACCCGGCGACATCATCGTGTTGGGTGCCGCCGGCAAGATGGGGCCGTCCCTCGCCCGCATGGCGAAACGGGCCAGCGATGAGGCGGGCACGAAGCGGCGGGTGCTCGCGGTGTCGCGCTTTCGCGAGGCAGGTGTGGCGGAAGCGTTGCTGCAGCATGGCGTCGAAGTCATCGGCAGTGATTTGCTCGACACGAACGCCGTGGCCTACCTGCCGCACGCGCCGAACGTGATCTACATGGCCGGCATGAAATTCGGCTCCACCGGCCAGGAACCGATGACTTGGGCCATGAACGCGTGGCTGCCCGGCCTCGTGTGCGAGCGCTATCACCGCAGCCGCATCGCCGCCTTCTCCACGGGCAATGTCTATGGCCTCGTGCCGCTGGAACACGGCGGCAGCAAGGAGGAGGACGCGCTCCATCCCGCTGGTGAATACGCCATGAGTTGCCTGGGCCGCGAGCGCATCTTCCAGCACTTCAGCCAGACCCGCGGCACGCCCGTTTCACTCATCCGCCTGAACTACGCCTGCGACCTGCGCTACGGCGTGATGGTGGACATCGCACAAAAAGTCTGGGACGATGAGCCGGTGGACGTGCGCATGGGCCACTTCAACACCATCTGGCAGGGCGATGCGAACGCGCTCGCGCTCCTCAGCCTCGCCAAAGCCCAAAGCCCCGCCTGGACCGTGAATCTCACCGGCACCGCCACCCTCAGCGTGCGCGAAGTCGCGCAGCGCTTCGGCGAACTCTTCGGCAAAGCGGTGCAGATCGAAGGCAAGGAAGCCCCCGATGCGCTGCTGAGCAATCCCTACCGCAGCTTCGTCGAACTCGGCATCCCCTTCGTCCGCGATGAAGAACTCACCGAATGGGTCGCAAGCTGGGTCTCACACGGCGGCGAGTCGCTCGGCAAACCGACGCACTTCGAGTCGCGGGATGGGAGGTATTGAGGTAACACAAGCCCAACGGGCTTGCGTAACTCAGCCCAGGGTTCGCAGAACCCTGGGTCAACGAATTCCCCCAACGTCACTCAAGGACCAACCCCAACGGGGTTGCGTCCATCGCCGCTGGCTCCCCGTCCGTCTTCAATCCCACACAAACGCCTCGTCCCATGCCTGCCCGTGACGGCGCAACAACTCGCGGTATTCGTCCTGAAACGTGATCTTTCGGTGATGTTCCTCCTGCCGTTCGATGTATCGCGTGACGGCATTCGTGTTCGATTCGGACACCGAGAAACATCCATACCCCGCCTGCCAATGGAACTGGCGGAACATGCCGCCGCGTTCCTGAATCCAATGGCAGGAGACACGTTTGATCTCCTTCACGAACTCCGCGATGGCGATGGTGCGGGACAGCGTCGTCAGCAGATGCACATGATCGGCGACACCGCCGATCTGGATGGGCAGGCAATCGAGCGCCTTGGCACAACCGCCCAGATACGCATGCACCTCGGAACGAAACGCCGGGTCGTGGAAGGCGGGTTCGCGGCCCTTGGTGGAGAACACGGTGTGGAGCAAAACGCGGGCGAGGGATTGTGGCATGGAGAGAGTCTGGGCTGGCGCGGAGATGGACGCAACCCCGTTGGGGTTGCACGAAATGAGGGCGGCAGGCGGTTTCGGTGACCCAGGGTTGTGCCAACCCTGGGCTGAGTTACGGAAGGCCGTTGGCCTTCGTGGCTTCGATGGCGCGACATCGTTTCCCGCTCGCAGTGTGGGCGTTCACCACTTGAGTTTCGAGCCAAACACGCCATTCTCCGGCCATGTCGATGACTGCCAGCCACCTCACGCCCGCGCTGATTCTTCGCGAATTGGGCAAGATGAATGTGTCGGACATGGAGGGTGTGCTACACAAGCTCCAGAGGCTCTCTGCGACGAAGAAAGGCGCGCTCAAGGCGAATGAGGCCCGGCTACTGGAGACCATCAACGCCACGCTGCCGGTGGATGAGCGCGCGGCTTACCGCCGCCTTGCCACGCGGCGGAAGAACGGCACGCTCACGCCTGCGGAGCACCGTGAGTTGCTGCGGCTCTCAGACGCGGTGGAGACGCTGAATGCACGACGCATGCAGAGCGTGGTCAAACTGGCCGCGCTGCGAAAGACCACGGTGCCGGAACTGATGGAACGGCTGGGTTTGGAATCACTCGCCTCTCATGCCTGAGCATGTCAGCGCGGCTTTGCGGCGGTTCGTCCGCGCTCGTGCGAAGGGCCGCTGCGAGTATTGCATGACGCCGGAGGCTTACGCGCCGGAGGCATTTTCAGTGGAGCATGTTTTGCCGCGCAGCAAACGCGGTACGTCCACAGCAGATATACCTCGCGTCATCAAGATTTAGGAGTCCCGGGCCTTTGGAGTGATGGAGTTCTGCATTCCAGCACTCCACGACTCCATCACTCCGCAGTCAAGATTCACCAATCATGGTGACGTTGGGTATAATCTCGCGCTGTCCTGCCAGGGCTGTAACAATCACAAGTTTACCCGCACTCGCGCGGTCGATCCGGTGACTGAACTGACCGTGGCGCTGTATCATCCGCGCCAGCAGGCGTGGCGGGAACATTTCGCCTGGCTGCCGGATGCCCGGCGGTTGGTCGGCCTCTCGCCGACAGGACGCGCAACCGTGGAGATGCTGCGGCTGAATCGACCGGGTCTGATGGGCTTGCGCGAGGCTTTGATCGCCATCGGGATGCACCCGCCATTTGAGTTGTAGGCTGCGGCTCGCTCCGCCGTCCCAGCCGCAACCCATAAAGAAGCACGCGCATGCGCACGGCGACGCCGTTTTCGAACTTCTGGTTGAGGTGATACACCGAGTCGTTATGCCGGTGTCGGTGATTTCGACGCCGCAGTTCACGGGGCCGGGCTCATCAAGCCCAACGGGCTTGCGTCGGTAGCCCAGGGTTCGCAGAACCCTGGGTCAACGGACCGCGACCCAACGTCACTCAAGGGCCAACCCCAACGGGGTTGCGTCCATCGCCGCCAACTCTCTGACCATCTTGAGAGTTTGGGCTGGCGTGGAGATGGACGCAACCCCGTTGGGGTTGCACGAAATGAGGGCGGCGGGCGGTTTCGGTGACCCAGGGTTGTGCCAACCCTGGGCTGAGGTACGGAAGGCCGTTGGCCTTCGGGGCTTCGACGTCGTGAATGTAGTGTTCGCAGACGATTTGGCCTCGTGCGGCGGGCTGCGGACAGTCCCCCCTACCGATCAAACCCACGGCTTACTCCACCGCACCCGGCCTGAGCCAGTAGAGCACGCTCATGCGCACGGCGATGCCGTTTTCGACCTGCTGGTTGATGAGGCACTTCTCGTAGTTCATGCCGGTGTCGGTGATTTCAACGCCACGGTTCACGGGGCCGGGGTGCATGAGGTGGAGGCCGCGTTCGCGGAGGATTTCGACGCGTTCGTTGGTGAGGCCGTAGTTTTTGTGGTACTCGGCGGCGGTGGGGAAGAAGGGCTCGTCGAGACGCTCGCTCTGCACGCGGAGGAGGTAGATGACATCGGGCTTCCACTCGAAGGCGTCGCGCCAGTTGCCGAACTGCGGGATTTCCTGCGGCACCTCACGCGGCATCATCGAGCCGGGGGCCAGATAGGCCACGTTCATGCCGAGGCGACGGAACATCAGGCTGGTGCTGCGGGCGACGCGGGAGTGCTGGATGTCGCCGACGATGAGGGCGCGGCAGCCGCGCAGGTCTTTGTAGATTTCGCGCAGCGTGAAGGCATCCAGCAGCGCCTGGGTGGGATGCGCGTGCCAGCCGTCGCCGGCGTTGATGACACTGGCGCGGGTGTTTTTGGCGATGAGGTTCGGCGTGCCGGACTGCTTGTGCCGCACGACGATGTAATCGACGCGCATGGCCTCCAGGGTCTCGACGGTGTCCAACACGGACTCGCCTTTGACAACGCTGCTCGATTCGATGTCGAAATGCGTCACGTCGGCGCTGAGACGGCTGGCTGCGACTTCAAAGCTGGAGCGCGTGCGGGTCGATGGCTCGTAAAACAGTGTGAGCATCGTCCGGCCCTTGAGCGTGGGCACTTTCTTCACGCTGCGTTTGAAGAGGTCTTTGAAGGGCACGGCGTTGTCGAGCACGAACGCGATTTCCTCATCCGTGAGCGAGGCGATGTCGAGGAGGTCTTTGCGCGGGGTCATCTCGGTGAGGCTTGGGTTTGCACGGTGCAGGCATCCTGGCCGTCCACTTCTTCAAAACGCACCGATACACGCTCACCAGGAGCCAGAGTGACTTTGAGTGCGGTAAAATCGGGCTGCACGGGAAATTCGCGGCCACAGCGGTCCACGAGGACGGCGAGTTGCACGCGCTTGGGGCGGCCAAAGTTCAGCAGTTCCTCCAATGCGGCGCGCACGCTGCGGCCGGTATAGATCACCTCGTCGCACAGCACCACATTGAGGCCGTCGAGGTCGAAGGCGATGTCGGAGCCTTCGAGTTTCGGCACCATCTGGAAGGTGTTCAGGTCGTCGCGGTACTGCGTGATGTCGATGGTGCCCACCAAGACCTTCGAGCCGCCCATATTTTCGATTTTGGCGGCGATGCGTTTCGCCAGGGGCACGCCACGGGTGAAGATGCCGACCAGCGCGATACTTTCCTCGTCGAGATTCGCGGCAGCGATGCAATCCGCCAGCACTTGAATGCCATCATCCATGTCATCCTTGGTCATGAGCGTGCGTACAAGTTCTGGCATGGCGGCGTGGTGCGCGGACAGTCCGGCGAAACGCGGTGTTGTCAAATCAGCCGATGCCGGGGTTGCAAAGCATGCGCGTCTTTGGTTTGATGCGTCCATGAAACCATTTCCCCGTGCCATTCTGATACTGGCCCTCTGCGGACCGCTGGCCAGTTGCGATATTATGCGTGAGAACAAGCTGCTGATCACTACGCATGTGCAGTCGGAGGAGATCGTGCATCCCAATGAGATCATGAAGCTGCCCATCGGTGGTCGAGAAATGACCTTCCGGAAAGTTCCTGAGTTCAGCCAGCGCAGCATCTCGGGTTTCGAGCCGTTTCCGGCCGAAGACGGCCAGAGTTATGGCGTGCTGCTGCAGCTCGACACCAAGGGCCGCAACGCGCTCGAACTCGCCTCCCGCATGAGTCATGGCATGGTGATGCTGACCATGGTCAATGCGCTGCCCATCGACATGGTCGAACTCGACCAGCCGATCACAGATGGTCGTTTTACCATCTGGCGCGGGCTGTCCAAGGAGACCGTGGACAAGATGGACAAGTTCTACCCGCGCATCAAATACATGAAGTCCTCCTCGCGCTGGATGGACATGCTGCCGTCCACGCATACGGAAAAGCTGAACTCACGCCGCGTGGCCAAAGAAGCGGAAGCAGCCGAGGCCAAGGCCAAGCGTGACAAGGAACGCGGCGTCATCCGCCCGGCTCCCAAGACCAAGGACATCCCGCTCGAAGGCTTCAAACTGCCCGGCACATGAGAAAGCGTCTCGACCTGTCGTTGTTCACGTTCTTTGTGCTCGGCTGCGTGGCGCAAGCACAGAACATGCTGCTGCCCACGGACAACCGTGCGCTGTTTGACCAGCCCGCTGAGTTTTTCCAGTTCGTGGATCGTGACTTCGAGGGCGCCAAGACCACGCCGTGGGAAGGCGGACAGTTTGGTTTCGTGCGCGATCCGCGACGCCTCGGCAGCCGCATCGCCTATGCACGTTTTCACGAAGGCCTCGACATCAAGCCGCTGCAACGTGATGCGCGCGGCAATCCGCAGGATGAAGTGCGGGCGATTGCCGATGGCGTGGTAATGTATGCCGCTGCGGCCGCGAATCTGAGCAACTACGGGCGCTACATCGTGGTGCAGCATGACTGGGGCCAGGGGCCGTTTTGCTCGCTGTATGCGCATCTGGCGGAATCTCGCGTCGTCGCAGGCCAGAAGGTGAAGGCGGGCACGACGCTCGGTCTTCTGGGCTACACCGGCAGCGGGATCGACCAGCGGCGTGCACATGTGCATGTGGAGCTGAATTTGTTTCTCTCCAGCCGCTTCGAGGCCTGGCATGCGGCGAATTTTGCCACGCCGAATCATCATGGCGTGTTCAACGGCCTGAACCTCATTGGCCTCGATTTACAGGCGCTGTTCCTCGCGCAGCACAAGAATCCCGCCGTCACCGCTGCCAGTGCCGTACGGGCGACGGAAAGCGGCTACCGCGTGGCCGTTCCAGGCAATGCGACGATGGAGATCGTGAAGAAATATCCCTGGCTGCTGGATGGACCGCGGCCTTCCGGCAAGTCCGCAGGCTGGGAGGTCACCTTCAGCCGCTGGGGCCTGCCGCTGGCGGTGAAAGCATCGAACATCGTCGTCTCACAACCCACCGTGATCTGGGTGAAGGATGCGGGCATTCCGCATTACACCCAAACTCGCGGTTGTGTGACCGGCAGCGGCAGCACCGGCAAGCTCACGGCGGAAGGTTTGAACTTCGTGAAACTCGTGTGCGGCTGGTTTTGATCACCCTGCGACAGTTGATGGTTGATAGCCTGAAACGGTGCAGACGATGCATGCTCAGGCCATCCACTATCAACTCAGGTTTCACGGCACATAAAACCGGCCCATGTGCGCCAGGATTTTTTCGCGCAGTTCGTCGCCGTCGATCTCGCCGTTGTGGCGGAAGATGACTTCGCCACCGGGAGCGACGACCAGCGTATGCGGGATCGGTCCCGGCCATTCGGGATCAAGCGCCTGGATCAACGCATCGCTGCTGGCTTCATTGAAGACGTAGGCGTTGCCGCTGCGGCCTTCGGCTTTGAGCGAGGGCTTCAGCTTGTCAGGGACGATGGCGTTGTGCTTTTCGAGGAAAGCCTTCACCGCCGACAGCTCTTTCGGGTCATCCATGCTGATGCTGATAAACTCAAACTCGCGCAGGCCGAACTTGCGCGAGGTGGCGACGAGTCCGGGAAATTCCTTCACGCAGGGGCCGCACCAGGTGGCCCAGACGTTGAAGAGGCGGACTTTCTGCGTGTCATTCTTCCGTAACGCAGCAATGCCCTTCGCATCGATCAATTCGACCTCCACCTCGCCCTTCTCCCATTTTTCATTGTCGGCAGCGAGTTGCCCGCGCTTGTCGATCCACTTGGTGGAGCAGCCGTGTGGCTTCGTTTCAGCCACAGGCACCGGTTTGCCTGCCAATAGAGCTTCGATGGCGTTGCGGGCATCGGGGGATGTCACCGTGGCTTCAGCATCATAGCGTGAGTCGTCGAGACGGCCCTGGTAGCGCAGTTTGCGCTCCTGGTCGAAGATCATGACATGCGGCGTGGCCAGGCAGCCGTAGGCGAGTGCGGTCTTCTGCGTGTCGCCGTCGTAGAGGTAGGGGAAGTTGAAGCCCTGCTCCTTGGCGTGATGCTTCATCTCGGGAAAGCTGTCGTTGTACTTCGAGTAGCCGAGTTCATCGGGCCGCAGGGCGGCGGGATCGTTCGGATTGATCGCCACGAGCTTCAAACCTTTGCCCTTGTAGTCCTTTACCAGTTTTTTGATGCGCCCTTCGACTGCCTGTGACGTGGGGCAGTGATTGCTGAGGAAGGCGATCATGAGCAGATCGGCGTCCGCATAGTCTTTGAGCGTGTGCTTTTCCTCGTCGATGCCGATCAGCTCAAAATCCGGCGCAGCTTCGCCGATTTTCAGCTCATGGAATCCCTCGGGCATGCCCGATTTCTTCGCCTTGGGTGTTTCAGCATTCGCGAGGGTCGGCAGCAGTGCCACCAGCAGAGAAACAGCGAGTTTGTTCATGGTCGTGATCATTCGGGTTTGGCGGCCTGACAGTTCCAGCACAGCTCAAACGAGACGGGATTGGATTCTTTGCAGGAGAGGCAGAGCCATTCTTCGGACGAGGCGGGCTGGGAAGAACGGTATGAGCCGAGCAGCGCGCTGGCCTGGTCATAATCAGTATCGTTCAGCAGACACAGCGTCGGCTGCAGCGGCATGATAAAGATGTTGGTGAGCTGCGCGGTCGTTTCATTGCGAATGAAGCAGGGAATCTCCGCCTCTTCGAGAATCGACTTGTAGAAACCAAGCCGCGTCGAATCCAAACTGGTCAACAGGTCGCGCATACAGGTCAGTGCTCAAACCTCGAATTCATCCGCCGGATCAAACGGCGGCATCGGCACATTGATGATCTTCAGCTTGCCCACCGCCCGATGCACACAGCCAGGCCGAATCATCACGGTGGTCATCGGTTTGAGCGGAATGATCTGGCCATCGGCCTCCAGATGGCCTTCGCCTTCGAGCACGATGTAGATCTCCGTCATCTTCTGGTGGTAGTGCGCACGGCTGTCCGCGTGGATGTCGGTGAGATGCACGGTGGCGAGTGTGTTCCAGTCTTCTTTGAACGCACGTCGCGCCTGACCACATGGGCAAGGCGTGGGCGGAATTTCATCAAGCTGGGCGACGGCGAAGCGAGGGGAGTTCATGGAAATGACGAATCGTTACTGGCGGCGGTGCTCGCGAGCGAAGGTGGTGGCATCACGGGCGGCGTGGAGGACGTAAAGAATGCGGACACCGGAATTGTCGGGCAGCGGGCGGTAGTAGATGAGGTAGTTGCGATATTCGGTAACCGGGATCATGCGGATGCCTTTCAACGTGCGGCGCAGCGGCGAGTATTCAGTGCCGACACCAGGGTTCCTGGCGAGCGTGAGCAACATCTCACGCACAGCCGCAATCACTCTTCTGGCAGCCTCCGGGTCATCCAACGCGATGTATTCGGCGATTTCCACCAGATCGACATCCTCCACATCGGGATGCATGTGTTTGGCTGGATCAAACATGCGCCTCGCGCTGCTGGATTCGGGCCATCGCTTTCCGCATCACACGCTCCACAAGATCATCCGGCACAGGAACGAACGGCCCCTTGTCCCGTTCCTCCAAAATATCCTCCAGCGCCTCACGCGCTGGATCAGCGGCGGGTTGCTCGTCATTTTCCAGGCAAAGCACGACGTAGGAGGACAAGAAGCTCTCAGGCGTTTGCTGCCATCCCTCCGCCTTGCGGGTCAGGGCGGGCATGATGGTCTCGGGAAGATCAATCGTGAGCTGTGGCATGGCGGGAGATTATCATGCCGCCGTGTTCGTGACACGGCTTTTTTACAGCGCAGCAAGCGCCGCAGCGGCGACTTCCGCTGTCTGTTCCAGGTCGTCACGGCTGTGGGCCATGCTGATGAAGCCGGTCTCGAACTGGCTGGGCGCGAAGTACACGCCGTGGTCGAGGCAGTGGTGGAAGAATTTGCGGAAGGCGGCGAGATCGCTCGTTTTGGCGTCCTGGAGGTTGTGGACTTCCTGCTCGGTGAAGAAGAGGCAGAACATGCTGCCTTTGCGATACCAGCGGTAGTTGAGGCCCTTCTTCTTGAGCACGTCGAGCACGGCGGTTTCCATGATCTGGCCGAGGTTTTCGAGCAGGGCGTAGCCGTTTTTCTTTTCCAGCTCGCGTAATTGCGCGAGACCAGCCGCGAGGGCGACAGGATTTCCACTGAGAGTGCCCGCCTGATACACGGGGCCAAGCGGCGCGAGGTAGTCCATGATGTCGGCACGACCACCAAAGGCGCCGACGGGCAAGCCGCCGCCGATGACCTTGCCAAGGCAGGTCAGATCGGGCGTGATCTTCTCCAGCTCCTGCACACCGCCTTTGGCGAGGCGGAAACCGGTCATGACTTCGTCGAAAATGAGCAGTGCGCCGTGCTTTGTAGTGATGTCGCGCAGCTTTTGCAGGAAGCCGGGCTTGGGAAGGATGAGCCCCGCGTTCGCCGGATACGGCTCGACGATGATGCAGGCGATTTCGTGGCCTTTTTTCTCGAACAGTTCCTCCAACGCCGCTTCGTCGTTGAAGGGCAGCACGCTGGTGAGTTCGGCAAAGGCACGCGGCACGCCGGCGCTGTCGGGATTGCCATGCGTGAGCGCGCCACTGCCGGCGGCGACAAGCAGGCTGTCGGAATGGCCGTGGTAGCAGCCGTCGAACTTCACCAGGCGGTCGCGGCCGGTGAATCCACGTGCGAGGCGGATGGCAGACATGGTGGCCTCCGTGCCGCTGCTGACCATGCGCACCTTTTGAATGCTGGGCACCCACTGGCAAATGGTGCGGGCCATTTCGACTTCATAGAGGTTCGGGATGCCGAAGCTGACGCCGTCTTTGGCGGCGTTGTGGATGGCTTCGATAACGGCAATCGGCGCATGGCCGAGGATCGCGGGACCCCAAGTGCCGACGTAGTCGATCATGCAGCGGTCATCGACATCGTAGATGCGGCAGCCCTTGGCGCGTTTCACGAAAAAGGGATCGCCGCCGACATTGCGAAAGGCGCGCACGGGTGAATTCACGCCGCCGGGGATGAACTGCTTGGCGAGATCGAAGAGCTTGGTAGAAAGAGGTCCGTTGGGCATGGTCTGAGGTGGGAAGGGATACGCGGGAGGCTTGAGGCGTCGAACAAAAGGTTGCCGGGGACCGTCTGTGTCGGCTATTCTCATCTCAAAACCAGCCCCATGCCCATGAAAGCGCTCTGTCGGATCCTTCTTACCCTGTTCGCATTGCAGACCACCCAGGGGCAGACGGTGACCTCGTCTTCCCGCAACAAATCGTCTTTGCAGAATCTGGAGCCGGGCACGTTTTCCGTGGAAGGCATGACACCGAAGCCGGTCGTGCTCAAAGTGCAGATCGAGGCACCGATGTATCCCACCAGCAAATTTCAAGGCGCGATCGGCTCCTTTGCGCCGGGCACGCTCGTCACACTAATTGCCATGTCGGATACGGCCTACCGTGTGCGTGGCCGGGCGCGGCATGGCGACGTCGCCGGCTGGATTCGTCAGGCCGATGTGTTGTCCGCTGATCCGAATCTGGCCGCCAATCTCAAAAAACTCTACGAGCGCACCAAGAAGGTTGAGGAACTCATTCAGAACCACCAAGTCGCCCTCGGCATGACCAGCCAGGAGGTGCAGGCATCCCTGGGCAAGCCCTCCCGCACCAGCGCCAAAATCAACGCCGCAGGCAAGGAGGAGAAGCTCGAGTTCAGCATCTACGAAAGAGTGCCGCAGACGACCACTGGTCGTGATGCTTTTGGCCAACTCGTGCAAACAGTGATCTATGTGAAGGTCGAGGTCGGCACGCTCAGTGTCAGCTTCAAAGATGGCGTCGTCGCCGAGATCGAGGAGACCAAAGGCAATCCGCTCGGCGGTGGTGGCGTGCAGATCATTCCGCCGCCTTTCATGTTCTGATCAGCGGATCGCTTCTTTCACGCGTTCTGGCGTCCACCCTGCCACACGCAGGCTGCGCAACGAGCGCGCATCATCCCGCTTCGCCAGGCGTTTGCCCTTTTCATCGGTGATCAGGCGGTGGTGATGCCATTCCGGCACCGGCAGGCCGAGCAGCTCCTGCAACAAGCGATGCAGATGTGTCGCCTCCATCAAATCCTCACCGCGCGTCACCAGCGTGATGCCCTGCAGCGCATCATCGACCACCACGGCGAGATGATAGCTCGCCGGCGTATCCTTCCGCGCCAGCACCACATCGCCGAACACATCGGGCTGCGCCTTGCAACGACCACGCTCGCGATCTGTCCACGCGAGTTCGTGTGAAACCAGCCGCATGGCTTTGCTCACATCTAACCGCAGCGCATATGCCTCACCCGCAGCGATGCGTTCGTTCCGCTCTGCCGCATCACGACTGCGACACGTTCCAGGATACAGCGGCCCGTCCGGCCCCTGCGGTGCGTTGCCAGCGCGTGCGATCTCCTCCTGAATCTCCCGCCGCGTGCAGAAGCACGGATACAGCACGCCGAGTGTCTCCAGCTTCGTCAAAGCAGCTCTGTAATCGTCGAAATGATCGCTTTGACGTCGCACCGGCGTCTCCCAGCTCAATCCGAGCCACGCCAGATCCTCAAAGATCGCCTCTTCATATTCAGGCCGGGCCCGCGTGCCATCGATGTCTTCGAGACGGATCAAAAACCTTCCCCCCTGCCCTGCCGCTTCCTGCGCAAACACCGCCGCATACGCATGCCCCAGATGCAGCCATCCGGTGGGACTGGGGGCGAATCGTGTGACCTCGGCCATGCTCAAACCTTCCTCGGCTTCACCACGACATCGCCGTTCTCGAATTTTCCACGCATGACACTGCGAAACACATGCAGGTCAGGACGGATCATGCCGTGTGTGTTGCCGCATTTGACCTTCGTGACCGGCAACAGCGGTGATTCCAGCCAGCCGCTGCGCGCCGTGTCCATGCCACTGCCTTGAAGATAGAGCGTGTGGTCGAATTTCTCCTTCGCATGCACTTCACCCTCATGAATGTGCAACGTTGGGAAGAACACCGTGCCCGCCAGTGCCGTCGGAAATGAAAACGCCATCGGATGCACCTGGGCATTGCCCGGTTTCAGCTTGAACACGGCGAACCCGAAGTCCGCGTAGCCCGGCAGTTTCGCCCACACATCATTCGGCAGTCGAAACCGGGCATCTAGGCGACTGAAGTCGGCAATTGTCGGCACAAAGCTCGCATCGTAAGCGCCAACGGAAACCACACGCAGCGAATAGACCGCAGCTGCGGCCGGCGCACCAAACGGATCAGCGCTTCTTGATACAGGCGGTGGAAACAACTCCCACAGATCCTCAAACACCGTCTCATACTTCGAAAAATCGAAAAACTTCACCGCATTCTCACCCACCCCCTCCTTGACCGGAATCGGCAGCACCATCGCCAGATCCTGCGGCGCCTTCACCGACATCTGGTAAATGAGCACCTGGTTCCCACGCTCACCCAACCGCGCAAAGATGCGCGTATTTTTGACCTCCTCGACTTTTCCCGTGAAGCAGCACATGATGCACATGTTAGCGAACCGCCTCATCCCCTGTCCAGCATGAATCTTCGCCGTTGAGATCAGCGGCAAGACTCTTATCTTCACGCCATGAGTGTCATTGAAGTCAAAAATCACCTTCGCACCCTCTCCAGCGCCCAACGACGCGAAGTGACAGCGTTTCTGTTCGATCTTCAGTCCGACGAGGACGAGGACGAGGCTGGCGAGCTAGCGAGGTTGCACGCCGAAATGGATGCCGGGAAGCGCATCTCCCTCCAGGATTACCTGCAACAGCATGAATCTCTGCTCGCCCGCGGCCTTTGATGCGCCCTTACACGGTCTATCTCAGCCATCAGGCGCATGACTTCATCCTCAGCCGCAGGTCCAAGGACCGGTTGAAGCTGACTCGATTTCTTCAAGGCCTCACTGACGATCCATTTCAAGAGGGAACCGAATTTGTCCGTGACAGCACTGACAGACGTAACGAAGTCGCTTTCATCGGCCGATTCCGCGTCGTCTTCTGGGGCGACCATGTTGTTAATGAAATCAAAGTCGTGAAGATCGAAGCAGGCAAACCACAGTCATCATGAACCTCACCGAACTCGTCTCCTATATCGACACCGAACTGCGCATCGCAGAGATCGCGGACTACTCGAACGCGCTCAACGGCCTCCAGCTCGAAAATCATCACGGCAAGGTCACCAAGATCGTCGCCGCCGTCGATGCGACGTTGCCGGTGATGCGCAAAGCGGTCGCGGCAGGCGCGGATTTGCTCCTCGTGCATCACGGCATGTTCTGGACGGGGCTGCAAACATGGACAGGACCGGTGTTTCAGAAGTTGAAGCTCTGCACGGACAGCGGCCTCGCGGTTTACAGCGCTCACTTACCGCTGGATGTGCATCCGGTGCTCGGCAACAACGCCCTAATCGCCCAGGCGCTCGGTTTGACGCCCACCGGTGGCTTTCTCGAATACAAAGGCAACGCTGTCGGTGTGACAGCGGAACAGGCGATGTCATTGGAGGAACTCACAACGCGATTCAAAACCGCACTCGGCGGCAATCCAGTGCATGTGTGTGCCGGCGGACCGAAAACGACGAAAAAAATCGGCATTTCATCCGGTGGGTCCGGCTCGGAGGTTGCCGCCGCCGCCAAGGCCGGCATCGACACCTTCATCACCGGCGAAGGTCCGCACTGGAGCTACACGCTCGCGGAAGAACTCGGCATCAACCTGCTCTACGGCGGCCATTACGCCACGGAGACCTTCGGCGTGAAGGCGCTGGCGGCGCACATCAAAACGAAGTTCGGCATTCCATGGGAATTCGTCGATCATCCGACGGGTTTGTGAGCCATGAGCTGGTTGAAGCGCGATTTCTTCGAGCGTGATGTGCTCACCGTCGCCCGTGATCTGATCGGCGTCGAACTCGTCTGGCGCCGTTGCTCCGGCATCATCGTCGAAACATAGGCCTACGCGGTCGAGGACGATCCGGCCTGCCACACGGCCACACGCCCCAGCGCCCGTGAGTTTGGTGCGCTCCAAGCCCCCCGGCACGGCCTATGGAGTGTGAAGCACGGCAGGGTGAAGCCGGCGAAGGCTTAAAGGAAACCGCCGCCCAGAAACAACCGCAGCGCCGCAACGATGGCGACAGCGACATTGATCGTCAGGCCAATTTTTCGCTGGCAGAAGGAACCAAAGATGATGCCGACCACGCACCCCGCCAGCACGGCCCATTGCAGCCAGCCAAGCAACGGAATGAGACCTGGAACCAGCAGCACGGCGCAGACGAGTCCGATGAGAACAGAGAGGATTTGCATAGTGCCGCGACTGACAGCCGAACCACTCAAGGTGCAAATGAAATTCCCTCCCTGTTTTGCAAGCCCGCCTTGCATTCACGCTTGGTCGCGGTACTCTCCGCCCCGCTGAATGCAAAGGAGAGGTGGCTGAGTGGTTGAAGGCACCTGACTCGAAATCAGACGTTGTCGAAAGGCAACCGTGGGTTCGAATCCCACCCTCTCCGCCAGCGCATTTAACGGCGCAGGCAGACTTGCCCGCTCATTTGCTTTTTTGATTTAGACGGCAATCGCGGGGTTATAACTTGAGGATTGCAGTCCGTGCGGCAGTCATGTTAGCTTGTTCAGCATGAAAGCATTTCTCCTCATCTTCCTGGTGACGATGCCGCTCAGCGCGCAGGTGATCAATCCCACCACCGGCAAGAAATTTGAAACGCGCGACCTCAACGGCAGCGGTGGCAGCGGCGGGGTCAGCATCAATGCCGCCACCAAACCCGCCCCGCCCACCAAGACCAAACTCACCTCCTACTTCATCCTCGGCGAGCCGCGACAATGGAAGAGCAAGGACGGCAGATCGCTGCTGGGCGCCATCATCACTTTCGAGGAGTCGGTGATCGAATTCGATGCCGCCAATCCCGCCGCCGCCCGTGAAGCCGTCGAAAAAGCCCCGCCGGCCCAATTGCCTGCCAAACCCACGCTCATCCGCGATGGCAAAGTGCGCCTGATGGTGAACAAGAAGCCCGTGGAAGTGGCGCTCGATCTGCTCAGCGACGACGACCGCAAGTACGTCGAAGATTTGAACGCCAGACTACCCAAGTGATTTCCCGCATCGTATCAATACCACCCAAACTCAGCACCTCATGAAACCATTGAATCCCGGCATCGCCACCTTGCTCGTCGCAGTCTTGTTATCCGCATGTGCGGCACCCACCACACCTCCACCCAAAACCCGGCAGCAGCTCGAAGCGGACGCCCGGGCGGGCAAAATTCCTGACAACGTGAGTGATCCGCGCCCCGAGATGCCTGGCATGGGACCGCTGGGCATGCCGATGCGGTGACCGCTATCACACGCACAGCAGCGTGACACACAAACGGTGGCGGCGCCGTTAGTACCGCCGCGGGCGGCGCTTTGGTGGCTCCCGCATGGCTGTAACCACCTCCCGCTCTCATGAATGCCACGCGCTCCCTGCTGTTCGCGCTGTGCGGTCTCACGACCGCATCGGCGCAGGATTTTTTCTCCGAGTTGTTCAACCCGCTCGTGCCGTTTCCGCCGCTGAACCAGCCGCTGCCGCAAAACGGCCCCTGGAACAACGACGTGCTCGTGTATCACGCCAAAGCAGACGGCAGCATCGGAAAACTCGCGAAGTTCGAGCGTGCCGGTGTTCCCACGCTCAATCGCATGCAGGATGGTCGGCTTATCGCCGCACATCAGCACTTCCCGGAGAACGATCCCGCTTCATTCGACAAGGTGGCCATTCATTTCTCCTCTGATGAAGGCAAAACGTGGACGCCTGCGGTGGTGATGAAGCTCGAAGGCCTGCCCGCAGGCATGCGCTTCCCGTTTGACCCCACGCTCGTGCCGCTGCCGGATGGTCGTGTGCGCATGTATTTCACCTCGCTGCGCGGACGTCAGTTCGATGAAGATCTGCCGCGCATTCATTCGGCGATTTCAGGCGATGGCATTGAGTACACCTTCGAACCCGGCGTGCGCTTCACCATCGAAGGCCGTTCGGTGATCGACTGCGCCATGGCTCTGCATCAGGGCGTGTTTCATCTCTACTCACCCGATAACGGTAAACAACCCGAGCCCGGCCAGCGCCCCAACAACGGCCCACAGATGCAGCCTACCGACGGCATCGGCTATCACGCCACGAGCACCGACGGACTTAACTTCACCCGCGCCGATGACGTGAAAGTCGAAGGCCGCCGCCGCTGGCTCGGCAATGCGCAGTCGGATGGCAAAACGATGACTTTCTTCGGCACCGGTGAAGGCGTCTTCACCGCCACGAGCACTGATGGCTCAAACTGGCAGCTCGGTGATTCAATGCGAGTCATGGGAGCCGATCCCGGCGCGGTGGCGGCCAAAGACGGCGGCTGGATCATTGCAGTGACGGGTCCACCGCGAAATCAGCAGCCCGTCATCGCTCCCGAAGATCGCTGGTTGTTTGAGTGGGCGGAGGAGTTGCGGGCATTTGATCGGCTGTAGCTCTGATGCCTCATCATCTCCGGCTGGTCACGGCTCGGGCAGCAAGTGGCCCAGCGCGCGCACGGTACGACGGAACTCCGCCATGTGGGACTTGAGCACAAGCAGGCGGTTGCCGCCAAGGTACAGGCAACTCCGTTTTCCACTGGTGCTGCTGGCGATGTACTGCGCGTGATCCTCATCACGCCATTCAAAGATGATGCCCTCGGTGGCCTTCATGCAAGCGGCGGCCTTGCTCGCAACGTCTTCGATGAATTGCGCGGCGGCGAACGGCAGTGCCTGGCCGGACGCTTTTTCCAGCCACTCGCGCATCTCGACAGCGCGTGCGCCGGACTCGATCGAGTGCAACAGCGCGGCGGCATCCAACCGCCAGTGGTTCTCGCCGACACACACGGCCATTTGCTCCAGCATCGCATCATCCCCAGGACCACCGCTGGAATCGCCGCGCACGATCTCCAGATTCGACAACACCTGCAGGCTCGGGGCTGCGGGCGCGGGTGCAGCGAAGGTTTCGATGCGACCCAGCGCATAGGCACCTGCGGGATTGAGCCGCACCTGGAGCAGGCCGTCATAGCGGCTAAGATAGGTGTTTCTTTCCGCGCCCGCTTCATCCCCCAGCTCCGGCCAGCAGCCATGCGGCGCGCAGTAGATCACATCGATGATGCCGAGGGTGGCCAGCGTCTCCATCATGAATGCCCGCGCAAACTGCCGCTGAAGGCCGATGTCATCCTGAATCATTCCGTACTGCTTATCCCCAAGATAGAGCACATCATACACGCCACCTTTCACGATCTCATATCCGCCCGTGCAGAGCGTGAGACGGAAGGCTTCATCGAAGCTGATCCACTCACCCGTGGGGAAGCTCTCCGCCATCGCTTTCAACAGAGCCGCCTTGCGCCCGCTCACAGCACTGAGAAAACGCGAGGCCTGTTTGCCGCCCTGTCCGAGGATGGCCGGGATGCGGTTGAGTTCGTCAAAAGTATCATCACTCGCGATGCACGACACGGCATCGCGCAGCGCGGTGGGATCAAACTGCATCGCCAGAGCCTTACCACGCGCCGTGAGTTCGAGCGCGCCGGATCTGATCTTCGCCCATCCCGCCTGTTGTGCGATCACTGCCCAGGCATGAGCGCGCACCGCGCCGGGCGGTTGCTTTTCCCACCGCAAGAAATGCGTGACCTCAGTCTCCAGCGCGAAGTCAGGAACCAGCAGCGCGGCAGCCAGCAGTCGCACACTCGACTCGGTGGGCCTTCGTGAACTGGGCGTCACCTTGATTTTGCCGCCCTGAATGAGCCGCAGCACGCGCACCATCTCACGCGGTGCCACCTCCGCTGTCTCGAAGCGTCTGCATGGCGCGCCATCCACCGTCGTCTCCCGCGCCCACTGAGCTTCCTCCGTCACCTTCGCCACGGGCCGCGCAGGCGGCGGCAAAATCTGGCGCAACGGCTCCACCGCCTCGGCGACGACATGGACAGTCATGGAATCACGCTCGCGATAATCGGGCCACACGATCACCGCGTTCAATTTACTGATGGTCGTGCGCGCACCATAGCCGTCACTGCGCAGTGATGGCGCGGCCAAACCGGTAAGTGCCGCGAACACGCTGTTTTTCGGCACCCGCTCCTGGTGGACGGAGCACGCCAGGAACGCCCGCTCTGCATCACCGAGACCCGCGACGAAGCCTCGCCAGTCACGACACAGGTGGCGCTCCAGCGTGCGCGCACGATCAGACTTCGTGGTGCCTGAACGCTGCGCCAGTGGGACGATTTGTTTCGTCAAACATGCCAGCGCGTCACCGTGAAGATTCAGCAGGTTGTCTTTCAAGGTGCGGCGGTTCATAGCGGAAGATGGTGGGTGGGTTCCATTAGACGACGACCGCTGTCCGCGAACGAGTTGCCATTGAAGAACAGGAAAGACGCTTTGCGGTGGCTGCCGCGCAGGAAATTCAGTGCCTCCACCAGCGTCATTTCTTGGCTGCGGATGGCTTCCCAGCCTACTGCGCACAATGCGTGAGCTTCTGAATTAAAGCCGTGTTGCGAGCTTCCTCGCTCACACGCTCCTCGATTGAGGCCGACAACAGATTGCCAGTTCAAGTTGTGGAGAAAAGCAGCTCGGGTTTGAAACGGTGAACCGTCGTCAACACCTCCTCCATCACGTCTTCCGTGGTCAGGTGCTTGAGCAGATCGAGGCGGAGTTTCATAGGTCATTTCGTATCCTCACCGTACCATGTTGCCAAGGCAAGGCTCCATTCAGCGCTGGTGTTTGAGCACCCACTGCAGCGGCACCGCAGCGGGATCGTCACGAGGGCCGAAATGCGGCACCGTTGATTCGAATGCTCCCAAGTCAGGTGACTGGCCGTCGAATTCCTCGGCGATGTTCGGCAGCGTGACGCCAGCGTCTTTGCCTTGGCTTTGCGCGCTGAGTTTGATCAGCGGCGCATCTTTGCCCGGCATCTCCTGGCTCACAGTGAATGCGACGAAGTCCTTTGCACGATCCAGCACGCGTCCATGGGCCTCGATGCCGATGGCTGCGTTGAGCGATGGCAGGTCGTAGTAGCGCTGGTTGTGCAGCATCCACGGATTCATTTTGCCCTTCATTGGCTTCGCCGCGCTGAACTCGAAGCCGTCGTGATCGACATCGGTCTTCCAATTTGCGACGGGGGAGTCGTAGAGCACATACTTGATGCTGTAGCTGCGCTTTTTGTCGTCAGTCTGCGCGTTCGATTGCCACAGAAACTCGGAGCCGCCGAGGTGCATCCAGATGTTGTTCCGGGAGAATGAAGTGAGCAGTCCATGAGCATGTGGCACAGGCACGCTCCAGGCGGCGAAGGTGTTGTTCACGCAGACGAAGCGATCCTGCACGCGCAGCTTGAAGACGTTGCCTTTGGAGATGCAATGATTGCGAACGATGTACCACGGGCCGCAATACATCGGCTGGAAGGTGATGCCGGTGTGGCCGTGCAGGCGATTGCCCCAGATGCGGATGTTCGCGTAACCGTAGTCCGGCTCGATGGGATCGTCCGACATGTCGAAGATGTCGTTGCCGAACAGATCGCAGTTCGTGTTTGGATACGAAATGCCGTCCGCACTGCGCCCGATGCGATTGTAGCACACGGTGTGGCCCGAGGATTTGTTCAGCTCCACGCCTTCGCCCGAAATGCCTTTCACCGTGTCGCCGAGGATGTCGTTGTTGGCGATGTGCCAGCCAGCGCAGCCCTTCGAGAGAAACACTGAGTAGTGGAAGTCGCGAAACGTGCAGCCGCTCACGACCACGTTTTCACAACCTTCGCCGCCTTTCAGGCCATTGGGCGAGTCGCCACGCTTGAACGTGAGACCTTCGAACCACAGATGGCTGCCGCTGGCACGGAGTTGATGAAACACCGCGTCACCATCGCCAGCGGCCTTGAAGCCGATGTAGCGTGTCTGATCGGTGCTCGCTTCGACTGTGCCCTGCACACCACTGATATTGATTTCTGTCTCGCCGTAGCCACCGGCATGCAGCAGGAACAAATCGCCCGGCTTCGCGGCAGCCAAGGCCGGTTTCAGGCCGCGAAACGGCTTTTCCGCCGAGCCATCGCCACTGCTGCCGCTTTGATCCAGCGGCATGACATGCAGCGTGCGCGCAGGTTTGGCGAAATTCGGCCACGGCTTCGTCTGGATGCGTTTCGTCTCCTCCACCGGTGCCGCGCTGTCAGGATCGCTGAGCGTAAGCCGCACCTGATACACCGCACCGGGCCGCAGAAACAGAATACTGCCGGCGAGCATGTTGAAAGGCTTCGCGGCGGGCTTGGTGTCATACCAGCCGAAGTAATCCACGCGCATCAGCGGCATCGCTTCATGCCATGCGGACTCGTCATCGCGCTTGTAGCTCACTTTGCAGGCCGCGTCGTGATCCGTGTCGCCATCAATGTGCCACTCGATGCTGATGCTGTGATGCGTGCGTGCGAGCTTCAGATCCTTCACCGTCGCCGCAGGCTGCGGCTTCGCTGCATCCGTGGCCGTGCGTGCATTGAAGTAACCCGGCGGCCACGCGAGAGGTTCTGGCGGGGTTTGGGCGTGAACGACTGCCCCGAGCAACAACTGGGCGAGAACAAAGTTGGAGCATCTCATAAGGGCACATCCGGAAACCAGAAAGTATTCCCACAGATTCAGGGAACCCGCAGATTGCCAGAGGGGAAATAATCTGCGGGTTGTCTGAATCTGCGGGAGAAATTGGTTTTCGGGAGTCATCATAAGCGCTGATCACTACGCTGCGATCCACAGCGGCTTTCACTTCCTCACGCACCACCCAGCGCATAACCCACACCTCTCACGGTGCGGATGAGCTTCTTGTCGTGGTCCTTGTCGATCTTCGAGCGCAGGCGCTGGATGTACACCTCCACAAGATTCGTTTCGGGGTCCATGTTGTAGCCCCAGACGTGCTCATAGATCTGCATGCGGCCAAACACACGGCCGGGGCTGCGCATCAGATGCTCCAGCAGTTCAAACTCGCGCGTGCTCAGCTCGATGTCCACGCTGTCGCGGCTCACTTTGCGTTCGAGCAGGTTCATGCAGAGATCCTCGACACGCAGCAGATGGCTGGTCTCACCGGCCTTGCGGCGCACGACGGTGCGCAGGCGTGCGGCCAGTTCCTCGACGAAGAACGGCTTCGTCATGTAATCATCCGCGCCGAGATTCAAGCCCTCGATTTTTTCCGGCAGGGTCGTGCGTGCGGTGAGCAGGATGACCGGCACCGTGTTGCGCTTCTCCCGCAGGCCGCGCAGGATGCTCAGGCCATCGCGGCCCGGCACCATGATGTCCAGCACCAGCGCGTCATACGGCACCGTGGTGGCCATTTCCCAGGCCTCATCGCCATCGCTGACCGCGTCCACCTGGATGCCCTGCTCCTCCAGCCCCTTTTTGGCAAAGGACAGCAGTTTGGCCTGGTCTTCGACGAGGAGGATGCGCATGCGTGCGGATGATGCGATGCAAAGGCGGATTGTCCACCGGCACCTGCGGAACAGGAAGCCGAGGCCGTTAGGATTTGCCGCAGAGAGGCAAAGGAGCAGAGGAGGCAGAGTTTTGAATCAACCACAGAGAGACACAGAGGATGACCAGAGTCATTGTCATGAAACCTCGGTGCTTCTCTGTGACCTCGGTGGTGAAGCAGCAGTATTCTCACTCTGCCATCTCTGCCGCTTTGCCCCTCTGCGGCAAATCTGTTGGTCGGTTGGTCATTTGTCAGCCGTGCTTGCCCTCACGGCAGAATTGCGGCTAATCTCCCGCGCATGGTTCGCATCCTGGCATTCCTTTCTTTTTTCACGCACGCGCCCGCTGTCGAGCCGCTGCCTGCGGATCGCATTCAGGCCGCAGCAGCGTATTCCGCCGCGCACAGCGGTCATGCGCTGCTGATCAAGCAAAACGGCAAGATCTTGCACGAGTCCTACACGAACGGGCACACGAAACGCGAGCCGCACCGCATCTACAGCGGCACCAAGGCCTTCTGGTGCCTCACAGCCTTCGCTGCTGAGAAAGACGGGCTGTTCAAACTGGATGACCGCGTGAGCGACACGATCACCGAGTGGCAGGACGACAAGCGTCGCAGCAAAATCACCGTGCGGCAGCTTCTCGACTTCAGCAGCGGCATGGAGCCGCTCTTTGGTCTGCATGAGAACAGTTACAACGACCGCACCGCCTCAGCGCTGAAGGCCGCGCTCGTCGGCACGACCGGCAAGTCCTTCATCTACGGTCCGGCGGCCTTGCAGGTGTATCACGAGCTGCTTGCCCGGAAGCTGCGGGAGAAAAAGCAGTCACCCACCCGCTATCTGGAGCGCAAGGTGCTCGGTCCGCTCGGACTCGGCACGCAGCGTTACCTGCCGGACCAGCACGGCGCACCGCTGCTCGCCGCCGGCTTCATGCAGACCGCCCGCCAGTGGTCGGAACTCGGCTCTTGGCTGCTCAAGCACGAGGAAATCGTCGCCGCGCTCAAACCCAGCGACGCCAACCGCGCCTTCGGCTTCGGCTTCTGGAACAACCACGCCGGCGAATCCAAGTCCGCCCGCGAGGTCGATGTGGAGTCTCTACTCGACAAAAAATGGCACGAACAGTCCTGGCGCAACGCCTGCCTCTGCCGCGCCGCCCCCGCCGATCTCATCGCCTGCATCGGCTCTTACGGTCAGCGCATCTACATCGTGCCGTCGCGGAAACTCATCATCGTGCGACTGGCGAAGGACTCAAAGCCGAATGATGCTGAGATGCTGCGGCTGTTGTTTGCGAAGCCTCAATAAGATACTGTTCTCCAACCCGCCAGAGTGCGGCCACTCTGTTTAGCCATGAAAACTGCTTTTCAAAAGTTATGTGGATTGATGGCGATGTGGGGGATGATCGTCATTCCAGGAGCCGTCAATTCTGCTTCCGCCGAAGAGGCACCAGTTCAGCATGGACGGTTTGAAGACGCCCTGCTTGCCAAGTTGACGCAAACTGTTCGAGATAGCCTGTCTCACGGCAAGCCGGTCGAGGTCAAGAATTCTCCTGTCTCTATGTCTCCTCGGATCGAAAGCATTGTGTTGTTGATGGGTGAAAACATTCGCATGACCATTTTCTTGGCGACTCCTCCTTCCGGTTTGACGGTTAACGGGGATCCCACCGTTTGGATCAGCCCGTTTGATGGTTTTAGCTACGCGCTTCGAGTCATTCCCGAAACAGAACTCGGGCAGCGGTTAAACCAGTGCCTCAAGCTTGTGAACAAACACGACATGAACAAGGAAATACCGAGAGGGGCAGTGGATGCTCGGATTTGTGACGCCCTGTCGCTCGGCTCGAAAAAAGAATTGGAGGCAATCGTCGCGCGTATGAATGCCAAAGACCAAGAAGCCAAAGACCGGGAGCGAGACGTTATTAGCAAGCTCAGATCAGGGAGGTGATCCTGACAGCCCTGAAGTTTATCAGTCGGTTCAATCAATTCAGCGCTGAGCCGCTGGTTCCTCCACCACCGGAATCGCCTTGCGCACCATCGTCTTCGAAACGCCGTAGATCAGCGTGCTCTGCTTGGGCCGCCATTGGTAGCCGATGCCGAAGGGGATCGCGGGGACTTCGTTATTGCGATAGTACTCGGCAAGTTCGGGCTGGTAGTGCTGCTTGAACAAGGCGATCGGCCCTGGATACCAGCCGAAGGCCCTCACATCCCAGGTGTCGCGCGGGAAATCGCGCCAGGGGATGCCGGAGTCGTCCTGGGTCATCGTGTGGCAGTGGGTGAGAAGGTAATCGCGGATCGTGGTGAACTCGCTGAGGTGCATGAGATACGACGCGGACTTGGTGAAGCCGTTCATCATGCCGAGTCCATCGCAGAAGCGCAGGAAGGAGGCGTCCTGCTTGAGGGACCAGCTCGCGATGTTGGTGGCGAAGTAGTAGAGCGTTTGCGGCTGGCCTTTGGTGCCGAGGAAGGTGATGCGTGCGCCGGGTGTCTTGGTTTCCTTGTCGGTCAAGACCTTGCCCTCGGCATCGAGCCAGATGTTTTCGACGTTTTGAATGTGACAGCCGCAGCGGGCGAGGAAGACATAGAGCACGGGCAGCGTGCCGGTGAGCTTCGTGGCCTGCAGATCCTTCTTCATGTCGGCGGTGATGAAGAAGCTGAAGCTGAGCGAGGCGTTGATCGAGTGGCGCAAATTGCGCAGTGAGGCGCCGAGTTCGCCCTCGCTGAGCTTCGTCACATCCGGCGGCAGGCCCACGGGCTCGACAGCGGCCAGCACATAGGTGGAGGCGTTCGGAAAGAACGTGTGCGCGTGCAGGAAATCCGGCCCGCTGAAGACATAGAGCAGCGGTGCGGTGTCGCTGACGGCTTCTGGCAGGCCCAGCGGTGCCCATGCGCGGATTGGCGTGAGCTGACGCTCCTCCGCATCGGCCCAGGCGGCATCGAGTTCCTTCGCGTGCGAGTTAAACTCGCCCCGCATGGCCAGTTGCGCCAGCGGCGAGCCTTCCTGCGGCAGTCCGGCGAGGAAGCGGGCCTGATCATTCGGCGTGGGTGGCTCCGCGACGGCGGATTGAACGAGAACGAGCAGGGCAATGAGGGATTTTTTCATGCGGCACGTGGAGTACGCGGCGAGACGAGGTAAATGATCCAGCCGAGCAAAATCAAGCCCAGACCATAGAGCGAGGCCTCGCGCGTCACGGTGTCGAGCATGAGGAACACCATCATCCACAGGCTGATGGCGAGAAACAGCAGCGGCGTGAACGGATAGCCCCAGCAACGATACGGACGCGGCAGATCGGGCTGCTTGAACCGCAGCACGATGAGACCCACCACCGTGGCAAACGAACCGAGCTGAATGCTGAACTGCACCGCCGTGAGCACGGTGTTGAAGCTGGCGGTGAGCAGCAGCGTGATGACGATGGCAAGCTGCACAAACAGCCCGGTGACGGGCACACCGCGCTGATCACACTCGGCCAGGGGACCGAGAATTTTCATGTCCTCGCCCATCGTGTGCAGCACGCGCGGCCCCAGCCACGTCATCGCGCTGATGCTGGAGGCGAGGCCCAGGCAGATGAGCCCGGACATGATCTTGCCGCCGGTGATGCCAAAGATGTGCTCGGCGGCGACGTGGCCCACGTCCAGCTTGCCAGCCAGTTCGCTCATCGGCGCGGCATGCAGAAACACCGCGTTCAGCGCCAGATAGAGCACGGTGACGAGCAGCGTGCCCAGCGCGATGGCACGCGGCACGTTGCGCTGCGGATTGCGAATCTCGCCGACGATGTAAGTGGCCGCGTTCCAGCCCGCATACGAGTACATGACGTACACGAGGCTCACCGCAAAGGGCCTGCTGCCGATCAGTTGCAAATCATCCGCCGCCGGCGTGAACCGCACCGGCTGCCCCGTCGCCAGCCAGTAGCCCGCGCCGATGAACACGCCGATGAGCGCCACCTTGAGCCAGGTGGCCAGATTTTGAAAGCGCGCAGCCACATGGATGCCGCCGACATGCACCAGCGTGATGACCCACACCATCACCAGCGACCACGTCGTCACCGGGGCATGCGGAAAGATGGTGGAGAAGTATTTGCCGAAGGCCATCGCTGCCAGCGCGATGGGCGCCGCGAAGCCGACGGTGATCGACAGCCAGCCGGAGAGAAACCCGACCGCTGGATGAAAAATGCGCGAGAGAAAGTGATACTCGCCCCCGGAACGCGGCAGCGCCGCCGCCAGCTCGCCATAGCACACCGCGCCGCAGAACGCGCACACGCCGCCGACCAGCCAGAGCATCATGATCGTGAAGCCGGACGGCAGATCGCCCACTTGAAAGCCTAGGGAGGTGAAGACCCCGGTGCCGATCATGTTCGCCACCACCACCGCCGTGGCCGTGATCAGTGAAATGCCCTGCGTGCGTGTCGTGCTCATGGGCGCGATGGCTACGCGCAAGGCGGCGGGGCGTCAACCCTGCTTCAACCTGGTGCTTCAACCTTGCAGATGCGGCCAAAGGAGGGCTTGCAGAGCACGAAAATGAGCCTTCCTTTTCCCCATGAAAACGACATCCTCACATTTAACCAGGGGGGTGATCATCGCGGTCAGCCTGCTGGTTCTCGCCCAGGCATGGAGAGTCGGCCAACGGTCCGAACTCCAGCCAGAATCCTCATCGATCATCGCTGAGCCGGAACAAGCTCCGCCCAGGCCGACACACCCCGTGCTCCAGTCTTATGCTCCTCTCAAGGACTCCCTCGAGTTCGGCAGCAGGTGGCAGCGACCCCACAACCCGTGGAAGGATCCCACCGATCCTGACGAGGTCTGGCATCAGCAACGCCAGCGGGCCAGCGAACTGCTGATCCGATCTGACCTGCCTGCGCTCGACAAATAGGCACTCCGCATCTGCGGGAGGCCAAAAATAAACGCTTATTCATCTTTGCCCCCACGCTGGTGTTAACCGGCCGGGATTCTATGCGGTGTGATTCAACCAACCGCATCCATGAACCCCGCTCCTCCTCCGGCTCTGCCGCGCCACAATGGCCACCAGTCGCCGGCCATCATTCCCATTCTTCCCGTCACTCCCAGCACCTCCGGCTTCACCTTCCACACCGTCACCTGGCAGGCCGACGGTTTCGGCTTCGATGCCACTACCGGCGAATTTTTCACCGCCAGTCCTACGGCGCTGCTCGTCATGCAGTCGCTGAGCGAGAAACTTAATCGCCAGCAGATCCTCGACCGCATCACCGCGACCTTCGAGGTCGCCCGCAGCACCGCCGAGCGCGATCTCGAGTCCTTCCTCGCCGAACTCGCGCATCTCGGCCTGACTTCGGAACATTGAACTCTGAACATTCAATTTTGAACATTGAACCATGAACTCCACCCCAATCATCGCCGTCACCGGTCTGCATCGCGGTGAGAACCCCCAGCCCGGCTCTGCGGTCATCCGCAGCCTGCGCCGTGTGTATCCTGAGCTGCGTATCATCGGCCTCGTCTATGATTCGCTCGAAAGCGGCCTCTTCAGCGAGGAAGACGCGCCTGATGCCGCTTTCACCATGGCCTACCCCGGCGCGGGCGTGGAGGCATTTTGGCAGCGCCTCGATGCCATCCGCGAGATCGAGCGCTTTGACGTGCTGATTCCCTGCCTCGATGCCGAGATGGGTCCGCTGGTTGAAGCGCCTGAAAAACTCCGCGAGCGTGGTATCCACGCCTGTTTGCCTTCTGCGCAGAGCTTTCAGTGCCGTGACAAATCGAAGCTCTCGGAGCTGTGCGAGCGCACGCACTGCCGCACGCCGCAAACCATCGCCGTGAACGATGTGAACTCGCTGCATCAGGCCGCTGCGACCCTCGGCGGCAATGTTTTCGTCAAAGGGCGTTACTATGAAGCGCAGCTCGCAAGCACTCCCGCAGCCCGCGAAGCCGCTTACTGGCACATGATCGAGCAATGGGGTGCTCCCGTGCTCGTACAGGAGCGCATCGAGGGCGAGGAATACAACGTCATCGGTCTCGGCGACGGCCGCGGCCACATCCTCGGCTCCTGCTCCATGCGCAAGATGCTGCGCACCGCCAGCGGCAAAGGTTTCGGCGGCATGGTCGTGCGTGATCCGCAGCTCGACGCCATCGCGCAATCACTCATCGCCGAACTGCGCTGGAACGGCCCGTTTGAACTCGAATTCGTCAAACCCGACGGCCCACGCGGCGAATACTGCCTCATCGAGATCAACCCGCGCTTCCCCGCCTGGTGCGACTTCCCCTCCACGCTGAGCTGCAACCTGCCCGCTGCCGCGCTCGAACTCGCCCTCGGCTGGCAGCCTCGTGAGCCGCTGCGCCGCGCCACCCCCGGCAAGTTCTTCATCCGCCATGCCATCGACATGACCGGCGATATCCGCGATCTCGCCGCATTGACCACCACCGGCCAACTTATCCGGCAGACCGAAGTGCTCAGTGTTCAGTGCTCAGTCGCACCTCAGGCACCACGGCACTCGCAGGCCAGCTCTGAGCACTAAGCACTCCTGACTGAGCACTTCACCTCGCATCCTCCCATGCAAACGCTCCTCCCCTACTCTCCGCCGACGATCACCCGCCACCTCAGCGGTCAAAACAGCGCGGCCAACCGCAATCGCAACGCGCATGGTCTCAACCACAACGTCTGCGAGCGCATCGACGGCGTGCCTGTGGCCGATCTCGCCGCTCGTTTCGGTTCGCCGCTGTTCGTCTTCTCCGAACGCACGCTGCGTGAAAAAATCCGCCGTGCTCGTGAAGCCTTCGAGAGCCGTTACCCGAACACCCGCTTCGCCTGGAGCTACAAGACGAACTACCTCAACGCCATCTGCCGCGTCTTCCACAGCGAAGGCAGCATCGCTGAGGTTGTGAGCGAGTTCGAATATGAAAAAGCCCGCCGCAACGGCGTCGCCGGCCGTGACATCATCTTCAACGGCCCGCACAAATCCCGCGCCGGGCTCGAGCTTGCCGCCACTGAAGGCGCGATGATCCAAGTCGATCACTGGGATGAACTCCTGCTGCTCGACACCATTGCCAAAGAACAAAACCGCAGCATCGACATCGCCATCCGCTGCTGGCTCGATGCCGGAATTCAGCCGGTGTGGAGCAAGTTCGGCTTCGGCGTCGAAAACGGTGAAGCCTGGCGTGCCATCCGCCGCATCGCCGAAAGCAAAGGCCGCCTGCGCCTGCAAGGTCTGCACACCCACATCGGCACCTACATCCTCGAACCGAACGCCTACAAAGTCGCCGCTGAGAAGCTCGTCACGCTCATGGAACGCTGCCGCGAGAGCTACGGCTGGAGCTTGCGCTACCTCAATCTCGGCGGCGGCTTTCCATCGCTCAGCACGCTGCATTACGCGTATCAACCCGCTGAGCAGATCGTTCCGCCCATCGAAAAATACGCCGAAGCCATCACCGGCGTGCTCAACACGCTGCCACGCGACCGACGTCCGCGTCTCTATCTCGAAAGCGGCCGCGCCCTCGTCGATGAAGCCGGTTATCTCATCACCAGCATCGTCGCCGTGAAGCAAACCACCGCATCAGGTCCGATCACGCTCGCTGGCAAGGCCGCCAAAGCACCTGCTTACGTGCATGAAACCAACAGCGCGGCCTACGTCGTCGATGCGGGCATCAACCTGCTCTACAGCGGCAACTGGTATCGTTTCAACGTGAAGCCGGCCAAAGCCATCCGCGAAGCCGCGCCGCAGCCCATCAAACTTTACGGCTGTCTCTGCATGAACATTGATGTCATCCGCGAGCAAGTCTCCCTGCCCGCCATGACCACGGGCGATCTTCTCGTCATGCATCCCGTCGGCGCTTACAACATCACCCAGAGCATGCAGTTCATCACCTACCGCCCGGCCGTCGTCATGATCGGCCTCGACGGTCGTGTCGATGTCATCCGCGAAAAAGAAGACCTCGATTACGTGCAGCGCCTGGAGCGAGTGCCGGATCATCTCCTCACCGCACCGCGCAATTAACTCGTCCTCGTCCTCCTACTCGAACTCGTCCTCGATTCTTCCGCTTCGCAATCACGACTGTCTCACAAGCCACCCCTAACTCGTTCATTTCATCTCCTCTCAACCCGATTTGATCGAGGACGAGTTCGAGGACGATCCCACCCACCACCGTGAACCCAGAAGCCCCATCCCCCCTCCTAGAGATGGCCATTCTTGAAGAACCCGTCTCAATCCCGTTGAGACAACGATTCACCGTCGTATCAACGGCGGTGCGTCATCTTCTCACCAAACTCACGCCACTCACCACGCCACTGCTCGAAGTCGCCCGTGCCGCCAGCGCCATCTTCCTCTGCGGTAGTTGGAAAGCGGGAGCACTGCTGTGTGCATCGCTGCTGTTCATGCCGCGCTACTTCGCCCTTGCGATCAGCGCATGCTTGCTCGGCAGTTTGATCTCGAAACTCCTGCATCTTCCCGCGACGATGCGCAAAGACGGCACCCTGCTCTACAACGTCTTCCTCAGCGCACTCGCAGTCGCCTGGATCACGCGCGGCTCCGATCTCGCCGCTCCGGCGGTCTGGGGCATGCTCGGCGTCGTCACTGTTTACACGCTGCTGCTTTCTGCGGCGTTGTGGCACTGGTTTCCGCTGCGTGCGGGTCTGCCGCCGCTCAGCATCGCGTTTGTCGTCGCCTTCGGCACGCTGCTCACGTTTTTTCCTCACTGGGCCGCCGCTTCGTCGCTGCTCGACATGGGATTGCCGGATGAACCGGCGTTGCCATTCATCATCGCCGCGTTTCTGCGCAGCATGGGCACGATTTTGTTTCTGCCAAACGTGTGGGCCGGCATTGCCGTCACGCTGGCGATTCTCGTTTGGTCACGCGTTGCCATGATCAATGCCGTCGCCGGTTATGCGGGCGGCATCATCATCGTCAGACTGCTCGAAGCCTGCGGCCTCGAGTGGCTCGGCTGGTTTGCCGGTCACAACTACCTGCTCGCCGGCATGGCGCTCGGCGCGGTGTATTTTGTGCCGTCATGGAGCAGTCTCGCCCTCGCTGTTGTCGCCGGTGCCGTCGCCGCCTTGCACGTCGCCGCCGTGCAGCACTTCCTGCGTGGCTCCGGATGGGAATACCTGCCGCTACCGTATCTGCTCACCATCTGGAGCATGCTTTGCTGCCTACGCCTGCGTGAGAAAAGCGGCTCGCTGCTGCCCACCGTCGGCACATTTGATAATCCTGAAGCTGCCGCCGCAGCACTCGCTCTCGCGAACGAACGCTTCCCGCATCGCCATGACACGCATGTCCTGCTGCCCACCGCCCGCGAAGTCACTGTCACGCAGGGCTTCGACGACAAACTCAGCCATCGTGGCGAATGGCAGCACGCGCTCGACTTTGAAGTGCATGACGCCGCCGACAACGCCTGCCCGCCCGGCTGCGATGACGATCTCACGCGCTACTACACGCAGGGCCTTGAAATCCGTGCTCCTGGCACCGGTGAAATCCTTCGCGTCATCGACGGCGTGGCCGACAACGCCCCTGGCGGCTGCAACTTCGCGCAGAACTGGGGCAATCATCTCATCCTGCGCCTTGATTACGGCGGCACCGTGAAGCTCGCGCATTTCATGAAGCACGGCATCGTCGTCAAAGCCGGTCAACGCGTGGGTGCGGGCGATTTGCTCGGCTACTGCGGCAACTCCGGCCGCAGTCCCGTGCCACACATTCATCTGCACACCCAGGCCAGCACCGAGACCGGCGCACCCACCACGCCCTTCTGCCTCACAAACTACTTCACGCGCACCGAAACCGGTGTGCGCTGGAACTTTGCCAGCGTGCCCAAAGTTGGAGCCCGCATCGCCCCCGCGACGGTCTCCACCACCGTGCTGGGCACGCTGGCCCATTTGGCGCCGGGTGTGGCCACCTATCGTCTGACAGGTCAGACGAGCCTGACGAGTCTGACAACGACGCTCGACGAGAATGGCCGCTACATTTTCCAAAGCGGCCAGGACCGCCTCACCGCCATCCTCGGTCTCCACGCCCTGCAAATCACGCAGAGCAGTCTCAGCGGCCATTCGCAGTTCCTGCGTCTCCTTTCGTTCGCCATGCCCACCGTGCCGTTCGCGTATCAAAGCGGCATGAACTGGGAGGATTGTGTCGCACTGAATGCTGCGTCGCACGGCTGGGCATGGGCGGGCGCTGTTTCACCTTATCTCAGCCACAAGACGCAGCGCATCATCACCCGCCACGCGTTGCATCCCACCCCGCAGCGTTTGCATCTCAGCACCACCTTGCCGGATGCTGCGGCTGATCTGCCGCATGAAATCGAGTTCACCCTCGAACCCATTTACGGCATCACCTCCCTCATCGCGCATTTCAAATCACACACCCTCACCTTCACGCAATCCAGTTTCACTCCCACGCTGCCCAACGGCGATTGAAACCACTCTCCCTCCCAACCATGAAACCACACCTCCTCATCCTCGCCCTCGCGTTCATCACGACCGCGCATGCCGCCGACAAACTCGCCGCCAGCGCCGAAGCATGGCAGAAATCCATCACCGCTGAAGCCAGCGGTGATTATCCCGGCGCACTCGAAAGCGTCCTCGCCTTCAAAAGCGCCGGCGGCGAAACCTACCTCGCCGCAGTGCGCGCCGGCTGGCTCTCGTATCTCAACAAAGACTACGACAAGGCCGTCCAGTTCTACACCACCGCCGCCAAGCAGGAGCCGCGCGCCCTGACGCCGCATCTCGGCCTGGTGAGCGTATATCAGGCACAGAACAAAACGGACGACATCCTCCGTGCCGCGCGCGCCGGACTCAACCTCGACCAGTTCAACCGCCCGCTGCTCCTCATCGCCGGTGAAATCCTCTACAACCAAAAAGACTACCGCAAGGCCGAGGTGTACTTCGAGCGTGCGCACAAGCTGCAACCCGAAGACCCCATCGCCATGAGCTGGTTCGGCTGGTCTCATATCAGCCAGGGCCAGGCCAAACTCGCCGCGCCGGCCTTTGAGAAGCTCATGCAGATCAATCCCGAAGGCTACTTCGTACGCGATGGCTACGCCATCACCCATCCCGGCCCGCCGCCCGCACCTCCGGGGCGGCGTTGATCATGGTGGTTCCCATGCTCACGCCCGCTCAGATCCGCAGCCGCGGCAATCAGCTCCACGCCGCGCTCGATCAAGTCATCGAGCAACGCGGCTGGAGCATGCCCAAGCGGCGGGCGCATCAATGGCGCACGCTCAAATCGCTTGTCCAGCATGCTTGCGATCACATCCCGCTCTATCAACGCCTCTTTGCCAACGCCGGATTTGAGCCGCGCATGCTCGACGATTGGGACGATCTTCAAAAGATTCCCATCCTCACCAAACAAGACCTGCGCACCGCTGCGGCAGACGAATTGCTTCCGATTAGCGCGACAGCGTCCTGGAGTGCTCCAGCCCTCTGGAGCTTTTCGCAGGCCGTAGCACGTTCGAAAGCGCCGGAGGACCGGCGCACTCCAGAACGCTCACGCGACGATGTCCGCTGGCTTGCGTCTTCCGGCTCCACCGGCATTCCCGCACGCATCGCGCGCACCGAATCGTCGCTCTGGCACTACATGGCCTGCAACACCGCGCTGTTCTACGACTGGTGCGGCGGACAGCCGATCTCGAATGGCCTCTACCTCGTCGATATGGCTCCCGACAGCATCGACTTCGCAACTGCTGATCTCCTGCGCACCACCGTGCCGGATTCACGAATCTTCTCTGTCCACGATCCGGTTGCCAAACTCACACGTGAACTCCTCAGCATCGTTCCCGAGTTCATTTCATCGTATCCATCGACGCTGCGAGCCATCGCGCTCGATTTGAAGGTGCAAAACCGCGTCATGAAAAAAACGCGGCTCATCCATCTCACCTCCGAGATGCTCGACGCCCACACACGTCACCTGCTCGGCCAGATTTTCCCGAATGCCCGGCTCATCGAGACCTACACCAGCACCGAGGGCGGACTCGTGGCCTTCCAATGTCCGCACGATGCACGCTGGCACATCGCGGAAACGAACGTTATCTGCGAGATCGTCGATGAAAGCGGGCTCCCCACCGATGAACTCGGCCACCTCGTCATCACCGACCTCACCAACACCGCCACGCCGATCATCCGTTATCGCGGTCTCGGCGATCTCGCTCGTTGGGACACCACGCCCTGCCCCTGCGGCACCAGTTTGCGCAGCATTCGTCAAATCGAAGGCCGCAGCGCCGCCATGCTCCGCGCTCGCAGCGGCACGCTGCTCTCGCCTTACATCATCACCAACGCCATCGAGGAAGTCCCTGGCCTCGCGCAGTATCAGGTCGTGCAAAAGCAGCCCGGCATGCTCGAAGTCCGCGTCGTCGCCGAAACCAACGCGCCGCGCCAGCGCATCAAAACCGGCGTCAAACGTGCGCTTGAAGCGGCCCTCGCCAACGACGCCGATTTGCAGGTCACCTTCGTCTCCAACATTGCCGCACCCGCAGGATCGCATAAGGTGCCGCTCGTGATCTCCGAACTGCCCCTCGCCGCATGAAACGCCTCCTCGACCACACCCTGCGTGGTTACGGGCAGATGCTCGTGGCGAACAACCGCATCACCGGCGTGTGCGTGCTCATCGGCCTGTTCATTCTTTCCGTCGAAGCCGCGCTCATGAGCCTCGGCGGCGCGCTGCTCATCTCCGCGCTCGCTTCATGGCGTGCGCAGGATGACACCGTGCTCAAGACCGGTCTCTTCAGCGTGAATGGCGCATTGCTCG
Organism: Prosthecobacter sp.; assembly: GCF_046154365.1. GTDB lineage: Bacteria > Verrucomicrobiota > Verrucomicrobiia > Verrucomicrobiales > Verrucomicrobiaceae > Prosthecobacter. Next base: position 132,473 of record NZ_JBJXFV010000060.1, read on the forward strand.
GCGCTTTGTGGCTGCTGTTCCCGCAGGTGCCCCTTTGGGCACAGGCACTCACCACCGCGATCGGCTGCACAGGCATGGCGTTCTTCTTTGTGCCGCTCGCCGAGCGCATGCATGAGAAAAAATCGCCTTATGTGCTCTTCAGTCTGCCATACGTCGCCGCAGCCTGGACCGCGATCATGGCGCTGATTTTCTTCGGTGTTCACGATGCCGAACTCACGCGCGGCTGGCGCGCGCTGCTCACGAATCGCTTCGAAAAAGCCGAAAAGCACTTCCTCAACACCGAAGTCAGCAGCGACATGGCCGAGGCCTATCGCTGCGCCGGTCTCGGCTGGAGCTTGTACCGCCGTGGCGATCAAACCGGCGCGCAAACAGCCTTCTCCCGCGTCCTCTCGCTCAAAACCGGCGTCGCCGATGCTTACGACGGCCTTGGCTGGAGCCGCTTCCGCCAAGGACGTTACGACGATGCCGCGCTCGCCTTCCGCCGCGCCGTCGCACTCGATTCCTTCTTCGCCGACTCGTGGGACGGCCTCGGCTGGTGCGCCATGCAGACTGGCAACCCCGAGGAAGCCCGCCGCCACTTCACCACCGCCGCTTTGTGCGCGCCGCTGTTTGCCGATGCCTTCACCGGCCTCGCCGAAACTCTTCCCGCAGGTGCCGCGCAGGACTACGCCAAGTCGTGGAGTCAGTTCCTCGCCAACAACCTCAGCCTCACCGCTCAGTTCACCTCATCGCGTGTCTTGCTCTGCTGGCTGTGGTTCTTCATCGGCATCGTCTGGCATTCACGCACCAGCGCACTCATTGCCATCGCTGCTGTGGCTGTTTGCATGCTTGGCTCGCTCTGGCTGCCGGTGTTTGGTGATACCGCCTTCGCGCTGAACATTGTCGTCATCTTCCTCGCCCTCGGCGGCCATTACCTGCGCCTCAACCTCAAAACATTCTTGTGGACGCTGTTCGTCACCTTCGCTCTCGCGCTCCTGTGGGAACCACTTAGCGAAGCTCTGCTCCGTCTCGCTTTGTTGCCGCTCTGTCTGCCCTTCAATCTCGCCCTCCTTGGCAGCATCGCCTTCTTCGGCTGGTTGCATCGCAAAGGCCTGCGCGACGAACGCATCCCCATCGACTGGGCCGCGAGCACGCCCGCGCAAATTCGCGTTTTCCTCGCGCAGAAAGAAGTCGCCGACGTGTGCTGGGAAAAATTGCAGCCAGCCGATCCTGGAACGCCACAACCCAAGACCGGATCACTTCAGCTTCCGGCCAAAGTGGACCTCAAAGTACACGCCGAGTGAATCTGCCAGCGCACGTGCAAAGCGGCGTTGGTTTTCTGGCCGGTCACGCACGTTGTTCCATGGGCACTCCACCTGAATCGCACTCACTGTGCCGCCATCGCGCGAACCATGCGCCAGCACGTCGTAAGCACCGCTGAAGTAGCCTGCCAGCAGGCTAGGATTGTCCTTCGTCGGACTCGGCAGGCAGCGAAACCCGCGAAACTCCAGCAAGCCGCCGAGACTCTGCGGGCCACGCAGCAGCGCCGCAAAGCTCTGTGGCGAGCGCTGGTCGAGTTCGCGGATGCTCGTCGTCGCGATCAGCGCCGCGTTGGCGTTCAATTCCGCGTCACCGGCCTTCAGCAGCTCGCCCTTGATCAAATAACCCAGCTCCACCCGCTGGTCGAGGTGGCGGTGGCCGTGAATGTCCAGCAGCAGGCCGTGGCCGTGTTTTTTCATCACCACATCGCGCGCGTTCTGAGCGCTGTCGTGAAAACGATGCCAGGCCGCCTCAGCCGTCGGTTCACCTTGAGCCGCCTCCTTGATCTCGCGGTTCGGGTCCAGCCGCGTGCGGTGCAGGCGGGAGAAAATCGCGTGTGGTTTGCCGCCATAGAGCACCTGCAACTCCTCGATGATCATTTCAGAGAGCGGCACCGTGTTGGCATCCATGCCCGTGACGCCGTAGCGGCGTGCCAGCACGTTGTCCGGCTTCAACGTGCCACCGTGCGGCACGGTGAGGATGATCGGCAGCGTGCCGGAACGCACCTCAATGAGTTGTTCGAGAGCGGGCGTCTGCGCGTGCAGCGATGCGGCCAGAAAGAGATGAAAAAACAGCGTGCGCATGGTCATTCGCAGTGAAAGACAGTTCGTCGCTGCCTGCCACGTTTTTCTCGCCCATGATCCACCGCTTTCTTCTCCCGCTTCTTGTCCTGACATCCGTCTCTAACGCCGGCAACTGGCCCGAATGGCGCGGACCTTCCGCTCAAGGTCAGGCCAACGCCTCCGGCCTGCCCGAAACCTGGAGCGAGACGAGCAACGTGGCCTGGAAGACACCGCTGCCGGGTCGTGGTCACTCCACGCCCGTGATGTGGGGCGATCAGATCTGGCTCACCACCGCCATCGAGAAAGCTGCGACGCCGGATGAAGCCAAACACCGCCTCGCATCGAACACGGGCGACCAGCCGCTCACCGTTCTCGGCTCCGTGAGCCTGCGTGCAGTGTGCGTGGATCGCAGCAGCGGCAAAATCCTTCACGACATCGAACTGCTGAACGTCAAAGACCCGCAGTGGGCGCATCAGCTCAACAGCTATGCCTCGCCGACGCCGGTGCTCGAAGCAGGCCGCCTTTACGCGCACTTCGGCTCCTTTGGCACCGTCGCTCTCGATACGAAATCGCTGAACGTACTGTGGAAGAATGAGGAGTTGAACGTCATGCACGAAAACGGCCCAGGCTCCACCGCCGTGCTGCATGGCGACCGCTTGATCGCCCACTTCGACGGCAGCGATCAGCAGTTCATCGCCGCCTTCGACAAGAACACCGGCAAGCTCGCGTGGAAGACCCCCCGCAGCGGCGAGATGGACCCGCGTCCGCAGCAGCGCAAAGCTTATGGCACGCCGCTCGTCGTCACGATCAACGGTCAGCCCGTCGTCGTCAGTTCCGCCGCCAACAACATCTATGGCTACGATCCGCAGACCGGCAAAGAGCTGTGGAAGCTCCACTATGGCGAACTCGGCTTCTCCATGTCCACCGTGCCCGTCGCTGACGACCAGCAGATTTATTTCAGCACCGCCTTCGGCAAATCAGCCGTCATCGCCCTCAAATTCGCCGGATTGAAGACGCCCGAGGTCGCGTGGCGGAACAACAAGAACGCGCCGAAGATGTGCTCGCCTGTGTTGCACCACGGTTTGCTCTTCTACGTCGATGACGGCGGCATCGTGAGCTGTGTGGACGTGAAAACCGGCGAAGCCTTCTACCGCGAACGCATCGGCGGCAAGTTCAGTGCCTCGCCGATCCTCGCCGACGGCAAACTCTACTTCGCCAGCCGCGAAGGCGTCGTCACCGTTGTTGCTGCGGCCAAGGAATTCAAAATCCTCTCTCAAAACACCCTCGACGGCTCCCTCATGGCCAGCCCCATCGTCGACGGCAGCGCCCTGTTCCTCCGCACGGACAAGGCGCTGTATAAGATCGGAAAGTGAGCTGGAGCGCGAGTATGGCGCAGCCTACTCGCCACTTGATGGCACGGAGAGGTGGCGATGGAGCTTGCCGTTGTCGCTTGGTGGTGCGGAGCGGCAGGAAAGTGAGGCGAGTAGAATACTCGCGCTCCGCTACTTCAACACCGCACGTAGCACTGGCTCGAAGATTTCTGCTTGGCGCAGGAAGCCGAGATCGGTCGCGTGAGAGGCATCGTTCGCGCCTTCGGCATCGGTGCCGTAGAGCGCATCACCGCCGATGTAGTGCAGATTGGCGACTTTCTCGGCCTTGAGCTGCTCATAGGCGGCTTTCAACGCGGCGTGATTGTCGTCGTGGAATTTCGCCTTCGCGGGCGTGATCCAGGAGTTCGTGTAGCGACGGTCTTCGACGAGGATGATCGGTGTGGTGGCGTGTTTGGAGCGCAGTTGCTTCACTAGCGGGACGCATTTGGCTGTGACATCTGCCGGACCCATGTTGGGCAGGCAGTCGATGACGATGGCGGCGGCATCGAGTTCGTTGATGAGATCGCCGACGGCGGCATCCATGCGGCCATTGCCGGAGAAACCGATGTTGATGACCGGGCGATCCAAATGGCGGCCCAGAATGGCTGTGTGAACCATGCCGGGCCGCGAGGCATTCGCGCCATGCGTGATGGAGGTGCCGTAGAACACGATAGGCTTCTCACGCGGCTTCAATCCTTCAAACTTCGCACCCGCAGGCACGCCGATCTCGAGTTTCTCGATGCCATTGTAGAGCGGCAGGTAGGCGGCGAATTCATGCTCGCCAGGAGCCAGATCGCTGATCACCACGGCTTCGACATTCTGCTGGCTCGGCTTCGTGCAGTTGACCCACTTCCACTGGCCTTTGTCATCACGCGCATACAGATCCAGACCGCTCGCACCCGTCGCTGGCATCGCCGGCAGAGCCAGATTCGCCTTCGACAACTGATAGCGCGTGTAGATCGCCTTCGCGTCCGACTTGAAGCGCACCATCATGCCCGCGCTGTCACGGCTCAATCCCCACACCGCCGGAGTGACGGTCTTCTCCGCCTTTGCTGGCAGACGATCATACCAGCGCTTCCGCTCCTGATCTCCCCAGCCACGGCCTTCCACGCCCCAGGTCGTGACATCATGCCATTGTGCATCTGCCGGGATCGCCGGGCCTTTGGGTTTCGCTGGAGGCTGAGGGGCGGCGGTTTGAGCAAGCAGCGAGGCGCTGACGAAGAAGGTGAGGAGGATGGCTGCTTTCATGAGGTTGTAATGAACGCAGTCTGCTGGTTTGATTTTTACAGAAGATAACAAAGAGAACGAAGAAATGAGGTTTGGACTTTGTTTTCTTCGTTATCTTCTGTTCCAAATCTTATCCGCATGCACCCGCTTTATCTTCAAGCCGAAGCCATCACCCAAACTGTCATTGGTGCGGCAATGGAAGTTCACCGTGACAAGGGGCCGGGATTGTTGGAAAGCATCTACGAGCGCTGTTTCATCCATGAGCTCAAATTGCGTGGTCTGAGTGTGGAACAGCAGCGGCAGGTGCAAATCCGCTACAAAGACCTCGTGTTTGAGGATTCGTTGCGCTGCGACGTGATCGTGAACCGCTGCGTGCTGGTGGAGCTGAAATCCGTTGTGGATGTGCTGCCCATTCACAAGGCTCAAGGGCTGAGCTACATGAAATTGCTCGATCTGCCATTGGGCTTCGTCATCAACTTCAATGTGCAGATGCTCAAGCAGGGTGTTCATCGACTGATGCTGCCTGGGGCCAATCAACCGGAATGATTTGAACAGAAGATAGCGGAGATAACAAAGATTCCAGAATCTGGAACCTTCGTTCTCTTCCTTATCTTCTGTTCAAGATTCATTCCTCACCGACACAGCAAAAACTCCTTCGCATTCACGAGGCTCCAGGCGATGTCTTCGAGCGCGAGGCGGCGGTCTTTAGCGGAGGCGAGGAGGGCTGCCATGACTTTGGCTTCGTTGGCGGTTGGGGCGCGGGTGAGGAGGGCCCAGTAGAGATCGCGAATGACGGCACCGTGGTCGGGGTTCTTCAGCAAGGAGCCGAGGCGGTTGTATTTCTGCGAAACGACGCCGCTGACGATGGGGCCGCTGATGAACTGGAAGATCTGACCGATGGAGGTGTCGCTGGCACGTTCGCATTCACAGCTCAGTTCGCGCTTCGGGCGGCCAAACTGCGCGAGGAAAGCCTCGGGGGACATGGGATCGGGGCTGCCGCGTCCATTCGCAGGTCCGGGGATCTGGCTGGCGCGAGTGCCGCGATTCCAGCCGTTGAAATCGGGCGTGACGCGCAATGAAGAATAAAGCGAATCGATGAGCTGCTCGGCGCTGAGGCGGCGTGGCAGGTGATGCGAGTAGTTGATGAGATCGGCGGCATTCGTGTCGTTCGGCGTGCTGTCGAGCTGGTAGGTGCGGCTCAGCATGATGGTGCGGATGAGATGGCGCAGATCAAAGCCGCTGCGGATGAAGTCCTGCGCGAGTTCTTCGAGCAGCTTTGGATGACTGGCGGGATTGGTGAGGCGCATGTCATCGACGGGATCGACGAGACCGCGGCCCATGAGGTGATACCAGATGCGGTTCGCCTGCGCTTTGGCGAACAGCGGATGCTGCGCACTGGTGAGCCAGTTCGCAGCGGCTTGGAGTTCATCTTCTTTGTCAGCGAGCTTGGGCATTTCAGCACCGAGGAATCTGGCCTTCGCCGTGTCGCCGGTGCGCGGGTTTTCGATGTTCAGCTTGGTATTGAGGAAGACGACCTGCTCGCCGTTGAACTCGTGTTTGTCGTTTTTATCGCGGGGCTTGAGGTTGCCGATGATCTTGTAATCGACCTGGGCGAAGACGGCGGACCAGTTGTAGTAATCGTCCTGTGTCCAACGGTCGAAGGGATGATTGTGGCACTGCGCGCACTGCAACCGCGTGCCGAGAAACACCTGCGCCGCCGACGTGGCCCGCGCTTCGGGCGTGCGGTTGGCGCGGTAGAAATTCGTCTGCGGCTCATGATAGGTGCTGCCGCGTGAGGCGAGCATGTCGCGCACGAGTTCATTCACCGGGCGGTTTTGCGTTATCGCCGTGCGAATCCAGTCGTGGAAGGCCTGCACGCCGGTCTTGTCGAGCGTGCGGGACTCGACCTTGAGCACGTCGGACCATTTCATCGTCCAAAAATCCGCGAACTCGGGCCGCACCATGAGGCGGTCGATCAAACGTGCGCGTTTGTCGCGCGACGGGTCGGCGGCAAAGGCGCGCGCTTCATCCGCCGGAGGAATCATGCCGCAGAGATCGAGCCAGGCACGCCTCGCGAAGATTTCATCGCTGCACACGCCGCTGGGGTTCAGGCGCAGGGTCTTGAGCTTGTTGAAGACATGCGCGTCGATGTAGCTCTCACGGCGTGGCTTGCTCCAGGCGAAGGATGGATTCGCCTTCACGAACGTCAGCCGCACCGGCACCGATTGATTCAGAAAACGCACGAGCACCGATGGCTCGCCGAATTGCAGGCGCTTCACCAGGCCGCTCTTGCTGACTTCGACGATCCCGTTTTGCAGCGGCTCGTAAATCGCACGCGGCGTCACATCGCGCTGCGTGCCGTCAGCAAAGGTCGCCTGCACGGTGATTTGAATTTTGTCCGTGGGTTCGTCCAACACGGCCTCGGTGGGCGTCACAATGAGCTTCGTGACTTTCGGCGCGGTCGCATCGTCACGCGGCATGCCGGCGGCGATCCAATCCCGCAGCACCCGATACTCCCAGCCCTGCGGATCGATCTTCTTGCCGCCTTCGTGAGCGATCTTGTTCGACGCCTTGACCAGCAGGAGGCTCTGCTCCGGCGCGAACAGGTTCACGCGACGGCCCGAGGCTTCACGCGCGAGCGCCTTGAAGTCGAGATCCGCATCCTGGCCGCGCAGCGAGAGCTTGAAGCCGCCTTTGCCCGTCGCATTGCCGTGGCAGGTGCCGAGATTGCAGCCTGCTTTTGAAATGGCGACCATTACATCGTTGCGAAAGGACGCAGGCTCGGCGAATCCGGCCATAGCGGTGGAAAGCGTGAGAATGCAGATGAAAACAGGACGAAACACGGGGCCGCAGATAACGGCTGTGTAGCAGAATGTCTTCCAATCAAGCAGGCAAGAACGCCTACTGGTCGATCTCAAAACGGAATGTCGTCCTCTTCCATGCCTTCGGTGATCGGGCCTTCGCCGAAGTCGTCGTTCTGCGGCTTGGCTTGGGCCGGCGGGGCGCTGCGCTGCTGCACCGGAGCGGGGCGCTGGGCGGGACGTGCAGCGGGGCGGTTGTAGCCGCCGCCACCACCGGAACCGCCTTCTTCATCGCCACCGCCGCCAGCAGGTGCGCGGTCGCCGCCCTGCGGGCTGCCGAGGAACTGCATCTGCTCGCCCACCACTTTCAGTTTCGTGCGCTTCTGGCCGGTGGCCTTGTCCTCCCAGGATTCCATCTGCAACCGCCCTTCGATATGCACCGGACGGCCCTTGTGCAGATATTTGCCGGCCAGCTCGGCGGTCTTCCCCCACAGCACCACATCCACAAAGGTCACTTCCTCCACCTTCTCGCCGCTGTCGGAGGTGTACACGCGGTTGATCGCGAGACCGATGTCGCAGACGGCGCTGCCCTTGGGCGTGTAACGCACTTCCGGGTCGCGGGTGAGATTGCCGATGAGCATGACTTTGTTGTAGGAGGCCATAATGGGGCATCTTTGCCGCCCACGGTGCCTGAGGGCAATGATTTTTTGTCATCAACCGATGCCGTGGCATGCTGCGGCGTGCTGGAACTCATCGACGGCTTCATTCAACACCTCGCCACGGAGCGCGGCCTGTCCGTGAACTACCAGCTCCTCGTGCGCCGGTTTCTGGAGGCTTTCGCGTCGTGGTTCAAAATGAAGCATCAGTCGGAAAGCGTTGCCGCGGTGACGACAGATCACCTGAGCGGGTTTCTCGCCCAACGGAAAAAAGACGGCATCGCTGCGTCCTCGGCACGCATTGAGTTGATCGCGCTTAAAATCTTCTTTCGCTGGCTCACCGCACGCAAACACATCGCCTTCGATCCTGCGGACCCGATTCTGCCGCCACGTCAGGAGAAGCATCTGCCGGACTCGTTGAATGAACAAGACGTGCAGAAGCTGATCGAGTCCGTGAACGGCACGAAGCCGCTGGATCGTCGAGATCGCGCGATCCTGGAGCTGTTTTATGCCAGCGGCGTGCGCTTATCCGAGCTGATGAACGCGAAGCTGGAGAATCTGAGTCTCGAAGAGGGCTGGATTCGTGTGACGGGCAAAGGATCGAAGACCCGCCTCGCGCCCGTGGGTGTCGCCGCGCGTGAAGCCATCGCCGCCTGGCTCGAACATGGCCGCCCAGCGCTGGTAAAGCCGAAAACGCAGAGTTACATCTTCATTTCCAAGCGTGGCACGCTGCTCGCGACCTCACGCATCCAGCAGATCGTCAAGGAACGTGCGGCGTTGTGCGGCATTGATCCGGCAAGGATGCATCCGCACCTGCTGCGGCACAGCTTTGCCACGCATCTGCTGAACAACGGCGCTGATCTGCGGGTGATCCAGGAAATGCTGGGCCACGCGGACATCTCGACGACGCAGATCTACACGCACGTCGATCAGGCGCGGCTGAAGGACGTGCATCGGCGGTTTCATCCGCGGGCGTGAGGGGCACACCTCAACTCACCGCCGTCCCTTGATGCGGAAATACCCCAGCACGCTCACCGGATGGCGCACGCAAATCTGGATGTGCGTGCGCTCCAGAAACCCCGCCGTCTCATACAGCGGCGTCCCTTCCGGAAACGCCGCCCGCACGGTGTCGAAGGCGGCATAGCCACCCTCTTCGCGATCACGATGCAGGGACTGCACCACGGCGCAGTCCAGCCGCCGAAGCATCAGCTCACCTGCAATCATGCGATTTTGCGGCAGCTTGGTCCCGGCTTCCGCATACACGGTTCGCAGCCGTTCATAGGCATCGCGCACCAGCCGGATCGAGTGCGCCTGCATGAGGTCCATGCAGTTGCCCGTCTGAATCACCGCCCCGATGACGAATGGCTCGGCCACGGTGGAACGGCTCTTCTTGCCATGCTTCCACACGGATCGTGCCCAACTCAGGGCGCGTTCCGGGTCGTTTTCCCAGAAGTAAATGCCGTGACCCAACCAGTCGTAATCATTGGTGCTCGCGATCAGCTCCGTTTCTCCAGCCAGCACGCGCTCCCCGGTCTCACGGTCACAGCCGTGGTAGCCGATCAGCACAGAACCGTTGCTCGTGGAGACAATGTTCATCAGTCATCGCGATAGGGCTTCGTGGGCTTGCCGCTCTTGGTCACCAGCCCGGCACGCACGAGAAACGCCAGGGCGCTCTCCTTCGATTTGATGATCTCCTTGTGGCGTTTGCGCATCGCCCTGATCTCGTCGTCGATCTCCTTTTTGCTGCGTGGGTAGGTCGTTGTCATGCGGCGATGTTAACCACCGGCGGCGTTTTTCCAAGCCGCAATTTCTCAAGCTCTGCGGCGAAGTTTGTCGGCACGAAACTGAGATCAAGCTTCTCCGCAATTCTCACACTTCGTTGGCGACGAGGCGGCGTTGTAGCGCGGAATTCCGATTCCGCGACGGCACCGACTCGGTATCGGAATACCGAGCTACAAAGAAGCATCTGATACTCGGGCTTGTGCCCGTTCTGCAAGCTTCCATGCACGGACTAAAGCCCGAACTACGAACGTGCTGCGACGTCGCCCATGCGGGCATAGACTTCGCGACCTGCGCGGCTGTGCTCGATCAAATCATCGGCGAAGCGGATTTTGTCCGGCTCGAAGATGGTGATGAAGCAGGAACCGCCGAAGCGGAAGTAGCCTTTCTCGTCGCCTTTCGCGATCGCAGCATCAGGCGTGTAAGTTTGCACGATGGAGCCGACGCAGGTGGCACCGACTTCGAGCAGGAGCACGTTGCCGAGCTTCGCGGTGCGCAGCAGGGTGATCTCGCGCTTGTTTTCCCAGTGAATGCTAGCACGACGGCGCAGAGCGATGGGACTCACGGAGTAAAGCGGGCCGTTGATCTGTCGGGCAGGCCCCGGAGTGCCGGTGCAGGGAAAATGAAAGCGATGGTAATCCACGGGGCAGAGGCGGGAGATGAGCATGCTGCCGTGAGCGAAGCGTTCGGCGAGCGCGGCATCACGCAGCAGTGCGGCGAGGTCAAAACAGGTGCCTTTGATGAAAAAATCGTCGCACGCGGCGATGTCGGGCAGCACGAGATGCCGGCCGTCCGCGGGAAAGGCGATTTCGTTTTCGCCGGCGGCAATCGGTCGTGCCTGCGGCTTGAGTTTGCGGTAGAAGAACTCGTTGAAGGTGCGGAAGGAGTCGGGCGTGTCAGCGAATTCACTGACGTCCACGCCATACGTTTCGAGGAACGGAGCGATCTTGGCCCGACTGGCCGGAGCGTCCATGCGGCGGCCATACCAGCGTGAGAAGGCGGTTTTTTTGACCAGCGCATGCAGCGGCAGCGCACCGAGGTTGCTCTCATAGGTGAAGCACAAAAAGCCCTCGCCGTACACCGCTTCGGTCTCGATGCGCTGGGTGAGGCGGTTGAAAAAGGTGATGGGGGCGGCAGGCATGGCAGTTATTCACATAGCGTCGTGCCAAGAAAACGCCACACGAACAAAGCTGGCGACAACGGCGTTTCGAGGCATAGTCGCGGCCCCTTTCCCGACCGACCGTATGACCGAACCTGAAGCCAGCACCGACAACCAGCCGCAGACACACAGCGGACTGGTGGACCTTTCCGATCTGAAACTGATGCCAGCCTGGGTGGGCGAATTCGGCAAGGAAGAAAAGATCAAGCAGCGCTATGCCGATGCTGAAGACCGCCCACAACGCGGAGGTCGTGATGATCGCCGTGGCGGTGTCGGTTTTGGTGATCGTGGTCGCAGTGGCGGCCCGCCACCGCGTCGTGATGGTCCTGGCGGTGGCGCACCACCGCGTCGCGATGGCCCTGGAGGCTTCCGTCCGCGTGAAGGCGGCCCGCGCCGTGATGGCGATGATCGCCGTGGCCCGCCGCGTCGTTTTGGTGATCGAGACAACAACGGCCCACCGCAACGCGAGTGGGTGGAGATGCCACGGGACGTGCAGATCACGATTTTCCCCGAGGACAAGGCCGTCGATGCCCTCGCCGCGCATGTGCGCCAGACCGGCCATGCCTTCAGTATGTTCGATGCCGCCCGTCTCGTGCTCGCAGGTGGCGACCGCTTCATGGTGCGCTTCCGCTGCGCCGATGAACGTGCCACAGGCCTGTTCAACGTGCCGGCGGACGGCAGTTTGTTCCTCACCCGCGATGAAGCCCTCTCGCATGTGCTGCACAGTGCGGCGCAGGATGAGTTTTATCGCGTCGAAGAGATCGAACTCGAAGCACCAAAGGGTGAGTTCACCTCCGTGGCCGTGTGCGGCATGAGCGGTGAGCTCATCGCCCCGCCGAGCCATCACAGCTATCAAACCGGCGTCATCCGGCTGCATCGCGAGCGTTTCTCGAACATGGCGATGGAGGACTTCAAACGCCGCATCCGCGTCGAAGCGAATCCCGAACTCGTCGCGAAGTGGAAGGAAACCATGAGCAAAGGCCGCCGCTGGGTGTGCCTGAAGGGCGAAGTGCCGGAAGGTGGCGAACCGCTCGCGCTCAACTCCCGTGCCGACATGGAGGCGCACTTCCGCCGCACCTTCGGCAACGACGCCGTCGTCGAGGTGCGCGAGGCCGTGATTCATGGCAACATCGACAAGCAGAAGCTTGCGCATGTGCTGTTCCTCATGCTGCGCCAGTCGGTGGATGCGGCGCGGAAACATCTGTTTGAGATCTCGCAGAAGCTCGGCGCAGGCCTGGAGCGCCGTGGCATGAAGCTGTTCAAGCGTCGTGCCGGCAAGCAGTTCGTCTGCCGCGTGAAGCCGAAGGCGATTGATGCAGGTCTCATCTTCTCCGACCGCCTCACCCGTGTGGTGGAGCTGCTCAAAGCCAACCACGGCCTGCCGCTGCAAAAGCTCGTGGAAGCCATCGTCCCTTCTCCTCCCAAGGATGAAACCGCCGCGCCCGATGCGCCGAAGCATCCGACCGACGAGCAGATCGCCGTCATCAAGGACATCCGCTGGCTCGCGAATGAAGGCTACGTCATCGAATACAGCGACGGCATGGTCTTCCTCGGCGTGCAAGGTGAAGCCGCAGTGAAGAAAGAAGCTCCTGCGGGCAAGCCTTCCGCTGAAGCCGCCGCACCTGCCGCCGAAGCAGGGGCGGAACCTGTTGAAGCTGCTGCTGAAGAAGCACCTGTCGTTGAGGAGTCTGTGGAAGAAATCGTTGAAGAAGAACCGGTCGCGGATGTTGCCGAGGAAACGCCAGTCGTCGCCACGGCTGATGAAGAAGGCGAAGACTGAGCTGGTATTATTCTGAGCATGAAGCAGTGGCCGCCATTTGATGCCAACGGCGATCTGCCTCACGGATTGCACCAGGCGTCGCTACAGCAGGTCATGGCTCATTTTGACGATGGCAGCGCCCAGCGGCGGCTGGTCGCCGAACGGCTGCGGCGCATCTATCATCTCGCCATGCAGACGAATGCGGTGCGTCGATTCATCATTTTCGGCTCTTTTGTCACCGACAAGGTGGCTCCGAATGATGCCGATGTGTTCCTGGTCATGGAGAACCATTTCGACATCGAAGCCGTCGTGGGCGAGGCAAAACATGTGTTTGATCACATGGCGGCGCACAACTTGCTGGGCGCTTCCATCTTCTGGATTCCGCTCGCCGCCTGCCTCGACGGCGAGGAAGAATCTGTGCTTTACTGGACGATCAAGCGGGACAAAACTCACCGTGGCATCGTGGAGGTTACCCAGTATGATCAAGAATAACACCGAACTCGAATCCACCATGGAGCGCATCGGACGCTTTCAGCGGCAGGTGGTCGCCTTGCGCGATTCATCTGTTTCAGAAGCCGGCTTTCGCGCCGCTGCGGGTGGTTTTCTCGCGGAGATCGACCGCATGATGCTCGATGTGCGTGAGTATCTGTGGGCACCGCCCGCTGCCACCGCACGTCAGCTTGCCACGGCTTGATGGCTGCCTCGGGGAACGCGGCGGAAGATGCGACGGCTTGGGCCGTTATGCTGCACTTATATCCTCATGAAACTTCCATTCATCGTTTTCGCCGTCATTTTTAGCGCTTGGTCCGCCACCAGCCTGTTTGCTGCGCGTCCCATCCTCTGCTGTGACTACAGCGGTCGTGTCACCATTCTCTCTGCCACGGGCGAGATCGAATGGCAGGTGGAGGCTAAAAATCCGCAGGACTGCTGGCAGTTGCCGAATGGAAACATCCTCTTCGCTTATGTGGCTGGTGCCAAAGAAGTGACGCGAGATCAGAAAGTCGTCTGGGAATACCAGGCTCCTGAAAAAGTCGAGTGCCACGCCTGCCAGCCGCTGCCGGACGGCAACGTGCTCGTCGTCGAATGCGGCACCAGCCGGATCATCGAGGTCGATCGCGCGGGCAAGATCGCCAAGGAGATCAAACTCGTCACGAAGCCCGAGGTGAAGCTCCACAACCAGTTCCGTGGCACGCGCAAGACCGCTGACGGTCACTTTCTCGTCTGCTTCAAGGGCGAGAGCAAAATCGTGGAACTCGACGGCGAAGGCAAAGTGCTGCGCGAAGTGCCCGTCCCCGGTGATCCGCATGAAGTGGTGCAACTGGCGAACAAAAACCTCCTCATCACCTGCGGCGACGGCCATAAGGTCGTCGAGGTCGATCCTGCGGGCAAAACCGTGTGGGAACTCAATGAAAACGACCTTCCTGGCAACACGCTGCGGCTTATGGCCGGTTGTCATCGCCTGCCGAATGGCAACACGATCTTCGCCAACTACCTCGGCCACGGCCACATGGGTGAACAAGCGCAGTTTTTTGAACTCACACCTGACAAGAAGGTCGTCTGGGCCTTTGAGGACAAAGGCCGCTTCAAGACGATCAATCAAGTCATGGCGCTGGATGACAAAGGCGACGTGACCAAGGGCGAAGTGCTGCGCTGAACGGCCCACAGCATCTTCACCGTCTGCACGGCCGCTTTGACGTGGTGGACGCGAAAAAGGTGCGCGCCGCGTGTCATGCCAGCGGCGATGCAGGCAACGGTGCCGGGATCGCGTTCGAGTGCGGGAATGCCCAGCACATCGCCGATGACCGTTTTGCGTGAGACGGGCAGTAAAATTGGCCGGTCGAAGCGATGCAACGCACGCAGATGCCGATAGATCGCCAGATTGTCGTCACGCTGCTTCGCGAAGTCGATACCGGGGTCGATCAGGATGTTTTTGTACGGCAACCCGGCGCTTTCGGCGAGTTCGAGCTTCTGCGTGAAGAAATCGACCAGCGTTTCGATGATGTTCGGATACTGCACATGCGTGTGCGGCACCTTCGGCTGGCCGACGCTGTGCATGATGAGCAAACTCGCCCCAAACTCGGCGCACAGTCGCGCATTCGTCGCATCGGGCAGCGCGCTGAGGTCGTTGATGATGTCCCCGCCATGCGGCAAGACGGCGGCGATGACTTCGCTGCGCCAGGTGTTGATGGAAAGCAGCGGCGCATTGAAATTCGCATGCAGCACCGGCCATTGTGCGATGAAGGGCAGCAGCCGGGCAATTTCCTCCTCCACGCTGATTGCCCCGCGATTCGTGCGCGCACTTTCAGCACCGATGTCGATGATGTCGGCTCCATCCAGGAGCTGTTGTTTCGCCTGAGCCAGCGCCTGCGTCGGATCAAGTGTGCCGTCGCCACAGAACGAGTCGTCGTTGATGTTCACAATGCCCATGACCAGCGGGCGGCGTGGGAACTCGATGCGGTGCTGTCGGGCGTGCCAGATCATGATGAAGGCAGGAGGCAGGAGGCAGGAGGCAAAAGGTCAGACATGGGAGCGGAGTTTGGTGATCAGAGAAGTTAGCATGCGTTCGATCTCGATGATCAGCGATTCCCCAGCTTGAAAAGCCTCCTGGCTGACGAAAGCGAGTCGCCGGGCAATCTCGGCTTGAGTTCGCAGTTCATAAAAGAGAACCACGGGCGATGAGAAGGAAGCGAATGTAATCTGGAGTGGACTGCCGGCCATAACCCTCCGCTATGTTGGAAGGGACAGAAATAGCCGCACGGCGCATCTGATCCGACAGGCCGTAAAGCTCTTCTCGTGGAAAGGTGCGTGTCCAGCGGTAGGCTGCCTCGACGATAAGCATGCCCTTCTGCCACACGATGAGATCGCGAAAAGAGTCCATGCGTTAGTCCCTGTTGCCTCCTGCCTCCTGCCTTTTGCCTCCCCAACTCTCCGGCAGCGGCACGATTTTACGCTGGCGCTTCTCAAACCGCACCGTCGTCGTGTAACCAACGCTGCGCACCAGTTCGAGCGCCTTGTCAAAGTCCACGCCGACATCGGTGGGCACATGGGCGTCGGAGTTGATCACGATGGGCACATGGGCGCTGAAGGCCATCTCCAGCATCTCGCGAGCGGGATAGATCTCGCGCACATCTTTGCGCAGGCCGGCGGTGCTGACTTCGAGGATGCCGTTGGTATCGACCAGCGCCTGGATCACGGGAGCGTAGTAGTGCCGCAGATCGCCAGCAGGGCGCAGACCGAAGCGCTTAGCGAGATCGGGGTGCGCATGGAAATCAAACTGCCGCGTGCGGATCATCTGCTCGTAGAGCTTCCAATACATGCCCCACATGTGCTCGATGTCCGTGGCCGTCTTCCAGCGCGACACATGCTTCGGATCATCCACCGCGACGCCGTCATGGATGTAATGCACGCTGCCGATCAGGTAATCCCACTCCGCCATGCCCGCTGTCTCGTCGATCCACTTCTCACGGCCTTCGAGGTGATCACACTCCAGCGCGAGACGAATCGGAAAGTCTGGCAGCGCCTCGCGGGCCTCGTTCACCAGCTCAAAGTAGCGCGGCAGGTCAGAGAGCGGCATACGCCAGTCGTCAAAATGCTGCGGCATCGGGTTGTGATCTGACAGCCCGATCTCCGCGAGGCCGATGCTCTGCGCATGTCGTGCGTAATCGACCGGATTGCCCTCGGCATGCAGGCAAAGCGGCGTGTGCGTGTGGTAGTCGGTGAGCATGAGGCGTTAGCCGATGCTGTCTGGGTCCACGCCGAGTTCACGCAGCTTCGCGGCGAGTTTGTCGGCGCGCGCGGTTTCGGCGATGCGGCCTTCTTTACCCGTAGAGATCAGTTTGCCGTCTGGATCACACCAGCGCAGCCAGGGGCAGGTGATGCCTTCAAATTCACCCTCCCAGATCGTCAAACCGAGGCCGATGCCGTCCAAGGTGCCACTGGATGCTTGCTGGCGGTACTCGCGCTGACCATTGCGTATATCTAGGGCAAAGAGAGTCAGCGATTCCGCTGTGAGATAGTGTGCTGGATCGAATACCGCATACCAAGCGACGCCCATGTGCTCGTAATGGCGCTTTTTGGTGTCGAGCTCACCGCCCTTTTTGTTGGAGACGATCTCGATGACCACCTCCGGAACCTTCCCGTCGTATTGCCAGCTAAAGTAGGCGCGGTGGTCCTTGCTCATGATTTCCTGGAGCGGCTCCACATGCGTCGTCACCAGCACGTCGGGCACGATCGCGGCGCGGTTCAGCGCCACATAGACACCGACGTTCGCCATCGCCACAAAGGGGAAGCCGGGGTTCCAGGAGGCGTGCAGCGACTCGGTAAGTAGGCGCATCTGCTTCTCGGAGAATTGATTGTCCACAGGCGTTTCGTCCTCGGTGATAAGGTTGGAGACATCCGGCGGCGGGGCGAACTCCCACTCTGTGCCCTCGGTTGTGATTTCAGTCCCTGCGATCATGGGCGGATCATAAGCGTTCGCCGCCAAGGCTGCAAGAAAGGAGTCGGAGTTGGATGGCAGCTCGGCTCAGTGGTGTAGTAGAATGTCAGCTAAAATGAAACGAGCACGAAACTTGACGCTCTCCCGTGCGCTGGGTGATAGGCGGCCATGTCTTTTCCGCAGACGAACTGGATGCAGGTCGCGATGGCCACGCTGAATGGCGACACGCGAAGTCGCGTTGCGCTGGCGCAGATGTGCGCGGACTACCGTGAGCCGCTGGTGAGCTTTCTCAGCGCACGCGGTCATGATGCGCGTGACAGCGAGGATCTGGTACAGGAGTTTTTTTTGAAGCTGCTGGAAGCGGGCGGACCGGGAGCGCGGGCGCTTCCGCACTTTTTTGCTCGGTGAGCTGATGCATGTGACCGCTCATGCGCGGGAAAAGGCGGACGCGGTAAAGCGTGGCAGCGAGATCGAGCATGACAGTCTCGACGCGCTGGCGGAGGAGGGTTTTGAGCCGTGCGCGGTACCGGTGGAGATCGGGCGGCGGTTCGATAACGACTGGGCCTTTGGCCTGATAAAAAACACGCTACATGCGCTGGAGGCGGAGTTTGCGGTGCTGCGCTGCTTTTTGCCAGGCGTGGAGGTGGCACCGTCGTATGAGGAGCTATCCGCGCGACTGGGGCAGCCAGCCGCTGCTTTGAAGACGAGGGTGCACCGCATGCGGCAGCGCTTCCGAAAACTGCTGCGCCTGGCGGTGGCGCGCACGGTGAGCGCGCCGTATGAGGTGGATGAAGTGGATGAGGAGCTGGCCAATCTGCGCGCGCTGCTGTCTGAAGCCGCATGAAACCTGAGAGCGAATTTTTGGAAGAACTCTGGAATGACTGAATCCCACACCGCCTGCCAAACCTGCGGCGCCGCCATGGATACTACGCGCAGCGAGGGCGTGTGCGCGATCTGTCTGTTCGGCGATGCGCTGGAAAAAACAGCGGGCGAGAGCTTCGGCGGGCATGAGTTGATCGAGGAACTGGCGCGCGGTGGCATGGGCGTGGTGTATCGCGCGCGACGGCTCAAACCGGGGCGCGAGGTGGCGCTGAAGACACTGCGCGGGGCCTCGCTGGACTCGCCAGATGCGCTGGAGCGCTTCCGCAATGAGGCGGCGGCTATGGCGGGGCTGGAGCATCCGGCGATCCTGCCGGTGTTTCAGTTTGGCGAGTCGGATGGCGTGCCTTTTTGCACCTTGAAGCTCATGCTGCTGCGTGATGCCGGCGTGCTGGAAATCTGGGATCTGAGCACCCTCGCCGCCGAGTTCACCGCCCTCGGCATGCTATGGCATCTGCCGCCGCCCTTATCACCCGCGCCGCCCGGCATCACCGGCCCGGTGCAGGAGACGACGCTACGGCCACTGTATCCGCGTGCCGTTCCCTGAAAGTGTGGTCCGCACACTCCGCCGTGCGGTCAGGGAGCACTCACACTTTGAATGGATTCCGAATCGTGAGCGTTCCTTCGATCACGATGCCGTCCTGCATGTCCTCGGGCTCCAGCACGATGCAGCCTGCGAGGTTGATTCGGCATCGGTCTGACGCCAGAGGAGCGAATGCCCACCCTGAAAGCCTTCATCTTCGATCTCGACGGCACCTTGATCGACTCGCTCGCGGACTGGCGGGAGTCACCGGGGCATCAGGCGATACTGTCGGGGTCAACGCCGAGTTCACGCAGTTTGGCGGCAAGGGCGGCGGCGCGTTTTGCCTCTGCGGCGGCGCGGCCGGCCTCTGCGGTGGCGCGTTCTTGACCGGTCTTGAGCATGCTGCCATCGCGGTCGCTCCAGCGCAGCCAGCCGCTGGACACTCCCTCATACTCACCCTCCCACACCAGCAGTCCGAGTCCCAGCTCACCGAAGGCCGGTTCGGTATGAGGTCGATATTTCCCACCGGCCAGCGTGAAGCAGGTGAGCGTCTGCTCGGAGAGATAATGCATGGGGTCAAACACGGCATACCAGGTGACGCCCATCTGCTGGTAGTTGCGCAGCTTGTGGTCGAGCTCTCCACCCTTGGTGTTGGAGACGATCTCGATGACGACGTCGGGCACCTTGCCGTCGAATATCCAACTGAAGTAGGCTTTGTGCTCCTTGTTCATCAAGTCTTGCAGGGGCTCGACATGCGTCGTGACCAGCACGTCTGGCACGATGGCGGGGCGGTTCAGTGCGACATACACGCCGACATTGGCCATGGCGACAAAGGGGAACCCGGGCCGCCAGGAGGCGTGGATGGACTCGGTGAGCAGGCGCATTTGCTTCTCGGAGAATTGATTGTCCACGGGGGTGTCGTCCTCAGTGATAAGGTTGGAAACGTCTGGGCGGGGGATGGCGTCCTCGTCCCAATCAACAGTGTTCGCTGTGTCAGTGGTGCCTGCGATCATGGGCGGAGCATAAACGGCGGCGCGGCGCACGGCAAGACTGGAGTCCAGGCTCACGCGCAGTTGCTTCCACGCCGGTTTGACGCCAAAGGGCCGCATGCCCATTCTCAAAGCCTTCATCTTCGACCTCGACGGCACCTTGATCGACTCGCTCGCGGACATCGCGGAGTCGATCAACCGGATGCTGGATGCGCGGGGGTATCCGCGCTGCGAACAGGAGGTGTTCAAGCAGATGGTGGGTGATGGGATGGAGAAGCTCGTCGAGAGGGCGCTGCCAGAACACGCTAGGAGTGATGAGCTGATCAAGATTTGCGTGGAGGAGTATCGGGCGCATTACGACACGCTGTGGAATGCGCAGACGCGACCGTATGACGGCATTGTGGAGATGCTGGCGTCGCTGAAGACGCAAGGATTGAAGCTGGGCGTGATCTCGAACAAGGCGCATCGCTTCACAGTGCCGATGACGGAGCATTTTTTTGGCACGGCGGTGTTTGATCACATCCTCGGCCAGCGTGTGGAGGTGCCACGGAAGCCAGCGCCCGATGGCGCGCATGAGATGGCGGCGTTGCTGGGCCTGCAGACGGATGAAATGGCCTATGTGGGCGATTCGGGCATCGACATGCAGTTTGCCAAGAGCAGCGGCATGAAGCCGGTCGGCGTGCGCTGGGGATTTCGCAGCGAGGCGGAGCTGCTGGAGTGCGGCGCGGACGTGCTCATCTCGCACCCTGTGGAATTGTTCGATCTTGCGGGAAAATAATGTTCCACCGATGACTTGAGCGAGGGAAGCACGGCCATTAGTATCGGCCCGCTGTGAAATCCAAATCCCCCCAAACCTTGATGCGTGCCGTTCTCGTTCTCGGCACGGTGTTACTGGCCTCCTGCCAGTTGTTCCGAAAAAAACCCCCAGCGCCGCCGCCGGAGCCGGTGAAGGCCGAATGGAAATACCCCGGTGAATGGACGGGCGGCAGCAAGCCCATCACGAGCATGGTGATCAATGTGGATGCGCAACGTGCCATGCTGTACCACGGCAATGATGTCGTCGGCTGGACCTACGTGGCCAGCGGCATTCCGAGTTTCCCAACGCCAACCGGCAGCTTCAAAATCCTGGAGAAGATCAAGGACAAGGTCTCCAACCTCTACGGCAAGGGCTACGATGCCAAAGGCAAGCTGGTGAACTCGGACTTCAAGCAGGGCCGCGATCTGCTGCCTGAGGGCGGACGTTTTGAAGCCGCGAAGATGACCTACTTCATGCGCCTGACCGGCGATGGTGTGGGTATGCACATTGGTCCGATCCCGAAGCCTGGCCGCCGTGCCTCGCATGGCTGCATCCGCCTGCCTTCCAAGATGGCACCGATCCTGTTTGAGCACACTTCCCTCGGCACGCCGGTGACGATCACTGGCAGCGGCCCGGAGTATGCGACCTACCTCAAGCAATCCGCTGAGAAGGCGAAAGCAAACGCGGCGAAGCTGGCCGCCTCCAAGAAAAAAGCAGAGGAAGCCGCGGCGCAGGCCGCTGCGGCAACGACTCTCGCTCCTGATGATCCGAACGGCCCAAAAGGTGGCGTAGTGCCGCCTGCGGGCACCGCCCCGGCGCCCACGACGCCACCGCTCGGTGCGCCTCCGGGAACGCCAGCCGCACCGCCGGAAGAAGTGAAGCCAGCGGCACCGGCAAATGCACCTCCGGCGAACAATTGATTCATCAACCACGAAGGCGGGCAGTAATGCCCGCCTTTTTTATGCCTGCGTCTCGCGAATAACTTGGCGAGTTTCGATGCGGTTTTGATCGGCAAAAAGATGGGCGGTAAAAAATGCGAAGCCAGATTTCATTTTTTACCGCCCATCTTTTTGCCGATATGCCTGCCGTTTGAAAGTTACTCTCCGTCCCACCATCAAGCCGCCTTGAGTTCAGGTGCTCTGCGGCGTTCACGGCGGTGTCGTCGAGCGACATCGGAGTCATTCGCGCTGGCGGTCAGCGATCCGTTTCCACGCAATCCTCAAGATGAAGTTCGCCTCATCGTTGGCTGGAGTGTGTGATAATCACCCGGTCAGACCACAGGTGAAGAGCTTGAAGCAAAAACGGCAAGCGACCGGTAGATCGCTTGCCGTCGTGATTCGAAGCTTTCGGTTTACACCTTGCTGCCACTGGCGACGGCCGCCGCAGCGACGGCCTGCTGTGCCTTCATCTGCTCGATCTGGGCGTCGAGCACCTGGCGCTTGAGGCTGGTGCCGGTCTTCTTCGCGTACCACAGCACAAGCGGAGAGGCGATGAAGATGGAGGAGTAGGTGCCGAGCAGCACGCCGATGGTGATCGGCATGGCGAACTCGAGCATGGCCGGGTTGCCGAGGAACAGCAGCACGATCATTGGTGCAAGAGCCGTGGGGCCGGTGAGGAGCGTGCGGGAGAGCGTTTTGCAGATGGCCTCGTTCATCATCTCACGCATGCTGCCGCCGGTGCCCTTCTGGATCGTTTCGCGGATACGGTCGAAGACGACGATGGTGTCGTTGATCGAATAACCGGCGATGGTGAGCAGCGCACCGACGTGGATGATGCTGAGTTCTTGGCCAAACAAAACGCACAGGCCGGGAACCATGAGCACGTCATGGAACAGGGCGATGATGGCACCGAGGGCGAAGGCGAACTCGTAGCGCATCATCAGATAGAGGAAGATCGCGATCAGGGCGGCGAACATGGCCCAGACCGATTGTTTGGCCAGTTCATCACCGATGACGGAGCCGACGGTGGCGATGCTGGTGCCGAGAACGGTGTCGTTGTTCCAATGGCTGTTGATGGCGCTCTGGATCACCACGCCGCTCTTTTCTTCACAGCGAATGCTGATGTTGACGGCACCGCCGGCGCTTTTGCGCTGGATGTAGTAGGTCTTGAGATCGCCGCCGTCCGCCTGCTTGAGCGGCTTGAGCAACTTGTCGAACTCAGCATCGGGGATGTCTTTGCCCGGTTTGAGGGTCACATCGACGCGGCTGCCGCCACGGAAGTCGATGCCGAAACTGGCAGCGCCCTTGTAGGCGATGGTGCCAAAGGAGATCGCGGTGACGACGAGCGAGGCGATGATGAACTTTGGCGCGGATGACAGGATGTCGAAGACCTTGTCGGGGATGATGCGCGTGGTGTGGATTTTGTGCAGGAGGTTCTTGTCCACGACCCACATGAAGATCACGCGGGTGACAATGAGGGCGCCGACCATGGAGGACAGCAGGCCGATCATGAGCGTGACGGCGAAGCCTTTGACCAGGCCGCCGGAGATGACGAACAAGATGACGGCGGAGATGAGCGTGGTGATGTTCGAGTCGGCGATGGCGGAGAAGGCTTTCTCAAACGCGGCTTCCAACGCGGCACCGAGCGTCTTCCCGGCCTCCATTTCTTCTCGCAAGCGTTCGTAGATGAGCACGTTTGCATCCACGGCCATGCCGATGGTCAGCACGACACCGGCAATGCCCGGCATGGTCAGCGTGAAGCCAAACAAGGCCATGGAGCCGAACAGAATGGCGATGTTGATGACCAGACCGACGATCGCCACGATGCCGGCGAGGCGGTAGATGAACAACATGAAGCAGGTGGTGATGATGAGCGCGGTGATGCCGATCCACTTGCCCTGATCAATCGAGGACTGGCCGTAGGCGGAGGACACTGAGCTTTCCGCGAGGATTTTCATCGGGTTCTGCAAGGGATTGCTCAGCAGCGTGGCCAGCGTGTCGGCCTCCTGCTGGCTGAAACCCTTGCCACCACCGCCGGAGATTTCCGCTGTGCCGCCAAAATTTTTCGTTTTCAACACCGGCGCGGAGTGAATGTGGTTGTCCACAATGATGGCCATGCTGTGCATGTAATGAACAGCAGCCAGATCGTCGAAGAGCTTGGCACCCTCGCTGTCGAATTGGAGCGCCACCTTGTTGCCTTCGGCATCGACGGTGCGGAAGGCTTTGGAAACGTATTTGCCCTCGATTTCCGCCGCGTCACGGACGAGTTCAGACTTGGTGAGGACGGTGCCGTCTTTGGCGGTGATGGGATTGCTGTACTCCATTTCGATCCAGCCGGGCTCCTTGATGCCGCCACGGGCCTTGATCTGTTCCAGCTTCGAAGCGCTGTCGGGATGCACGCGACGAAACTCAAGGTGCGCCACCGTCTGGATGGTGTCACGCACGCCCTTGATCTCCTCATCAGTGATGCCGGGCATCTGGATCACGATGCGGTCCGTGCCTTCCGGCTGCATGCTGAGATCCTTCTGGCCGTCTGGATTCAGACGCTTTTCGAGAATCGCGATGGCCTGCTGCACATCGCTGCTGGTGACCAGTTTGGGCGTGCCGTCGTCATTCTTGCTGGGGGCGAGCTGCACGATGAATTCGCTGCCGCCCTGCAGGTCGATGCCGAGCTTGAGGCCCATCGTGTTCGCGGTGTAAATGGCCGAGAAGGCGGTGAGCGCGACGAGCAGCGTGCCGATCCAGCGCTTGGTCTTATGCACGGCGGTGCCAATATAGACGAGCAGCATCAACAGGATGGAGGCACCGACGAGGAAGGTGGCGAAGGGATTCATGAACAGGTTGGCAGGGGGTTGGGGAAATCAGGCGGATTCAACTCAGGCCTCGGTCGCATCGACGACATCGGACTTTTTCGTCACAGCGGCGATCTTGCTGCGCTCGTACTCGACTTTGACGTTGTCGGCGATCTTGACCATGACCGTACGGTCCTTCACGCTGGTGATGATGCCATGCACACCGCTTTCCATAATGACATGGTCGCTTACGGTGACGCTGGCGATGAGCTTTTGATGCTCCTTCATCTTGAGCTGCTGCGGGCGTATCATCAGCATATACATCACTACCATCATGAGGAGCATCATGACGGGCATATTGCCAAAGAAGCCGCCCTGGCCTCCACCAGAAGCAGCTTGGGCCAGAAGAAGGGTGTTATCGAGGAATGGAGAGATCATGATTCAGGGGCGGCAGGGTGGGGACGTGTATTTGGCGACGACCTCTGCCCGGAACTCGGCGAAACAACCTTGTTCGATCGCTTGACGTGCCCTGGACGCGAGGGACGCGTAGAAATGCAGGTTATGGAGAGAAATCAACCGCAAACCCAGAATCTCCTGGGCCTGCACCAAATGCCGGATGTAGGCCCTGGAAAAGCCCCGGCACAGCGGGTGCGTATCCTCAGCGATGTCGCGGAAATCCTTCGCGTGGCAGGCATTGCGCAGGTTCAGCGTGCCTTCATGGGTGAACGCGGTGCCGTTGCGGGCCAGTCGCGTGGGCAAAACGCAGTCAAACATGTCGATCCCGCGTGCGATCAGCTCAATCATCTGCGGCGGCGTGCCCAGACCCATGGCGTAGCGTGCCTGATTCGCCGGCAGCAGTGGGCAGGTCCATTCCGCGATGTGCATCATGTCCTTCTCCGGCTCTCCCACGCTCAACCCGCCGATCGCGTAGCCATCAAAGCCGATCGCCACCAGCTCCCGCGCTGATTTTTCACGCAGCTCTTTATAGACACTGCCCTGCACGATCCCGAAGTGTAACTGCGCTCCACCGCCCGTCTGCGGCCGGTGTTCATCAATCC
>NZ_JBJXFV010000062.1:0-7518 GCF_046154365.1 Prosthecobacter sp.
CCGACTTGAAATCATCAGCCTGCGGAAAGCAGCCAACTACTGACTGGAGAGCCGGATGCGGGAGAACCGCCAGTCCGGTTCGGTGGGAGGGGCGGCGCAACTCAATGCGCCGTCCCTACCTCAATCGGTCGGGCGGCTGTCTGTCTTCGATCTTCGCCGCCGAAGAGTGCGCCATGAGGCTGGAATGGCAGGGCGACGGATCGAATGCAGGTGCTGATGGCTCAGAGCGGCGCACTGACGGGCTGAAAGTGGGGTCCGACGGGTTCATGAGGCTTGCCAACGGCGTCGGAAGGCGGTTTTTGGCTGTCGGCGAGCTTATCTGTTTCTTGAAATCTAAGCGTGGAGCTGCGGGGGAGAGAAATAGCCGAGAATGCACTTGGGATTGCGCACGCAAACCTGGACGTGGTCGAGGCTGCGCAGGCCAGCGGTGGGATAAACGGGTTGGCCTTCATTGAAGAAGCCGCGCACGGTGTCGAAGGCGGGGCGTGCTGCCTGGTGTGTAAGATGATGGAGATGGTTCACCACGGCACAATCGAGGAAGCGGGCCTTGGATTCCGGCCCCTTGTTTCGCGCGGGTTCGACGCCGGTTGTCCGGCATTCGGCCATGAAGTTTTTGTAGGCTGTGGCAACAAGCTCGGCGCTATCGGGGTCGGCGAGGTCGAGACAGTGGCCAAGGTTGATGATCGCGCCGATCACGGCTGGCCGTTTGATTGGCGAGTGGGGCAGGCGGGAAATCTCGTGTGCCCATTGCATGGCACGAGTGAAACTGCGCTCCCAGAAGTAAATGCCATGTCCCAGCCAGTCCCAGGGATTCGTGCTGGACCGCAAAACCCCGCCATTGAGGATCATCCTGGCGATACTCACATCGCAGCCGTGGTAGCCAAAAATGATCTGCGGAGGGAGCATCAGCGGTACTGCTTTTTTAGTTTGCCGGTCCTAGTGTACATACCCGTCGCGAACAATGATTTGAGGGCATTCTCACGCGTCTTGGGTTGTCGCGCGATGAACTCATTGATCGCCTGGAGTGTCTGTTTGTAGTCTGCCGAGGGGAAAAGCGCAGCGGTGTCAATAGTTACTTTCATGGTGCGAGGTTAGCGGAGCGTGTCTCCATTTGCAACACTGGGCATGTTATCATGGCGGGAACTCGAATGCCCGCCTGACCCAGCTCGCCCCCCGGAAAGCCAGTTTTCCACCGACCAAGCCGAAGCCCTCCGCAAGTTGATGCCCGGCTGCAAGATCGCGCTGATCAAGCGCTACGATTGAACCATCCCTTCCTCGCACAAGAAAGATTTCGCAGTTGAGCCATGCTCAGGCCTGCTGCAACCTGCGGGGTGATCTCGAAAGAGAAATCAAAAACTACTGCGACGCCATCGCGGCGGCATTCAAGCCGCAGAAGATCATTCTGTTTGGCTCCGATGCCTACGGGGTGCCGACGGAGGACTCGGACGTGGATGTGATGGTGGTGATGCCAAAGAAGCGCTATCGGCGGGATCTCGGCTGGCGCATCCCCGTGAAGGTGCCGCCGGGCTTCCCCGTGGATGTGCTGGTGGAGGCTGATGACCGGCTGCAACGGCGGATCGAGGATAAGGAAGGCTTCATTCTGGACATCAATGAGAAAGGCAAGGTCATGTATGAAAGCCGCCACGCGTGACTGGATCAGACAGCCTCGTCTTCCGTAGGCCGTCATTCGCGGATTTAGGGCAAGAGAATGGGTGGGCAAAAGTGAACGGACGGATGCTGGGCATCCAAAGCGCCAAAGCTCATCGGTTTCCAGCCGCAACCACCAGCCAGCGCTGTGCCAACGGCCTAGATTTGACCATGAAATCCCTTGTTTGGATAATCATGAGCCATGCGGCGGAGGCAGGCTCTCGCGGCATGGTCCTGGGCAAATCAGGCTGAAACCGTTCAGCTTTCCGTGAACTGACCCAGCGCACGGAACTTCTGGTAGCGCTGCTCCAGCAGTTTTGCGGTCGGGATTTTGCCGAGTTCGGCCAGCGATGCGAGCACCGCGTCTTTGAGCGAGGTGGCAGCGGCAACGTGGTCGTTGTGCGCACCGCCGAGAGGTTCGGGGACGATGCCGTCGATGATGCCGAGCTTGGACAAGTCCTGGGCGCTGAGTTTGAGCGCGGAGGCGGCCTCAGGGGCGTGTTCGCGGTGCTTCCAGAGGATCGCGGCACAGCCTTCAGGGCTGATGACGGAATAGTAGGCGTTCTCCATCATGAGCACACGGTCGGCGATGCCGATGCCGAGGGCACCGCCGCTGCCGCCTTCGCCGATGACGATGGCGATGACGGGCGTGCGCAGGGTCATCATCTCGCGCAGATTGAAGGCGATGGCTTCGGCGAGGTTGCGCTCTTCAGCACCGATGCCGGGGACGGCTCCGGGGGTGTCGATGAGCGTGATGATGGGCAGGCTGAATTTCTCGGCCATGCGCATGAGGCGCAGCGCTTTGCGGTAACCTTCAGGATGGGCGCTGCCGAAGTTGCGCAGCAAATTTTCCTTCGTGTCGCGGCCTTTTTGATGGCCGAGAATGGCGACACGCTGGCCGCCCCAGGTGGCGAAACCGGCGGGCATGGCGTTGTCGTCGCCGATGTGGCGGTCACCGTGAATCTCCACGAACTCATCACAGCAGTACTTGATGTAATCGAGCATGAAGGGCCGGGCGATGTGGCGGGAGATCTGCACCCGCTGCCATGGGGAGAGGTTGGCGTGGATGTCACGCTGCAAGGTGTTCAGTTTGGCCTCCTGATCGGCGATCTGTGCTGCGAGTTTGTCGCTAGGCTTGGCGGCGAGCTTTTTCTGCATCTCCTCGATCTCTTCGCGGAGTTTGACGATGGGTTTTTCGAATTCCAAAACTTGGTTCATGGCGGTCGGGAATGAGGTGAGTGGTGGTTAACGCACGAGGCTCAGCTTTGACTTGGTGCGCACTAACGCAAAGATTTCTTCAATGTCTTCGCGATTGAGAAAGATACCGGTCTCAGAGGCGGCGGCGGGGGCTGGTGGCGGGGTGGCGGCGGGTGAGGAGCCTTTCTTGGCAGGCGCAGACTTGGGTTCATCCACGGGCAGGGCGCGGGCGACGGGAGGTGTGCTGATGACGATGCCGGACTTCGTGCCGGAGATCCATTTTTCCGCGTCCAGGTAATGCGGATCGGTGGCGGTCACGGGCTTGCCATTGTAGATGGAGTTTTTGCCGGCCACCTCCATTTGCACCGGCAACCGCGTGCCGGCCGGCAGGCGGATGTCCTTGGCATCATAGACTTTAAACAGGTACTCTTTGTCACCGACGGTGCGCAGCAGTCTGACCTGCTTTTTGGACACGAAGACACCGAGGTTGAACTCCATCGGGATAAGCGTGAGGTGGTCGCCCGGCTGGAGCATGGGACTCATCAGACCGTTCATGCGGATGATGGAGTCGATGGTGGTGTTGTGCGCGCCAGCGATGCCTAGCAGTGAATTGCCCGGCTGGACGATGTAATCCTTCTTGCCCGCCATGTTGTCGGGCGAGTAGAGCTGGTCGAGATTGATCTCGCCGATGATGCGCATGGCCTCGGGGCTGGCTGCGGAGTCTGGGAACTGCAGTCGCAGCTTATCGAGTGCATCGCGTCCTTCCTCGGTCTTGCCGCGGCGGATGAGATCGACGGCGGCCTCGAACCGCTTCACGCCGGGGTCGATGCGCGGGCGGTCCTTGCCCTTCATCGCGGCGATGTCGTTCTCCACCTGATTTTCTTTGAGCAGCACGTTGGTATAGAACCACCAGCCGATGGATAGGCTGCCGGCCACCAGGCCGATGGTGATGAGGAAAACGAGAATCTTGAGCTGTGGCTTGGCCATCGTTGCAGCAAAATGCGCGCTCAGCCGAGCAGGCCGCGCCGTTTGAAATCGAACAGGTTGATGTTCTGGGACTTCTCGATCATCTCAACGGTGAATTTGAGCAGGCAGATTTCCCAGGTGTCGTCCACGCCTTGAATCACCGCACGCATCGGGTTGCCGGTGGTGCGGATGTCGCCGAGCAGCTTGCCGCAGACCTCGTCCATGGACTCATGCACGATCTGCTCGGTGATCTCGCCTTTGCGGAATTTGAAGCCGTATTTCAGGATCGCCAGCTTGTGCAGGTTGTCTTTGAGGAAGTCGCCAAACGCGGCCACTTCCGGTCCGAAGCCCTCGAAATCGAAGTTGCCGGGCATCTCCGGGCGCAGGATCAGCGGCTTTTCCGCCTCAATGCGGCCTTCGCGCACGCGCACGGCACCCACGGTGTCCATGAGTTCGGTGACGATCTGAAACTCAAACTGCGTGCTGCCGAAGGTGTCGATGCGGCGGTCCGGTTCGTGCAGAACCTGGGTGTTTTCCAGGGCGTATTGAATGTCGAACTCGGTGGGCATGTGTTTGGGGTGGCGGAGAGTAGGCTGCTTGGGCGGTGGAGCCAGTGATTTCTTGGCTGTGATGGTTGTGATGACTGTGTGGGCATTTTCTTGTCGCTGGCGGCGCAAACCCGTTCCAAAATCACGGCATGACCTCCGGCCATCTCCTTGTTCTCGGTGGCAGCATCCTGTGGATGCTGCTGTGCATGCGTTTCTGGTATGCCATCGACCGCGAGCACACCTGGCAGCGGCGGTTCATCGCCATCGGGGCAGGCATCGGTGGCGGACTGATCTATTTGGTCGGGACGATGATGCTGGAGATGCTCAAGGATCACACGCCGCCTGAGCCGCCGGGCGGCGCAGAAATTCGGGTGTCAGCACCGCCACCGCCGGTCGAAGATCCGAAGAAAACCAAGCCGTAAACGCGGCATCACTCCACGTCACCAAAGCCCGACGAGACCAGTTCGACGAGATCAGCCACCGCCGCTTCGGCGTCGTTGCCGTCGGCGATGATTTTGATCGTCTCACCACGTCCGGCGGCCAGCATCATGAGACCCATGATGCTTTTGCCGTTCACCGGTTCGTCGTCCTTCTCCACCCAGACATCGCACTGATATTTGCTGGCACGTTTCACGAACTGCGCCGCCGGGCGCGCGTGCATGCCCATCTTGTTGCGGATCGTGAGTTCTTTTTCAATGCTCATGGGGGAGTCGGGTGCCTTACATTTAACCTAATTGGTCATCCGTCATCTTTTTTAACAACCTTTGATCAAACTCTACCGCGCTGTTATAGCCGAAAGCCCGCAGTTTGTAGTTCATGGCCGCCAGTTCGATCAAGGCGGCCACGTCCCGGCCCGGTTCCACCGGCAGGGCCACTCGTTCGATCTTCATGCCCATGACATCGCGTGAATCGGTGCTCGTGCCCACACGCTCCAGATCCTCGGTCTTCGCACCACGCACGAGTTCCACGATCAAATCCAGCCGCTTGCTCAAGCGCACCGCGCCCACCCCGAAGAGCGCCGCCACGTTCAGGATGCCCAGGCCGCGGATTTCGATCATGCCGCGAGTCATGTCCGGCGCGGAGCCGATGATCTCGCGGTCTTCGATCAACCGCAGTCGCACGGCGTCATCCGCCACCAGACTGCCGCCGCGCTGGAGGAGACCGATCACGCTTTCGCTTTTGCCGCAGCCGCTGTCGCCCTGAATCAGGACGCCGATGCCCTGTACATCCACGAGGCAGCCATGCACCAGCAAGTTCGGGGCAAAGGCCCACTCCAGCTTGATCGTGGCCGCGTTGAGGAACTTCATCGTCATCATGTTCGTCTGGAACACGGAGATGCCCGCGCTGTTCGCGATGTCGATCAAGTCATCACCGATGCGATGACTGCGTGCGATCACAATGCACGGAATGTCCCACGAACAGAGCTGGCTGAAGCGTGCGGCGCGCAGTTTGGGCTCCAGACCTTCGAGGAAGGAGCTTTCCGAGTTGCCGATCACCTGCACACGCTTGTAGGCGAAGTAGGTGAAGAAGCCCGAGAGCGCCAGACCGGGTCGGTTCACCGAGGGTTCACTGATCTTGCGCGTGAAGCCCGCATCGCTGCCCACCAGCTTGAGTCTGAGCACTTTTTCATTCAGCCGGAAAAATTCCTCCACCGTCACCGAGGACGGGCGTTTGACTTTGGGCGGCAGGGGCATGCGGATGACTCTACTCGCTGCCCCTCCGCGACGGCAATGAAAAACCAACTCGTGCTGGAAAACAGTCCCCAACCGGCTAAATCATCCGCCCCCGAACGCCGCAACCAGCGGCATTGGCTCTTTCCCACCTCTCCCATGCCGCGCAAAAAGGAACCTGTCTTCGATTCCATGGAGTCTGTCATCGCAGACATCCGTGCCGGACGCATGGTCATCGTCACCGATGATGAGGACCGCGAAAACGAGGGCGATCTCATCTGCGCCGCCGAAAAAATCACCGCCGAGATGGTGAACTTCATGGTGCGCCAGGGCGGCGGCATGCTGTGCGTGCCTGTTTCCCTCGAAATCGCCCAGCGCCTCAACCTCGCCAGCATGGTGCCGGAAAACCGAGAAGCCTTCCGCACCGACTTCACCGTCACCGTCGATGCCGCCCAAGGCATCTCCACCGGCATCAGCGCCGCCGACCGCACCCGCACGATCCGTCTGCTCGCCGATGCCAAAAGCAGCGCGGAAGACCTCGTGCAGCCCGGCCACATCAATCCGCTCGTTGCCAAACCCGGCGGTGTGCTGCGTCGTGCCGGTCATACTGAAGCGGCGGTCGATCTCGCCCGACTCGCCGGTTTGCGTGAGGCTGGCGTGCTCATCGAGATCATGAATCCCGATGGCACCATGGCCCGCCTGCCGGATTTGAAGAAGTTTGCGAAGAAGCACGGCCTCAAGATGGGCAGCATCGCTGATCTCATCGCGTATCGTCGCCTCAGCGAGAAACTGGTCGAAAAAATCGAAGTCGTCGATATGCCCACCGACTTCGGCGACTTCAAACTGCATCTCTATAAGAGCAATCTCGATGGCGTGCATCACATCGCCCTCGTCATGGGCGACATCACCCCCGACGCGCCGATACTCGTCCGTGTGCATAGCGAATGCCTCACCGGCGACATCTTCGCCTCCCGTCGTTGCGATTGCGGCAGCCAGCTCCATGCCGCGATGCAGCAGATCGCCAAAGCAGGGAAGGGGATCATTGTTTACATGCGTGGTCACGAAGGGCGCGGCATCGGCCTGCATGGCAAGATCATGGCCTACAAGCTTCAGGAGCAGGGCCTCGACACCGTCGAAGCCAACCTCAAACTCGGCTTCCCCATGGACCTGCGCGACTACGGCATCGGTGCGCAGATCATCTCCGACCTCGGCGTGCGCAAGATCCTGCTCATGACCAACAACCCGCGCAAAGTCGTCGGTCTCGAAGGCCACAAGCTCGAAATCGTCGAGCAGGTGCCGGTTAAATCGGTGCCGAAGCCCGAGAACGCCCGTTACCTCGAAACGAAGAAGAAAAAGATGGGCCACAAATTATGAAGTGCTCAGTGCTCAGTTTTCATTCCAGGCTCGTTGCTTGCATCCTGTTAATCCTTCCTGAATCCCGTTAATCCTGTCACAAGAATGTCCAACGCCGCCTCCAGCCGCCCACGTCC
>NZ_JBJXFV010000088.1:0-29219 GCF_046154365.1 Prosthecobacter sp.
ACGGCTGCTTCCAACGTGCCCGCTGCCTAATACGCCCAGGGCGCTCCAATCCGCGCACGCCTCGCGCCAAACGCATGGCGCCCACCGCATACAAAAACTTGTGATCGCCTTAACTTAACGACATTGATTATATAATGATGATTTGTGTTTTATTCAGACTGCCTAACGCCTCTCGGTTTAGGCACTCCCTCGCGCTGCTTGTCATGAAACTCTCGATGCAGCCGTTTTTCCCGCAGTGATCCCGGCGCAATATAGCCCATCTTGTAGATTCCCACAACTCGGAATGACCCGGAAAAGGGCAGGACTTACGCATGAATAACTCCGAGGAGTTCGAGACGGAAGTTGGGATCGAGAGAGGCGCGGCGGCGTTTGCGGCGCAGGCTCAGTTTACTCGGGTGGTCTCGCAAGACTTTGATCGCTAGCTCGCGTTGGATGGAAAAATTATGGGCGGCAGTCTTGTCGCGCACTTGGCTGTGGTCTTCCCCAAAGGTTACGTCGAGCACCCAATGGCAGCGATTTTCCGGCGATGGCGGTTTGCGTGCCCATGGCATCAATGGTGACGGTGGCTCCGCTAAGTTCGAGTGTGGCGAGCAATCGCGGGATGGCTTCAATTTCATTGCTCTTTTCTTCGCAGACGACTTGAGCGGCGCTGAGCGAACGCGTATCGACCCAGGCACGCAGCAGGTGGACGCGATGCCGGCCTAACTCAGCGTTGTAGGTGCCGCGAAGAGTTTTGCCATCAATGGCAATGTGCAGACCGTTGAGTGGGCCACTCCATTGGCTGAGGATGTCTATCATGGCTTGTGGATCAATCTTCATGAAGACATTGCGGAAGACGTCATGCGAGGGTGCGCCATGCTTGAGAGTGAGGAAGCTGCGTAGCCAAGGCAGTTGAGTTGCGGCGAAACCCTTGTCGCGGCGAAATCCTCCATGTCAGTGAAGCTGTCAGCATCGCAGAGAAAGGCACAGAAGGAGCAGACAAGAACTTCATCGAGCCGGTGGAGGACTTTGCTTTGCTGGCGTGTGTCATCAAAGAGAGAGAAAGCAGAGCGCAAGCGGTGCAACACACTGAGATCAGCAGCAGAGTAATGGCAGAGGCGGGAGAGGCGGATAGTTGGGTTTCATCTACACTCTCATCACTCATTATGGTAATCTATACAGTGAAGAATTTATTCATTCACCGCGTGTAATATCCAGGTTTTCTATCTCTGCTCATGCGTAAGCCCTGGGTTCAGATGGCTGGAAACGAAATCATTCTCGCAATAGAGAGAGTTCGAGGGCCGGCCAGCCAATGCTGTGTCGTGCGAGCAGAGGCATCAGATTCTCTGGAGTTGATTGATCCTCTCGACGTCGCGTCGGACCTGCAAAAACAGGAGAACAGGCGCTGAATTCCTGCATTCCTTAAATCTCAAAGATTTGCCGGACAGGCTCTTAGCCTTGCCCCTGGCTAGCTTCTTTGATCCCTGCGGGATCCATCGAAACCGCCGCAGATGCCTTGCTGCGCTGTTGTTCCAATTTCGTGCGGAGTTCGTCGAGTTCTTCTTCGAGATCGGCGATCTTTTTCTCCAAAGCCGCGCAGTATTTCACCGGATCGCGTTGTTGCAGGCGTTCGAGAAGATTGAACAGTAGAGCGAGACGCCAGAGGCGCGTCCACAGGCCGCGGAGGCGGTAAGCACGGAGGAGCTTGCCGGCGCGGAGCATGCGGGTGAAGCGGAAGGCGTTCAGCACACGCAGGAAAGCGACGAGCGGGAGCAGGATGATGACGAGATTGATCCAATTCTTGAGGCAGTAGGCCAGTTTGTTGGGTGCGGCGGCCACCATCCATAAAAATTCGGCGGTGAAGCCGATCCAGATGACGCAGGTGGTCAAATGTGTCGCCAGAGCCATGCGCGGATGATTTTCCAGCGTCTCGCCGCCGGTGAGTTCGGCTCCCAGCACTGGCAGCACGAGCAGCGTGAGCACGACCATCGGCAAGGCCAGTTTTTGCTCCAGCTTCTCGGAGGTTTCTTCGCCTGCGGGCTTCCAGCCAATGCCGGGCAGCCAAAGCCAGCCGCGCGGCTTGCTGCTGGCGGTGACCATGCGCAGCGGTGGGAGCAAGGACGTGAGCAGCAGGCGTTTGAGGCGGGCGGACCACGCATCGCTGGAGAAAAACAGCCCTAGCACGCCTTCGATGATCACGACGGCCCACAGGGCGATGATCACCACGCAGAACAGCGTCTGCGTCAGCAACCAGCCGCGAAACGACTCGCCGCTATCGCCATGCGGCAGCACGAGGCCGATGGCGGTGAGAACGGCGAGGGCGACGACGAACATCATGCCGTGGCGAAAGGTGTCGCCTTGGGGTGCTGTGCCGGGAGAGGTCGGTGTGCTCATTCGCGTCATGTTAGAGCCGCCTCGGCATTTGCAAAGCGGCGGCTTGCCCCCATCTTGGCCGCCCTTTATGCCCGAACTCGACAAGACCTACACACCAGCCGACGTGGAAGCCCGCTGGTATCAGCGCTGGCTGGATGACAAATGCTTTGAAGCCGATCCCGCTCGGGTGAGCGAGAGGCGCCCGGCCTATTCCATCGTCATCCCGCCGCCGAATGTCACGGGCGTGCTGCACATGGGGCATGTGCTGAACAACACCATCCAGGACATCCTCTGCCGCCGTGCCCGTATGCTCGGGAAGGAAGTGCTGTGGCTGCCAGGCACTGACCACGCTGGCCTCGCCACACAGAACGTGGTGGAGAAGACGCTGAAAAAGCAGGGCGTCATTAAGCATCGCGACGAC
This sequence comes from Prosthecobacter sp., assembly GCF_046154365.1. Lineage (GTDB taxonomy): Bacteria > Verrucomicrobiota > Verrucomicrobiia > Verrucomicrobiales > Verrucomicrobiaceae > Prosthecobacter. Next base: position 2,774 of record NZ_JBJXFV010000088.1, read on the forward strand.
CTCGGGCGCGAGAAGCTCATCGAGAAAATCTGGGAGTGGAAGGGCACTCAGGGAGACATCATCATCGACCAGCTCAAGAAACTCGGCTCCTCCTGTGACTGGAGCCGCCAGCGCTTCACTTTTGATCCCGACTACAACGCCTGCGTCATGCGCGTGTTCGTCGATCTCTACAAAAAGGGCCTCATCTACCGTGGCAAGCGCATGGTGAACTGGTGCCCGTCCTCCCTCACCGCGCTCAGCGATGAGGAGGTCGTCATGAAGGCACAAAACGCCATCATGTATCACTTTAAAGTCGAAGTCGTCGAGGACGACACTGCCAAACCCGTCCGGCCCCGCGCCATTGACATTTCCGAACAAGAAGAACAAACTAGCCACCATGAGTTCACGCACACAAACCGCCGAACAGGTCTCTCCACCTACATCACCGGGCCTCGTTTTGACGAGCGATCCGGACCGGGTCTCTCAGCCGCTAACCGACGCCGAGTGGGGCAGGCACTCGCTCTATATCGAGAGCTTGTCGGAGCACGAGAGGCTGATGCGCATGGTGAGAGGACATACACAGTCGCTTCAGCAGCAGCAGGACTCGGCATCCCGCTGATCAAGCTGCCTGAGCTGGGGCTCAAAATAGATACAGCAGGCATCTGGCAGCCTTCGGGAGACGATTTGATCCGTCTCAAGGCAGGTTCAGAGGCGCAGCCCTTCCTCGACAAAGCGGATGGTGTTGTTTTCAAAATCTTCGCCATGCTCGATGACGATGGCGTCGGTAAGAAGCTCCGCGCCAAGTGTGAGGACGGGCGCTGGTATGTGGACTTCGAAAAAGCCAGCTTCATCGAGTCCTTGGAGAAGCTGAACCTCCTCCACGAGATCGGCGGCTTGCCCACGGAGATCGTCGGCATCACGCCACAGGCCGCGTGGATCGTTTCGCAGCCACAGGCAGTCGAAGTGCCCCTCAGCGAGTATCAAGCCGCCCGTGCCGAGGCCGTGGCCAATGCAGGCGGCATTCAGATCGCTGGTGTTCGCGGCCTGGAGGACATCCGCATCGTCTGGCACCGCGACCGCGCCTGGATGATCGGTGATTTGCACGCCAAGAACATCATGCGCGACTCTTCGGGCAAGGCGGTCATCATGGACGCACTCGTCGCACCCGTGCCGAAGGCCATGCTGGCGCTTCCTGCGGTTCAAACCGCTATCCGCGAGGCCAAAGCGAAGGCAGGCGTGCTCGACGCTGGCGACCAGGCCGACCTTTTCGCCGCGCCAAAGGAGAAAACCTACCTCACCATCGCCACCACGCGCCCCGAAGTGATTCCGGGTGACCAAGCCATCGCCGTGAATCCGAAGGATGAGCGCTATGCCCATCTCATCGGCAAACACGTGCGCCGTCCGCTGCCAGTCGAAGATCAGGCGCTGCTGCCGATCATCGCCGACGAGCATGTCGATTTCACCTTCGGCACCGGCGTGTTGAAAGTCACGCCCGCGCATGACAAGGCCGACTTTGAGATCGCGCAGCGTCACAACCTGCCCGCCGTCGATGTCATGCATCCGAACGGCGTGCTCAACGAGCTCGCTGGCAAGGACCTCGCCGGCATGGAGCGCTTCGCCGCCCGCAAACGCGCCGCCGAGCTGCTCGCGGAAATCGGCAGCCTCGTCAAAGAGGAGCCGTATCAGAACAACCTCGGCTACTCCGAGCGTGCCGATGTGCCCATCGAGAGCCGTTTGAGCGAGCAGTGGTTCCTCAAATACCCGAGCGTGAAGGAAAGCCAGGCCGTCGTGGCCAATGGCGAGATGAAATTCCACCCTGACCGCTGGGCGAAGGTCTATGACCACTGGATGACCGGCCTTCAGGATTGGTGCATCAGCCGCCAGGTGTGGTGGGGGCATCGGATTCCGGTGTGGTATCGGAAGAGTGCAGATCAGTCAGATCGGACCGATCCGTTCGATCCGACTCAGGAAGTTTACTGCGGCGTCGAACCTCCCGCCGATCCCGAAAACTGGACCCAAGACCCCGACGTCCTCGACACCTGGTTCAGCTCCTGGCTGTGGCCGTTTGCGACGATGGGATGGCCGGAGAAGACTTCCACGTTGAAGGCCTTCTACCCCACGACCGATCTCGTCACGGGGCCGGACATCATCTTCTTCTGGGTCGCCCGCATGATCATGGCGGGCTTCGAGTGGATGGGCGAGCTGCCGTTCAAGAACGTTTATTTCACCGGCATCATCCGCGACAAGCAGGGCCGCAAAATGTCGAAGTCGCTCGGCAATTCGCCCGATCCGCTGGAGCTAATCGCCAGCTACAGCGCGGATGCGTTGCGCTTCGGCATCATGCGTAGCGCCCCGCTGGGCCAGGACATCGCCTTTGACGAAAAGAACGTCGAACTGGGCCGCAACTTCTGCACCAAGCTCTGGAACGCCGCACGCTTCCGCCAGATGCAAGGTGGCGAGGTCGAGACCGAGATCAGCGCCGCCCTGCTCAGCAGCGACGACAAATGGATCCTCCTGCGCCTCAACACCGCCATCGCCGAGGTCAGCACCGCACTCGACGACTACCGCTTCAGCGACGCCACCGCCACGCTCTACCGCTTCTTCTGGAGCGAGTACTGCGACTGGTACATCGAGGCCAGCAAAGCGGTGCTGCAAGGCAGCGACGCGAAGCGCAAAGCCAACACCCTCGCCATCATCGACTTCGTGCTCGGTCACACGCTGCGTCTGTTCCATCCCTTCATGCCCTTCATCACCGAAGAGCTGTGGCACGGCATGGGCTTCAACACCGACCTTCCCGAAAACCAAGGCGGCAAGAGCATCATGTTCGCCCCGTGGCCGAAACCGCTGGATGAAGACGAACTCGCCCACTTCGGCATCCTGCCCGAGGACGAAAAGACCGCGAACGACAAATACGAAGCCGTCAACTTGGGCCGTGGCCTGAAGAGCACCTTCAACATCAATAAAAAAGTCCGTTTCGTGCTCAAACCGGCCTCCGAGCTGCCTGCGCATGAAATTGAAGTGCTGCGCATTTTGCTCAACGCCGAGCCGCTCGATGTCGATTCGACCTTCCAGCCGAAAAAAGGCACTCCAGCGGCCCTCACGCCTCTGGGAGAGCTTTTCCTACCTCTCGACGGTCTCATCGACGTGGAGGCCGAAACGGCCCGCGTGGGCAAGGAGATCGCCAAAGTGCAGTCTGAGCTGGAAAAGGTCCGTGCGAAGCTCGCGGACACGAATTTCACCGCCAAGGTGCCGCAGAAGGTGCTGGACGATCACACGCAGCGTGAGGCGGACTGGTCCGCACAACTCGCGAAGCTGAAGACGATGCTGGAGGCGCTGGGTTAACAAGGAGTGGAAGGGCCAAACTTTAGGCTTGTCGGCGAGGCCGGGGCATGACCATGCTCTGGGAAATCCCCGCTTAACCCGAACCCAACACACTCATGCTCAAGCTCCTGAAATTGTCCTTCTTGCCGAAGTCTCCCGCCTACGGCCTGCTCATCCTGCGCGTCTCCCTCGGTTTCTCCATGCTGCTGCTCCACGGTCGCGGCAAAATGCTCGGCTTCGCTGCCACAGCGGAGAAAATGAACGGCCTGCTCGGCCTGCCTGGAAATGTGAACGCGGGTCTGGCCGTGTTCGCCGAGGTCGTCTGCTCCGCACTGCTGATCGCCGGGCTGTTCACCCGTTTCGCCGCTCTGATGCTGGCGATCACGATGGGAACCGCCTTCTTCTTCGTTCACAAGTCAGCGCTAGTCGGCGCGAGTTCCGGCGAGCTAGCGATGGTGTACCTCATTGCGTATGTGACGCTGCTGTTCACCGGCGCGGGCAAGATCTCGGTGGATCGCGAGTAGGCTGAGTTCGATTGACGAAGGCCCGGCGGCGAGAGCTGCCGGGCTTTTTTGTGTGCATAGCTTTTCTTGCATTCGCCTCCATGCGGTCAAACATCGGCGGTCTATGGCGAAGGTAACTCTCGGCCTGGTGCAAAGCCGGGCATTTTCAAGCAAGGACGAAAGCGTGCAGCAGCATGAGCGGCTGATTCGTGATGCGGCGGCACGCGGGGCGCAGATCGTGTGTTTGCAGGAGCTTTTTAACACGCCGTACTTTTGCATCACGCAGGACACGGCGCTGTTTGATCTCGCCGAGGCGGTTCCAGGGCCAACGACGGAAAAACTGGCCCCGCTGGCGAAGGAACTCGGGGTGGTGATCATCGTGCCGCTGTTTGAGAAGCGTGGGCCAGGGCTGTACCACAACACAGCGGCGGTGATCGACGCGGATGGCACGGTGCTGGGCAAGTACCGCAAGATGCACATCCCGCAGGACCCGGGGTTCGAGGAGAAGTTTTATTTCACGCCGGGAGACCTCGGCTATCGCGTGTGGGACACGAAATTTGGCCGCATCGGCGTGTTGATCTGCTGGGACCAGTGGTACCCGGAAGCCGCAAGGCTCACGGCGCTGGCCGGAGCAGAGATTTTGTTCTACCCCACGGCCATCGGCTGGCTGCCGAGCGAAAAAGCCGAGCTGGGAGCTGCCCAGCACTGCGCTTGGGAAACCGTGCAACGTGGGCATGCCGTGGCGAACGGCTGCTTCGTGGCGGCGGTGAACCGCGTGGGTACCGAGCAGCAGAGCGAGTTCTGGGGGCAGTCGTTTGTGGCAAATCCGTATGGAGAAGTCGTTGCAAAGGCGTCCGTGAGCGCTGAAGAGATTTTGATCGTGCCGTGTGACCTGTCTGCGGTGGAGGATTTCCGCCGTATCTGGCCGTTTTTCCGTGATCGCCGCATTGACACCTACGCTCCCCTGACCAAACGCTACCTTGATGAGTAAAGCCGCCTATCCCCAAAACTACCGTCTGCCTGCCGAATTCGAACCGCAGGAGGCGATCTGGCTTTCGTGGCCGTCCAACAAGGAAAGCTGCCCGAAGACCTACCACAAGCTGCAGGACAAGTTTGGCGAGATCGCCAGCACCATCAGCCGCTATGAGCGTGTGCGCATCAATGCGCCGGTGCTCAGCCACATGAACATCCGCCTCAGCATTGCCGACAACGAGGGCGATCTGAGCCAAGTGGACATCTACGAGAACAACACGAATGACGTGTGGTGCCGTGACCACGGGCCGATCTTCATCAAGCACAACGAGACCGGCAAGGTGGCGATCACCGACTGGGAATTCAACGCCTGGGGTGGCAAGTTCCCACCGTGGGATCTCGACAACGCCATTCCTGAGAAGGCGGCGGCGGCGCTCAAAATGGAGCGTTTCACCTCGAAGATGATCCTCGAAGGCGGTGCCATCGAGACGAATGGCAAAGGCACGCTGCTGACCACCGAGGCCGTTTTGCTCAATCCCAACCGCCACGGCGGCAAACCCGGCAACAAAGCCGAAGTCGAGAAGGAGCTGAAGGCCATGCTCGGCGTGAAGGACATTGTCTGGTTCAAGAAAGGCATCGAAGGCGACGACACTGACGGTCACATCGACGACGTGGTGCGCTTCATCCGTGAAGACGCCGTGATTTGCATGGTCGAGCCGCGTGAGACCGACCCGAACCACAAGGTGCTCAAAGACATCCGTGAGCGCCTGGATGACGTAAAGGCTCCCGACGGCGGGAAGCTTGAAATCATCGAGATCGAGATGCCCCAGGCCATCGAAATGAAGGACTGGCGCCTCAGCCGCCTGCCGGCCAGCTATGCGAACTTCATGATCATGAACAACGCCGTGCTCCTCCCGCTCTTCGGACACAAGAAGAAGGACGCCATGGCCGAGGACAAGATCTCCGAGTGCTTCCCAGGCCGCGAAATCATCTCCATGATGGCGAAGGATCTCGTCACCGAAGGCGGTGCGTTCCATTGCATCGGGATGCATCAGCCAAAGTGAGGAGGTAGGTAGGGGTGATTAACTATTCAGCAGACTGTAAAAGTGGGGCAGAATTTCAATAACGAGTGAATTAAGGCGGAAATAAAACTGGTGGAGTCTATAAAGACTTACTTGGCGCTCCGTTTGTGTTTGGTATTCTCGCGCCGCTATGACAGCTCTACCAAACCGTGATCTCTCCATTTTTCGCCGAGTACTCGGCGGATCGCTCCTAACGGCACTCCTTGCAGCCTGCGCCCTGCCGGATGCGGCATTCCAAAACTACACTACGGCAAACCGGTTCAGTCAGTGGAGCGGCGTGCTGGGCGCTCTCAGCGGCGGGAATGTGCGGCGTGCCGAAAGCGCGGACAACCGGGTGCTCTACAACGGTGCGGCGTCAATGAATGTGCCCACGCAGTCGGAGTCGATCAACGACATCGCACGGTTGTTCGCCGGCATGGACGCTTCATTTGGCGGTGGTGCGACGGGCAACGTGCGCAATTCGCCCGCCTGGGCCGCGCACAAACTGCGCATGGACAATCTATGGGCCACGCACCAGTCCGTGCATCGTGCGCCGTTGCAGTCGTGGGCCAGCTCAGAGATCGGCGACATCAAGGGTGCGAATGCGATGTTTTACCCGTTTAGCGGGCCAGATTTCCTGTTTGCGAGCGCCTTGTTCCCTTCGGCTGAAACCTATGTGATGTGCGGCCTGGAGCCGGCGGAGCCGCTGCCACGTATGAGCGGGCTGTCCCAGCCGGAGATCGAGCGCGGTCTCGCCGGCCTGCATAATGCCGTCTCCACCATCATGCAGAGCGGCTATTTCATCACGACGGAGATGCGCAGCACGCTGCAAGCCACGCGGTTTCGTGGTGTGCTGCCGCTGATGCTGGCCTTCATGGCCCGCACGGGTTACACCGTCGAATCCGTCGATACGGTGCGGCTCGACGGCACGGGCAGTGTCACGCTGTCCGGCTCCTCAGGGAACACCGGTCTCATGATTCGCTGTCGCAATGGTTTTGGCAGCGTGAAGCGGGTGTTTTATTTCCGCCAGGATCTGTCCAACGGCGGCGTGAGTGCTGGCGGGGCGTTCCTGACCTTTGTGTCGCGTCTGGGCCGCGTCCCGGCCTTCTTGAAAAGCGCCTCTTACCTCATGCATGATGGTGGCTTCTCCAACATTCGCGAATACCTGCTGCGGCACAGTAGCGCCATCGTCCAGGACCCCTCGGGCGTGCCCTATCGCGACTTCGTCCGCCATGGCTGGGATTTGCGGCTCTACGGTAACCATCGCGGCACCCTGGGCATCTTTTCAGGCTGCCAGCAGCCGGATTTGACCGCCGCCTACTCCTCCGGACGCTACCCGGTGAAGCCGCTGAACTTCGGCATCGGCTACCTCATCAATCCCCAGACGACCTGCCTGATGGTGGGTCGGCCGCGGCGTTGATGGACGGAAAGCCGGACTTTCGGTTGACGCCCGAAAGTCCTCGGCTAGTATCGCGGCCCTCTTTCCCCCAAAATCTATATGGCAAAAATCTGTGAAATCACCGGCGTCGGCGTTACCCGCGGCCACCACATCCACCGCAGCGGTAAAGCCAAGAAAGAAGGCGGTATCGGTCGTCACATCACGAAGCGTGTGAAGCGCGTCATCCTGCCGAACCTCCGCAAGAAGCGCATTTTCATTCCTGAGCTGAACAAGTTCGTCGATGTGAAGCTCACTGCGCGTGCGCTCAAGACCCTCGACAAGAACGGTGCCTACGCCACGCTCAAGAAGGCCGGCCTGATCTAATCATAGCCTCGCAGACTTTCACGACGGGCGGACTTGGCAACAGGTCCGCCCGTTTTTCTTGCATCAACGATGCAGCGGGGCTGAGGCACTGCCAGGAATCGCCACGCCGGGGATAACGCCCGAATGCTGCGTGCCGAAGAACGGTGAGGCAGTGGGGTTGTTGTTCCTCGCATTGGTGTAACCCAGCGTTGGGCTGTATTGCACGCCGGGGAAGCCGGTAAAGACAAGGCCGCCGCTTTGCGGGACGTAGATGCCGCCAGTGCCAGCGCCGATGGAAGCAATGCCCGTATTGCTCCAGCCGCGCGATTGCCGAGCACCATGCCCATAATGATGGAATGACGAGGGGTAACCGATGCCACCCAATCCCAGCACGGGAGCCAGACCAGTGAAGCCACCATACGGCTGCTGCATCAGCACCATCGGCTGTTGTGCTGCATAACGGGCCTGCGCGGCTATCATGGCCGCAGCCAGCTTCGTTTCGCGATCCCGCCGTGCCTGCTCCGCTTCCTTGCGTGCGTCGGCGCGTTCTTTCTCATAGGCATGCGCTTTCATGGCGTCATAGCCCAGCGCGCTGCGCATCGGCTCGGTCAGATCGGTGAAAAGGACTTTCGCAGCCCCCTTGCTGTGCATAAACGAGACGCCATCAGGATCACGCTTCATGATCCTGCATTTTTGGTAGGTCTTGCCTTGAGCCGTCTCGATGGTGGTTGCTTCAAGGGCGCACACGGCTGCCGTGAGGCCAAGCTGCAGCGCGATGACAGAGAGCAGGGTCGTTTTCATAGCAGTGAGTGGATTTGACCGCCTGAACGCACCGAATGCCAGCTTTTATTGCTTCGCAAAACCGAAGCAACCGCTCACGGGAATACGCGGAGGACGCTGCTGAACGGACTGACGCCCACGCCGATGCGGAGGCCGCCGCCGACATTCCACGACCGGAAAATCGTGGGACTCACATAGGCGCTCGGTGCGTAGCCTCCTCCATAGTAACCGCCATACGGATAGCCGTAACCGCTCACCGGATAGTAAGGCGCGTAGCTGCTGCCGTAACCGAACGGATAGCCGCCCCAACGTGAGTAACCGCCGCTGCGATAGTCCCTGCCACCGACCGCCGGACCTGTAATCGGCGTCCCCACCCATGAGGGCGTTTGATAACCCACCGTTGGCAACGATTCACCCGGCAGCGCCAGCGACATCGTTGGCGGGCGCGGCGCGTAGTAGGCCGTGTGCGCCGCCGCCAAGTAGCTCGCTTCGGCCATCTGCGCCTCCATGAGCCGCTCCTGCATCACGCTTTCCTGCCGCCTCTGCCGCTCCTGCTCCGCCTTGCGGGCGGCGGCCTGCTCGCGCTGATACGCCGCCTCCTGCTGAGGATCGTACCGGAACTCCTGCCGCATGCTCGCAGGCAGATCCTTGAAGGCGATTTTCGCCGCGCCATTCCGGTGCGTGAACGAAACGCCATCAGGATGCACGCGCATGATCCTGCAGTCGTAAAATGACTTTCCGCTGCGAGTGGTGATCGTGCCGTAATTTTTCGGTGCGGCAAACGTGGGCATTACTGCCAACAGCAGAGCGAGGAACAGGGCGAATCGTTGCATGGGAGACCTCCGGTGGGAATGACTTGGCTCTATGACAACCGCAGACACGCTGCCGTTGCCTTGGAACTGACACAAAAACTCAAAAAATCACCCAGCAGCCCGGCCTCAGACCATCGGGCAGCTCAGCCAGAACGTGGTCGTGTTGTTCTCCGAAGCCACGCCGAGCTGGATGTTCATCTGATGGCTCAGCATCGCGGCAATCGTCAGCCCAAGGCCGAGGTGATTGCTGTTTTTCGTGCCATGGAACGGGCGGAAAACTTCCTGAATCTTTTCCGGCGGGATCTGGGAGCCGGTGTTGCTCACCAGGATGTCCACGCGGCGCTGTTCTGCCGGAGTGATCGTGCCAGGGCCGCAAATCTTCAGCGCACAACGACCGCCACCCTTCGCCGCTGCTTCAGCGGCATTGCGCAGCAGCTCGGTGAGGATGTCTTTGAACTTCGTCGGATCGACCAGCACCGGCGGCAGACCTGCCTGCACGTCGGCCTCAAGCTGCACGCCTTCCTTTTGAAACGGTTCCATCACCGCGCCTTCGATGACCGGTAGATATTCGTTCAGACCCAGCGACTGCGGGCTGATCTTCGCACAACCGCCGGCAGAGCGGATACGCTCGCTCAGATTCGTCACGCCCACGGAAGCCTCACGGATGTGCTGCATGTTCTCGCTCACACCTGGATCGAGATCCTCCTGCATCAAAATGAGACTGCTGAAGCCCTGGATCACCGCCAGCAGGTTGTTCAGCTTGTGCGTCAGTCCGCGCAGCAGCTCCTGATGGAAGCCATCGCTGTGTTCAGTGCCTAGATTCAGGGAGGTGGGGAAATAAAACTGCATGGCGTAAAATCGTGGAGGCGCAGTAATGCAGTCGCGGGGCGGTGGAGGCAATCGCGAATTTGGCGACTTGTTTGACGCGGCGTGACTAAAAACTGGCAACACCATCGGCACCTGCCACAATCCGCCGCTTATGGCCCTCCTCGAAGTCCGACATCTCACCAAGCGCTGGCCCACCGGGCGGCTGGCGCTCGATGATGTCAGCTTCCAGGTGAAAGAGGGCGAAATCCTCGGCCTGCTCGGCCACAACGGTGCTGGCAAGAGCACCATCATGGGCATCACGCTCGGCATGGTGCGGCCGGATCTCGGCGAAGTGCGCATCGGTGGCCACAGCGTGCAGCAGGCACGTGGCAGAGCGCTCCAGCAGATCGGCGCGATCTATGAAGCCGCCGTGTTTTACGAATACCTCAGCGGCTGGCAAAATTTGCGCGTGCTCTGCTCGCTCTCCGGCTGGTGGGATGAGGCGGAAGTGAAACGCGTGGTGCAGATGGTCAATCTCACGCGGGCGATCCAGCAGAAAGCCGCCACCTACAGCCACGGCATGCGCCAGCGTCTCGCTCTCGCGCAAGCCCTGCTGCCACAGCCGAAAATTCTGCTCCTCGACGAACCCACCGACGGCCTCGACCCCGAAGGCATCCGCGAATTCCGCGAACTCATCCTGCATCTGCGCAAGCAGCACGGGCTGACCATCATGCTGAACTCGCACCTGCTCGGCGAAATCGAGCAGATGTGCGACCGCTGCGTCATCTTGAAGGACGGCAAAAAAGTTTATGAAGGCCCTGTGCCCTCACAGGAAAAGAGCAAACGCCTGTACCTGCTCGAAACCACCGACCTCGGCCTCGCCCGCGAAGTGCTTGACCGCTCCGGGGCCACGATGGACAAACACGGCATCGTCGAAGTGCCGCAGCACATGGAGCCGCATGAACTCATCGCCGCGCTCGTCCGTGGCACCGTCCAAGTCAACGCCTGGCAGCCGCATCACCGCACGTTGGAGGAACTTTACATGGGCCTGTCCTCGAAATCATGATCCTGTTCTTCCAGCAATGGTCCGGTGAGCTGTTAAAGCTCTTTGCCCGCCGCCGCACCTACATCGGCTTCGGTGCCTTTGTGGCGCTCGAAGTGCTTTTGCTGCTGCTCATCAAAAAATACGGCATGGGGCCGATTCAAAAGGCCGTCGTGGGTTCCGGCCAGAGCTTCGAGTACTACTTCTCCGCCATCACCGTGGCCAGCACCGTCATGGGCTTCTCCGTGTTCCTGCTCGGCGCCTTGTTCCTGAGCCTCGTGGCCGGCGACATCGTTGCGAAGGAAGGGGAAGACGGCCACATGCGCCTGCTGCTCGCACGCCCGGTCAGCCGTTTCCGGCTGCTGCTGCTCAAATACCTCACCTGCACCGGTTATGCGTTCTTTTTGATCCAGTTCCTCGCCTGGACCTCGTTTTTACTCGGCCTCGTGCTGCGTGGCTGGGGCGGCGGTTATTTTGCCATCGTGCCGGAAGTTTCCGTCGTCGCATTTTATGACTGGGGACCGGGATTGCAGCGTTATGCGCTGAGTTCGCTCTATCTTGGCCTCAGCATGACCACGATCAGCAGCATCGCGTTTTTTCTCTCCTGCTTTCGCATCATACCTGCTGCTGCCACCATCGGCGCACTCACGTATATCCTGGTGGACTTCATCATGCGTAACAGCGGCTTCATGGACAACTATCAGCACCTCCTCGTCACCAAATACATGGCGAACTGGGGCCGTATTCTCGCCGAAACCATCGACTGGCCGCTCATTTGGCGTGGTTATGCGGTTGTTTTTGCCGTCAATCTCACACTTTTTACCTTGGGTTTTGCCGTGTTTGAATCCAGAGACTTAAAATCATGAACGTCATCAACAACATCCGCCAGCTCCGCTCCTGGAGCACCATCAACAAAGGAACACGCTGCGTCTTCGTCCCCACCATGGGTGCCATGCACGAAGGCCACGCCGCGCTCATCCGTGCCGCACGTGACATCGCCGGCCAGAACGGCAACGTCGCCGTCAGCATCTTCGTCAACCCGCTCCAGTTCGGCCCCGGCGAAGACTTTGAAAAATATCCGCGCACGCTCATCGAAGACCTCGGCATCTGCCGCGACAACGGTGCCGACATGATCTTCGCCCCGAAAGCCGAGGAAATTTATCCGCCTGACCGCAGCATCGTGCTCCACGAAACCAGTCTTTCGCACCTCCTCTGCGGTGCCAGCCGTCCCGGCCACTTTGAAGGCGTCTGCACCGTCGTTGCCAAGCTGTTCAACCTCATCCAGCCCGACGACGCCGTGTTCGGCAAAAAAGATTACCAGCAGCTCGCCATCATCCGCCGCCTCGTGCGAGATCTTGATTTCAACATCGTGCTGCACGGCATCGACACCATGCGCGAAGATGACGGCCTCGCCATGAGCAGCCGCAACCGCTACCTCAGCCCCGAAGAACGTGCCCAGGCCCCCGCCCTGCGCGCCGCTCTCGTCGCCGCCCGCACTGCCTGGAGAAATAGCGAGCGCGATCCCGCCGCGCTGCAAACCCAGATCACCAAACACATCCAGGAGCACGCCCCCATTGGCCGCATTGACTACGTCGCCGCCGTCGATGCCGCCACCCTCCAGCCCGTCTCCGCCACCACCGAACTCGTCGTCATCGCCGTGGCCGTCTTCTTTGGCACCACCCGCCTCATCGACAACGTCGAGCTGAAATAAGCGCTCCCTTTTCCGGTCTCAGCCCCTTTGCCAGTTTCACCTCCTCCCTTCGCAGTTTCTCCATCGCTTCTTGATGTCCGAACCCCTCTCCAGCCACACCGCCGAAGGCTACGACCTCGAAGTCGTCCGCCGGGTCTGGAGCCTCGCGCAGACCATTCCCGGTAACGACCCCGAAGTCTGGCGCAAAGACGAGTTCGGTGCGTGGATTCATCGCGGCGACTACCGCAACCGCCATTCCGACTTCGGCTGGGAGATCGCCGACTACGGCTACAGCCGCCGTAACCTCGGTCTCGCTTCATTGCGCCCCATGCAGTGGCAAAATCACCTCGACTTCATGATCGCCGCCCGCAATCAAGCCGTCGTCACCGCCGACGGCCTCCGCAACGCCCGCCGCCTGCTATAGTAGCCATCATCGCTCCGCGTGATGAGCACAGCGCGGCCGAAAGTCCCTCATGCTTGCGCTCGTTCACAAGCTCGCATGATCCCTTTCGCCTTCATCACGCTACTCGCCCGGCCCCGAGCATGCCGCAGGTTCCAGTGCGCATAGGCGCAGTAGAGTCCGGTGCCATTCCCTTCCCGGCTGAAGGCATACCAGGACATCACGGCTTGCGAGAGTGCGAAGAAGTCGCGTGCGCGTGTCAGCCGTGAGCGGCGCTGCTCAAAGCGCCGCTTCGTGGCTCCGAGCACCCGCAGTCGTTGTTGGTCCAGCAACCACCCCGGAGTACGCAGTGGCGTCCTACCAGGCTGCTGCTTCCACCGGTGTCTGCACCGTGATTCCTCACCGCTTCAACCTCCCGCTGAAATTTGTCTTCATGCCTCATGCCCCTGCGGCTCCCCCACATGGGTGATGCGGGTGATGTGCGCGGTGGAGATCCAGTCAAAATAACCGGCCTCGTCCATCACCACCATCATCGACCCGGCGGGATTGAGAAGCGCATAGTCCGTGTGTGGCACGGTATGCACCGCCTGATCAGCGATGTGCAGGCGAAAGGGTTTGAAGGGGCGGCTGTGAAGCAGACAGCGTATTTCTTCAGCGACCATGATGGACTGATTTTAGGCTGAGCGGTTCTGATTTCACCAAAAAATTTCAGACCGCTGCGCGGTATGGGCTTTCTCTTTGCCACATCTCATCTGCTCATCACGCTTCATGGCCTTCGAATAAGGGTAAAAGAGAAAAGGGTAAGGAGCCTAGCCCCCGGACACCACCAGCACACAACGGAACCCGCCGTAATCGTAGCGACTACCGGGGACGCTGCGATGACGACCCGACGACAGCAGAGGGCCGCGGACGCCGTAGTACCACGAACCGCCCCGGAGAACGCGGTCTTTTTGCGCTGCATCAAACCAGTCTTCGCACCATTCCCACACATTGCCGCCCATGTCGTAGAGGCCGAGTTTGTTCGGCTTGAAGCTCATCACCGGTGCCGTGGTCGGGAAGCCATCGTCGTAGTCTTCAAGGTATTGGGCGGTACCGGTTGGAGCTTTGGCTTTGCGGCTCGCATCACTGTAGTTGCCCGCTTTATCTTTGATCTTCGGTGGAAAGTCACCACCCCATAGGAACTCGGTGTTTTCTTTGCCGCTGAGCATCGCGGGTGTAGTGCCTTTCGGGCGCTTCTCCGCACGGCCTAGACCCACCACGGTGCTCCATTCTTCATCCGTGGGCAGGCGGTACGTTTTGCCTTCTTTCTGGCTCAGCCACGCACAAAATTTCTGCGCGTCTTCCCAGCTCACGCGCATGACGGGATGCTGCTCTTTGTTTTCCGTGGGTGTGAAGCCGTCCGCGCTTTGATCTTTCCAGGTGCCGTCCACGCCCTGCGCCTCTGCCGCATACGCGGCATAGTCGCTGTAGCGCACCTCATGGATGCAGAACAGCACGTCGGTCCCTTTCACCGGCAGGAACTTCATGCCGAGCGCGTTCGTGATACCGTCCTTCGCCGCGAGCACAGCGGCGGGAGCCAAAGTAGTCCCGGACTTTAGTCCGTTCTGGGGCGGTTCGCCGGTTGGGGGTGTTTGCGCCGCGATGACGGACTGAAGTCCTGGAGTACTTTCCTTGAGCGCCTCCCGATAGCCACACACGGTCTTCGCATCAGCGAGGCGGTCACTCTTGGCGAAGTCGCTCTCCATCGTGGCGAGGCGTGTATCCAGCGGTGCGATCAGTGCTTTGAGATTGGTGGCACGCGTGGCGGCGAGCTTCGCATACGCGGTGCGATAAATCGCACGCAAGGCTTTGAGGCTCGCAGGGGTCTTATCCTCATCGGTGCCTGGCAGCGGTTGTTTATCGGTGATGAGTTTTTGCTCCGCTTCGAGCGCCAGGATGCCATCGAGATGCCCGGCGGCCTTTTCTTCCGTGATCTTCTTCGCGATGCCGCCGAGGTAGCCCGCGTTCAGCTTTGTGAGGTCGGTGTCGAACGGTGCGGTGACGCGCTCGGCTTGCAGTTTGATGAAGGTGGCGTCCAGCGCGGTGAGTTCGGGCGGGAGAGTAGTCCCGGGCTTTAGCCCCTCTGGGTGCGGCGCTTCGATCTTGGGCGCGGGGGTTGCTTGCGCCACGACGTCCGACTGCGCTGGCGCTGCCATCACCGCTGCGGCGGCGACAGGCGTAGCTTGGCTCTCCAGAGCCGAGGGTTTGGGAGCAGTGACGACGGGCGGGGCGGCCTTCACCGGCTCCGGCTTGGGTGCTGCGACGACCTTGGCGGGAACGACGGCTGCGGTAGCCGAACTCGCCAGAGTTTGGGGCTTGGGTGCCTGCGGTGCCGCTGACTCGGCTTTGGCAAGCCGAGCTACGTCCTTCTTGCCGCCGCTGAACATGACGAACGCGCCTACCGCCAGCGCTGCTGCAACGCCAATGAACAACGGCGTCTTGGACTTTGGCGGTGGTGTAGGCGTGGCCGCCTGGCGTAGGATGGGTGTGGCGTTAGCCCGCCCGTCGGTAGCGGTACCGCCAGCAGACGGGCGGGCTGTCGCCACACCCATCCTACTTCCCGGCGGTGGCCTCTTGGGCATTTGTGCGCTCGAATAACGCTGCAAGTCCGGCGCTGGCACCGCTGGCATCAAGAGGCTGTCCAACAGAGTACTCCCGAGCTTTCATCCTTCGCAGTCTTGCTACGGAACGGATTAGCTCGTCAGGACCGCGAAAGTCTGCCGCTCTCGTCTCGTTCACTCGGCAACATGATCCGTTTCGCCTTCATCACGCTGCTCGCAACGACCGCCGCCCAAGCAGCGAGCACCGACTTCGCCAAGGACATCTTCCCCGTCCTCCAGCGGGCCTGCTTCGAGTGCCACGGCCCCGAAAAACAAAAAGCCGACCTCCGCTTCGACACCGCCTCACCGAAGCACGTTAAGATCGGCTCCGATCTCCTGCGTCGTATCGCTTTGCCGAAGGAAGACAAAGAAGCCATGCCCAAGCGTGGCGACCGCCTCACTGCCGCCGAAATCACGCATCTCCGCGACTGGATCAGCGCCGGCGCGAAGTGGCCCGACAAACTCGAAACGCTCAAGCACTGGAGCTACGTCCCACCGCAGCGACCGCCACTCCCCGCCATTCAAAACAAAGCGTGGCCCAAAACCGAACTCGATCACTTCATCCTCGCCCAACTCGAAGCCGCGAAACTCTCCCCATCTCCCGAAGCCACTCCCGAAACCCTCATCCGCCGCCTCTCGCTCGATCTCACCGGCCTGCCGCCGTCTCCGCAGGAGGTTGCCGACTTTGTGGCTGCTGTGGCGAAGGAAAAAAGTGCTCAGTCCTCAGTGCTCAGCCCGCAGACTCCGAAACTGAGCACTGAGCACTCGGCACTGAGCACTTCCACCGTCGCCACACGCACCGCGTACGAATCCCTCACCAATCGCCTCTTAAACTCACCGCAGTTCGGCCCCCGCTGGGCACGTCCTTGGCTCGATCTCGCCCGCTACGCCGACTCCCACGGCTTCCAGCGCGATGACTTGCGCGACATCTGGGCCTATCGCGACTGGGTCGTGAACGCGCTCAACGCGAACATGCCCTTCGACCAGTTCACCCTTGAACAAATCGCCGGTGACCTGCTGCCCAACGCCACGCCCGCGCAAATCATCGCCACCGGCTTCCATCGTTGCACGCCCACGAACGTCGAAGCCGGCACCGAGCCCGAAGAAAGCCGCATCAATCAAGTCATCGACCGCGTCAACACCACTGGCGCCGTCTGGCTCGGCACCACGCTCGAATGCGCCCAGTGTCACAACCACAAATACGATCCCATCACCCAGCGCGACTACTACTCGCTCCTCGCCTACTACAACAACACCGAGAAGGAAGCCGAACGCAAAGACCCCAAGACCCCCGGCTCCATCGCCTTCCTCGGCGCTCCGTTGAAGCTCAGCGATCCCGAGCGCGATGCGCAGCGCCAGCAGCTCACAGCCCAATTGAAAACGCTGAGCACTCAGCTCACCGCACGTCAGCAGCAGGCCGCCGCCGCGCCCTCTGGACAAATCAATGCGGCCAGCCCGATGAAAGTGCTCAAACCCACCGCCTTCATCACCGAAAGCGATGCCGAATCCGAACTCCAGCCCGACGGCAGCGTGCTGCTCACCGGCCCCGTGCCTGAAACTGACACCTACACCTTCGAAGCCGAACTCAGCGCCGGTGAACTCAGCGGTTTGATGCTCGAAACGCTCACGCACAGCTCCATCGCCGGTGATGGACCCGGTCGCGGTGGCGCGAATCGCCCGAACTTCGTGCTCCACACCTTCGATTGCACCCTCACCACGCCCAATGGCAAAACGCAGCCGCTCCAATTCAGCGCCGCGCATGCCGACTACTCGCAAAAGAACTTTGAAGTCGCCAATCTCATCACTCCCAAGGGCCGCAAAGCCTGGGCCATCGGCCAGCGCTTCCATGAACCGCACTGGGCTGCGTTTGAACTCGCCAAACCGGTTCAGATCACGGCTGGCACCAAGCTTAGCATTCGCATGGAGCAAAAATTCGGCTCCGGCCTCGTCATCGGCTGCCTGCGCATCTCCAGCATCACCGGTGATGTCGCCGCCTGTCTTCCCGCCATCGAAGAACCTGAAACCGTCACCACCCAACGCGGCAAAGGCAAAGCCGCAGCCGCAGCGAAGTCACAAGACCCCGAACTCGCCGAACTCGAACGCCAGAAAGCCGCGTTGCAAAAACAAATCACCGCGCTCGAACCTACTACGACCGAAGTCATGCGCGAACTGCCGCAGCCGCGCCTGTCCGCCATCTTCAAGCGCGGCGTTTACACCGACCCCGCAGACCCCGTCACGCCAACCGTGCCTGCCGTTTTCAATTCGAAGCTCAGCGGCCCACCTAACCGCATCACGCTCGCCAAATGGCTCACCAGTCGCGACAACCCGCTCGTCGCCCGTGTCACCGTGAATCGCTGGTGGGCCGAACTCTTCGGCCAGGGCATCGTCAGCACGCTCGAAGACTTCGGCATCAAAGGCGCAGCCCCAAGCCATCCCGAACTCCTCGACTGGCTCGCCGTCGAGTTCATCGACAGCGGCTGGAACATGAAGCAGGTGCTCAAGAAGATCGTGATGAGCGCGGCTTACAGACAAAGTGCTCAGACCGGTAAAACTGAGCACTTGGCACTGAGCACTGAGCACTCGGCTACCGTCATCGACCCCGCCAACACCCTCCTCTGGCACGGCCCACGCTTCCGTCTCGATGCCGAAACCATCCGCGACAACGTTCTCGCCATCGCGGGACTGCTCAATTTGAAGCAAGGCGGCGTGCCCATCCGTCCGCCGCAGCCGGAGGGCTTGTGGAAAAAAGTCGGCGGCCAGGATTACAACTACGTCGTCAGTCCCGGAGCCGAACCATACCGCCGTGGCCTCTACGTCGTGCTCAAACGCGGCTCACCCTATCCCAGCTTCATGAACTTCGACGCCAGCGCCCGCATGGCCTGCGTCGTGCGCCGTTCGCGCAGCAACACGCCACTGCAGGCGCTCACGCTGCTCAACGATCCCGTCTATGTCGAAGCCGCGAAGGCCTTCGCCAAACGCATCGTCATCGAATCACCGAGCCAGGATCTCGATGCCCGTATTCAGCATGCCTTCCGCCTCGCATTGGCACGCACGCCGCAGCCGGAAGAAGCACAAGTGCTCAAATCGCTGTGGGGAACCCAGTTTGAGGCCGCGCAAACCGACGCCAAGGCCGCCAACGAGCTCGGCACCGGCTTCGAACTGCCGAAAAATCTGACTGCGGCCGAATTCGCCGCCTGGTATGCCGTGGCGAGCGCGATTCTCAATCTTGACGAGTGCATTACGAAGGGCTGAGCAGCTTTCGCCAAGAATAGGCTGGTGATGGCGTTGTTTGTGCGGCTATTTTACTGACATCATGCTTCCTAACGCGCCGACATCCTGTCCACACTGCCCCTCGGATGAGGAGCAGCCGGTAAGCGTACTGAAAACGGCCCTGCCGCCAGCACCCTACATCTGCCCGATGTGCGAGGGCGTGCGTGCCGATGGGCCCGGCCCGTGTCCGCAATGCGGCATGGCCTTGGAGAAAAATCCGCTGGCGCAGCGCAATGAGCCTGAATGCTGCGGCGATGGTGGCGAAGAAGAAGTGCGCGACCTGTGGTGGCGCGTGCGCTGGAGCGCCGCCATGACCGCGCCCGTGCTACTGCTGGCGATGGGCATGAACCTGCCGGTGATCCGCACCATTTCGCACGACGCTTCCGGCTGGATGCAGTTCGTCTGGGCCACGCCGGTGGTATTCTGGGTCGGTTGGCCGTTGCTGGTGCGATTTGCGAACTCACTGCGGCATCTGCGCTTCAACATGTTCACGCTGATCGGTCTCGGCGTGCTGGCGGCGTGGATATACAGCGTGGTGGCGCTCGTGGCACCGCAATGGCTGCCGCATGAGGCCAGGCACGGCGGTATGACGCTGTATTTTGAAAGCGCAGCAGTCATCACCGTGCTCGTGCTGCTCGGACAATTGCTCGAACTGCGTGCACGCAAGGCCACCGGCTCGGCGATTCGCGCACTGATGAACCTCACGCCGAAAACCGCGCTGCTCGTGCGTGATGGCAAGGAGATCGAAACCGCCGTGGCGGCGATTCAAGTCGGCGACGTGCTGCGCATCAAGCCCGGCGCACGCATTCCGGTGGATGGCATCGTTACTGAAGGCAGTTCCGCAGTGGATGAATCGATGCTCACCGGCGAATCCATGCCGCAGAAGAAGGCAGCGGACGCCGCTGTCACCGGCGGCACGGTGAACAGCACCGGCACCTTCCTCATGCGGGCCGAACGCATCGGTGCCAACACGCTGCTGAGCCAGATCGTCGAAATGACTGCGAAGGCGCAGGCCAGCCGCGCGCCCGTGCAGCAGCTCGCGGATCGCGTTTCGGCGTGGTTTGTGCCGGTGGTGGTGCTCATCGCGGCGCTGACGTTTCTGCTGTGGTGGCAGTTTGGCCCGCAGCCGTCGTTCGCCTTCGCCGTGGTGAACGCGGTGGCCGTCTTGATCATCGCCTGCCCCTGCGCTTTGGGTTTAGCAACACCGATGGCCGTCACCGTCGGTCTTGGGCGGGGAGCACAGCTCGGTGTGCTGATCAAGAATGCCGAGACACTCGAACGCCTGCAGCAGATCGACATCGTGATGCTCGACAAGACCGGCACGCTGACGGAAGGCAAACCGTCGGTGGTCGAGATTTTCCCACTGCCGGGCCTTTCCGCGCGTGATCTGCTCGCCTGTGCCGCCGCAGTCGAAGCGTTGAGCGAGCACCCGCTCGCCACCGCCATCGTGAAAGCCGCCGAGGACCGCAATATCCCGCTCGCCACCGTCACGGACTTTCAATCCATCACCGGCGGCGGTGTGCTCGGGATGATCGGCGAAAGCGAAGTCTTCGTCGGTCAGGCGTCGTTTCTGAAAAAGAACGGCGTCTTCCTCGACGCTGAATGCCATGCGCGTTCCATGCAGTTTCAGTCGGAAGGCTGCACGGTCGTCATCGTCGTGCTCAATGAAAAGCCGCTCGGCCTCATCGCCATCAAGGACAAGGTCAAAGCAACCACACCGGCGGCGATCGCATCGCTGCATGCACTGGGATTGAAGCTGCAAATGATCACCGGCGACGCGCTACCCACCGCGCAGCGTGTGGCGAAGGACCTGGGCATCGACGAAGTCGCCGCCGAGGTCTCGCCGAAGGAAAAACTGCTGCATGTGTATCAAGCACGCGGCAAAGACCGCCACGTGGCCTTTGCTGGCGACGGCATCAACGACGCCCCCGCCCTCGCCGCCGCCGATGTCGGCATCGCCATGGGCACCGGCACGGAAGTCGCCATCCAAAGCGCCGCCGTCACGCTGGTGAAGGGTGATCTGCGCGCCTTGCATCAGGCCTTCGCCCTCAGTCGTGCCACGATGAAGATCATCCGGCAGAATCTGTGGTTTGCCTTCCTCTACAACGGCCTCGGCATCCCACTGGCCGCCGGCTTGCTCTATCCCCTCACCGGTTGGTTGCTCAATCCCATGATCGCCAGCGTGGCGATGTCCCTGAGCAGTGTGTCCGTGATTCTAAACAGCCTGCGGCTGCGGTGGTTCAAGTGAAAGCTACCAAAGAACAACCCCATCCAGTGTGGGATTTCATGGCCGCCGCGTTGTTTGGCGTGGTTTTTCTCGGTGGCGGCTTGGCCGTGGGCTGGCTGACTTACTTTATCCCGCTGTGGGAATGGTGGGAGACGCGGCAGTGGGTAAAAACACCGGGAGAGCTGCTGCTATTCAGCCAGTTTCCACTGTGGTTCGTGCCGCTGGGCTCCGCATTGCCCGCGCTGGCATGGTGGCGCTTTCAGCGGCTGTGGTTCGCGAGGTCACAAGCGCGGCTGCACCCGCAGGAACCGTGGCGCTGGAAGCAGGAGTGGGAGCCGGGCGGCAAAGTGCGGGCAGAGCGCGATCATCTGCCGCTGCTGGCATGGCTGACGCTCTGGCCGGTGCTGGTGGCAGCGCCGCTCGTGCTGGCCCTCCTGGTGGATGGTGCCGGGGGCATCATCGTCCTGCCGCTGTTGCCATGCTTGCTCGCGTGTGTTCCCGGTTGGTTCGCGTGGCGTCGGTTGCGCACCCGCCGCGTCATCGGCCGACCCATCTTGCAGCTGGAAACGCTGCCCATCAGGCCGGGACAGGTGCTGCACGGTGAACTGCAGGTCCCACGCCGCTTGGGGCCGCTCACGCAGGTGAAATTGAGTTTTTTCTGCGAATTGAGGCACGGCGAGCGCGAGGGCAAGAGCACGCGTGAGCGCCAACGTGAGCGGCGTGTGACGCTTGATCTTGGCAACGCACGCCAGGATGCCACCAACACCTACCTGCCCGTACAATTTCCCATGCACGAGGATGCCCCAGGCACGACCCCAGCCATTTTCACGGGGCTGAAGCTGCCGCATCTGACCTGCCGCTGGTTCATCGAGGTGCGCGCACATTCACACCAGCGCCCGGTGCGGCTGGCCGTGCCGGTGTTTGAGCGCGAATGGGCGTCAGCGCTGGTTCCTGCCTGTTAGTCCTCCACCCACTCAAACCTGCTTGTCGATGGCGCTTTTCTTCGCGCACTCGTTCACAAGGCTTGCCCGCAGCGCCGTTCTCTGAAACAGTGCAGCGGTATTTTCCTATTTTACGCCTGTGAATCCTGATCCGGCCAAGCCCTCCCCTCCCTCCTCCGAAGACGAGTCTTCGAAATACATGCCACCAGAGATGGCGACGGGGAACGTCACGCTCGGACCGGAGGACATGACCATCGCGGTGCCGAATCTGAAGCGCGGCGGGCCACCGGCCAAACCCGCAGCGCCGCCGCCGTCTTCGGAGTTGAGCACGGGAAATGTCACGCTGGGGCCGGAAGACCAGACTATTGCTATTCCGAACACCAGCCGCGGCCTGCCTGCGGCAACGATGGGTGCCAAGCCGCCGACCTCTGACACGGGCAACTTCACGCTGGGGCCGGAGGACGTGACGATCGCCATTCCGACGAACAGGCAGCCGACGATGCCCGGTGCAGCGACGATGCCGAGCCATGGTGGCCTGCCAGTAGCAACGGCGGCGTCCATGGCCTCGATGGGATCCACCTCGAAACCGCGGTCACACATGGAGTCGCTCACCGGCAACGATGGCTGGATCGGTGACCGCTACCGCCTGCTCGACAAGCTAGGCGAGGGTGGTTTCGGCGTGGTGTATCGTGCGGAGCAGGTGAAGCCGATCCATCGCATCGTGGCGATCAAGATCGTGAAGGCGGGCGTGACTTCGGCGGACATTCTGGGCCGTTTCGCCATCGAGCAGCGCACGCTCGCCATCATGGAGCATCCCAACATCGCGCGCATTCTGGACGCGGGTGAGACGGACATCGGCGCCCCTTATTTCGTGATGGAGATGGTGAAAGGGCGCTCCTTCACCAGCTACTGCAAGCAGAACGATCTCGATCTGCGCCAGCGTCTGGCGCTGTTCATCCCGGTCTGCCGTGCGGTGCATCACGCGCATCAAAAGGGGATCATCCATCGCGACCTCAAGCCCGGCAACATCATGGTGATGGACGAGGCCGGCAAGGCGGTGCCCAAGGTCATCGACTTCGGCATCGCGAAGGTGCTGGAAGGCGAAGGCTCCGGCCACACGATTGCGACCGGCATCGATCAGCTCGTCGGCACGCCAGGTTACATCAGCCCGGAGCAAATTGAGCATGGCAGTGCCCAGGTGGACACTCGATCCGATGTGTATGCACTTGGCGGGGTGTTTTATGAACTGCTCTGCGGCAGGGCGCTCATCACGCCTTCAGACATCGCCAACAAGCCGATCCACGTCCTGCTGCGCGAGCTGGCGGAAAAAGATGCGCCCAAGCCTTCCACCATTGAGCCTACGGTCAAAGGCGATCTCGACTGGATCGCGCTCAAGGCGCTCGAACGTGATCCGAACCGCCGCTACGGCAGTGCCGACGACCTAGCGGATGACATCACGCGTTTTCTCAAGTACGAGCCGATCACCGCGCGTCCGCCGAGCAAGCGCTACATGCTCGAAAAGTTCGTGCGCCGTCATCGCGTGGGCGTTGCCGCCGCCGTTTCCATCGCACTGGCCGTGATCATCGGCGGTATCACCAGCACCGCGATGTACTTCAAGGCGGAGAGAAACCGCATCGAAGCCGAAAACGGTCGCGAGAAGCTGCGCAAATCCTACAGCCGCTCCGATGAGCAAATGGCCCGCCAGTTCACTGACAACGGCCAGTACAACGACGCCGTGGCCTTCCTCACACGCTCGCTGCGCACCGATCCGACCAACGACCTCTCCTCGACCAATCTGCTCTCACTGCTGGCGAACGAGCATCTCATCCGCCCGGAGATCGCCCCCCTGGCGCTGCCAGAAGGTGTGTCTGAGGCCTCCAAAGTCGCCGTGAGCCGTGCGGCGGGCGTGGTGCTGGCCGTCAGCTCTCCCACGCCAAAAGCTTTGCCCGCCCCAGTGCAGACACCGCCACCGCAGCGTGAGATCATTTCCATTTGGAACATGAAAACTGGCGAGCGCACCGATCATCCGATGCCCTCCGGTATCTCGATCACCTGCCTCGATGTCACCCCCGACGGCACGCAGGCCGTGATCGCACGCAGTGATGGTGCCGTGGAACTCTGGGCACTCAAAGATGGCAAACGTCGCAATCTCCAGCCACGCCTGCCAGAGATGGTGACCTGCGTCGCTTTTTCCGGCAACGGCGAGAAGCTGCTGGTCGGCAGTGAAATCGGTGCGGATGGCATGGGCGGTGTCCACGCCTGGGACCTGCGCCAGCCGCAGGAACCCGCCCGTGTGATGAAGCAAAAAGGCGTGGTGAGCGAGATCGCGACGGATAATGAAGGCATCTTTGCTTCCTCCATTTACGGTGGTGATCCCATCAATCCCGCCGGTGACGGCAGCGCCGCCACTACCTGGGATCTGCGCAATGGCCAGCCTGTTGGCGCACCCGTCGAAGTGGACAAGGGCTTGCTGCACGTCGCCATTGAGCCCACCCACGAACTGATCGCGCTCGGCATGAACGACGGCACCCTCTACGTCGGTAATTTCCGCAACGGCGGCGAAGTTTTGAAGCCCCTCACGCACTCATCCGCGATCACCTCGCTGGCCTTCAGTGCCGATGGCAAATCCATCATCGTCGGTGATGCCGGCGGCTATGTTCACATCTGGAACGTCGGTGACGGCAAGCTGCGCTTCCCCACCCGCCGGCATGACGGCGAAATTTCCAAAGTCATGGCTGCCACGGACACCAGCCTCATCTCCAGCATCTCCAAACATGGCGAGGTCAGCGTGTTTGACATCAAGACCGGGGCGCTGCAGGCCGCACGGCTCCAGCACACCGTCATCGACGCCAAGATCACGCCTGACGGCTCCACCCTCGTCCTCGCTCCCGGCGGCATCCCCTTCGTGCAGGTTTGGAACATCCATGAACGCATGTCGGGCCGCAAATTCGTCGATGTCCTCAACAAGGATCTGATCACCCGCATCAAAGGCCCGGAAGGCTCGCCACAGCAGTTGCGCGATTCCGATTTCGGCGGCGTCAACCGGCAGAAGTCGCTGTATGCCGCGGCTGATTCAGACGGCACCGTGTTCATCTATGAGGCGAAGACGCTCAAGCCCATCGGTGAGCCGTTTCATCACCCGCCTGCGGTGGGTGCCGTGACGCTCACTCAGGATGAAAAACTGCTCATCACCTCCGGTCGTGACCGTGAAGTGCGCGTCTGGGACATCGCCTCGCGCAAAAACATCGTCAGCATGCGCCATACGTCGTTTGTCTCGGTTCTCGCGCTCAGCCCCGACGACGAACGGCTCGTCACCGTGACCGATGAAGGCGAGATGCGCGTCTGGAATGTGCGCACCGGTGACTGCCTCACGCCCGCCATTTGCGACACTCCGCGTGAACGCAGCGACCAGGAGGGCATCGTCGTCGCCCGTGTGGCCGATGACGGCAAAAGCATCCTGTTCCGTGTCTCCGAGCACGGCTTCTTCAGCGCGCCCATGCCGCCGCAGAACACGCTGCTGCCCGAGTGGTTCCTCCAGTTTGCCGAAGGCCTCGCCCGTCGGCGGCTCGCACCCGAAGGCCGCATTGAAAAGCTGCAGCCGGAAGATTTTGAAACCGCCATGGCCGCCATTCCCCAAACACCCGCGCCAGGAGAGGAAACCGCCGTCCGCTGGGCCAAATGGCTGCTCGCCCCCGCCGCCACCCGCCCGCTCTCACCCCTCGAAGACCAGCCGTTTGACACCTACCTGAGTTCACTCAAGGAACAGGGCTCACCCGCCGCCGCCCGCGAACTGCTGCGCTACCGCCCCAAGGATCGCGACGCCGTGGAAAAAGCCGCCAAGCTCGTCCCCACGCTGCCGAAGTGATCACCGCCGCAGCGCCGTGATCAGCTCATTCATCTTCGCCCGCATCAGTTCTAGATCAGCGAGCGTCGGTGGATCATTCGCAAACGGCGTGTCCAGCGTCGCCACGGCATTGCTGAGGTTGCTCGTGCCGCTGATCGCGCCCGCCAGTTGCGCGCTCGTCACCTCGCCGGGCTGGCCTTGCGGCCCGGTGCCACCGTCATTGCCGCGCGGGATGCCGAAGCTGAAGCGCACGTTGCTGCCGTCGAAGGTCACGCCTACCGTGGCCGGCAGGCCGGGGTCGAGCGTCGTCACGCCATCGACCATGAAATTACCGAACGGCGGGCCGGTGGGGCCGACCGGTCCCTGACCACCGGTGTTGCCGTCAAATCCGCGCGGCACGCCAAACTGGAGGCGCAC
>NZ_JBJXFV010000089.1:0-42466 GCF_046154365.1 Prosthecobacter sp.
TGCCGGCGTCGAACTTCGCCGCCATCTTGTCGCTCAGGTTAAAGCGGTCGCACGGCACGCCGGAAACATTCAGCAGCGTCGAGTAGAGCGCATTGATCGGACGTTTGCCATCGAGCTGGGTGAAGCAGCCAGTTTTGAAAATGCCGCCGCAGTTGCCGAGCAGCATCACCGGCCAGGTCGCGCCGGCGGTGTGTTGTTTGTCGGCGTTGTTGCTGGTGTAAACGATGAGCGTGTTGTCCATCATCGTGCCGCTGCCTTCGGGCACGCTTTCCAACTGCTCCATCAGCTTCACGAGCATGCGGCTGTTGTATTGGCGGATTTTGATCCAGATCGGATTATCCGGCTGCTCCATGTGCCCCAGATTGTGTCCTTGCTCCTCGACGCCGAGCCCTTTCCACGAACCAAAGATCTCGCCGCGGCCTGAGCCGATAGTGAGCACGCTGGTGATGCCAGATTTGAGCGCTGAGATGCCGAGATCCAGCAGCACGTCGTGCCAGTCGGTCTCGAACTGCGGCTTGGTGTAACGATCATCCACTTTCGGCGCAAACTTCCGCAGATGCTCGGAAACGCCGCCGAGACGCCCACGCAGATCATTGATGTCGTGGAAACCCTTCACGTATTGCTCGTAGCGCTGCTGGTCCGCCATCGGCAGGCTTTTGCCATCTGCGGCGGCGAGTTGC
This sequence comes from Prosthecobacter sp., assembly GCF_046154365.1. Classification (GTDB taxonomy): domain Bacteria; phylum Verrucomicrobiota; class Verrucomicrobiia; order Verrucomicrobiales; family Verrucomicrobiaceae; genus Prosthecobacter. Next base: position 681 of record NZ_JBJXFV010000089.1, read on the forward strand.
TCGATGCGGTCGAACATGCTCGAGCGAGCCTCATGCTGCTTGCGGATGTCCCCATCCGAGATGCCGCCGTAAAGCATCTGGTAGAGGTGATTCGGGTTGGACTGCATGAAGATCGGCTGCCCGGCTCCACTGGCCGACAGGTTCGCGACCGTGGGCTTGGCCTTCATGTTCTCCATCGAGTCCATGCCGATGCAAAGATGAGGCATGAGCGTCTGAGGAAGCACTTTGCTCAATTCATAATCAATCGTGGGTCCGAGGGGCGGCGCACCATCGTCGCCGCGATACCCGCCAAGCGCGCCGAAAAAGGCACTGTGCGACGGGCTGGTGTGGAGACCATGGAGGCCGTTGATGATGTGCAGGCGCTCCTTGAAGGGTTCCAGTGCCTCAATGGGCTCCGGCAGCTTCGCCTTGGCCAGCGAACCGCTGCTCTTCATGCCGGCCGGGATGCAGGTCCTCGGATCAAAGCCCTGATTCTGGAGGAAAAAGATCACCCGCTTCGGCCCACCGGACACCCTGGCAGCCGCCTGGCTGATCCCAGGAAACAACGGTGATCCCAACGCAGCACCCGCCGTGGCCGCGAACTGACGGAGGAGATTTCGACGATTCATCATAGTGGCCCGTAAACGTGGCAAGGTCGGGCATATTTCATCGCAGTGGGTGCTCTCACTTCTTCGGCTTCGCGGCTTTACGTTCGGAGGCGTTGATGCTGACGGCGGGAGTCGGGTCGTTTTTGCCAGCGAAGGCATTCCATGCCTGCTGAAACACGGCGGCATCACGCACGTCACCTTCGGCGATGAGCCACTGGTAGCGGAGTTTGAAGGGAGCTTCAGCGGTGGCTTTGCCTTTCGGAAACATGCCGAAGCGGCCGTAATCGCGGTAGGCGGAGGTGGCGGTGTCCTTTGGGTTGTCGGGATGATTGAGAATCACCACGGTGAAGGTCTTGCCTTCGATGGTGAAGACCTCAGCAACCCAAGGCAGATCTTTGGCTTTGTGGGCGTCGATTTTTTCGCCGGGAAGGATGTAGGTCGTGCTTTGCGTGTCCACGAGTTCACTGGGGCGGAACTGGGCACCAGCGTGCTCGGGATCGCCGCTGATCTCGGCTTCGCCGTTGGCCGTTATGATCGCGCTGTTCATCTCGATGCCGAGGTAGAAGGGCTTTGCGGGAGTGGTGAAGGTGAAACGGCGCTCCTCCGTGAGAAAGGGTGCGGCGGTGTCGCCCTGCCAGTCGATGTGCGCGGTGAAAGTGTTGTCGCCAGGCGAGACCTTCGTCACGACCTGATCGCCGCCCTTCATGTGCCAGCGGTCATACGATTTGCCGGCGTAGGCGATTTTGCTGAAGCCGAGGAAGATGCCGCGATGGTGCGTGAAGCTGAAGCCCGGGCCTTTGGTGAGCCGCGTGGAGCCATCGGCACTGAAGACGTGCAGATACGGCTTGTAGGTGTCGTGGTGCTTCTCCGGCGTGCTGAGGTCATTCGCCATCATGAGCTTGGCGACGACTTTGCCGCCATGGGCAACAGCTACGTGGTCTTTTTCAGCGACTGTGATGTCAAAGGCGAAGGTGGGAAAGGCGAGGGCGAGGAATAGGAGGGTGTTTTTCATGAGAGGATTTTTTTGATGACCTTCGCTCCTTCGACGCCGGTGAGCTTGGCATCAAGTCCTTGGAACTTGAAACTGAAGGCGTCGTGCTGGATGCCGAGTTGATGCAGCATGGTGGCGTGGAGGTCGTGGACGGTGGTGATGTTTTCTTGTGCGGCATAGCCGAGGTCGTCGGTGGCACCGTAGGTGATGCCGCGCTGGATGCCGGCTCCGGCGAGCCACATGGACATGGCTTTGTTGTGATGATCGCGACCAATGGGGCCTTTGTTGCCCTGTGCCATCGGTGTGCGGCCGAATTCGCCGCTGAAGACGATGAGCGTGTCGTCGAACATACCACGCTGTTTGAGATCGGTGATGAGGGCCATGCAGGCGCGATCCACTTCTTTGGCGCGGAGCGGCAGTTCTTCCTTCAACAGGCTGTGGTGGTCCCAATCGCGATGGTAGAGCTGGATGAAGCGTGTGCCGCGTTCGGCAAGACGACGCGCGAGCAGGCAGTTGGATGCGAAGGAGCCGTCGCCGGGCGTGCAGCCGTAGAGTTCGAGCGTTTTGGTACCTTCGGCGCTCACGTCCATCAAATCGGGCACGCTGGCCTGCATCTGGAAGGCCATCTCATACTGCGCGATGCGTGTGGCGATTTCAGGATCGTCGCAGAGTGAGGCATGTTGTTTGTTGAGCGCATTGATCGCGGTCACATCCGCGCCTTGTCGCTCGCGTGTCACGCCATTGGGACTTGTGAGATACAAGACGGGATCGCCCTGCGAGCGGAGCTGCACACCTTGGAACTTCGATGGCAAAAAGCCGCTGCTCCACTGTCGCGCGGAGATGGGCTGCGGGTTGCGGCCTTTGCCGGTGGAGTTGAGCACGACGAAGCCGGGCAGATCCTCCGCCTCGCTGCCGAGGCCATAGGTCACCCATGATCCCATGCTGGGCCGTCCGGCGATTTGTGTGCCGGTGTTCATGAACATGTGCGCAGGATCGTGATTGATCGCGTCCGTGGTCATCGAGCGCACGAGGCAGATGTCGTCCGCGACGCTGCCGATGTGCGGCAGCAACTCGGAAAGCTCCATCTGGCACTTCCCATACTTCTGGAAGCGAAACATCGGCCCTTTGCACACGAGTTTCTGTCCCTGAAGCTGCGCGAGCTGTTGCCCCTTCGTGAACGACTCTGGCATCGGTTTGCCATCCATCTCCGCGAGCTTCGGCTTGTAATCAAACAGCTCCAACTGTGACGGCCCGCCCGCCATCGTGAGCCAGATGACGCGTTTGGCTTTCTGCGGGAACGGCAAGGTACCAAGCACTCCGCGTGATGCTGCGCGAAGAATCCCTGGGTTCAGAAGCGATGCCAGTGCGACTCTGCCCAGCCCCTGTGAGGCACGACCGAGGAAGACGCGGCGGGTGTGGGCGGTGCACGAGTTCATAGCGCGAGGTGGAATTGAAACTTGCCTTGGAAAACGATGTCAGCCATGATGATTGACATGAAAGCCAAAGCCGCAGCCAAGAAAGCCTCCCGACGCCCGGCTGCCAAAGTCGCGGCTCCCCGCCGTGTCTTCACCGTGCGTGACCTCAACCGCCAGCCACAGGCCGTTCTGAATGCCGCACGCAAGTCTGGAGGTGTACACGTGCATTCGCGCAGCGGTGAGAGGTTCATCTTGAAGCTAGATCCAGCGGCCAAATCTGCGGTTTCAGATGTCGAACATCGCCGTGCCTTCCACGAACGGCTCAAGCTTTTGCATGCTCGGATGCGTGAGGCCGGGAGTTCCGGCATCACGGAGGAAGGATGGGGCACATTCAGCAAGATGATTGCCGGAGAATCATGATCTACGCGGACACCAACTTTTTCACGACGCTCTACTGCCCAGGCCCGAGAGCGTCCGAGGCTGCGCAGTTGAATGAACAGGCTGCCGAAAGCGGAGCTGGGGCTTATCCGGTGACTTTGCTCTGCCGATTGGAATTTGTGAATGCACTTCAGCAGGCCGTGTTTGCCACTCGTCACGGTGTGCCCTGCTTCCATATCACTCCTGAACATGCGCTGGTTTTGGAGGCAGAATTCTACGAGCAACTTGCCGACGGAAAGTTGATGTATCATGCGACTCCATCTGAGCACGGGCTTGAACAACAATTTCATACTTTGGTTCACCGCCACACCGCCAAGGAGGGCTTCCGCACCTATGACGTCCTGCATGTCTCGTCCGCGCTGGTGCTGGGATGTGATACGTTTTGGAGCTTCGATGCGAAGGCGAAGAAGCTCGCGAAGCTGGAAGGCTTGGCGGTGAATTAAGTAGATTCGAGTGGCACTCGAATGCTCTGAGGACGCACGGCTTCGATTACCAATCGACGCTACGCAATCAGCTTCGTGTGATGGTTTCATGGAGATTCAGCAATACGCGGGCGACGTGCGTCCAGGCGGCGAGTTCGCTCTTGTTCAGATTCGCGGGCGTTGGCGCTGCGCCGGTTTGGAGCAGAGTTTCTGCGGCGGCTGTGTCCTTTTGATAATCGGCGAGGTGCCTCTCGAACAAGGCGGAGATCGTTTTCATCTCGTCAGCACTCGGCTGGCGCTGCAAGGCCTGCTGGCAGGCCCAGGTGATGCGTTTCGCAGCATCTCCTTCGGTTTGAAGGATGCGGGCGGCGAAGGCGCGGGCGGCTTCGACATAGGTTGGGTCATTCAGCAGCACCAAGGCCTGTTGTGGGATATTGGAGCGGTTGCGCTCGGCGGTGCATTCTTCGCGGCTGGGGGCGTCGAAGGCGACCATCGACGGATGCAGGAAGCTGCGCTGCCACCAGGTGTACATGCCGCGACGATACAGGCTCTCGCCGCTGTCGTTCTGCCATTCGCGAACGGGGAAGTTGAGGTTCTCCCAGTATTTGGCGGGCTGGTAGGGCTTCACGCTGGGGCCGCCGATCTTCGACACCAGCAAGCCGGAAATGGCGAGGGCGTTGTCCCTCACGATTTCGGCGTCCAGGCGGAAGGCGCTCTGGCGGGCGCACTCTCTATTATATGGATCGGCCTGATCCGTCTGATCAGACGGATGGCTGGTCTGTTTGTATGTCTCGCTGCTCACGATGACGCGCACCATGTGCTGGAAGTCCCAGCCGCTGTCCATGAACTCACAGGCGAGCCAGTCGAGCAGCGCGGGATTCACGGGTGGCTCGCCCTGCGCGCCGAGGTCATCGAGAACCTTGCTCAAACCTGTGCCGAAGAGCTGTTTCCACAGGCGGTTCATGACGGTGCGGGCGGTGAGCGGGTTGTCTTTGGAGACAAGCCACTGCGCGAGATCGAGACGTGTGAGATCGCGGCCTTCGATCTTCGGTTTCGGCAAGTAACTGGGCAGCGCGGCCTTCACGACTTCGCCGCTTTCATTCATCCAATCACCCCGCGGCAAGATGCGCACGGTGCGCTTGGCCGTGTCGCTTACGGAGACGATGCACTTGGGCGAGGCGGCCTCGAAGTCGGCTTTTTCTTTCTCGGTGGTGGCGAGCTGGGTGCGGAGGGCGGCGAGTTCGGGCGCGATCTGCTTGTAGGCGGCTTCGAGTTTCTGCTTCTGCGCTGGCGCACGTTTCTCCGGCGTGACTTTGAGGATGTCGGCGATGTCTTTGGCGGGTAGCGAAGTGTTTGGAGCGCGAAGCGGCTTCGGAGAGGTCGTGGTGTTGAGGCGGAGATTGGCGATCTCGTGATTTTCGCCATACGCAAAAGTAAGCGTGAAGGTCACCGACGTGTCGGCGTCCGTAATCGGCTCCGCAAGTTCGAGGTAGAGCGACTGATCCGCGCCCGAGCCGCCGAGCACACCCCAGCCGTTGTCCTTCTTATTCGCGATGCCGTCGATGACACTCGCTGCGGCAAGTTTCGGCTGCGCAAACGTGGCGCTGGCATGTGAGACGGCGAGCTTGGCCGGCTTGTTCTTTCCGCCGGTGGAAAGCGCGACTTCGCTGAGCACGAAATTGCCATTCGAGGCGAGACCGATGCCGGCAGACTTGTCCTTTAGTGCATCAATGCGGAAGCCCGTGACGCCTTGCGGCATCTTGGCCGTGATCGTGTAGGTTTCGGTGCCGTCGTTCTGTTTTCGCTCCGTGCGCTTCGCATCGACGGTGCCGCGCACGATGCCGTCCTTGTCGGCTTTGAGGACGATGTTCTTCTTCGCCGATGTGGCGGTCGCTGGCTTCAAAGGCTGCCATAATCCGCTGGTGACCACGGCTTCTAGCGCCTGCTTTTCCCACACGAGCTGCGCCGGAGCGAGTTCGGGGCGTGGCTTGGCAAAGTCAGCCTGCAAGGCTGCGAGACGCTTCGCGATGTCCGCCTGCTTCTTCTCGCCATCAGCATCAAGCACCGTCATGCCGGCCTCGCGGCGGCCGATGAGCGGTTCCTTGATGTCGGCGAAGAAGGCGCCGAGTTGGTAAAAGTCACGGGAGGTGATGGGATCAAACTTGTGATCGTGGCACTGCGCGCAGCCAGTCGTTTGGCCCATCCACGCGTTGCCGATGGCGCGGACGCGGTCGGTGAGCATGCGCTGCTCGTAGTCCTTCGCCTGTGCGCCGCCTTCCTCGGTGGTGAGGATCAGCCGGTTGAAGGCGGAGCCGACTTTTGTCTCTTGATTCGCGTCCGGCATCAAATCTCCGGCGATTTGCTCGATGGTGAAGCGGTCGAAGCGCTTGTTGGTGTTGAAGGATTTGATGACGTAGTCGCGGTAAGGCCAGACGTTGTGCGAATTGTCGCTGTGGTAGCCGATGGTGTCCGCGAAGCGCACCACATCGAGCCAGGCGATGGCCATGCGCTCGCCGTAGTGCGGGTTTTGGAGGATGCGATCTACCAGGGAGGAATAGGACTCAGAGGACCTATTCGACTTATGGGACTCATGATCGAAGGCGGCGACTTCATCGGGTGTGGGAGGCAGCCCCAAGAGGTCAAAGTAGATCCTGCGGATCAGCGTGCGTGCATCGGCCTGCGGCGCTGGTTTTAGGCCTATCTCCGCGAGACGCTTCTGCACCAACACATCCACCCCATTCTTGCCTGCCGGGATCACCGCTTTGATCGGCTTTTCATACGCCCAGTGCTGCTGATAGCCCGCGCCCTGTTCGATCCACTTTTTCAGAATGTCTTTCTGCCGCTGCGTGAGCTTCTTGTGCGTGTCCGGCGGCGGCATGAGGTCATCCTCATCATCGGTCAGGATGCGTGCCACGAGTTCGCTCTCTTTCACCTTGCCCGGCACGAAAGCCTTCGCCGTGATCGCTTCTTCACGAATATCGAGCCTCAAATCAGCTTCGCGATGCTTGGGGTCGTTGCCGTGGCAGTAGAAGCAGTTGTCGCTCAAAATGGGCCGCACATCGCGATTGAACTCGATTTTGGCCGGGACGGGCGGTTCGGCGGCGCTGACGCTGATAGTGGTGAAAGCCGTGATGAGGAGGGTTTTGTTCATAAAATCCGGGGGCCAAGAATACGAAGGAACTGCCGGTGATATTCTCACAATGGACATGGCATATCCAGCAGTGGCTTAAATGGCCGAAACCACATCCGCAACCGGCTGCAGAACCGTGTCTCCCGACACCCGTGCTGGCAGCGAAGTCAGAATGACGCAGGTCGTGTCTGACTCAGGATCGGCCCAGGCGAGCGTGCCGGTCGATCCATTGTGCCCGAAGGACTTCATCGAGCAGCTTTTGCCAAAAAATTTCGGTCCAAGCGCGAAACCGATGCCGCGACGAGCCTCGAGGCCTTCGGTGTGATTTTGGATCATCAGCCGTGCCGTTTCCTCGCGCAGCACCTTGCCCTCGGGATGCAAAAAACTGCCAAGAAAACGCGCCACATCGCCCGCAGAACCGTGCGCACCGCCCCATGGTGCGGCGAGGTTTCGCCAATAAGTGCTGTTCCAGTCCCACGCGGCAGCCTTGGGATCACCCGCGCCAGATTCAGGCGCGGCGTGCTCGGTTTGGCAGCGGATCGTGTCTTCGAGCTTGAACTTGCCGAGACCGAGGGTGCTGCTCGTCATGCCGAGCGGCGCGAATACTTCTTTGGCGAGAAAATCCGGCAGCTGGGTCTTCGTGAGGCGCTCCACGATCTCCGCCGCCAGCAGGATGCCCATGCTTTGATAGTGATACTCCGTTCCCGGAGTGAACAGCAGCGGTGTGCGGATGGCTCCGCGAATAAAGTCAGCCAGCGGCGCGTGATTCGAGCGCAGTTCGGTGTTGTTCTTGAGCTGGTCGGGCAAGCCGGAGGTGTGCGTGAGCAGTTGCTCGACGGTGATGTCCTTCCGTGCGCCTTCAGAGAAATCGGGAATGAATTTCATCGCCTTGTCGCTCAATCGCAGCTCCCCGCGATCCGCCAGCACCATCACGCCCGCCGCCGTCATCGTCTTCGTGATCGAGGCGAGCAGGAAGATGGCGTCCGCATCCTTGGCGCGGCCAAAGGCTTGTTGAAACGTGTCCTGGCCACGTCGCACATGCAGCACCGCAGATTCGAGCACTCCGGCATCGACTTGTTTCTGGATGATCTGGGCGGCGGTTTGCATGCGGTCGGTGTTCGCGCTGTGGGTTCTCATCGCAGCGAGGCTGGCGAGCAAGGTCATGAGTGAGCGGCGGTTCATGGCACGTCACTCCATCACCGCAAACTCTGGCGAGAGCAACAACGCCTGGCACAACTCCTCCCAGGCGGTGAGTGGCTTGGCGGGCGCGTTGGGATTGGCGAAATCGACGCGGGCGTCCCAGCGCTGATTCATGCCGGGCATCGCGGGCATGTCGGCGGTGGGCATGGTGATGCTGGGGCTCCATTGGTAGGGGCCGGCATCCTTGTCGGTCTGGCTGCTGACGATGAAGTCGAGGGTGTCGCCCTTTTTGACCGGCACCTTCGCGAGGTCGGTGCAGAGAGATTGCGCTTTGGCTTTCCATTCGCCGAGTTCGCCGCTGCGGCTGCTGATGATTCTTGCGATGACGCCTTCGGTCTTCGCGTCGGTATGCGTGAGTTCGGCGGTGATGTTGATCTCGCCATCGAGCGGCGCGATCCAGCGGCGGATGCTGCTCATGGAGGTGGTGAGGCCGGAATCGCCGCCCATGGCATCGACTTTGACTTCGCTGGGTTTGCCGTCGGTGGTTTTGAGCGTGCCTTTGAAGGCTTTGCCATCGAAGGCCGTGAGACTGGCGAACTTCGCGGTCTGCTTCGAGGCGGCATCAAACGTGCCGTAGCCGTATTGCCAATCCTGCGACTCGGGATGCACGAGATCGTTCTTCGGATAGGCGGCGAGGTAGTCGTGCGCGCGCTGCATTTCCTTGTCCGTGGGCTGACGCTGGAACACACGGCGATACAGGTCCTCGATGCGGCTGTTGTCGTCCGGAAGGTCTTTGGTGAGCGAGGCGGCGAGTTGTTTGGCGCTGTCTGTGAGTAGCGGACTGTTCATCAAAATGAGCGCACGCGGTGTCAGCGCGGTGCGGCTGCGTTTCGGCGCGCTGAAGTTCGGATCGGGAAAATCAAAGCTGCGGTAAATCGAGGGCAGTGTTTTGCGATCGACGAAGGCATACACGGTGCGGCGTGTGGTGTCGGCGATCTTCTCGGGCTTGCCGCCGAGATCGGGTTTCAGGCGGCCTGTGACGGCGAGCAAGGTGTCGCGGAAGGGCTCGAGATCGAGCGGGCGTATGGGGAAATCGGCGCGCTGATAGGCTGTGGTGAGCATGAGGTGCTTGTGCAGCTTCTTGAAACTCCAGCCATTCTCCATGAACCACGCAGCGAGGTGATCAAGCAGCGGTTGGTTCGTGGGTTTGTCGCCACGGAAGCCGAAGTCGCTCGGTGTGCCGACGATGGCCTCGCCAAAGTGCCAGCCCCAGACGCGGTTCACGATGACGCGGGCGGTGAGCGGATTGCTTTTGTTCGCAATCGCCTGCGCAAGCTGAAGGCGTCCGCTTTTGTCTTTCGGGAAGGGTTCCGGCGAGATGTGTTTCAGCGCGGTGAGGAACTGGCGTGGTGCTTCGGGGCCTGGCGTCTGCGGATTGCCACGGATGAAGACCTTGCCGTCATACATCTTGTCGGCATCGACAAAGGTCATGGCACGCGCAGGTGCGCCGGGATGGTTTTGCAGTTCGGTGAGTGCCTTGGTGACGTTGCGGCGCAGGCCTTCGGCGACATCACGGTTGGCATAGAGTTTGTTGGAGATGAAGTCTTTGCCAGGGAAGTAAAAGGGCGAACTTTCCTCAGTGAAGATGGCTCGCAGGCTCTGCGCTTCGGCCTCTGGCAGCGGCTTATCTTTCTCCACGGCGCTGAGGCGGTCGATGGCATTGTATTCGAGTTCTTTGAGCGGCAAGCCGAGTTCATTTGCGCTCGGAACACAGGCAGCTTTGAGCTGCTCGCGCCATTTCTCGGCCCACAGGACATCGACCTCGTTTGTGTAGAGATGATTGTAGATGTCGGCGACTTCGCGGAGGTTTTTCGGGGTGGCTTTGGCAAAGCTGCGGGCGACGGCGGGGTGCAGTTTTTTGTCGGCGTTCTTCGCGAAGGTTTCGCACAAGGGTTTGGCCTGCGTGGCGAACTCAGCCTCGGGCAGCGCGGCGAGCTTGATCCATGGCGTGAAGAACTCGGGATGGGTCGGCACCCACTTCTGCCACTTCTGCACGAGTCGATTGTGCACGCCCGTGCTCAGTGAGCGGGGAATGAGGATGTCAGGTCCGACGTTTTTGTCTTCGTAAATGGTCTTCAATTTCGCCTCCTGCGCGGCCTGCAAGTAGTCGCCCACGCGGCACCGCAACGCGGCGAGGGAGCGATCCGCCTCGAAGGCGATGACGCGGATGTATTCGGTGCGGGCCGCTTTGTTTTTCTCGGCGTATTCGCGCACCTGCGGGCTGTCAGGCTGTGGCAGCGCGGGCTGGACGTCAGGCTCCTTGCTGCTCTTGAGCACGGCGATGAGACCGTAGTAATCCTTGGTCGTGATCGGCTCCAGCTTGTGGTCGTGGCAGCGCGCGCAGCCGATGCTCAGGCCCATGAGGCCGCGTCCGATGACATCAAGGGTGTCATCCAAAGTGTCGTCATCCAGCCTGCGATCCTTGCGCCGCCCGAGGCCGAGGAAACCCATGCCGGCGAGCGTGCGCGTGTCCTTCGCGGTGTCGAGTTGATCAGCGGCGATTTGTTCGAGGATGAAGCGGTCGTAGGGCTTGTCGTCGTTGAACGCCTTGATGACATAGTCGCGATAAGTGAAGCCGTTCGGATAGCTGTCATCGCCATTGAAGATGGCTCCCATGTTGTCGGCATAGCGAGCGACATCGAGCCAGTGGCGGCCCCAGCGCTCGCCATAGCGCGGGTCGGTGAGGAGCATGTCGATGAGCTTTTCAAAAGCCTGGGGTGAGTTATCGGCGACAAAGGCATTCACCTCCGCATACGTCGGCGCGATGCCGATGAGGTCGAGGTAGGCGCGGCGGATGAGCGTGCGCTTGTCGGCGAATGGTTTGCCCTTGGTTCCAATCAAATCATCAAGGGACGCAGGCTTTGGAGCGACGACGGGCTGGAAGGACCAGTGCTTCTTCGAGCCTTCGAGGTGCTGCTCGATCTTCGTCAGCGTGCGAGGGCCGCTGCGGGGATCGGGAGCGCCTGCTTTGATCCATGATTCGAGATCGGCGATTTGGGAGTCGCTGAGTTTCTTCTTCGGCGGCATTTGGAGGTCTTTGTCCTCCCACTTCACGGCTTGGAGAAGAAGGGATTTCGATGGATCGCCGGGGGCGATGGCGGGGCCAGTGTCGCCGCCTTTGAGCGTGGCGTCTTTGGTGTCGAGGAGGAGGTTGCCCTTCTGCTTTTTGTCTGCGGAATGGCACTCGTAGCAGTGTTCAACGAGGATGGGGCGGATTTTGGATTCGAAGAGGTCTTCGGAGGGGCCGGCAAAAAGATGGGCGGTGAAAGATAAGAGGATCAGAGTTCCCCATCTTTTACCGCACATCTTTTTGCCGTTTAGAACCTCAGCGGATGGTCGTGAAGGTGACATGCTTGTGAGTGATGTTGGCCCAATGAATGGCTTTGAGATTGGTGTGCTGAAGAAGGCGGCGTGCATGCACCTCGAAAGCCTCCAGCCGGTCAGGGAAGGCAGTGAGCTTGAAGGCCACATCAGGAGCCAACATGCGCATTTTTTGATCATGCAGATGTCCTTTGGCTCCCATCACTGGCACGGGCAGAAGAACATGCTCCTCGCCACCAAGAGAGTGCGTTAGCGCCTCTTCGTAAAGCCCCGTCTCAAGGCCAGAACCCCAGTCGTGAATCATGCTGATCAGTTGGTCATGGAAGAAGTCCGCTGCTGCAACGGTAGGATCAAAATGCGTCGTCTCCACGGATGGATTTCGCAGCTCTTCCAGCCGCAGGTGGCAATTCACAAATTCATCACCGACTCGCTCGGGCCGGACATTGATGATCTTGCCGTGCGGGAGGTCAAAGAGGAGCAGGTAGTTGATGGTTTGACCCCGATGGCGTGGGACGATGGCCTCGGCTGCTTTGAATTCGAAAATGCCGCGTTTGTGGGCGAGGACGTCGAGTTTGTAGAGCTTCGAGAAGGTGCCATGGGAGACAGTCACGGGTAACTCTAACTCCATGCCGGGGATGCGGTCGGCGAGTTCGCGCTTATAAACGGCTTCGTCAAAGAAACGACCAAACTCGTTGTGGATGTCATAGACGCAGTTCATCACGTCATAGGCGATCTGACCGAACTCAGACTGAGTCGGGCGGATGGTTTCGGTGGTTCGGATGATGGGCATAAGCTTGCAGTTGGAAGGCAAAAAGATGGACAGGCAAAAAATGAAAACCATTTTTCTGCCTGAACATCTTTTTGCCTTAACTCAGGACTCCTTTCACGATATGCCCATACACATCGGTCAGCCTGAAATCCCGCCCCGCATACCGATACGTCAGCTTCTCATGATCAAAGCCCAGTAGGTGCAGAATCGTCGCGTGCAGGTCATGCACATCGACTTTATTCTCGACTGCCAGCGCTCCAAAGTCATCCGTGGAGCCGTAAACGGTGCCCGGTTTCGAGCCGCCACCGGCCATCCACATGGTGAAGCCTCCAGCGTTGTGATCGCGACCGATGCCTTTTTTCTTCGCCACGTCGTTGTTGTCACTCGTTGGCGTGCGGCCAAACTCACCGCCCCAGAGGATCAGCGTGTCCTTGAGCATGTCGCGCTGCTTGAGATCGGTGAGCAGCGCATGCAGGGGTTGATCGGCGGCGGAGCAGAGTTCGCGATGACGTTCGTCATTCAAATCATGCGTGTCCCAGTTGTTGTGATAAACCTGCACGAAGCGCACGCCGCGCTCGACGAGACGCCGCGCGAGCATGAGTTGGCGGCCCATTTCGGTATCGCCGTAGAGATCGCGCATGGTTTTCGGCTCGCGGGTGAGATCAAAGGCATCGGTGGCCTCCACCTGCATGCGGAAGGCAGTTTCGAAAGCACTCACGCGACCTTCGAGCAGTGCATCGCCCGGATGCTTCTGCGCAAAGTCCTCGTGCATCTGGCGCATGAGATCGAGTTGGCGGCGTTGCTCACGAAGTGAGGTGGTGCCGCTGCGGATGTGTTCGATCATCTTTGTCACAGATGGGTCTTTGGTCGGAATGCCGGTGCCGCCGCACCACGCGGGCAGGAAGGCATTGCTCCACTGCTTGTCCCCGCTGCTCGTCGTGCCGTTCGGCGACAGCGACACGAACCCCGGCAGGTTTTGATTTTCTGTGCCAAGGCCATACACAGCCCACGATCCCATGCTGGGCCGCACGCTGGCAAACTCGCCGGTGTTCATCACGAGCTGCGCTGGCTCATGCACGCTCGTCTTCGTGTGCATGGAGCGGATCACGCAAAGCTCATCGGCATGCGTTGCCAGCTTCGGGAACAGCTCGCTGATCTCCATGCCGCTCTGGCCGTGCTTCGCGAACTTGAAGGCCGAGCGCTGCAGCTTCCCGCTGAGCCGTCCCATGCCGCTCGCGACTTCACCTGCCGCTTTTTGGTAATCCTTCATCACGTCATCGGCCATTTTGCCGTGATATTTCTCCAGCGCGGGCTTCGGATCAAAGGTGTCCACCTGCGACGGCCCGCCCTCACAGAAGATGTGGATGACGCGCTTCGCCTTGGCCGCGAAAGGCGGCTGCTTCGGTGCCAGCGGAGACAAAGCCGGAGCCTCCGCCGCCATGCCGAGTTCCTGCATCAGCGACGCCAAACCAAGCCCGCCCAGGCCAAAGGCGCTGCGCGTGAGAAAATCACGCCGCGTGGTGATGGGGCGGGTGCTGGAGCAAAGACTGGGATTCATGATCGAACCATACGCGGCGGCGGCCTCTGATTTTCGTGACCTTGTGCCAAAACTTCCTAAAGTGCTTTAGTCTCAGCCACTCGTCGAAAGCTTCGACCGCATCCGCGCACTCTTTGCCGATCAAAACCAAAAACTCGCCCGCCGCATCACCGTGGCCACTACGGCGAGCCTGCTGCTACACGAGCTGCAAAAGCCGCTCGAACTCTACCGCAAGCGCCATCCTGATGTGCAGCTCTCCTTCATCGACCGCCCTTCCGCGATGGCGCGCAAGCACCTCGAAGATGGTGAGGCCGATGTGGCGATTGTCGGTCAGATCGATGCGTTAAAGCATCCACGCATCGAGGTCACACCCGTCACCGCCTATCCCTTCGTGCTCGTGTGTCCTGTGGGGCATCCGTTGCTCAAAGCGAAGACCTTGAAGCTCCCTGACCTCATCAAGCAGCCCCTCGTGCTTCCAGGTCCAGGCGCCAACTCACGCCGCCATGTGCAAGACGTCTTCGAAGCGGCCGCTTTGTGGCAAAAGGCCAACGTCGCGCTCACCGCGAGCACCTTCGACATCGTGGTCGGCTACGTGCGCATGGGCTTCGGCATCAGCGTGACCTCGGTAAGCCCGATGATTCTCAAAGAAGCCACCCAGGGCCACAGCAGTTACCGTGGCGTGGCTTTCCGCGATCTTTCGAAGCTCTTTGGCCGTGAGGAGGTCGTGGTGCTCCATCGCAAAGCGAAGGTCGAGCTGCCGCATCACGTCGCGTTCCGCGAGATCGTGGTGAAGGCGCTGCGCGATGATTGATTCATCAGGTCACTCTCGTGCTTGGATGATGAAATCAAAGATCTGGCCGTAGCGTTTGCCGTCGAGCGTGATGTCCATGGGGACCATCTGCACACCTGTGGGCAGTTTGTCGGCATTAGGGATGAGTTTGACCTTGAAGCTCTGGCGCGATTTCGGGCCGACGGTGCCTTCGAGTACGGCGGGATTGGCTTTGAGGCCGGGCGGAAGTTGGAGAGCGACTCGATGCTGTTGCGGCGTGTCGCGGAAGTTGCGCACGGTGATGTTGACCTCGGCTGGCTGCGCGACATCGACACGATACGGGTAAGCGCTAACCCAATAGGGATCGTAGCCGTATTCATAGTTCGCGTCGGGCAGCAGGGCCTTGTATTTGCGGATCGCTCGGAGCGCCCAGTCATGAAAGCGATCCACAAAGGCGGCAGGCTCGGTCATGAGCACGCC
This sequence comes from Prosthecobacter sp., assembly GCF_046154365.1. GTDB lineage: Bacteria > Verrucomicrobiota > Verrucomicrobiia > Verrucomicrobiales > Verrucomicrobiaceae > Prosthecobacter. The sequence goes on from NZ_JBJXFV010000089.1 coordinate 15,740, forward strand.
GTGCGCGCCCATGATGATGTCGGGCTGGAGTTTTTGCAGGCACTTTGCCGCCACGAGGTAGCCTTCCTCGATGATGGCGCTGTTGCGGGCGTTGACGCATTCGTGGCCGTTCTGCGCAGGATCGCTGGGATCGCCGAAGAGGTTGTCGCCGGTGAAGACGATCTTCTTGCCGTCGAGTTCGAGCCAGAGCGCGTTTCCAAACTCAGTCTGGCCGGGCATCCAGTCGATGTGCAGCTTGTAGCCTTCCCATTCGATCACGTCGCCCGCTTTGAGGATGCGGTCGATCTTTGCCTTCTCGAAACCGGCGTTGTAAGCGCCGATCATCGCTGGGTAGTCGTAGAAGCGCGGGTTCTCGCATTTGTCGGCGATGGTGTCCATCGTCCAGAACTTCACACCGTGATCTTTGAGCGCGGGGAAGAGCGTGAAGTGATCGCCATGCGAGTGCGAGATCCAGCACGCGTCGATTTGCTTCAGGCCGAGGTGCTCCTTCATGTCGCTGATGATGCGCTCCAGCACGAGCTTTGGGAACAGGCCGCAGTCCAGCAGCAATCCGTGGCCGCTGTCCGCGATGATCATGGCAAAATTCTTCCCTGCCATCTCCGGGCCGAACATGTAAAGGTGCGGCGTCACCTGCACGATGTAGTGCGCCTTGGTCGGTTGCGTGGCCGGATGCGGGCCGCGTTTGGACAATGTATCGACTGGATAGCCGCGAATGTAATCGGGACGAAAACTCACAAGCTTCTGGTGATAGGTCTCCAACTGCTTCGTGGCATCGAGAATGACCGGTCCCTGCGATGGAAGAGCTGTCTCAATGCCCAATGCAGCAAGCTTTTGCACCGATGCGGTGAGCGCATCGAGGCCCTTGGCGAAGCCGTAGTCCCACTCGGTGTCGAACCAGTTCGTCATCTTCGCGCCGTCATGCATCACACCGCCGGTGCAGGCCAGCGTTCGGCCATCGTGTTTGATGACAAAGCTCATGCCGCCGGGGGAATGTCCCGGCGTGCTCACGCAGGTGATGTCGAAGCCGTTCCAGGTGAACACCTCGCCATCCGCAAGCACGCGGTCGATCTTCACCGGCACGGCAGGTGGGCGCACATAGCTCGCGCCATGTACACTGAACTTGTCGCCGAGACGCGGATGCCATTTGCGAAACGAGAGCGGGCTTTCGAGCACTTCCTTCTCATCCGCCGAAGCCGCGACCTTCGTGACCGTACGATCCAGCTTCGGTGCTCCCTGGCACAGTTCGCGATGATGATCCGTGAGCAGCACCCACTCGACTCGCTTCACGCCAATCTCGGTCAGGTGCTTCAAAACGCTACCGTCGCCCAGATTGATGACCAGCGCGGCGTCCTCGTGCTTCAGCACATAGACATTGCAGGTGTCCTGCCAGAGCTGCACGCCCGGCACCGGTTGCTGGAACTCGGCGAGTGCGAGGCTTTGCAGGATGAGGAGTGTAGTGATGAGGCGAATCATGCAGCTACCAACGTCGCGAATGGGTGATTCGCTTCAATCTCACTCCATCACCGCAAACTCTGACGAGAACCGCACGGTCTGGCAGAGTGATCACGGCGATGGGCGGTCATCCGTGAGCGGCTTTCATGAACTTCTTGCCGCCGTGTTGGCGATGGGCTAGCCTCGTTTCATCATGAGCCAGACTGTTCAACTCACCGTGCCAATGCCTGCCAGGCTGGCGAAGCTGCGTTTCCCGAAGGCGCTGGATGACCGGCTGCATCACCTGCTGTATGAGCAGGGACGCAAAGGCCGGCTGACCGCAGCCGAACGCAAAGAGGCCGAGGGGTTGGCGCAGATGGCGAGCATGCTCTCCATCCTGAAACTGGGAGCGCAGGTGAAGGCCGGGAAGGTGTAGCGCCATGGCTGTGCCCGCCAGTCTCCGCCGACGCGTGACGGTGCGTGCGAAGCACCGCTGCGAATACTGCGGTCTCTCACAGTTCGGACAGGCGGCGACCTTTCATCTGGATCATGTGGTGCCCGTCGTTGCCGGAGGTGCGGCGGTGTTGGACAACCTCGCGCTGGCCTGCATCCACTGCTCGCTGAGAAAGGGAGCGCGACAAGTGGCGCTCGATCCCAAGACTGGCCGGACAGTGCGCTTGTTTCATCCACGCGAGCAGCAGTGGAATCATCATTTTCGATGGGCTGGCAATGAACTGGTGGGCATCACCGCCATCGGCAGGGCCACGTTGGAGACGCTGGCGCTCAACAGCCCGGAGCATCGGATCATTCGTTCCTTTGAAAGCCTGCTCGGGAGGCATCCGCCGCCGGGGCATGTGTGAGAGGCCGACTATTACTCCGTTCATGCCACAGAGGCGTCACGATAGCGTCATCGCCTGAGTTCACTCATCACCGCCAGCGTCATCGCTTTGACGCCAAAGGTGATGGAGGGCGCGGCTTCGGGGCGATAGAACGGCGAGTGCAGACTGGGGAGGATTTCGCCGGTCGTCTTGGCCTTCTCGACTTTCTCGGGGGCGACGGTGCCGAGCCAGGCGAGGAACACGGGGATCTTGTCGGGCGTCATCGTGTAGCGGGAGAAGTCTTCGCCGGCCATGGTGGTCTTGCGTTCGATGATGCTGGCCTTGCCAAACGCATCCGCCCAGACTTGGCTCACGCGTGCGGTGAGTGTCGGATCATTGAACAACGATGGTGTGCCGGGGCCGGACAGTGTGATCTCAGGCAGCAGGTTTTCCGGCAGACCGGCGGCGATGCCGAGGCCGCGGCAGATGCGCTTGATTGACGCCAGCACCTTCTCGCGCGTCGCGGCGCTGGTGGTGCGCACGGTGAGGCCGAGTTCGACCTTGTCCGGGATGATGTTGTGCTTGGTGCCGCCGTTGAACTTCCCGACGGTGATCACGACGGGCTCCACGGGCGGCAACTCGCGACTGTCGATGGTTTGCAGCGCCAGTACAATCTGCGATGCGAGCACGATGGGGGCTTTGGTCGTGTCCGGCATCGCGCCATGACCGCCGACGCCTTTCACCACGATGTCCACCGTGTCCGTGCTCGCGGTGGCCGGACCGCTGGTGACACCGAACGTGCCGACCGTCAGCCCCGCATCACAATGCAGCGCCAGACACACGTCGGGCTTCGGGAAGCGCTCGAACAAACCGTCCTTGATCATCGCCAGCGCACCCATGCCGCGCTCCTCGGCGGGTTGCGCGATGAAGACCAGCGTGCCCTGCCACTTGTCCTTCGAAGCTGCGAGCGCCCGCGCCGCGCCGAGCCAGCAGGTCATGTGCATGTCGTGTCCGCACGCGTGCATCACGGAGACATCGTTGCCTGCATCGTCCTTGGTGGTCGTCTTGCTAATGTAAGGCACTGAGCCGATCTCGCGCACTGGCAGACCATCCAAATCCGTGCGCACAAGCACCGTTCTGCCTGGGCCGTTCTGCAACACGGCCACGACGCCAAAGCCGCCGACTTTCTCCGTGACTTCAAAGCCTGCCGCGCGGATCTCCTGCGCCATGCGTGCGCTCGTCTGCTCTTCATGAAACGACAGCTCCGGGTTCGCATGCAGATGCTCGTAGAGTTGAATCAACGACGGCCGCTGTCCTTCGATGAAGGTGTCGATGGGATCTGCGGCATGCAGGCTGACGGTGGCGAGGAGGGCAAGGGCGAGCGGCTTGAGGCGGAGATGGTGAACGTTCATGGTGCTTCGTTCTTGGTTCCTGGTTCTAGCGGCTGCGTCATGGCCTGGAGGGCGGTTTCTTTGCCGTAGGCGGTGACGACATCGCCTGCTTTGATCAAATCATCGCGGCTGGGGATGCCGGGGTGCGTTTCGCCGTCGCGTTTGATGGCGAGGATGACGACACCGCGATCCCATGGGCGAGATTCGCGCAAGGAGCGTCCGGCAAGGAAGGTGTCCGGCAGGATTTCGATCTCGGAGACGACGTAGCCGTGCTGGATGCGCAGCAGCAGCTCGTAATCGAGGGCGCGTACCATGCCTGTGCGTTCCAGCGTGTGCTGGATGACGTGATCGAGCACTTTTTGAAACCAGCTCAGGCGTGAAACGAACAGCAGCAGCAGCAAGCCGCCGATGAGCCAGGCGAGCATGAGCATCGTGTCGCCGCCGGAGCCGCTTTGCAGCAGGGTGACGATGAGCGTGGCAAGCGCGGAGGTGAGGCCGACGTTGCCGGCGAGAATGAGATCGCGGATGATGCGGCGGCGCACCGGGTGGTTCACGACGAGTTCGGCTTCCTTCGTGGTGAAGCCGACGCCGAAGAACGCGGAGTAGGCCTGGAAGCTGGCCGTGTCCCAACTGATGCCGGTCATCATCAGCGCCGTCGATCCCACGCGTACCGCAAGCAACGAGACGAGGGCGATGACGAGCAGGGCGATGACGGGAGCGACCATGAACTTGAGTTTAAAGTTTCAGGTTCAATGTTCAAAGTTCAGCGTTCAATGTTCAAAGATGCTTCTCGCTGATGGATTTGTCGTGGTCGTAGATCTGTTCCTTGGTCTGCTTGCCCTTCATATCCCAGTAGCGGTTGAGGCCGTGACGCTGACCGTGGTCGAAGTTGGTTTCAGCGGACTGCTGGCCGTTGTCCCACCATTCCTTCATCACGCCGTGCATCTTGCCGTTCTGGTAAGGGTATTCGCCCGCCGTCTTGCCGTTGGAGTGCTTGTTGCGCACGAGGCCGGTGTAGGGTTTGCCTTTGTAGTTCGCTTCTTTGCCGTCATTGAGCATCTCGACATCCTTGTCGGCGAAATCGACTTCGGCGGGTTGTTTTTCGCAGGCGGAGAGGCAGAGCGCGCAGAGTAGGAGAGTTAGGAGGTGCTTCATGAGTGCAGCTTGGAGGTGGAGAAGGAGATTTCAACACTGGCACAAAGCACAATGATATACTTTGCCCCCAGCGCATTTTTTCGAGGAGGGCTTCGCTGAAGCCCTCGGCGCGGCAGCCGATGACAGGAGTCTTGCAACAGGTGGATTTGCCCCAGGTTGTTGACACGACAAAGCAGCATTCTGTTATTGCTCAAACAGAGCCTGACATGGCAGCATCAGGGAATGATGAAACGCCTCTCCACGATTCTCGTCCTGACATTGATTTCATGCAGTTCGCTGCTTCACGGCCAGGAGGCGGCAAAGCCGGGTGACTGGTCGGTTCATGTTTATCGCTATCCTGCGACGGGGCTTATAGGTGGCTTTGTCTCCAGCGAGCATGGACAGCTCACTCCACCCTCGCTGACTGACGCCAACGCCAAGGAGGCAGACATCATCGCCTTCATGAAGCGTTCGCACTTTGTACTGGATCAGCATTTGAAGGCCGCAGGCATCACTCTGCCTCCAGGATCACTCGCCGTGTTTGATCCAAAGAACAAAACCCTCGCTTTGCGCAGCACACGTCTGGCACACGAACGCATGGCGGCCCTCGCAGCACAGGCGGAACGCAGCATGCCACGCCATGTGAACTGTGGTGTTCAGATCATTGAGGCCGACGTTTCGTCTGTCCGCGAAGCGGTTAAAAAAATCACTACACAGACCGATCATGCCGCCGCATTGACACTGCTCGAAGCGCTGGCAACGCAAGGAAAGGCCACTCATGTCGGCAGCCTGCGTCTGGAAACCAAGAGCGGCACACGAGCCACGGTGCATCGCGGTGAAGGGCGGCTGTACTTCTCCGAAGTCGATGTGGACGAAGCGAAACGCTCCAACACGGCGATGGAAGAACGCCGTGCTGGCACCATTCTGGAACTTGAACCCGTCATCGGTGCCGATGGCGAAACTTTGGAGCTGACGGTGTCTCTGGAGCATCACCATGGCCCACCGCTGGAGCATTGGGACAAGATCAGCGCCACTGGCGACCGCTTGGTGGAGACACCCAACATCGACTTCCATCTCGCTCATGTGACCACTGGCGTCACGATGCTCAGCGGCATGACCAAGCTGCTCGGCATCTGGCGACCCGAAGGCAACAAAGAGCCGGAGCGTGCGAACCATCTGCAAGCAGCATTCCTCACGGCTCACATCGTCACGCTGCTGCCTGCGCTTGATGCACGCGTGGAGCAGTTGCTCAAACAGCATGGCGAGCAGGTCGAGAAAACGCCCGCGGCACCACCACCAGAGCCGCCGGGTGCCACGAAAGGCATCATCACCCGCAGCTTCCACATCACGGAAGATTTGTTGACGATGCGTAGCGCTGAGCCGGCAGCTCCATCGGATCCGTTTGCCGCTGGCGGTGCCCCCGCACCGATGGCGAATGAATCACGCCTGACCATGCGCATCACCGCGCTGGAGATTTTGAAATCCAAGGGCATTCCCTTCCCCGAAGGCTCCTCCGCCAACTACACGCCGAGCACGGGCGAGTTGCTGGTGCGCAACACTGCGGAAAACATGAAGCTGGTGGAAGCATTCATCGCCTCCATCAAACAGTATGCGCCACGCAATGTCATGATGACCGTTCACGTCATCGAGGCGGACGCCTCAACCATCCGTAAATTGGAGCAAAGCACCGCCGCCACCACGGACCACACGGCAGCATGGCAGGCCATTGAACAAGATGCGGCCCAGAACAAAGTCAAAATACTGCGCTCCGCCTTGATCGAGACCAAATCGGGAACGCGCTGCCAGTTCGTCACCGGCCGTGAGTTTATCTATGTGACGGGTGCGGAAACCGGCACCCTGGAAAACAAGTCCACCAACACTGCCGCGGCCAACGGCAGCGACAAGGATGCCAAAACCACCCATGTCACCAACATCATGGTTGCGAACGGTGGCACCGCGCACTTTTCACCGGCGATGGAAATGCGTCAGGTCGGCCTGCGCTTCGAGATCGAACCAACCTTTAACCATGATGTGTCAACCGTTGAGCTGACCTACAGCCTCGAATACGACTATGCCGAGCCAGTCGTTAATGAAGCCGCCCCGCAGCCGGATGCGAAGACGATTCGCCCGCTGAACCGCAATCTTCAGTTTCATCAGGCCCAGCTGACCACCGCCACCACCATGGCCGATGGCACCAGCCGCTTGCTCGGCATCTGGAAACCCGAAGGCCCCGCCGAACTCGACAAGGCGGATGTCCTGCAAGCCGCGTTTCTGAGCCTCGACGTCGTGCCCGTGGAGCGTTCAAAGAAGCCGTGACAAGCGTGTTGAGCGTCGCACGAGAAGCGTAGGCCGGATGTGTTCGGCGCGTTGCGGCTTATGCACGCATGCAGCTTCCTTCGCCGAACTATCCGGCTGGTTGGGAGACGCGGGAGTCCGCCCACCTCGAAGCCGCCGGATAGTTTGGCGAAGGTAGCCTGGGAGCATGCCGGCCTTCATCCGCCAAACACATCCGGCCAACGGAGCCTTGGTCCGAGCGCTCCTACCTCACATCGCCCCCGGCAGCGGCTCTTGTTCTGGCAGCGTGATCGTTCCAGTCGGAGCCGTGCCGACACCTTTGCCCAGACGACCGCTGTAGAGGTCGATGGCGCGTTTGGCGATGATGTCGATCACCGCCGGTTGCAGCGTGCGGGCGGCGACGTTGGAGACGGCCATGCTGGCCCACATGATGGGGGATTTGAAACGCAGCACTTGCCACACGGGCAGCAGGCGCTTGTACCACTTGTTCGCGGTCTGCATCTTCTCATGCGTGGCGATCTTGTGGGTCATCTCCCACGTTTTGATCGCCGTGCTGGCGCTGACATCGACGAGGCGGCCAATCGAGCGTGTCTGCAAAAAATCCGTCACATCCATCGCCGCGAGATGCACGGCACGCGAGAACTGGCTCAGGCCCGGCGCGAGCAGCGCCTCCTGTTTTCCCGGATGATAGATCGCCGCAATCTCCCGCACGAGCCGCGGCACCTCATCGACCAGCGGCGGCATCCATTCGGGATTGAGGTTCTTCTGCCAGCGCAGGCGTTTTTTGCACTCCTCCACGGCGGCATGCGCTTTTTCATCGGCGATGCCGCATTCGGGAAACACGTAGCTGGCCAGCGCATGCCGTGCGGCGCGCAGATCGGCCACGAAGCGCAGCATCTTCCACAGCACCAGCGTCGCTGCACCGACGAGGATTCCGGCGAGAAAAGTCAGGATGTAGCTCCAAGGCATGCAGACACCGGAGAGCACCGCAGGCGGAGTGTCAAGACAACGAACGGTGAGAACGCACGCACTCATATGTCGATGACCTTGGCCCACCCCTCACCCAGCCTCTCCCCGAAGCATGCTGATGAGCAATGAGAGCATGGGGCGGGGAGAGGAGGAACATCGTGAGGCGGCCTGAAATCGTTATTGAAAGCGAAAGCGCTTCTCCTCTCCCCGTCGAGGACATGGATTGTTTCAGTCGTAGTCTTCGGGGAGAGGCCGGGTGAGGGGCAACGCCCAACGCCGTGACTCGACATCATGGATACAACCGTCCTGAAACTGTGAAACTTGGCGGGAGAGGCGGCTTGCAGCAGCGGAATGACACGCCATAGATGCGCCCCTCACCATGTCCTCCATTTTCGAACTCTTTTCTCTCCAAGGCAAAACCGCCGTCGTCATCGGCGGCACGGGCGAACTCTGTGGCGCGGTCGCGGAAGGCTTTGCCTCCGCCGGCGCGGAAGTCGTGCTCGTCGGCCGTGATCAATCGAAGGCGGACAAACGGCTCGAAACCATCCAAGCCGCCGGTGGACAGGCGTATTTCGTTTCCGCCGATGCGAGCCGCAAAGCCGACTTGCAAATCCTGCTCGATCAGGTGCTGGAGCGTTCCGGCGGCTGCCACATCCTCGTCAACGGTGCCGGCGTGAACTCCGCCACGCCGTTCCTCGACATTGCTGAAGATGAGTACGACCGGATCATGAACATCAACACCAAGGCCGTGTTTCTGGCCTGCCAGGTGTTCGGCAAACATTTCGTCGAGGAGAAAGTCGCCGCTTCCATCATCAATCTCGGCTCCATGTCTGGTCTGCTGCCGCTGAGCCGCGTGTTCACCTACTCGATGAGCAAGGGAGCCGTCCACAATCTCAGCAAGAACCTCGCCCGCGAATGGGCACCGCTCGGCATCCGTGTGAACACGCTCGTTCCGGGCTTCTTCCCCGCCGAGCAGAACAAGAAAGTGCTCACACCTGACCGCGTTGCCAAAATCATGGGCCACACGCCGATGAATCGCTTTGGCGAAGCCAAGGAACTCGTCGCCGCGGCGCTGCTGCTCGCAGGCGCTGGTGGCTCGTTCATCACCGGCCATGAGATGGTCGTGGATGGCGGGTATTCGTCGATGACGATCTGAGGCATGCTTCGCGGAGCCAGGCGCTTCGGTGGAGTTGAAAATGACGAAAACCGAATCACGAATGAAGAAAGAATGACCAAGTTCGAATGACGAACTCGTTCCGCAAAGCGAGCACTTCGGACTTAGGCATTGGGATTTAATTCGTCATTCGGATTTCTGCATTCGTCATTCTGGCCTCCAAACGCTCACTCAGACGATTTCGCGTTTCTTCAGTCCACGACGATAAAAAGCCCCCACGTCGCCCGTTCAGGCCAGTGGTAAGACCTCTAACCACATGACTTTTTCAGCCATCAAGCCGCAGCGCAGCCTCGTCGAGGAGGTGTGTGCGCGCATCGCTGCGGAAATCCGCGATGAGATCACGGTGGGCGACGGCTGGCTGCCGCCGGAGCGTGATCTGGCACTCAAGCTCGGTGTGAGCCGTCCGGTGGTGCGCGAGGCGACGAAGCGGCTGGAACTCCAAGGACTGCTCGAAGTGAAGCACGGCGTGGGCACCAAGGTCGTGGACAAGCTGCACAAGCCGCTGAACGGCTCGCTGGCGCTGCTGATTCCCGATGACAAGGAGCGGCTGCGTCAGCTCATCCAAGTGCGTTTCATGCTGGAGCCGGAAAATGCACGCCTCGCTGCTGAGAACGCCAGTGCGGTGCAGATTCGCAAGCTGCGCACGGCGTTGAAGCAGCTTGAGGACGCAGTTGATTTTGAAACGGCTGTGGCGGCTGACATGACGTTTCATCGCGTGCTGGCGGCGGCCTCGGGCAATCAAATCGCCACGCTGCTGCTGCATTCGCTCTCTGAATTGATTCAAACGAGCCTCAGTCGTGGCTACAGCCGCACTTCGACGGCGAATGCGGTGCGCCAGCATGCCGCTGTGCTCAGCGCCATTGAGAAGCGTGATCCCGCTGCCGCCGCGAAGGCCATGCGCGAGCATTTGATCACCGCCGAGGCCGATCTAGCGCTGCCGAAGCCTAAACAAGCATCCCGAGCATGAATACGTTCCATCACAGCTTTTCCGTTGGCCCCTCACCCCTGCCCTCTCCCCGAATGAGAGCTAGGATGATAACGAATCGCTGTGTCGGGGAGAGGGAGATCAGATTCGAGCCGCCGCTCAGCGGAACTCCTCTCCCCGTCACTGATAAGACTGCGAGCAAGGTTTACTTCGGGGAGAGGTTGGGTGAGGGGGCGGGCCGCAGCCGCAATCTAGGATCGAATGTGCTCGTTCTCTCCTCACTTCTGCTCGCAACCACCAGCACGTTTGCCGTCGAATCCGATGCCTCAAAGCTGTTTCACGAGCAGGTGGCGCCGATCTTGGTGAAGAACTGCATCGAGTGCCACAACGACGTGACGACCAAGGGCAGCCTGAACATGGAGACGCTGGCCGAGGTGCTCAAAGGCGGCGAAGACGGCCCCGCCATCGTTCCAGGCAAGGCGCAGGAGTCGCCGTTGTATTTGATGATCGTGCCGGAATCCCCCGGTGATAAACCGGAGATGCCGAAGAAGAAAGCCGCACTGACCTCTGCTGAAACGGATCTCATCAAACGCTGGATCGACATGGGCGCTGCGTGGCCGCAGGAGATCGTGCTCAAGGAGAAACCGAAGGGTGGCATCACGCACTGGTCGCTTCAGCCGCTCAAGGCGTCGAAGCATGGCTCCATCGACGCATTTATTGCCGAGAAGCTCAAAGTGAAGGGTCTTGCGATGAATCCGCCTGCGGATGCGCGGACTTTCATTCGTCGGGCGAGCTTTGATTTGATCGGACTGCCGCCGACGCCGGAGGAGGTGCGGGAGTTTGTGGGAGAATGTGAGCGGGAGACTCAAGTGCTCAGTGCTCAGTTCTCAGTGCTCAGAAAAGACACCGGAAGCACAGTTGATAAAACTGAGCACTCGGCACTTAGCACTGAGCACTTTCCTCCGACGGCCCCAACCGCAGTCGAACGTCTGATCAACAGACTGCTGGACAGTCCGCGCTACGGCGAGCGCTGGGCGCGGCATTGGCTGGACGTGGTGCGGTTTGCGGAGAGCCACGGCTTTGAAATGAACCGGGCGCGGGCGAATGCGTGGCCGTATCGGGATTATGTCATTCGTTCGCTCAATGCGGACAAGCCGTATGACCAGTTCGTGCGGGAGCAGATTGCCGGAGATCAGCTTGGCGCGGACGAGGGCACGGGATTCCTCGTGGCGGGGGCGTGGGATCAGGTGAAGGGCCAGGACCCGGCGTTGCGGGCAAATCAACGGGCGGATGAGATGCATGATCTCGTGAGCACGACCGGCAGCACGTTTCTCGGACTCACGATTGGCTGTGCCCGCTGTCATGATCACAAGTTCGATCCGGTGTTGCAGACGGATTACTACCGTGTGAGGGCCATCTTTGAGGGCGTGCAGCATGCGGAGCGTGAACTCCGACCGACGGATGCGGAGGAACGGCAAAAGAAGGCGGACGGCGTGAGATTGGAGATCGCAGCGATTGATGCGACGCTGGCGCGATTCCAACCAAAGACGCAGCTCACGAAACGTGTGCTGGTGGACGATGATCTGCCGCCACCGACGAAACCGGACGCGATTGGCTGCGTGCAGATCGAGCAGCCGACGAATGGAAAGCCGATTGAGTATTCGCCGGGCGCGGAGTTCGGGCAGGCATCTGATGCGGGCGACTCGACGCGATTGCCGAATCTCGGCGAGAGCTATCGCTACTGGAAGGCGGAGAAGGATGAAGCGGAGAAGGATTTCTTTTCGTGGAATCCGCGTGTTGTTGGGAAACAACGCCTCTGGCTGTCCTGGGGTGCGTGGACGACGCATGCGAAGGATGCGCGCTACATTCTCGACTTGGATGGCGACGCGAACACGAAGGACGATCAACAGGAGATCGCCGTGGTGGATCAGAGCAAGTTCGCGGATGGTAGCGGAGCGATTCCAGAGCAAAAGCGCTGGAGCGGCTTCAAGTATGCGGGAACGCATGCGCTGGCGGCGGAATCCATCGTCATCCTGCGCAGCGGCAAGCTCGGCGGGCCGACGGTGGCGGATGCGGTGCTGTTTGAGGCAGCGGATGAGGCCAAACCGGCTTCACAGCCGCATTTGCGCGCGCCGGTGACGCATCTGGCGAATCGCGAGAGCTTTGATGCGGTGAATGCGAAGTTCGTGCGCTTCACGATCCACGCGACGATTGGCGGACAGCCGTGCATTGATGAGCTGGAGGTCTTTGCTGGCGGCAAGAACGTCGCGCTGTCGAGTCACGGAGCCAAGGTGACGGCTTCGGATGTTTTTGCCGATGGTGCGAACTCGATTCACCAGATCGCGCACGCGAATGACGGTCTGTATGGCAACGCGAAGAGCTGGATCGCGAGAGGAGCCAAGGGCTGGCTGCAACTCGAACTGCCGCGTGAGGAGATGATCAGCAGCGTGGTTTGGAGCCGAGATCGCGCCGAAAAGGGCAAGGCTTATCAAGATCGTATCCCCACGGATTATCTGGTCGAGGTTTCGATGGATGGGAAAGCATGGCAGGCGGTGGCTTCGTCGGCGGATCGGCTGACGGCGGATTATCGAGAGCGCATTCGTGATGTTCCGACCTTGAGCGGTGTGTCCGGCGACAATGCGGCTGAGGTGAGAAAGCACAGCGAGCGGCGTGCAGTGCTGCAACGTGAGATGAAGGGGTTGACGAGCTTTCCCATGGCTTATCTCGGCAAGTTTGAGCAGCCGGGGGCGACGTTTCGTCTGCATCGCGGCGATCCGATGACGCCGAAGGAGGAGATTGCGCCGGGAGCGCTGTCGCAGCTCGGTGCGAAGCTCGATTTGGCAAAAGACACGCCTGAATCGGAGCGGCGCATGGCGTTGGCGAAGTGGCTGACAGATCCGCAGAATCTGCTGACGGCGCGGGTGATGGTGAATCGTGTCTGGCACTATCATTTCGGCACGGGCATCGTCGATACGCCGAGCGATCTCGGCTTCAATGGCGGCAAGCCGTCGCATCCCGAGCTGCTGGACTGGCTGGCGGCGGAGTTTATGAAGCGCGACTGGAGTTTGAAGGAGATGCATCGGCTCATCATGAACTCGGCGGCGTATCGGCAGTCGAGCACGGCGAATGAGGCCGGGATGAAGGCGGATTCGGGTGCGCGGCTGCTGTGGCGCTTTCCGACGCGGCGCATCGAGGCGGAGCCGTTGCGGGACACGATTCTGGCGGTGAGCGGTGTGCTGGATCTGACGATGGGTGGGCCGGGATTCGATCTGTTTGATGCGAATGACAATTATGTGAAGGTGTACCAGTCGAAGCAGGAGTTCGGCACGGACACGTTCCGGCGCATGATTTATCAGAGCAAGCCACGCGTGCAGCTCGATGACACGTTTGGTGCGTTTGATGTGCCGGACGCGGGTCAGATCGCCCCACGGCGCACGTCGAGCACGACACCGCTGCAGGCGTTGAATTTTCTAAACAGCACGTTTGCGATGCAGCAGGCTGGTTTGTTCGCACAACGGCTCGGAAAAGAGGCGGGGGCGGCGGCGCAAGTGCGGCGGGCGTTTCAACTGGCCTACCAGCGTGAGCCGCGTGCAGATGAGCTGAGCGCGTCCACGAAACTGATTGCCGAGCACGGACTGGCGATGTTTTGCCGGGCGCTGTTCAACACGAGCGAGTTCATGACCCTTTACTGATTCCTGCCATGCAAAATCATCTTCTCTCACGTCGCACTTTTTTGAATCAAAGCGTCAGCGGGCTGGGCAGCATCGCTTTGACCTCGTTGCTGGCGCAGAAGGGGCTGCTGGCGAATGATTCGATTCGTCCGCTGATCGATCCGGCACGGCCGTATGCGCCGCGACCGCCGCATTTTGCGCCACGGGCGAAGAATGTGATCATGGTGTTCTGCTCGGGCGCGATCAGCCATGTGGACACGTTTGATTACAAGCCGGAGCTGGTGAAGCGGCATGGCATGCCGCTGCCGGGCGCGGCGGATTTGATCACGTTTCAAGGAGCGCAGGGGAATCTGGTGAAGCCGTTGTGGGAGTTCAAGCCGCGCGGGCAAAGCGGCAAGATGATCAGCGATTTGGTGCCGAACATTGCCGAGATGGCGGATGAGATGTGTTTCATCCATTCGATGACGGCGAAGTCGAACACGCATGGTCCGGCGGAGAATCAGATGAGCACCGGGTTCATCCTCGATGGCTTTCCGGGCATCGGCTCGTGGGTGACGTATGCGCTGGGCTCGGAGTGCGATGACATGCCGGCGTTTGTGGCGATCCCTGATCCGCGTGGCGTGCCGCAGAGCGGTTCGCGGCATTGGAACTCGGCGTTTTTGCCGGCGGTGTTTCAAGGCACGGCGTTCAATGCGAGCAAGCCGATCCCGAATTTGCTGCGGCCGACGAGCGTGAGTGAAGCGGCGGATCGTGGCACGCGTGATCTCGTGAATCTGCTCAATCGTCGGCAGGCGGAGGAGCATCCGGGCGACAGCGATCTGGCGGCACGCATTGCGTCGTATGAACTGGCAGCGCGGATGCAGATCGCCGCGTCGGAAGTCGGCAACATGTCGAACGAGAGCAAGGCGACGCTGGATCTTTACGGCGTGAACGACAGCAACGAGACCAAGGCCGGGTTTGCGAAGAACTGCCTGCTGGCGCGGCGCTTGATCGAGCGCGGGGTGCGGTTTGTGCAGCTTTTTAACGGCTCCTACGCGATGGGCGAGGGCGTGGGCAACTGGGACGGGCACAAGACGATCGAGAAACAGTATGCGGTGCATGCGCCGATCCTTGACCAGCCGGTGGCGGGACTGCTGCGTGATTTAAAAGCGCGTGGATTGATGCAGGACACGCTGGTGGCGTTTGTGACGGAGTTTGGCCGCATGCCGACGTTTCAGAAGGGCGCGAATGGGCGTGATCACAATCCAAAGGGTTTTACCGTTTGGCTGGCGGGCGCAGGCGTGAAAAAGGCGTTCAGCTATGGGGCGACGGATGAATTTGGCTATCAGGCCGCCGAGAATGTGAGCACGATTTACGATCTGCATGCGACGATTTTGCACCTACTGGGCATCGACCACGAGCGGCTGAGCTACTACAACAACGGCATCGAACGGCGGCTGACGGACGTGCATGGGCACGTGATCAAGGACGTGCTGGGGTGAGTGCTCATGCGGCGCTGAGGGCCTCGCGCGCCACGAGCATGGCGCTGGAGCGGTTTTCGACGCCGAGTTTTTCAAAGATGTGCTGGGCGTGCTTTTTGATGTTGGCCACGCTGGTGTCGAGGATGGTGGCGATTTCGGCGTTGCCTTTGCCTTGTGCGAGCCACAGCATCACTTCGGCTTCTCTGGGCGTGAGGCCGAGGCGCTCCAGGGGTTTGGCGGAATCAAACACGGGCTGGGTGATACTTTGCAGCTCACGCACGCGACGGAGCCGGGTCTCGATGGCGCAGAGCAGCTCCTGCACGGTGAAGGGCTTCGGCAGGTAATCGTCCGCGCCGAGATTCATGCCGGTGCGGATGTCTTCGGCGCTGCCGCGGGCGGTGAGGAAGATGAAGGGTGCGGCGGCGGTGGCGGGATCGCTGCGCAGGCTGCTCAACACGCCATGGCCATTCATGCCGGGCATGGAGACGTCACAGAGAATGATGGTGGGGCGGTGCAGACGCGCTTGGGCGAGACCTTCGGTGCCGTTGGCCGCTTCGAGGACGTGGTAGCCTTTGAGCCGCAGAGCGGTGACGATGCTGCGGCGCATCTGGGCTTCGTCTTCAATCACGAGGAGGGTGGTGAGCATGGAGTGGTGAGGGGGAGGTAGAAGGGAATGCGGCAGACAAATGCAGCGCCGCCCTGGGGCAGATTGTTCACGGTGATGGTGCCACCGAGCGCGTCTGCGCAGCGCTTGACGATGGCGAGGCCGAGGCCGGTGCCAGGGATGCCCTCCGTGCCTGCACCACGATGGAAGGAGGTGAAGAGGCGAGGAAGGTCGTCCGGGTGAATGCCGGGGCCTTCGTCACTGACGGTGAAGATGATGCTGCTACCGTCGCGTGAGAGCTGGAGCGTGACGTGTGAGCCTGCGGGCGAGTATTTCACGGCGTTGCCGAGCAGATTGGTGAGGACGGTGCGCAGCATTAGCTCATCGCTGGTGCCTTGCGTTGCGTCGGCGATATTGTGAAGGCTGATGGTGCAGCGGTGGGCGGTGGCAGAGAGGACTTCATGGATGATGCGGCGGCAGAACATCTCAGCATCGAGCGCAGCAGGGCGGGGACTGGCGGTTTCAGCACGGCCGAGGCTGAGAGCCTGCTCGACGAGGTCATTCATGCGGCCGACGGCGTCGCTGATGGCACGGAGCTGCTCAGCGCGCTCGGCGGGCTGCATTTCCTGCTCAAGGGACTCCAGCATGCTGGCGGAGAAGAGGATCATGCCTAGCGGGGTGCGGAACTCATGGGAGATCATGTTCACGAAGCTGCTCTTGAGGCTGTTGAGTTCACGCTCGTGGTCCAGGGCGGTGCGGAGCTGCTGCTCTAGCGCTGTGAGCGTGGTGAGCGCGTCCCGCAGCTCCTGGGTGCGCTCACGGATGCGCTGCTCGAGTGAGGCGTTCGCCAGCATGATGTCTGCCTGTGCCTGCTCCGCGGTGACACGGGCACGGGCCTGCGCCAGCACGAGCAGGGAGAGCAGGCTGCTGATGATGCCACCGGTGATGAGTGTGATGCCGGAGGTTTTAATGTCTTCGTCAAAAAAGGTGGGCAAGGGGGTGACGGTAAAGCGCCAGCGTAGGCCGGCGCCTTGGATTTCCAGCGGCTCGTACAGCGACTCTTGCGGCGGGAGGGGGACGTCTTCATCGAGCGGTGTGATGCGCACTTGCACCGGTGCCGCCGCGTCACGCACACCTTGCCAAAAACGCTCCTCATGAATGATGGCAGTGAACAACCGATGCCCGTTGTGCGGCCAGGCACTGCCCTGGGGCCAGGAGGCCGCGTTGTTGCTTTCAGGGAGGCTAAAGAGAAAGCGTGTGGGGCCGGGAGAGTTCGGCAGAGGGCGCAGATTCCGCACGGAGGTGATGACACCTTCACGAAGGGTGCGCTGGAGCGCGGCGGACACGCCAGGCAGTGTCAGGGCGTTGATGGTCGGCGTTTCGCCAAAGCCGAGTTCTGGCACAGACGAATTCACGAGTCGCAACTGCGGTGCGCCGGCGGCGTTCGTTTCGCTGAGCACATCCAACCAGCCAAGTGAGGCTACTGATCCAGCCGGAGTGGAGCGGCGGAACTCATTGAGCGTCTCGACGAGATGACGCGAATTGTCCGGTGACTTTTCCAGCAGGATGCGACTGAAGCGGACAGCCTGATCGAGCCGCTGGCTCTCACGCAGCACGGCATCGTGCGCCCGATTGACCTGCGAGGAAAAACGGGTGTCGAGCAGCCAGCGCTCGTCACTTCGATTGAGCAGCCAGAGTGCCAGTGTGGCCAGCAGCGACACCACGAGAGTCCCGCCTGCCATGTAAGCAGGCGGGAGGGCAGCGAAGCGCGTGTGGCGTTTGGCCTGGTTGGTTAGCGGCGGCATGACACACGCGGAAGATGACCGTGCATGGCGCATGCTACAAGCCTGTAGCCCGCCGCATTCTCCCAAAGTGGAAAACCAAGTGCGTGCGTGCGGAGGTCGGCAATGAGAGAACTGCGGGGCTTTCGATACAACCAACAACCCACGAGCATTCACATGAGGACAACGCATTGGAAACACATCACGGCTGGACTTGCGGTCTGGCTTGGAATCGCGGCGCAAACGCTGCCGCTCATGGCGCAAACTGTGACGATCACGGTGACGCCCACGACTTCATCCCAACCTGTCGGTGGCGGGCGCACCCTCACGGCGCAGGTCACCGGAGCCACCAATCCTGCCGTCGCTTGGTCGATCAAAGGCGGGCAGCAGTATGGCATCGGCAGCATCTCGGTCGTGGGAGCCAATAGCTGCGTGTATTGGGCACCGCTGGCCATTCCGGCAGGCGGCACGGTGACGGTGACGGCCACGAGCGTCGAAAGTCCCGCCGTGTCAGCGAGTTGCGTCGTTTCGATACGCAATCAAATCCCCTGGCTCACGGCAGTGACGCCGAATCCCATCACCGCCGGACCGGTGACGCTGACGGTGACGGGCAGCCGCTTTGTGACCGGCGCGGTGGTGTCACTCAATGGTAAGGCGCTGACCACGACCTTTGTCTCGGCCACGCAACTGACCGCGCAAGGCAATGCGACGGCGGCGGATGCCATCAATGGGTCCATCACCGTGGCCAATCCGGGGCCGAGTGCGGTATCAACGCCGTTCAAGCTCACTTCCGCGGTGAACGTGACGGTGAGCCTCACGCCAACGTCCACGACGCTGCAAGCTGGCGGCTCGGCGCAGTTTCAGGGCAGTGCTGCGGGTGCGGCGGACACTTCGGTCACCTATTCAATCGTCGGAGCGACGGATGGATCGCTGGGGACGATCTCGGCAGCGGGTCTTTATACAGCGCCGTCGATTCTGCCGCTGGCTGGAGCGGTGACGGTGCAGGCGACCGCGGTGGCCGATCCAGCGAAGAGTGCGAAGGCGGTGATCAGCTTCCAAGACCCCGAGGCGGTCAAGATCGGCCGCTTTCTGGAGCAGACGAGCACCGCACCCACGCCGCAGACCATCGCGGCGGTGAAGCAGGCGGGCCTG
Source organism: Prosthecobacter sp. (assembly GCF_046154365.1). Classification (GTDB taxonomy): domain Bacteria; phylum Verrucomicrobiota; class Verrucomicrobiia; order Verrucomicrobiales; family Verrucomicrobiaceae; genus Prosthecobacter. The sequence goes on from NZ_JBJXFV010000089.1 coordinate 34,545, forward strand.
GAGGCTTACCTCGACCAGCAGTTGAGCATGCCTGAGTCCACCTGGGGTGACGCAGCCACTGCCACGCGGCAGAGCGTGACAGCGACGTATTTCTACAACCTGACGAACGGTCAGGACCAGCTCCGCCAGCGCACGCTGTATGCCCTCACGCAGATCTATGTCTGCTCGATGGTGAAAAACACCAACGGCGACCAATGGGTGCCGTGGCTGCAACTGCTGAGCCGCAATGCCTTTGGCAACTTCCGCACGCTCATCAAGGAAGTCACGCTCAGTCCCACCATGGCCATCATGCTCGACCTTGCCAACAGCTCGAAGCAGACCGCCACGAACGCGCCGAATGAAAACTATGCACGCGAACTCATGCAGCTCTTCACCATCGGCCTCGTCATGCTCAATGAGGACGGCACCGTGAAGCTGGATGCACAGGGCCAGACGATCCCGACCTACGACCAGACCACCGTGCGCGAGATGGCACGAGCGTTGACCGGCTGGACCTACCCCACACCGCCCGGCGGCCCGTACAAGCTGATGAATCCGAGCTACTATCCCGGCGTGTTGGAGCCACGCCCCACGCTGCATGACACCGGAGCCAAGACTCTCGTCAACGATGTCGCGGTGCCCGCAGGTCAGAGCACGGAGCAGGACCTGGAGTCCGTGGTGGACGCGGTGTTTCTCCATCCGAACACGCCGCCCTTCATCTGCCAGCGTCTCATCCGCTCCCTCGTCATGAGCCATCCCAGCCCGGCGTATGTGAGTGACATCGTGCAGGTCTTCAAGAATGACGGCAGCGGCACGCGTGGCAACCTGAAGGCCGTCATTCGCGCCATCATCATGCATCCCGCAGCCCGCAATGACAGCTCCCAGGAAGTCACGCAGGGCCGTCTGCGCACACCGGTGCAGCATTGGTTTGGCTTTATGCGCACGCTCGGCTTCCCGCTCGCCACGAACAATGTCTATGGCTACGAGTTTATCGGTATGGGCGAGGCCGCACTCGCGCCGCCCTCGGTCTTCGGCAATTATGCGCAGCTCTACCGCCTGCCTGGCACCGGCATCACTGCGCCGGAGTTCCAAATTTGCAGCGCTGCGGAGATCGTGAACCGCGCGAACAGCCTCTACCAGTTCCTCAACAACTATAACAACGACATCAGTGCCTGGGTCAATCTTGCCGCCGATCCAGCGACGCTCGTCGGTGCGGTGGATCGCACGCTGCTCTTTGGCCGCATGTCGCCAGAACTCCGGGGGACCGTCTTGGAGGCAGTGCAAAAGACTGCTGACCTGCGCACCCGTGCCATCACCGCACTCTACCTCACGCTCATGGATGGCGAATTTCTCATCCAACGCTGAACTCACCCACCGCAGATACTTTTGAACTCAACTTTTACTCACACTGCCATGAACAAACCATTCACACTCAACCGCCGCAGCTTCACCGGCTTCGGCATGTCTGCAGGCGCAGGCTGGCTCGCCGGACTGGGCAACACCACTCGTGCCCACGCCGCCGCCGGAGACTACAAGGCGCTCGTCTGCATCTACCTTGCCGGCGGCAATGATCCGCACAACACCGTGGTGCCGCTGGAAACGACCCAGCGCCAAGCCTACGCCGCCGCACGTCCCGGCCTGGCCATGCCCAGCACCAATGCCGGTGAGCCGCTGGAGATCCAAGCGCTCGGAGGTGCCAAATACGGCCTGCACACCAGCCTGCCCTATGTGCAGCAGCTCTTCCTCGACAAACACGCCGCCATCGTCGCCAACATGGGTGTGCTGCCTGCGCCGCTCACGCGTGTGCAGTATCAAAGCAAGAGCGGTGTGCTGCCGGAGAACCTCATGTCCCATGCCGATCAGTATGTGCAAATCCAGAGCGCACTCACCAGCAGCCCCGACGGCTCCGGCTGGGGCGGACGCCTCTCTGACGCGATGAAAGCGGTCAACAACTCCAAGCCGCTCTCGTCACTGACCTGGGTGAACAACGCGGTCTTCACCACCGGCAGTGCCGTGCCTGCCACCCGCATGCAGAGCGGCAATCACTTCAGCCAATACGCACACTCCTTTCTGCCCACGACTGATCCACGCTGGATGGCGCAGAAGACGCTGGCCAACCTGCCATCCGGATTAACTCTCGTGGACGCAGCGAACAAATCGATGCGTGAGGCCTTGAACCTCGAAGCGGTCTTCTCAGCGCTGGCGGGAACACCGCCTTACAACGTGGCGTCCTTCCCAGGCTCCAGCATTGGCAAGCAACTCGCTGATGTCGCCAAGATCATCAACATGCGCGGCACGCTAGGCCTGACCCGGCAGGTCTTCTTCGTCGAGCATGCTGGCTTTGACACGCATGGCGGCCAGGACTGGGGCCACATGACGCTGCTCAAAGACCTCAATGCCGCCATCGCCGCCTTTTATCAGGCCACCAAGGACATGGGACTCGAAAGTGGCGTCACCACCTTCACCATGTCCGAGTTCGGCCGCACGCTGCAACCCAGCGGCACCGGCAGCGATCACGGCTGGGGCGGGCATCAGTTCGTCCTCGGCGGTGCGGTGAAAGGCGGTGACGTGTATGGCACCTTCCCCGACCTCAATCTCGCCGATCCGGCCAACCCACACTTCGCTGACAAACGCGGCGTGCTACTCCCCAGCACGTCCATCTCTCAATTCGGGGCCACACTGGCGAAATGGTTCGGCGCAGGCCAGTCCGACCTCGCCACCATCTTCCCCACGCTCGGGAACTTTGCCGTGCAGGATCTCGCCTTCATGGCCTGATCCCGAAACTCATGCCGCAGCATCGCTTGGCATCAGCCGGGGATGCTGCGGCCCGTGGGTGGGTTCGCCGGCGTGATCTTGGCCTGAAAATTCAGTTTGATTTCCTTCCCAGAGTCTCCACCATGCGCCTCCCCAAAACCTGACCCTACACCGTACCTGAATCATGGCAGTTGTTATCCGTCTCCGTCAAGAGGGCGCCAAAGGCCGCCCCGTCTTCCGTATTGTTGCGGCTGACCAACGCTTCCCCAAAGAAGGCCGTTTCCTCGAAATCCTCGGCACCTACGATCCTCAAAAGGGCATCAAAAGTGCTACCTTGAAGCTTGATCGCGTCAATGCCTGGATCGCCCAGGGGGCCAAGCCCTCCGACACGGTCGCCAGCATCATCAAGCACGCTCCAGTCACGGCCACGGCCTAAACCGCCATGGACGCGCCGGAAGCCCTCCGCGAGTTCCTTTCGTATGTGGTGGCGAATCTGATCGACCACCCGCAGCAGGCGACCATTGCCATCGGCACCAATGTGAACGGTGCCGTCACGTACCGGGTGCAGCTTGCCCAGGAAGACGTGCGGCATGTCATCGGCAAAAATGGCATGACCATCAGTGCCATCCGTTCGCTGTTAAACACAGCAGCGGAGAAGCACGGCATCAAGATCTCGCTCAAAGTGGGATCGGCCCGCGAAGAAGATGCGGAAGCCGGCGAGTTGATAGTGAATGGTTGATAGCCTGAGCGTTTTTCCGTTTCAGGCCATCAACTATCAACTCCAGACCATCAACCTTCATCACGCACACTTGCTGCCTGCCCACCAGCCCAAGGCGGCAGCGGTGACGCCAAGTGCGATGCTGCCGAAGGCGTTCAACAACGCGAGCCAGGAATGCTGGTTCACCAACAGCAGCCAGGAGTCGTTCGAGAGCGTGGAAAAGGTGGTGTAACCGCCGAGCACGCCGGTGGCGGCGAACAGCCACGGGCCGCTGCCTTTTTCCTTCATCACGGGCAGGGCGAACAGGAAGCCGAGAATGAAACTGCCGACGAGGTTCGCGGTAAAGACACCCCAAGGGAACACCGCACGCGGACATAGCCGCGCCATGCCAATAACCGTGGCGTAACGCAGCACCGAACCGATGCCACCGCCGAGGAAGACCAGGAGGACGTTGCGCATGATGAACTCAGACGGTGGTTTCGGCGTCAGCCGTGTCATCAACCTCAGGGGTGCCAGGTATCTGGGGCAAAACGGGCAGTTCAACGATCACGAGGTGTGGGAAATGCGGCAAAATCTGCCGCTCTAACGCCTCGACGAAGTCCTCTGACATCTCACGGCTCATGCCATCGTCCGTGACCAGCCAGCGATTGGCAAACCAGCCACGCTTGAGAACGATGTGAACCTGAAAACAGCCGCGCTTCATGCGCGCACCTACCTGCGCCACCTGGGGCCAGGAATAGTACGCCACGCCATAACGAATGCCGCCCTCGCTGATCGAAAGCTTGCAGGAATAGCCGGTGATGAAAGAAAAAAACCACGTCGTGCCCAAATAGAAGAACAGACAGCCCACCGCCGAAAGGCCGGCGGCAATTTGCACATTTTCCTCCGTGACCTCATTGCCTCGAAACAGACGAATGAGCACCCACAACATGATGACGCTGGCAGCGCAGGACATCATGAAGCCCAACACGCCGTGCGCGGGCTTGTAGGTGTGGTAACCGGAGAGAATCACACCCGGATTGCGTGAGGTGGTCAGCATGAGACCACCTCCTCACGTCTGGCTCCACCGACTGTCTGCGGCGCGATGCGCGCGCGCCAGACATAGCGTTGAAACAGTACTTTCACCGAGGCAGTGAGCGGCACAGCCAGGATGGCACCAAGCAAGCCGCCCAGCAGCAGCGCCCACACCAGCACGGACGCGATCACCGTGAGCGGATGCAGGCCCACGGCCTCACCCACGATGCGCGGCGTGATGAGCAGCGCGTCGATCTGCTGCACGAGAGCGAACACACCGGTCACGACGAGCGGCATGACCCACCATGGATCACCCGGCACGAGGGCGCTGCCGCCCTGCACCGCCGCGATGATCACCGCCGGCACCCAGCACAAGGCGATGCCAAGATACGGAATGATGCCCGCCACACACAACGCCAGCCCGATGAGCAGGCCGAAATCCAGTCCCACGATCACGAGGCCGATGCCAGTGGCGATGCCGTTGATGACGCTGACGAAAAGCTGGCCGCGAAAGAAGGCCACGAGGTAGCTGTTGATCTCGTTCAGGCAGCTTACGACCTCATCTTTGAAGGCTGAGGCACGCAGCGGCAGGTAGTCCGACCACTGCTGCTGAATCTTGGCGCTCTCGATCAGGAAATAATACAAGTAGAGCGGCACAATGATGAACGAGAGCAGGAAACCGAAGATGCCGAGGAAGCCGCCCACGCTCGATTTGACGAAGGTCCAGGCCATGCCGGGGAGTTTCGGCAGCGTGGTCTTCACCCAGTCACCGCTCAGGAATGCCTGGAGGTCAAAGTCGAAGCCGTCGGCGCTGGCGGTGGTCGCTGCCGCAGGCTGTTCCGGCGTGCTGGTGACAGCGTGTGTCGGCAGTGTGATGCCGTATTCTTTTTCGATCTTGGTGGTGAAGTCGATCACGGCCAGCCTTGCCTTCGTGTAGTAAACCGGCACGCGCTCGGCGAGGTGCCGCGTCGGATCATCCAGCTTCACCACAATCCACCAGCCGAGGCCACCAATGGCGAGCGTGAACACCGCAAACGTCAGCAGCACCGCACGCTGCCGATTCAGTCCGCGCCGCTCCAGCCATTCCACCCCCGGCTCCAGCAGGTAGGCCAGCACCCCGGCCACCGCGAACGGCACCAAGATCGGTTGCAGGAAGGCGATCACCTGCGTCAGCAGGTAGATCAGCCCGATTGCCAGCGCCCCGATGACCGTGATCGACAAGGCGGTCACGGCGGTCCATAGCGCATTGCGCTGGAAGGCGGTTGGCAGATTCTTCATCGGGAGGAAGTCGCGCATCCTAGCGGGTTGCGGCGGTTTGGGAACTGCAAAGATGCCGAAGTGATCGACACCTTTCCTCCGGTTCGTATCATCTCCAAATCATGTCCAAACCGCAGCCCCAGCCCGTCGATCCCGCCGAACTTCCGCAGCTCGCGCAGACCACCATGCGTGCCGCCAAATTTCCCATGCTCGCCACGGTGGATGGCGATCAGCCGCGTCTGCGCCCCGTGTCACCCGTGCGCACGGATGGCTTCACCATTTATGTCGCCAATCTGCGCCGCTACGGCAAGACGCATGAGCTTGCCACCAATCCCAAGGCCGAACTCTGCTACACCGACGACCAGCACAACCAGGTGCGCATCACCGCCAGTGCCGAGCTCGTCACCGAGCGCCCGCTGCTAGAGAAAATCTGGGCCACGAACCCGCTGCTGCGCGCCTACCTCGGCAGCATCGACAATCCCGAACTCATCCTCTACCGCTTCGTCCCCAACCGAGTGCGCTACATGCGCGAGTGGGCGCTGGAGTATTTTGAGGTGCCGTTGAGTTAAACTTGGCGGCATCAAGATGGGTGATTTTGCCGCAGATTCAGGGAAGCCACAGATTGTTTTTGTCTGGTAGAGCCTCTTGCAAAACCTCAGTCAGACTTGATGCAGGATATTTTTGCCTGCCCATGTTTTTGCCTTCCATTCTGGCGCAAGCCGCCGCCAAGCTTGGGATCGGGAGGCATTGAAGGCAAAAAGATGGACAGGCAAAAACATGCAGACTGCGCTTGGAAGAGGTTTTGCAAGAGGCTCAGGTAATCCGCGGTTTTCCTGAATCAGCGGCCAATCGTCCGTTTCACAAAATGTGATGACGCGCAGTATATACTTGGAGTCATCAGCTTTTGTGACAATGCACCGCAAGATTAAAATGGCGCAAGAGTTCCATTCGGTGACCTCTTGCTCCATTCTAATCTCTTGCGGTGATAAGCATGGATTCACAAAACCTGGTGACGCGGAGTATAAGCACACCACGCAAATTCCACGCTTACCATTCCCCACCGCTTTTCGTAAAAAGCAGGCCGCATGGCTGACGCCCCCTCCCGCTTCTCCTACACCTGACACTCCGCCGCCCCGCACCACGGGAGGCGGCTTCCGCTGGGAGCCGCCGACGCCTGAAGAACTCCAGGCCATGATGCCCGGCTATACGATTGAAAAAATCCTCGGTCGTGGCGGCATGGGCGCGGTGTATAAAGGCGTGCAGCAAAACCTCGACCGCACCGTCGCCATCAAGGTGCTGCCACCCGGCGTGGAAAAAGAAGACCCCAGCTTCGCCGAGCGCTTCAAGAGCGAGGCCAAGCTCATGGCCAAGCTCAATCATCCCGCCGTCGTCGCCGTGTATGACTTCGGCACCACCCTTGGCGGCCAGTTGTACTTCGCCATGGAGTATGTGGACGGCAGCGATGTCTCGCAGATGATCCGCACGCAGGGCAAGCTGCCGCCGGACCACGCCCTCGCCATCACAGCGCATGTGTGTGATGCGCTCGCCGCCGCGCACGAGCTGGGCATCGTCCACCGCGACATCAAACCGGCCAACATGCTCCTCAACATGAAGGGTCAGGTCAAAGTGGCCGACTTCGGACTCGCCAAGGTCGAGGAGCCCGGCCAGCACGGCCTCACCAAGACCGGCTACGCCATGGGCACGCCCGACTTCGTCGCCCCCGAGGTGCTCATGCTCGGCTCCAGCATCGATGGCCGCGCCGATCTCTATGCCGTCGGTGTCATGCTCTACCAGATGCTCACGGGCGAGATTCCACGCGGAGCCTTCAAGCCCGCCACCGCGCGCATCCCCGGCCTCGACCGCCGCTATGATCCCATCATCATGAAGGCCATGCAGAGCGACCGCGAGGAGCGCTATCAAAGCAGCGCCGAACTCCGCCGTGACCTCGACGTCATCCTCACCGTGCCTTTGGTGCAGCAAAACGCGCCCGAGAGCGCCGCCATCCCGGTTTCCCAAGTCGCGCAGATGCCCGCGCAACGCAGCGCCGCGCAGAAGCCTGTGGCAAAGGCTCCTGGTAGCCACGTTCGCCAGAACGTGGACGCGCGTCCCCAAGCCCACGCTCTGGCGAGCGCGGCCACCAGCGCTCCACCGGCGAAATCCAAAGCCCCGCTCTTTATCGGCATCGCAGCCGCTGCCGTCC
>NZ_JBJXFV010000093.1:0-19231 GCF_046154365.1 Prosthecobacter sp.
CTCATTTTTTATATGTATAAACCATATCTTGTATTGCTTCCGATCTTTGTTGAATTACCACAACCAACAGACAAGTAAGTCGGATTACGATTCAATTGTGTGGAAAGGTAAGCAAATTAATACAAGATTGAGCTTTTTATCATCAGCGACCAGCAAAAACACAATCTTACAAGCGTTACATTACTTTAGCTTTAATTGTTCTTGCTCGGCTTGCAGACGTTTGAGCTGGTTGTCGAGTTCCTGCTTTTCCTCCTCGGTCTTGGCCTTGGCCATCTGGTTTTGCAGTTCCTTCATCTTCTCGGCCAGCGCTTCCTGACGACGGGCGAGTTCCTTGAGACGGTTCAACACCTGCAGATTCTCCTGCTGCTCCGCGGTTTGTTCTTCAGTGGCGGCTTTTTCTTCTTCGTAGCGCTGGTCCTTCTGTTTCAGCTCCAGATCCATGATCTGGTTCTTGTTGGCCTGCTGCGCTTCGCCGGGCTGCGGCGGGCTATTTTGGCGCATGACCTGATGCTCGCGGCTTTGCGCACGATGCAGCCATTCGAGCGCGGTCTGCTCAAAGGTGAGCGCTTGATTGAGCGGGGAGCGTTTCTTTTCGGCAGATGCCTGCTGGAGCGGCGGCTGGGCATCTTTGAGGGCCTTCCAAGCTTCGGTGAGCGCTTGTTTGATCTCGGTGTCCTCGGCTTCTTCCATGCCTTCTTTGACCTGCTCCAACGCGATGCCAACGGACTCATGCACGACGTCGATGTCGGGTGTGGCGGCTTCGATGACGCGCCCCGCGTTGGTGTCGCGGATGATCTTCCAGGTGGCGTTGACGATCTGTTTGACGAGATCGACGAGCTTGTCGCTTTTGGCCTTCGGTTTTCCCGGTTCGCTCGGTGGCGCTTCCATCTCACGGAAAATGTCTTCAAAGTGGCGCACGTCGGCGAAGAACATCTCGCTCATGTTGCGGCGCACTTCGCCTTTGGGGCCGGTGTCCTCGGCCCAGAGGTAATAGCTGACGAGTTGTCGCGGCTCGGCTTTTTCCTTTTCGAGGACGAGGTCGGCGCGCACCTCCTGCTTTTTCTGCGGCGCGGTGACGGGATGCTTGAAGAGAATTTCTTTGCTATTGCCGTTGATGCTGAACACCGCGCCGGATTTCGTGACGCCGAGGTCATCGGAGACTTTCGCTTCGACGGGCAGCTCTTGAATGCTGGAGACTTGCAGGTCGCGTTTCGGGAAGACGACTTCGATTTTGGCGAGCTGGTTGGATTGGACGGTGACGGTGATCCACGGTGGGTTTTTGTTCGCTCGATCAGCCTCGTCCACGAGGTGCAGGCGGTATTTCTGCGACTTCTCGGCTTTCATCACACCCTCCAGAATGGTGGGGTCTTCGGAGGAAGGTGTGAGAGTGATGATGCTCTGATCTTCACCGTAGAGTTCTGCGGCCGTGATGTGACTCGGAGGAGTGGGTTTGTCGGACTTGTCTGACAGGTCGGACTTTTCAGACGTGTCAGACGGTTTGGCAAAGGGATCGGAGGAAATAGGAGCGGCTTTTGGTGCGAGCGCACTTGGGATCAGTGGCTTGTTCACTTTGATCTTCCAAGCGATGATGGAGCCTTCCAGCGCAGTGACCTTGAGCGTGTTCTTGGTTTCTTTGGCGGGAAGCTTCGTGTAGGCGGGCGGGGTGACGATGACATCGGCGCGAACGAGCGCGGGATAATCGAAGACGGTGATGCTGTGCTGCTGCGATTTCTGATTGGCGAATTCGACGTGGTATTTCGTGTCGCGGTCGATCTTGCTGATGAGGCCGCCGAAGACCTGTTGATCGACGGTGAGACGCATGGGCAGGCGGTCGAGGATTTTGCCATCGGCTTCACTGACGAAGAGAGTGGCATCGGCAGGCACAGGGCCGGTGAAGCGGGCTTCGATGATGAGGCGGGAGCCGCGTTCGACTTCGGTGTCGCCGGGGGTGAGGGTGGCTTTGAATTCGGTGGGTTTTTCTGGGGCAGTGCTGAGTGCTGAGTGCTCAGTGCTCAGTTTGGCGCTGGGTGTTTGCAGACGCAGAGCGATGTCGGTGGCGAGGAAGGTGATGACGGCGATCCAGGCGGCAGCGAGGGCACGGGTGTAAGGCTTGTTGGCGACGGTGACGGGCCAGTTTTGCGTGGCGGCTCGGGCGAGGGCCTGATCGATGAGACGCTCGTGGAGGAAGGTGGTGGGTTCCGTGGCCTGCGGCTCGTGGTCGATGGCGGTGAGGAGCAGGGAGTCGAGGACGGGGTGCTGGTGCTCGATGAGACGGGCGATGTCGCGGTCGCTCCAGATGTTGCGGCGGCCTTTGAGCCAAGCGATGAGGCCGAGGGCGATGAGTCCGAGCATGGACCAACGGTCGATGTGCCTCGGGACGTGATAGCCGGTGATGGCGGCGATGAGGAAGCTGCCGCGAACGAGAATGCCGAGCGCGAAGGCAACGGCGAGATGGCGCATGAGGCGAGCGCGACGCAGGGACTCGCGAACTTCAGCGATGCGGGCTTCGAGGATGGTGCGTGCGATCATGGTGGTGATTTGGTGTTTCGTCCTCGTCCTCCTACTCGAACTCGTCCTCGATCAAATCGTGAGCGATGGGCGAGGCGGGAACGAGTTTGGGTAAAATTGCAGGATTGGTTTGCGGCAGAAGGCAGTCAGTGGCGAAGCCAAGTGGAGAGAGTTGCAATGACTGATGATGCCTTGTCCCAAAAGACTTCGCCATGACGCATGGCGAACAAGGCGAAGCCGGTGGCAACAGCAATGACAATGAACCAGGCGCTGAGACCCAATTGAACGATGGCCTCGATCAGGAACAGAAACGAGAGCACTCCGCCAAAGACAAAGCCGCAACCGAAGTGCAGGCGTTTGTCATGTGAGGTCAGGCTCATGGTGTTAGCAGTGCGGAAGGATCGAGGACGAGTTCGAGTAGGAGGACGAGGACGATTTTATGCGGTGGCGGGGATGCTGTGTCTTGAACGGCCTGCGAACCAGGTTTCGAGCAGGAGAACGGCCAAAAGACCGAGGAGAATCCACCACCAGGAACGCTGGCGTTGTTCGGTTTCGGTGGCGGAGAGGCGTTGTTGATCGGCGGAAGCGGTCGTGGCGTCGAGATCGACGGCAGAAGCGAGTTTGATGCCGTAGTCGGCGAGTTTTTGCGGTTCGAGAGGCAGGACGCGGCCTTCATCGGGCGGGAGATTCACGGCGACGGTTTGCTGGCGCTTGCCCGCCGTAGCCTTGGCGGAGGAGGGTGACGGACTCTCGATGGTGTGGAGGCCGATGAGTTCGGTGGTGAAGGTCTGGCCGGGTTTGAGCGTGTGCGTTTTGTTGTCGGGATCGGTGATGGTGTGGGATTGCGTGGCGTCGAGCGGGAGGGTATCGCCAACGATGAGCGAGGCGGCGGGATCATGGCTGAAGCCGGCGGCGGCTAGCCAGCCGTAGAGAAGCGGGACGAATTTGGTGCTGAGGGCGAACTGGCTGTCGCCGGGATGCCAGCCGGAGGCGAGGAGGATGAGCGTGCCTTTGCCAATGCGCGCGGTGAGAATGGCGGGATGGCCGTTGTCGAAGGAGGCGAGGGTCTCCAGAGATTTATGATTGATGATTGGTGATTTATGATTTGGAAGAGTGATGACGCGGTGGTGCCAGAAGCGGAATTTGGTGAAGTCGCGGAGGCGTGGATCGGCGAAGGGTTTGAGCAAGGGGTGGGCGGTGTTGACTTCGCCGAGCATGCGGTAGTCGTCGGTGGTGTCGCCGTCGGTGATGGTGAGATCGTTGAGGCCGGTGAGGGCTTTGATCAAAGTGGCGTCGGTGGGCGAGGCGATCACATGGACGAGGAAGCCGCCCTGCGTGAGGAAGTCGCGGAGGGCGGTGTTGGTTTCCGCATTGGTGGTGGCGCCGGAGAGGAAGATGATGTCGGGATTTTGCGCGGGGAGTTTTTGGTCGGCACTGAGTGCGGGCGCGAGCGTGGTGGTGGGCTGCAAGGCACGGCTGAGGTAGTAGAGCGGCGCGGCGGCTTCATCGCGGGTGGTGGCGTCGCCGAGGAAGTGAATACGCACGGTGCGTGGCTGCGGCGGAGCGATGTAGAGGTGGTTGTCGAAGTCCTGCGTGTCGCCGGTGAGAGTGAGCGTGATGGCGTTCGTGGAATTCGGCGGTGCCGTGAGGATGCGTGAGGCACCGGGTTGAAGCTGGGCAGTGATGGAGTCGGATTTGGGAGCGTCTTTCCAGGCGAGCGTGAAGTCGCGGAGGCGGGAGTCGCGGTTGTTGGCTAAGCGGACACGGATGGTGGAGGCTTGGGTGTTGGCGGTGGCATCCGGACGGGCAGGAGTGTCCGTCGTACTTTCGGAAGCGGCGAGAGCGAGGGAAAGGTTGTCGGGATTTGTGGGATCGAGGCGATGGACTTGAAGGCGGAGATCGGCAGGCCAGGCGATGGTGCGCAACGCATCGAGGTGCGTGCCTTCTTGAAGATCGGTGATGAGGAGGATGTGCTTTTTGAGCGAGGCGGTGTTGGTATCGAAGAGCGCAACGGCATCAATGAGGGCGCGATCGAGATGCGTGGCGGACCATGAAGGCGAATGAGCCGCGAGACGCGTGGGGAACTCGGTGGTGCGTGAAGCGGGGCTGGCGCGGTCTTCTTCGAAGGTCCAGAGCGGCGTGAGTTTTTGATCGAAGACAGCGAGTGCGACGCGGTCGGTGAGTTTGGCAGACTGCGCAGTGCGCTTGGCTTCGTCGAGAGCGCGTTGCCAAAGATCATCGCGACGCATGGAGGCGCTGCGGTCGATGAGGATGAGCGTGGCGCGGTCGGGAGAGGTGGCGGCGGCGGATTCGCTGCGGAGCAAGGGCCGCGCGAACATCAAGGCGAGCAGGATGAGCGCGAGACAACGCAGCAGCAGCAGCAGCCAGTTCTCGAGGCGACGTTTGGAAACGGGGACAGGCGTTTGCGCGTCGAGGAAGAGCAGCGAGCTGAACTCCACGCGATCCTGCGGCGGGCGACGACGCAGATGCAGCAGGATCGGCGCGATGATGGCGGCGGCACCGGCGAGGTAGAGTGGGAAGAGCCAGGTCATGCGGATGTTTGGGTTCGTCCTCCTACTCGAACTCGTCCTCGATCATTTGATGGTCGCTGGATGCGGCGGGAACGAAAGTCGGATGGAGAAACTGAAAATGGAAAACTGAAAATGGAAAATGGGGTGCCGGAGGGGTGAGGCTGATTTGCGAGCTTGTGGTGTGGCGGCGTGGCAGAATCGAGGACGCGTTCGAGTAGGAGGACGAGTAGGATTAAGCTGTGGCGAGGCGCTTGGAGGTTTTCTTGCGCTGGCGGGCGCTGAGGAAGGTGAAGAGGACTTCTTCGAGCGGTTTGTCGGTGGGGCACCAGTGGTATTCGACGTTGTGGCGCTCGCAGGACTGCTGGATGTGCTCGCGGTGGGCGGCGAGACGCTTCAGATAGGTCTCACGGGCGAGATGCGGGTCGATGAAGCGTTCAGCGCCGCTTTCGGCATCGCGGAAGTGGGCGGATTTTTCGAAGGTGAAGTCGATCTCGGCGCGATCCATGAGATGGAAGAGCACGAGGTCATGTCCCATGGCTCCGAGGAGAGCGAGTTGCTTCTCCAAGTGCTCGATGGGCGCGAGGAGATCGGTGATGAGGCAGATCATGCCACGTTTGCGCAGCAGATCAGCAAGCTGGCCGATGGAAACGGCCAACGAGGTTCCAGTGGCCTTCGCGGGGCGCTCCAACTCGGTGTTGATGCGTCGCAGATGACCGGGGCGATTGCGCGGCGGCAGGTGTTCTTCGATGCCTTCCGCAAAGGTGGTGAGACCGGCGGCATCGCCCTGCTTCATGAGGAAAGATGCGAGTGTAGCGGCCAGCGTGGCGGCGTAATCGGCTTTCGTGTAACCCTGCGAGCCGTAGCCCATGGACTTGCTGTGATCGATGACGAGCTGGCAGCGCAGGTTCGTCTCGTCCTCGAATTTCTTGATGAAGGTGCGGTCGCTGCGTGCCAGCACTTTCCAGTCGATGTAGCGCGGATCATCGCCTTGGACATAGGCTCTGTATTCGGAGAACTCGACGGAGAAGCCGTGATACGGGCTGCGGTGCATCCCCTTCCACAAACCCTCGACGACGACTTTCGCGCGAAGCTCAAGAGACTTGATGCGCATCAGCGCTGCGGGATCGAGGAAGGTGGTCGGCATAGTGCTCAGTGCTCAGCGCTCAGTAAATGAGTGACAAAAGTTTCAAAATTGGGAGCCAGTTCTATCGCGGCATCTGGTTCCATTCCAATCATCGGAATCATGCTGACTCGTGGATCACCGCTGGAACGAAAATCGAAAGCGATTAGTTCACCGCCTCCATTGGAGCCGAACCCCATAAACCCAGGTGCCCACTTCGGAACTTCATAGTCGCGATTGAACTCATGAACCTCTTCAACTTTCCACAAGACCAAATAGCCGGGATCGATGTTGAGATCACCTTCGCAACCATTCGATCGCCTGAGCAACTCGATATAAGCAGTTGGCAGCTCAAAAGCAGAACCATCAACAAGCATTCGAAGCGCGGCCTCACTAGCAGGTAGCTCCGACTGAATGGTGTTGTTCATACTTGGCTGAAAAGAATACTGAGCACTTGGAGCGAAGTTATCCCTTCACCGTCTCCAGCAGCTTCGCGATGACCTTCTCCACCGTGATGCCTTCGGCTTCGGCTTTGTAGTTCACGAGGATGCGGTGGCGGAGGACGGGGAGGGCCATGGCGCGGATGTCGTCGGCGGTGACGTGGGTGCGGTTGTGGAGGAGGCAGCGGGTTTTGGCACCGAGGACGAGGTTTTGGCTGGCGCGGGTGCCTGCGCCCCAACTGACCCATTGGTTGATGAAGTAGGGCACGCCATCGCGACCGGGACGGGAGGCGGCAGAGAGGCGGACGGCGTAGCGGGCGATGTCGTCGGCGATGGGGACTTTGCGGACGACCTGTTGGAAGGCGAGAAGTTGCTCGCCAGTGAAGAGATGCTGCACGGGCTCGCCTTTGCCGCTGGTGGTGCGGGTGACGACGGTGACTTCATCGTCCTCGCTGAGGTAGTCGATGACGATGTTGAGCATGAAGCGGTCGAGCTGGGCCTCGGGAAGCGGATAAGTGCCTTCCTGCTCGATGGGGTTCTGCGTGGCGAGGACGAAGAAGGGCTCGGGCAGGTGCATGGTCTTGCCATTCACGGTGACTTGATGCTCCTGCATGGCTTCGAGCAACGCGGCCTGCGTTTTGGGCGGCGTGCGATTGATTTCGTCGGCGAGGATCATGTTCGCGAAGACGGGGCCGCGACTGAAGACGAGTTTGCGGCCGTCGGGGCTGTCTTCGAGGATTTCGGTGCCGGTGATGTCGGAAGGCATCAAATCGGGCGTGAACTGAATGCGCTGGAAGCTCAAATGGCAGACATCGGCGACGGTTTTGACGAGCAGGGTCTTCGCGAGGCCCGGTGCGCCGGTGATGAGGCAATGGCCGCCACTGAGGAGGGCGATGAGCATTTCATCAATGACATGCAACTGACCGACGACGACCTTGCCAACCTCGGCAAAGAGCCGCTGGCGTGCGGTGGCGAGCAGTTCGACGATCTGGCGTTCAGTAAGGGGGGCGGAGGACGGCGGAAGGTCGGGAGGGGCGCTCATAAGGTGTGTGGTGTACCCAAACAGCGACGCGGGTGCCAAGTTTTCATCGCACCGAACGGTAGGGCAAAATCGGCGGGAAGTTCTCGGGCCATTTTCAGTTTTCCATTTTCCATTTTCAGTTCTTCCATGCCAGGGAGGTCTGCCCTCCTGAAACATGGAGGAAATGAAAATGGAAAATGGAAAATGGTTCCAGACCTCGGCACTACCTTCCGTAGGCAGGCTCGGGCTCCCAGGATTTTTCGCCGTGGCCGACGCCGATGAGTTCGGCTTCTTCCTCTTCCTCGGTTTGTTCGAGGAGCGGGGCGAAGCGTTCGGAGCGGAAGCCGAGTTCCTGCTTCACGCTGGAGTGCGGATCGTCGGGATTGTGAAGTTCCTGAAGGAGGAGCAGGAGATCGAACTCGGCACCGGCGAGTTTGATTTCGGCATCGTCGTTGACGACGAACTGGGGATTCGAGCGTCCGGCTCGGAGCGCACGCACGGTGTAGATTTGGTCTTTCTTGGGCAGGGACTTGTAAAGGTCGAAGACCCAGGGATCGAATTGATCGTCGATGCAGACGACTTGCTGGCCGGTTTTGAACATGGGGGCGATATAGCGTCCTCTTGGGCGATGGCAAGAGATTGACAGAGCACCGGGGTTTGATCGTATGCTGCGACCACCATGAAATTCATCCGCCTCACCGCCTGCCTGCTGTTTTTGCTGTCCTTGAGCCTGCACGCGGAGGTGAAGTCGATCCGCGAGAGCATGGAGGCGCTGGTGAAGGAGGGATCGCTCTCGGGGTCGGTGACGCTGCTGTATCACGAAGGCAAAATCGTGAGCGCGGAGGCGGTGGGCTTTCAAGACCTCGAAACGAAGACGCCGATGGCGAAGGACAGCCTGTTCTGGATCGCGTCGATGACGAAGCCGATCACGGCGCTGGCGGTGATGATGATCCAAGATGAGGGCATGCTGAGCATCGATGATCCGGTTATGAAGCATCTGCCGGAGTTCAATGGCCAGATGCTGATCAAGGACAAGACGGCGGAGCAAACGGTGCTGGTGAAGCCAGCAAGACCGATCACGATCAAGGACCTGCTGACGCACACGAGCGGGCTGGTGAGCAATTCGCCGCTGGATGGCGATGCGCTGGACGTGCTGAATTTGAAAGAGGCGGTGATCACCTATGCGACGTCGCCGCTGCAATTCGAGCCGGGATCGAAGTGGTCCTACTGCAATCCGGGCATCAACACGCTGGGGCGCATCGTGGAGGTCGTCAGCGGCGAGGAATACGCGAAGTTTTTGGAGAAACGCCTCTTCAAGCCGCTGGGCATGCGCGAAACGACGTTCTGGCCGAGCAAGAAAGAACTGAGCCGCCTGGCCTCCAGCTACAAGCCTACGGCGGATGGCAAAGGACTGGAGCCGACGACGATTCGCTACCTCACACCGCCGTTCTCGAACAAAAAACGTGCGCCATTGGCCGCAGGTGGGCTGTTCTCGACGGCGGACGATTTGCTGAAGCTCTATGTGATGGTGCTGAACGGCGGTGAGGCGGACGGGAAGCGCTACATCTCAGAAAAATCGCTGCAATTGATGACGGCGAATCAAACCGGTGATCTGAAGGCCGGGTTCACCGACGGCATGGGCATGGGGCTGGGGTTTCAGGTCGTGCGTGAGCCGGTGGGCATCACGGCGACACTGAGTCCGGGCACGTTTGGCCATGGTGGTGCACATGGCACGCAGGGGTGGATTGATCCGGTGAAGAAGACGATCTACATCATGCTGATTCAACGCGCGGGTTTGAAGAACGGTGATGCGTCACCGATGCGGCAGGCGTTTCAGGACGCGGCGGCTGCAACCATTGCAAAGCCGTGAGGTTTGAGAGCGCCTCCGATATGAACACCCGATCCATTCACCTGCTCGTTGCGCTGCTTGCTTTTCTGATCGCGCCGGTCGCCTGCCGTGCGCAGGTCCAGCTCCCGGCGGGTTTCCACAAGCTGGAGATCACCGTTGATGGTGTGGCACGCAGCGGGTTTGTTTATGCACCAGCGAAGGCCAAAGAAGCGCTGACTCCGGTGGTGTTCGTGTTTCACGGCCACGGCGGCACGGCGTTGCAGGCGGGACGGTCGTTTGCGATGCACAAGCATTGGCCGGAGGCAATCTCAGTTTATCTGCAAGGATTGAACACACCGGGCAAGCTGACTGATCCCGAGGGCAAGAAGCCCGGCTGGCAGCACGGTGCGGGCGCGGAAGGTGATCGCGATTTGAAGCTGTTCGACGCGGTGCTGGCGAACCTGAAGGCGAGCTACCAAGTGGATGTGAAGCGCATCTTTTCGACCGGGCACTCGAACGGCGGCGGTTTTACGTATCTGCTGTGGCAAACGAAGCCGGATGTCTTCTGTGCGATGGCTCCGTCAGCCTCGGCTTCGGCACGTCTTGCGGACACCCAATTCAAACCGAAGCCCTGCATGCACATCGCAGGCACGCAAGACCCGCTGGTGAAGTATGCGTGGCAGGAGATGACGATGAACAAGGTGAAGCAGATCAACCAGTGCGAGCCGGAGGGCAAGCCGTGGGCGCAGGATTGCACACTGTTTCCCTCGAAGGTCGGCGCTCCATTCGTGGCCTTCGTTCATCAGGGAACACACAAGTTTCCTGACGAGGCGCCGGCATTGATCGCGCAGTTTTTCAAAGAGCAGTCAGCGGCGGTGAAGTGATTCGATATAGCGCGGCAGCGTCTTGGAATGCGCCGGTCCTCCGGCGTTTTCGTGCGCCCCATGGCCTGCGAAAAGCTCCAGAGGGCTGGAGCACTCCAGGACGCTATCGCGGACTTCGATAATGCTTAATTACAAGAGCGCCGCCTGCCACTCCGGCTCCTTGAAGCCGACGAGATGCACGCCGTTCTTCGTGTCGATGGCGAAGGGGCGCTTCACGAGATTGCCGTTTTCAGCGAGGAGTTTGAGCGCAGCATCGGTGCTCATGGCAGGCAGTTTGTCTTTGAGACCGAGGGCTCGATAGTCGAGGCCGGAGACGTTGAAGAGCTTGCGCAGATCGCCACCGTTTGCAGCGAGCATGGCTTTGAGTTCGGCGAGCGACGGCGGTGTTTCGCGAATGGCGGCCTCTTCAAAGGCAACAGCGTGCTGTTTGAGCCATTTGAGAGCGTTCTTGCAGGTGGAGCAGCCGGCGTAGGCGTAAATTTTGAGCATGGCCGTTAGCTTTGGACGCATTTCATCCACGGTTCAAACTCGGGCGGCAGTTTGGCCTCGAAACTCATCGGTTGATCGTGGATCGGGTGCAGAAAGGCGAGCTTCCAGGCGTGGAGCATGAGGCGTGGGACGCGGACGCGTTGCTTGGCGGGTTGCGCGTAAATGGGATCGCCGAGGATCGGACATTGCAGTGCTTCACGCATGTGGACGCGAATCTGATGCGTGCGGCCAGTGAGCAGGCGGCATTGGATGAGGGCGCAGCCTTGATCCGTGGCAAGCAGTTGCCATTCGGTGACGGCCTCCTTGCCCGCACCATCGAGCAGGATGGACATGCGTTTGCGGTCCACGGGATGCCTGCCGATGTAGTTCTGAATGCGGCCGCTTTTCTCACGCGGCACGCCATTAACCACGGCGAGGTAGATTTTCGTGAGTCTTCGCTCGGCAAAGGCCTCGGTCAGGCGGCGGTGCGCGATGTCATTCTTTGCCACGACCATGCAGCCGCTGGTGTCTTTATCGAGACGATGCACGATGCCGGGCCGCATTTCGCCGCCGATGCCGCTGAGGTCGTCGATGTGATGCAAAAGGGCATTCACCAGCGTGCCGTCAGGATTTCCCTCCGCCGGATGAACAACAAGGCCAGAGGCTTTGTCCAGCACCACGATGTCGGAATCCTCATACAAAATCGTCAACGGAATGTCCTGGGCCTTGATCTCGACTTCGGCTACTTCCGGCACCGTGACGCTCACCACATCCCCAGCTCGCATGGTCGCCCCTGATTTAACCGGCTTGCCGTTCAGCGTGGCGTGGCCGTCTTTGATCAGGTCCTGGAGTCGTGAACGTGACATGTCCGACAAGCGCCGGGCGAGGTGCTTGTCGAAACGCTCGCCGAGTTCGGCGGTTTCAGTGACGGTCCAATCCATTTCACATACTCAAGATTCAAATTAATCAGGCAATCTGTAATTTCTGGCATTTGCCATGCGATGCAGGTAAGAAGCCACAGCCCCAAAACTCCTTTTGAACCTCGTTCCTGAACAAGCCTATCTCAGCACCTGCCCCGTGTGCCAGGGGCAGATCGACGTGACCTCGCTGGAGCCGTTCACGAAGCTGAAATGCCCCTTCTGCGGGCAGATGGTGCGTGTACGCCGACGGTTCGACCATTTCATGATCGTGCGGCAGATCGGCGAGGGCGGCATGAGCCGCGTGTTTGAGGCGGAGGATGAAACTTTAGGCCGCCGCGTGGCACTGAAAATCCTGAACCGTCAGTATGGCCGCGATGCCACACGATTGGAGCAGTTCCGCCAGGAGGCGCACATCACCGCGAATGTCACGCACCCGAACGTGATCAAGCTGTACTCCGTGGGCTATGATCAAGGCTATTTCTACATCGCCATGGAGCTGGTCGGCGGCGGCAGCCTGGAGCAGCGCATCAAGCGCGAAGGACATCTCAAGGAGGCCGAGGCCCTGCGCATCGGCCGTGAGGTGGCCGAGGGCCTGCGTGCCGCGCAGCAGCTCAATCTGATCCATCGTGATGTGAAGCCGGCGAACATTCTGTTCACCGAAACCGGCACGGCGAAGGTGGTGGACTTCGGCTTGGCGCTGTTCGCGAACCGCGGCGGTGATCAGTCTGGTGAAATTTGGGCCACGCCTTACTACGTCGCACCGGAAAAGGTCATCGACAACAAAGAGGACTACCGCAGCGACATCTTCAGCCTCGGTGCCACGCTCTACCATGCGATGACGGGCCATCCGCCGCACAAGGCGGACTCCAATGCCATCGAAGATCTGCGCCGCATCAAAAGCAGGCGTGTCGTCCTCGGCGAGTCCGGCCTGCGCTTCTCACCACGCACCGAACACGCCATCAACGGCATGCTCAGCTTCCGTCCGGAAGAACGCTTCTCGAACTACGACGAGGTGGTGGATGAAATGCGCCTGGCGGAAGGCCTGTTGAATCGTGGTGGCGTGCGGCGCAGGCTGTTTTCACGCCGCGCCAAATTGATCGGATCCATCGCCGCCGCTGTGACATTCGCTTATGGCATCGGCTGGCTGCTACGCGAAGGCGGCGAACGCAGGACGGGAGCCGCCCTGCAGATTTCAGCGGCGGATGCCCGGGACCTCTCAGGTGGCGGCGTCACGCTCAAGGCAGGCGAAACCACCTTTGCCGACGCCCGCAGGGAGCTTGAGCAACTGCACTTCAGCCAAGCGCAGAACCAGTTCGAAAAACTGGCTGATTCCAAGGACACACCGCAGCCGACCAAGAACTGGGCGCGTCTCAATGCCGCGCTGTGCAATATCATCCTCGACAAGAAGGCCGAGGCAGCGCGTCAGTTTGACAAGCTTTCCACCAGCGCCACCGAACTCAACGGCCGCACATCCTTCTTTACCAAGATCAAGGAGCGCATGGCGCGTCGTGACTTGGCGATCGGCACGGCGCAGGAATCACTGGCCTACGATGTCGGCAACGATGAAGCCGTGGGTTATCTCGTGCATGGACTGGCGGAGTGGCATTTTGGAGATCCCCGTGCGGGCATGAGTGAATTGAAAGTGTTTTTGGAAAAGCTGGATCAGGTCAAGCCGGCAGCGGTTGCGCCCAATCCGGCCGAATGGCTCACCAGCTACAAGGCGCTCGCGGAACTGTACAAATCTGACTTCGCCTTTGTGGACACTAAAACAGCAGAAAGTGCCGGAACCGTTGATGAACTGCGTGCCGCTCTCGCCGAGCTGGAGCAGACCAAGAAGCAGCTCAAGACCAGCGGAGCCTTCCGCAACGAAATTGACAACAGGCAGGCGGAACTCAAGCGCGAGATCAAGCGCATGACACTCGATCAGCAGCAGCGTCAGATGCTGGCAGACAAAAAACATCGTCAGGCCGACCTCGAACTCCTTGCCGAGGTCAACGCACTCGTGCCTTCGCTCGTGCAGGGCTACGACTACTCACGCGCCATCGAACTCCTCGGCGGCACACGCATGGAAACCGCCGACGTGCGCACGGCGCTCGACGGCCGTGTTTACCTCTACACGCAGTCGCGTGATTTCATGCGCCAGCTCACCACCGATCTCGCCACCAAAGGCTGGACCGGCACCATCTCACGCCGTGAAGGCGGCCAGATGAGCGGGCACATCACCTGCACGACAGACGGTACCACGATCAACGTCACCCTCGAGCGCGGCACGCTCTCCCTGCCGTTTGACAGTCTCACCCCCGAATCTCTCGTCGAAATCGCCCAAGCCTTTGGTTCACAGACTACCGATTCCACCGACTACTACCGCAGGCAGGAAACTCTCGCCGCCTTCGCCCGCCTCAACGGTCTCACCCAGCTCTCCGCCACCATCGCCGCCCAGCTCATGGAAGAAAACCGCTCCTTCCGTTCTCGTTGGATGAAAGTGATGGAAGCGGGGATCTAGGCGTGAGCGGGGTGGGGCGCGAGTGCCTTCGGTGCTTGGTTATTGTGCGTGACAGTGGGGAAAAGTGCTCAGTGCAAAGTGCTCAGTTTCACCCACGGCCAAACTGAGCACTGAGCACTGAGCACTGAGCACTAAAAACCCCGCTCGCCTCACGACGACCGGGGTTCTCAAAACAGTCATCAACAGACTCTCACGTCACTTGATCTCCTGCGCCCAGAAGATGTGCCAGTCGTCCAGGTTGTTCAGATCGACCGCACCTGGGTTCACGCTGCCGTCGTCGGCGATGCCATCAGCGGCAAGGATGCTCTTGCGCGTGGCGTCATCGTGGATGTAGCCCTGAATGGCGACGTTGTGCTTGTAGATGTCGCCCTTGGTCAGCTTCACACCAGGCTGGGCTTTGATCCAAGACTCAAGCTGCGGGTAGCTCGGCTTTGTGGCGATGAATGCCTTGAAGGTCTCGATGTTGATGCCCAGCGCGTCGAGTGTCATCTGGTCATAGCCGCAGCCGATGCCAGGATAGTCAGCGTGCAGCTTGCCGGCGGCTGCCAGCGAGGCTTTCTGCCAGAGGCGGGGAAGATGAATGACGCCGAGCGGGCCGGCGATGGCGGAACTGATGAGAGGAACGATCTGGCTCATGATATGGATTGGGTTGGATTTTCGTGAATGACATTCGCATCGGCGAACGCATGCGGACTGTGACGAGTCCCCTTCGCAGCGGCAAGAAGAAACGCTCGTCCTCATTTTTCCTCGCCCTTTTCATGAAAAATCTCCGTCACATCGCCCTCGCCGCGCTGCTGGCCCTTCCAGTCGTCGCTGCCGAGAAAAAAACCGCGCCAAAATCTACCCTCGAACTTCACAAATGGTCTGGTGATCTCAACGTGCCTGACCCCGTCGCCGTCACGACCGATCCGCAGGGCCGCGTCTATGTTTCCGCCACAACGCGACGCAAAGTGGCCGATCTCGACATCCGCGAGCACACGATGTGGATTCCTGATGACGTCTCGCTCACCAGCGTGGACGAAAAAGAAGCCTTCTTGAAACGCGAACTCGCTCCCGGCAAGCTGCGTCAGCCACGCGGCGGCCTCAAAGATCACAACAAGGACGGCTCCATCGACTGGAAAGACCTCACCGTTCACAGCGAGCGCATTTACCAGCTTCGCGACACCGACAACGACGGCACCGCCGACAAAATCACCGTCTTCGCCGAGGGCTTCAACAGCGTCGTCACCGGCATCGCCGCCGGCATTTTGTATCACGATGGCTGGGTCTATGTCACCGTGGCGCCCGATCTCGTTCGCCTGCGCGACACGAACGACGACGGCGTCGCTGACGAACGCGAGATCGTCGCGCACGGCTTCGGCATGCACATCGCGTATGCCGGGCATGACATGCACGGCCCGCGCATCGGTCCCGACGGCCGCATCTACTGGAGCATCGGCGACAAAGGCGTGAATGTGACGAGCAAAGAAGGCAAACAGTGGTTCTACCCGCACGAAGGCTGCGTCATGCGCTGCGAGCCTGACGGCACAGGCTTCGAAGTCTTCGCCCACGGCCTGCGGAATATCCAGGAAGTCGCCTTCGATGACTTCGGCAACCTCTTCGGCGTGGACAACGACGCCGATCTCCCCGGCGAGCGCGAGCGCTTCGTTTACATCACCGAGCGCAGCGACTCTGGCTGGCGCTGCGGCCATCAGTATCAAAAAGGCGCGAGCCGCTGGATTCGCGATGGCATCTGGCAGCCCACGCATCCCGGCCAGCCACTCTTCATCACGCCGCCGCTTGCCAATTACTCGAACGGCCCCGCTGGATTCGCACATGAACCCGGCACCGCGCTCGGCGCATCGCTCCGCGGGCATTTTATCCTCGATCAATTCCCTTCCGGCCAGATGACCGCGTTTCAGATCGTCCCCAGCGGCTCGACGTTCGCGATGAAAAACGAGCGCCTCATCCACAGCGGCATCATGGGCATCGGCCTCGCCATCACACCCGCAGGATCGCTCATTCTCGCAGACTGGTCCGGCGGTTATCCGCTCGATGAAAAAGGCGCGATTTGGACCGCCGATGATCCCACCGGCAAAAACAGCACCGAACGCCTCGAAACCGCCAAACTCATCCGTGAAGGCTTCGACTCTGCCGGTGTCGAGTTACTCTCGCATCGCGACCAACGCGTGCGCCTCGGCGCTCAGTTCGCTTTGGTCAAAAAAGGCGACTTCAAAGCTCTCGAAGCCATCGCGAAAGACCCGAAAGCAAATCAACTCGCCCGCATCCACGCCATCTGGGGCCTCGGCCAAGGCCTGCGTGCCAAAAAAATCGAGCCCAACGCGCTTGCATCGTTGCTGACAGGCAAAGACACCGAAATCCTCGCCCAAACCGCCAGGACACTCAGCGACTCGCACTCCGCGAAGCCGCACGCGACCGAACTCATCCCGCTGCTCACCAACGCATCGCCGCATGTGCGCATCCACGCAGCGATTGCGCTCGGAAAACTCGAAGAACCAACCGCTGAAAAGAATCTCATCACTCTCGCCGCCAAAGACGGCGCTGATCCTTTCCTGCGTCACGCTGTCGTCACCGGATTGGCCGGTTGCGCCACCGAATCGAACCTCGCCGCGCGCACGAAGGACAAATCAAACCTCGTGCGTCTTTGCAGCGTTCTCGCTCTCGCGCGCCAGCATTCACCGCAAGTCGTCGATTTCCTCGCCGATCGCGTTACTGCCATTGCCGATGAAGCCGAACGTGCGATTCACGATGACGCCGGCATCCCCGACGCACTTCCCGCGCTCATCCAGCGCAACTCCCGTCGTGGGTTGAACGCCTGCCTTCGCCTCGGCACCACCGAAGCCGCGCAACATGTCGTTCAAACCGCCTTAAAGCCATCCGCGCTGCAATCCGAGGCGCTCGACGTTCTTCTCGTCTGGAATTCACCGCCGCGTCTCGACCGCATCGACGGTCACGCTCACACCATCGCCGCCCGCGACTCCAAAGCTCTCACCGGAGTCGTGCAGCCGCACCTCGCTGCCTTGATGGCCCTGCAGGATGGCGATTTGAAAGCCAAGGCCGTCGAACTGCTCATGCAGCTTCAACTTCGCGTCGAACCAGAGCTGCTGCTGCAAATCATCGCCGATGAAACCGCACGCGCCCCGCTGCGCGGCGAAGCCCTCAAGCTCATGGCCTCCCAGCACGCCAAAGCACTCGAATTCGCCACCGCTCTCGATCTCGCCTCCGCCAAAGCATCACCGCCTGAACTGCGGCGCGAAGGTTTGAAGCAAATTTTTGCGCACCAACCCGCCAATGCCATCACCAAGGCCGCCAACATCCTCAATGAAGGCGACACCGTCACGAAACAACTCGCCTTCGATCTTCTAGCCACTGCCGCGACTGACAAGGCCGACGAATTGCTCTCAACCTGGCTCGAAAAAATCGCGCAGAATCAAGTTCCAGCCGCCATCCAGCTCGATCTCATCGAAGCCGCCGCCACACGCGACAGCCTGAAACCCAAGCTCGACGCCTACACGCAAACGCACACCGCCAACGACGAGTTGCTCGAAGGCGGCAACGCCACCAACGGCCGCGACATCGTCACCAACCACCTCGCCGCCAACTGCATCGCCTGCCACACCGTGGAGGCCAAGGAAGGCAGCCAGGTCGGCCCCAATCTGAAAACCATCGGCTCACAAAAAGACCGCCGTTATATCCTCGAATCGCTGCTCAACCCCATCGCCAAAGTCGCTCCCGGCTACGGCATGGTCGCTCTCACGCTCAAAGACGGCAAGGCCATCTCCGCCGTACTCGACAAAGAGGACGCCAAGCAAGTCCAGCGTCGCCTGCCCGATGGCAAAACCCAAACCATCCCCCGCGATCAAATCGCCACCATCACCCCACCCATCAGCGTCATGCCGCCCATGATCGGCATGCTCACCAAACCGCAGATTCGCGATGTCGTGGCCTATCTCGCGAGTTTGAAGTCGAAGACGAGCAAGAAGAAGTGATCACCTACAGAAACGATCCCGAAGGGATCGAAGCAGCATTTTGTTATGTCGCGGTGCGATCAAACCGGGACGGTTGACATTATCATTGCATTCTTCATGCGTGATCGTTTATCATCCCTTCAAGTTTTGCAGCCGCCGCGCTAAAGATTTTTAATTCATGAAGAACTTCCGTCCCTCGCTGTGCCTCCTTTTTCTTTGTTCTCTGAACATTTCCGTTAACGCGGCGGTGATTGGGATTTCAAACGGTACATTCGACGGCCAGATTCCCTCAAACACCGGTGTTGCTTTTGCGATTGACGGGTGGTTTGAGGAAAACACAGATTCCAACAACTATTCAGAATGGCTGCATCGTTCGGACACTGACATGGGAGTCAATGCTTCCACCGTGCTGGGTTTTTCAAACCAAAACGGGTATGTTTATTCTCATATCGGCACCTACACAGCAGATGAGATTGTCACCATCAGTGGCGACATCCTGCAACGCGCCCAACTTGGAAGCATCAATAATGGCTTCAACTTGCAGCTCCTTTCGGGTGCTTTTCCGAGTGCTGCTGACGGAACCGCGCTTGCTGTGACCTTGCTTGCCACGCATGTCTTCGGTCGGGCTGATTTAGAAACCCTCGGCATCGGAGCCGCAAGCGGTTCAACTGCCTACAGCGTACCGTTCAGCGTGAGCTTGAATTCCGGCACCACCGGGACCGATGGCAGTGCGCTTTGGCTTCGTATCACCCGGCCTGCCGCTGGTGGAGAGGTCTTCTTGGATAATCTTGTTGCCGTTTCAGCGCCCGAACCTTCCGTGGCCTTTTTGGGCGGCGGCGGTCTTCTCGCGCTAATCTTGTACCGACGGCGGCAGCGCGAATGAGTCGGAAGCGAGCAAATGGAGGCGCTTGTTTAATTCTGCTTTGTTAGAAAAATTCATTGACATTTTTGGTGGACGCGAGCATTAGGACGGACCGCGTGCGCGCATTCTGTGCGCACGCGAGCAAAGACAACAACCAGCCCAGGCCGACGTACGTCGG
>NZ_JBJXFV010000094.1:0-28285 GCF_046154365.1 Prosthecobacter sp.
AAAGTAGGACGTTGCCAGATTAAACATCACCCCGCATCTCGCAAGAGATGCGGGGTTTTTTGTGCCATGTCATGACAAGCTGCAACTGTCGTATAACTGGCTTCGAGGCGGGCATCATTCGCTACGAGAAAATGCGGCACCTCAGAAAGCAGGCTGCAGGCTCTCAGCTACTACTTCTGACATGGTTGCCTTCGTATGCCCGCCCTTCCGATAAGGGATAGCTTCACGGCCATGCCGCGGGCATCGGTGAGCGCCATGATCTTGGTGTTGCGCCCGCCTCGCGTCTTGCCCGCAGTCTAAGACATCCTGATCTCCGCCTGTAGCTGTTAACCCGACTTAGCGAACTCGACAAGCCGCCGAAGCTGGAAGCCTCAATTTTGCGACATCGAGGTCAAAAGGTCTGCACTACATGGCTTGCAAATTCACGCATTCGGTTGGCTCGGGCCACTACTTGGTGGTGCGGTGATTTTCGGCGGCCCTTGTTCCGGCAGGGTGAGTTTCATTTGATCGAGCAGCAGTTGCAGGTCCTTCTCAGGCTGCGTGTAGCGGCTCATGATGATCTCCCGCGCATCGGTCGTGAGCAGATGCACGTCGAGCATTTGCACGGTGGAGAACTTCTCCAGCACGGCTCGTGGCGTCAGCCCAGCGGCGCATTTCCTCAGCCGTGCTTTGAGTGTGACTTGCAGGCAGTAGGCAAAAAACTGATGAAGATATGCGACTCGATGCGCGATTCGAGTTGGTGATAAATAGGTCGCACGGCGAGGTCGCCTTTGAGTTCTTTGAAGGCTTGTTCGACTTCGGTGAGTTGTAGATAAAATTCCCACAACTTTGCCGGATCGGTGTCGGTCAAATTGGTGCGCAGGATGTAGCGGCCTTCGCGCTTCCAGGCGGTGCGCAGCGCGTCGCGATCCAGTGTCCAGCTCAAGGTGGCGGTCTGTTTGGCTCCTTCACCGTGCAGTTCGACACTGACTTTGACGAAGCGTGCATCACGTCCTGCATCCTTCTTCGCAGCACCGATGGACTGGTGCATGGCGTCACGTTTGAGCGGGCGTTTGCGGGCCTTCAAATCGGCGAGTCGGTCGATGTAAGCACGCAGTCGCCGCCGCCGCATGGAGCGTTCTTTGGCGATGCGGTCCTGACTCTGCGCGAGGATGTAGGTCTCGTCATCTTGCACCAGCAGCTTCACGCGCACGCTGGGCCGTGCCTGCTTCCACTCGCGTTTCGCCAAGGCGCTCTCCAGGCTGCTGAGCTTGCCTTTGGGCGTGCCCACGAGGTAGTTCACTGGTGGATCGCTCTTGCGCATGAGTTCGAGTGTTTCCTCCGTCGGGATGCCGCGATCCATCACCCAGGTGCGCTGTGCTTTGCCATACTGCGCTTCGATTTTAGCGAGGAAGTCTTTGAGCGTGGTCTTATCCGTCGTGTTCCCGGCGAGCACTTCATAAGCCAAAGGAAAACCCTCCGGCGTGACGATCAGCGCGATCACCACTTGCACGCAATCACCGCGTTTATCGCGGCTGTAACCGAAGCGGCGTTTGTCCTTGGGATCATCCGGCGGATCACTTTCAAAGTAGGTGCTCGTCAGATCGTAAAGCAGCACCTCATACTTCGCCGCGAAGAGATCGCGCCAGCGCTCGGTGAGATGATCAAAGAGCGCCCGCTTGTGCGCGAGGAGCTTGTCGTGGCAAGCATAAAGCCGGTGGATTTGCTTCGTGCCGCCTCACGGCACTCACCCCTTCGGGGCAGCCTGCGGCTGGCTACCTCGCTCCGCTCGGTTCTGCGAGCGAAAAATCACCGCCGAGCAAATCCACGATGGCCGTGTGATCGAACCAATGCCGATGCAGCCGCCACTCCGCACTGGGATCGATGAGGTGGTAAAGCGTCAGCAGCACCTGATCCCAGCGCGTGCCCTCACGGCTAACGGGCAAGCGCTCGCGCCAAAAGGTATCGAGTCCGAGCTGCTGCCACAGCTCGCAGCCCAGCCAGCACGCACCCCACTGGCGCGGACGCCGCAGCGACATTTGCGAGAGCTTGATGAGCACGATGGGCAGCTCATCGGCAGGCAGGGCATCAGGCGCATGCTCATCGGGGAAGAGAGCGACCTCAGCGTCATCACAAAATCGTAGCACTGGGTATGTAGGGACGTGACAACTGTCCGTAAATTCTCATCATCAAACCCTTTCTGGAAGCGAACCGCAAGCGCACGCGCCTTCACGTGCTCGATTGGGTTCAATCCTCCGCCTCAACTGCCCCAGACCGTCCAGGCAGCGGCGCAACAGCTACATCGCCGCTAGCGTCACGGTGAACAGCTTCCAGAACTTCTGCGTCGATGAGATGCTACAGCACTCTTTCTCGGAGTGCGCTTCGTGGATGTTGGGGCCGAAGGAGATCATGTCGAGACCGGGATACGCGATGGCGATGACGCCGCATTCGAGGCCGGCGTGGCAGGCGCTGACTTTGACATCGTGACCGAAAAGCTCGCGGTAGATCGTCTTCATCTTCTCCAGGATGGGCGACTCGGCGCTGGGGCTCCAGCCGGGATAGCCAGCGTCTTGGCGGACCTCGGGGCAGTTCATCTCATCCGATCCCATCACTTCAAAAGGCGCTGCAAAGGCCCGCGCGACATCCGCCTTGCTCGAATCGACCGAACTGCGCTGCAGGCCGCTCCATTCAGCGTGACCGTTGCCGAGCGAGATGAGCGAGAGATTCGATGAAGCTTCGACCAAGCCAGGCACGACTGGACTCATGCGATAGACGCCATTCACCACGGCCTGGAGCGCGAGAACGAAGGGCCTCTGCACATGATCGGCCATCGTCGGGATGTAGCCGTGCTCGGGCTTCACCGGCTGTGTCGTGATGCTCAGACTTGGCTCGACGTACCGGAACTCTTCGCGGATGCCTTCGACCTCTTTGCAGAAAATTTCATCGAAGCGCGGCTGATCGAGAATGACAATCTGCGCGGTGCATTGCGCCGGAATCGCGTTCCGAGCACTGCCGCCGCGCATGGTGGCCAAAGCAACAACTTCCGCGCCACAGGCACTCAGGATGCGAGCCATGAGCTTGATGGCATTGGCGCGGCCTTCGTGAATTTGCAGGCCGGAGTGGCCGCCGCGCAGACCTGTGATGTGGATGGCGATATAGGGTTCTTCGGGGCCGTGGATGGATTCGGTGTAGTCCAGTCTCGCGAGCGTATCCACGCCGCCCGCGCAGCCGATGGTGAAGGTGTCGTCTTCTTCCGAGTCGAGGTTGAGCATCGTTTTGCCCGTGAGCAGACCAGGTTGCAGGCTGAGCGCTCCTCCCATGCCCTGTTCCTCATCCAGCGTGAACAGCGCCTCAATCGGCGGATGCGAAAGGTCTTTTGAAGCCAGCACCGCGAGGATCGCGGCCACGCCGAGGCCGTTGTCTGCGCCGAGCGTCGTGCCACGTGCTCGCACCCAATCGCCATCGACCCACATGTCGATGCCTTGCGTGTCGAAGTCGAAATTCAGCCCATCGGCAGCCTTGTGAACCATGTCGAGATGAGCCTGCATGATGACTGCGGGGCGATCCTGCCGCTCCGGCGTCGCAGGCTTCTTGATGATCACATTGCCAGCACTGTCGAGGATCGACGTCAGCCCATGACGATCCGCAAACGCCCGCACAAAGGCCACCACGCGATCTTCGCGTTTCGAGGGCCGTGGCACGGCATTCAGATCGGCGAAACAGTTCCAGAGAGCATTGGGTTCGAGTGAGCGGATGTCGGACATAGGAGAGCGTAGCATAGGCTTTCCAGCCTGTGATGATCAACACGAACATCGACACCGCCTAGAAAGCCTATGCTACACACTCGGCCCGTCCACCCACTGCGGCGGGATCATGATCTGGCGGGGCACATCGGGCACGCCGTGTTCGTGCTGAGAAAGCTGCGTGACGACCAAATCGACCGCCGCTGCGGCGAGATGATCGCGTCTTTGATAAATGCCGGCGCAGTCAGTCATCGTCGGTGTCCAGTCATGCACCACGAAGCCGATGTCTTGCGGCACACGAAGTCCGAGCCGTTTCAACCAGCCGGGAATGTGTGTGTCAAAGGTGATGAGCGCATCGGGCTTATGCTCGCGCATCCATTTGGCAAAGGCGTCGTAGCCCTTGCTGATGTCGTTGCTCGGAAACAGCAGCAGCGGCACGCGATCCGCCTCCGCCAGACCGTGCTGCCAGTGAAACAAGCCGCCGCTGTAGCCGAACTGCGAGCGGTTCACGATCCACTTCGTCACCGCCACGCCAATGCGTTTGTAACCGCGTGCCGCGAGCTGCTCGGCGGCCATGTGGATGCCCAACGTCATGTTTCCCGCGCACATGTGCAGCGCTGGCGTGCTCATCGCATTCCCAAACGTCACCGCAGCGAATGGCGAGTAGTCGAGCTTGCTGCACGGGAGCGTCATGCTCTGTGGCGACACGATCACGCCTTCAATGCCGCGTGCGTGCAGGATCTTTTGCAGCTTCTTCGGTGTGAGGCCATCTTTCCCCAGCCAAAACTCCTCCACCGCGTAGCCATGCGCATGCGCACGTCGGCGGATGTCCTCGATGGGCACGTATTGATACGACGGGCTCAGCAGGCCATCCTGCGGCACATGCTCGCGGATCACCGCGATCACCGCCCGCACACGAGTCTCCTTCTTGCCCCGCACCACCTGCATCATCCGCGCCAGATGCGGGTCCGGCTGATAATCGAGCCGCTTCGCCTCCCTCAGCACCAGCTCCCGCTTCTCCACCGAAACCTTCGGCGCACCCCGGAGCACCCGCGACACCGTCATCATCGAAACACCCGCAGCGCGGGCGATGTCTTTGAGCGTAGCAGAGGTGGTTTCGGGCATGGTGTTAGCATAACACTCCACGAAGCATTTCCTCCCGTGAAATACCTTCTCCGTCCACGTTTTCTCACATCATGTCTTTTCGATCTCTTGCCTGCCTTCTTGCCATCTCATGCAGCACGCTTCTCCATGCCGAGGACGTGCCCACCTTTGCCGGGCCTACGCCGGGCACCTTGCGCAGCATTTCCATCCCGACCGTGGACATCTCTGCCGATGCGCCACGGCATGTCATCATCGCCCGCGGCACGGAGAAGGAATACCAAGGCCATTGCGACACGGTGTTGATGGCGGATGGCAGGACGATGTTCACCGCGTGGTGCATGAATCACGCGGGACACCTCGGCCCGCTCGCCCGCAGTGGTGACGGCGGCCTCACATGGAGCCCCCCTTTGCCGACGCCGCCGGACTGGCTGCTCGTGAAGACAACTACGCCAGTGCTGCATCGCCTCACCGATCCGCAGGGCACCGAGCGCCTCTTCATCTTCGGTGGTTGTGACTTTCCGGGAAACCTCCGCAGCGCGTTTTCCACGGACCTTGGCAAAACCTGGTCGCCGATGAAGGAACTCGGCCTCGTCGGTGAAGTCGCGCCCAAGAGCATCCTGTCCTTCGATGGCGGCAAGCGGCTCATCATGTGGTCTGACCGTCGCGACCCAACGAACGCCAAGGATCTGCACCCCGTCGTGTGGCAAAGCGAGTCACTCGATGGCGGCCTGACCTGGAGCAAGGAGCGCGTCATTCTCGTCGTCCCCGGACAATGGGCACAGCCGAGCGTGACGAAGTCCGATGATGGCAAACAACTCGTCATGCTCTTGCGCGAAAACACACGCCAGCATCACTCGCTCTATTCGATCAGCAACGACGACGCACGCACCTGGAGCGAGCCAAAAGAACTCCCCGCTACGCTCACCGGGGATCGCCACGTCATCAAACACGCACCCGATGGCCGTCTCGTCATCGCCTTCCGTGATATGGCCAAGGCGAGCAACACCTACGGTCACTACGTCGCATGGGTCGGCACCGTGGATGACATCGTGAACCGCCGCGAAGGCCAATACCGCATCAAACTCCTCCACAACACCAAGCGCAGACCCACTGATGCGCCCGGCACCGGCAACACCGACTGCGGCTACTCCGATCTCGAACTCCTCGGCGACGGCACCCTCATCGCGACCACCTACATCCAATATGCGGCCGGTCCGGAAAAGAGCAGCGTCGTCAGCACCCGTTTCAAGCTCAGCGAGACCGATGCTTTGGCAAAGCAGCGCTAGGCATTGATCAGTAGCCTTCTCCTTACCGACTAGGACCCATAGCTCGTAGAATCGGGCAAGATAAAGTGACGATTCGCTGGTCAACGACCCGCAAATTGCCAACAAGGACTGTCACCACATCTGGTCTAGCACCTCAACACCTCACTTCAGCCGCTCAACCAGTCGATACACCCGCGTCGCTTGCTCAGTCGGCCACGGCTTCTCCGGCTCCTCGTCGATCGCCTTCGCACGCTCACAGGCCACCGGAACCAGCGGCATGAGCATCGCGGCATCGTAGTCACCTTTGGCAAACTCCGGCCACTCGCGGCACAGGCTTCGCTGGCAGTCATGCCGGTCAAAGAAAGGGCGATTCGGCTTCAGGTGCAGCCACAGCCAGAGTTCAAAGCACGGATTGCTCAATGCCAGATGGTAGTTCTCGCGCTTCGCGATCTCGCGGCTCACTTCATTCAGTTCTGCCGGGTTCCAGGCATCGCGGTCGATCACTGCCCAGTATTCTGTGTTGGGGCCGGGACGCTCTCGCATCTCGTAGTCCAGCAGGCGGTTCAGCACCTCGATGGGTCGTGACTTGTGCCTCGGATTGCCCAGCACCTTCAGCCGAAAGCCTCCCTCGCGGCCCGGATGAAATTCCGCAAAGTAGATCGGCTCCGTCTCCGCGCCTTCCGTAGCGATCACGAAGAGGCGCTTCGTCTTCTTGAAGGCACCGCGTCTTCCTCTCACGGCTCCGCCCTCCGCGATGCCTCAGGTTTGGGCGTTTCCTCATTCAGCCGGAAGGACTCCGGCTCAGGCATTGTGTAGCGCACAGAGCGCCGCGCAAAGGGCTTGATCCTCGGCACGCCCGAGTAGCGGCCTTCCAGATACGCCTTCCGCACATCCTTGTCATAGCGCACGTCCTTGTAGTCAGACAGGCTCTCCAGCAGCGTCTCACCGTGCTTCCCGCGCTCGATGAACCACATCTCATCGCGCCGCAGCAGGCGTTGATCCATCAGCAGCACATCATGCGTGGTGAAAATGAGCTGCGTGCGCGTCTCCTTCGTCCGTGAGCCACAGTAATGTTCCAGCAGTGCCTCCGTCAGTTGCGTGTGCATGGAGCGGTCCAGCTCGTCGATCACATACACGCGCCTCCCGCCTGGAGCGTCCAGGTCATGCAACACCGGAGCCAGGTCAAAGAGCCGCAGCGTGCCATCGCTCTCGTCACTCGTTTCAAAGGCGATCTTCTTCCCCTCCTTCGAGTCCCGATACGTCACGATGCGCGATGCCATCAGCTCGCCGTTCTTGCGGAACACGCTGAACCTCTCCCCACGTGGCGAGCGGAATAGCATCCCGCCATCCTCGTCCTTCATGTTCGCCAGCAGATCATCCCGCACGTTCGAGGGCATGCCCATCGACGCCACCGGCACCTCCACCGCTTCCATCGCCGTGATGCCCGTGTCCGCACGGCTCAGCAGCGCCACCATGTAGTCGCGTAGCTCCTGACGGTTCGATTCCTCGATCTCCATCGACATCGACGTCGCATCCGGCTCCAGCACCACCAGTTGATCGCGGAACCAGCGGAACACCGGTGCCAGTAGCGCCAGATTGCGGTCCATCGCCTCGTGCAAAAAGAGCTGGTTTGGCTTCGTGCCCTTCGCCACGAACCGCGCAAACATCCGCTCCTCTTCCGGCACCACGCGCCGCTCCCACCAGTCCAGGTTAAAGACCTGCTCGCTGCCATCCACGCCCGACGTGCGGCTGAAAAACACGCGATCCGAAACGGGGCGCATCTCCGCTAGCGATTCCTCCACCACCTCACGACCTGTCACCGCGAAGATGTAGCGATACATCCGCTCCTCGCCCTCGGTCTCCACCAGGATTTCAAACTCAAAGCGGCTCGGCTCCTTCGCCGCCTCCTCACGCAGCCGGAAGGGAATCCGCCCCGTCGGCCCATCGGGCCGCGTCCCCGTCACCACCAGATGCTGGGCATAGTCCAGCACCTTGCACAGGTTTGATTTGCCCGAGGCATTCCCGCCCCAGATCGCCGCCGTTTGCAGCACCCGCGCAGGCATGTTCTCCCCCTCCGCCACCCGGCCTAAGTGCTGCGACTCCTTGGAGGCAATCATGGAGAACTCGACCGGGGCGTCGATGGAGAGGAAGTTGGAAACCGAAAATCGGGCGAGCATTTTACGTTTTATTAATTAATAAATTGGCAATATTATATCCAAAATATAATGCTTGTCGAGATAAAGTCTCTGAAAAGTCGCCTTTAAGCTTGACTTTCGACCTGGGGGCTTGTAGATTGCGGCATGATTCAGCCGAATGACAATCAACCCATAGAAGCCATACCTCCTCCTCACGATGAACGCGCTACCGCCTCAATCGCAGCCCTTTCTAAAGCAGACTCTCGCTTATCAAAGAAGGAGAGGGTGGGCCTGATTTTCGCGGCATTACAGGATGCACCTTTGGCGGAGAATCGTGATCAGGCATTGGCTGTGATGGATCGAGTCTTTCGCATGGTTGAAGATGAACATGGTGGGGTGCCATATGATCCGTATGACAAGGAAAGGCTTTATCCTCCCGTCGCGGAGATGGAGCGACAGGAGGAAGGGAAACCTTGGCTGAAGCGTTATCGACACACGGGGCACTATACCTTGATCGCGGATAATGGGGCTATCGTGATTCGGGTCATTGAGCGCGGAATGGTAAACGGGGTGAAAACAATTGTTGGAGAGCGCACGGAACTCGACAAACCGGGTGCGGATGGCCAACGAATCGACGAAATGAAATAGTTATTGCCAACACTGCGTGCGCATATAATATTCCACCCATGGAATACAATCAGAAAGATATGCCGCCATCTGTGAGACAGTTCTTGGAAGCATTGGAGACGATGCACCCCAGTCTGAGCGTGGTGTTTGAGAAGGGTGGAGACAAAACTGGTGATTGGTGGCTTGATGTGGGGCATCGCAGTGGTTCCTTCACGGTGCATTGGGAGCCAAAAACTGGCTTTGGATTGCACCCAGCCAGTGACGAAGCGGTCTTTGGCGAGCTGCCGCCAGAGCGCTATGCAGACACCGCCATGGTTCTGCGACGTGTGGAGCAGCTTGTGGACGATGGGCAAGTCGGTGTTGTTGG
The DNA here is from genome assembly GCF_046154365.1 of Prosthecobacter sp. Taxonomy (GTDB): domain Bacteria; phylum Verrucomicrobiota; class Verrucomicrobiia; order Verrucomicrobiales; family Verrucomicrobiaceae; genus Prosthecobacter. Next base: position 9,221 of record NZ_JBJXFV010000094.1, read on the forward strand.
ACTCCGTGATTTGCGCGAGGTGCAGGGGCTGTCGCAGGCCGAATTGGCGAACCGATTGGGTATTCAACAGGCCGCAGTTTCCAAGGTGGAGCGGCGGCAGGACCTTCATCTCGACACGCTGTCAGCAATTGTGAAGGCTCTCGGTGGAACGTTGGAGATGAAGGTGAGATTCCCGGGGGGGGAGGTTCCTCTGCGGATGGCGCATTGAACTCTGGCTGAGTCGCGGACTGAGGAGGGTTAACATATCACCTCGAAACCGCCCATCTCCGCTGAATGTGCTCCATGGCGGGCGTTTAGAGTGCTCTCCTTCCATGATGAAAGCCATTCTCTCCCTTTTCTCCCTGATGGTGCCGCTGGTGTCGGCTCAGAGCCTTCTCCCCGCCAACTGGGACCCCGCGCTCGCGGGCGACATCGTCATGCAGCGGCTTGTCCGCGTCTCGGCACCGCAGGTGAAAGGGGCGCATGATGCGGAGTTCGTCTGTGTGGCCGAGCGAGCCTACATCGTCGAGCATGACAACGACGTGTCACCCGGCCATGGCGCGGGTGCGGCGATGTATTGTGTGCTCTCGGTGGTGAACTTGAAGACGCTCAATGTGGAAAAGACGCACCTCCTTGCCAAAGCGGGCCAGGCATTCGCCAACGTCACACTGCCGGAGGCTCAGGTCTTCGTGCCTCGCATCATTCGCAAGGACGAGCACACGCTGCGCACCTACTTTTGCAGCAAGTCGGCGAGCGAGCTGACATGGTATCGCGACTTTGACCTGCGCACGCAGAGTTTCGAGGACAGCATTCACAAAGCCAAGCTCAAAACCGCCGCGGGCACCTTCGACATGGAGCCGAGTCATTTTCATGCCGATGCAGCGGCCCAGGGCTTCAAAAGGCCCGCCGTGAACCACGGCCTCTACATCTTCGATTCGTTCAAGGAGTTCGACGGCAAGCGCTACGTCGCGCTCAACAACTTCCCCGGCAAACAAAACGCCCTCGCCGTGCTGCACGATGACTTCACCACCTTCGAAGTCATCGGCCACTACAACGAGCCACAGTCGCAGCAGCTCAGCGAATCCGCCGTGAACCGCCTGCCCGACGGCACCTGGATGGCCATCGTGCGCAACGACGCGGGCAACTACCACTTCACCACCAGCCACGACGGCAAAACATGGACCGTCGCCGAGCCAAAGCCCTTCGTACCCAACGGCCTGAACTCCAAACCGACCTTCGATAAGTTCGGCGGCGTCTATTACCTCGGCTGGCAGGAGAACACGAAGATTCAGAACTGCAATCGCAGCGTCTTCAACGTGGACATCTCACGCGACGGCAAAACCTGGGAGCGCAAATACCGCTTCGAGTCGCCACACTCGTTTCAATATCCGACCTTCCACGAACACGAAGGCACCCTCTGGCTCACCGTCACCCAAAGCGACCACGGCGGCTCCACCGACCGCATCATGTTCGGCAAACTAGAGTCCATAGGCCACTTCGAGCCTCAAACCGGCCACAAACGCATCGAATGGCCCGCACCACCACCGCCTGAGCCAGCCTTCATGAAACACGGCGTGAAGCTCTTCAATGACCGCGATTACGTCATCGACGAAATGCCCGATGCGGTCAAAGACCTGCCCTTTCACCGCACCAGCATCGAAAAGCTCGACGTGACCATCACCAAGCCGGGCACCCTTTTCGCCCTCACACCGACGATTCGCCCCAAAGCCGCCAGTCAGGAGGACGCCTTGCAAAAAGCCGGCTTCATCAAAGTCGAAGTGCCTGAAGTGCAGCTTTTCCCCGGCGAGATCAATCGAGTGAGCCTCTACCGCAAGGACGTAAAGGCTGGCGAAGTGTTCACTTTCAAGAAGCTGGTGCTCTTGATTGAAGGCGGTGGCGCTGCAGTGCGCGAAATCAAACCTTGATCACGAACTCAGTTACTTCATATCACCGGGCATGACTCGCTTCCTCAATTGGTTCAACAATCTGTATCCCGTGTGGCTCGTCACGCTGGCGGTGATCGCCTTTTTCAAACCGCAGACGATGTTGTGGTTCGACAAGCCGTGGATCTTCTGGTCACTGGCCGCGTCGATGCTCGGCATGGGGCTGACGCTGAGTTTGGATGACTTCAAAGCCATCTGGAAGATGCCTGGAAGCGTGGCGCTCGGCTTCGTGGCGCAATACACGATCATGCCGTTGTCCGGCTGGCTCGTTGCCACGGCGCTGAAGCTTGAGCCTGGCCTCGCGGTGGGAATCATCCTCGTCGCGAGCTGCCCCGGCGGCATGGCGTCGAACATGATCAGCTACCTCGCCAAGGCGAACGTGGCGCTGTCGGTGGTGCTCACGCTCGCGTCCACGATGCTGGCTTTCTTCTTCACGCCGATGTGGACGAGTGTGCTGGCCGGTAAGTATGTGCCGGTGGATGCCTGGGGCCTGTGTTTATCTGCCCTGCAACTCACCATCGCGCCCGTGGTGCTCGGTGTTCTCATCCGGTGGAAACTGCCGCGCACGGCAGACAAGATCGGTGCCTGTGGTCCCACGGTGGCTGTGATCGCTTTTGTGTGCGTGAGCGGCGGCATCGTAGCCGCGAGTGCGGACGCCATTGCGTCGAACTTCGGCAGACTCGCGCTCGCCGCGTTCACGCTGCATGTCCTCGGCTTTGGCGTCGGCTACGGCATCTCCAAAGTGCTGCGCTATCCTGAATCCGTCGCCCGCACGGTGAGCATTGAGGTCGGCATGCAAAACGGTGGTATGGCCGCGTCGCTGGCGCGTGAGCATTTCTCTGCGATGCCACTCGCCGCTGCGGCGGGCGTCTTCAGCGGCGTGATGCAAAACATCATCGGCGGCCTCCTCGCCTCCTGGTGGAAGCGACGGACTCCCGACGCCTGATCATGAGCCGCCACGATATCTACTATTGGAAGTGTGACCGCCCAGCGGCCTTTCATGGCACGCAGGCGCGAGTTGAGGAGGATGCGGAGATGGAGCGACAGCTTCGCGAGGAACTAAGTCTCCACTTTGATGATCAAGTCGATCTGAGCCCTGGAGCGGGACAGGGCAATCATCTCACCTGGAATGCCGACGTGGATGGCAAGGCAATGTTTGTGCGTGTCGAGAATGGGCCGGAGAAGGATGATCATCTGGCGATTGAGTCCGCCGTGCTGGATCGAGTGCGTCAGGCAGGAGTCATCACACCAAAAGTTTTTGGCTGCGATGCTACTCGGAGTCGTGTGCCGTTTGCCTGGCAGGCTTTGGAACGCATCGCCGCGCCTGACCTGAATCACTGGTTCAAGCTCGGGAATCTCGATGTCTCACGCATTGCCTTCGACATCGGGCAAGCAGTAGCGAAGTGGCAGACGATTACCTTTGAGGGCTTTGGCGTGCTAGAGCACGACGATGTAGGCCGGGTGTGGCGACAGCCCGCCCGGCTGTTTGCGGACGACGTGGAGCCGGGCGGTTCGGCGAAGGAAAGGAACGTGTCATCGGAGTCTCATCCGCCGAACACACCCGGCCTACGAGGCAGCCGCTCCTCGTATGCCGACTACTTCCACCTGCGGCTGGAGGAGCATTTGAGCTTTCTTGTTTCGCGCGGCTTCCTCACTGGCACACAACGCGACGAAATCGCGGCCGAGATCGAAAGCCACCAGACCTTGCTCGATCTTCCTCAAGGCTGCCTCGTCCACAAAGACCTCGCGCTCTGGAACATCCTCGGCACCCGCGATCAAATCGCCGCTTTCATCGACTTCGACGACGCCATCAGCGGCGATCCGATGGACGATCTCTCACTTCTCGGCTGCTTCCACGATGCGGCATTCCTCCAGCGAGCCTTCGAGGGCTATCAAAGCATCCGCGCACTTCCCGAGCAGCACCTGCGGCGCTTCTGGCTGCATCTGCTGCGGAACATGATCGTGAAAGCGGTGATCCGCGTCGGCGCGGGCTACTTTGATCGCGATGACGGCTTCTTCCTCATCGGCAGCGGCTCATCAGGAGCGGAATTGAGGCGATTGACTCACGAGAAACTTTTTCACGCTCTCCATGAATTGCGCTCGATGTAGCGCGGAATTCCGATTCCGCGACGGCACCGACTCGGTATCGGAATACCGAGCTACACCCAGGCATCGAGCCAGTCGGCAGCGTGATGGCAGTAAGTGCCAGCGCGAAGCTTCTGCGGATTCTTGGCGATGTGCTCCCGCGTCCGCCGCAATTCATCCGAATCACGAATCACTCGGTCAAACGACTCGGGTTGCCAGATGTGATCCGCGCGCTTCTCCACGCCAGGAAGGCGTGTCGCGGTGAATCGCTTCACTGAATAGAGCCACTCCTCCAGCGGGATGCCCTCAAATGGCTGCACGATGACGTGGACGTGATTGGGCATCGCCACGAAGTCGCCAATCCAAACTCGTTGGCCATGAAAGTGGAGCAGAGCGTCCGCAACACACTGTCATGCAGGCTGATTCCTCAATGCGCAGCAGCCGTGGCAACGATCCAGCTCGATAAAGAACTGGCGTGACATCTCATGCTCAAAAGCGGCGCGTGAAGCTGGGTCGAGCGCGCCGATGGCTTGACGAAAGCGTTCAGGGTCTGACTTGCGCCAGTGCAGATCAATGCCGTGGCTGAATAGCCATTGGGATTGCTCCTTCTGCCATCGCTCCGCGACTTCTTGGGGGATGGAATCGGCTAGGCGGAAGGTCACGAAGTAAGTGGCGCCGGTGAGCCGCCAGTGCGGGAGATTGCGCTCATAGCCGGGCACGACCCAGAAATCCTCTGGATCATCAAACGCGGTAAAGACTGGGGCCTCCGGAATGCGGACAGGCTTGGCAAGCTTCTGGCGAGGCATGGTGGCGATGTAGCGCGGAATTCCGATTCCGCGACGGCGTTTTCTCGGTATCAGAAAACCGAGCTACAACGCCTGCATGAATACTCCTGACCCCTCGCAAACATCTCGGAATCGGAATTCCGAGCCACAACGGATCGGCACCTTTCTCTCCATCGGATCACCTGCGGTCGCGGAACTCGCGGCGGAGTGCGGGTTTGACTGGGTGCTCATCGACTTGGAGCACGGCTGTGAATCGGAAGCCGCTTTGCCGAACCAACTGCGTGCGCTGCGTGGCAGTCAGACTCTCGCCATTGTGCGTGTCAGCGCTCCGCATCCCGATCTCATCAGCCGTGTGCTCGATTGGGGCGCAGATGGCATCATGGTGCCGCATGTGGACACCGTCGCGCAGGCGCAGCACTGCGTGGATGCGGCGCATTATCCGCCGAGAGGTCATCGCGGTGTGTCACGCACGGTGCGGGCTTATGGTTATGGGATGCGCCTGCCGGGCGACACACCGCCGAAGCCGATCATCCTCGCACAGATCGAAACGGCGGAAGGAGTGGCGAACGCGGATCAAATCGCCGCTGTGGAGGGCATTGATGCGCTGTTCATCGGCCCGGCAGATTTGAGCTTCGATTTGAAGGCGCGGAATTCACCGCGCAGTTACGGCGATTGCCTGGATGCCATCGCGAAGGCCGCCAAGATTCACGGAAAAGGCTGCGGCATCCTCGTGCGGCATGCGGATGATCAGGCGAAGCTGCTGAGCATGGGGTTCACCTGGCTGGCGATGGATTCGGACCTCTCGCTGGTGCGGGAGGGCTTTAAACGGAACTTGGCGGCGGCGCGGAAATAGTCGGACTTTTTTCTGCACGGCGGCCTTTTTTGCCTACCCTCCGCGCCCCATGACCGCATCCCCCCAAATCAAATCCAAGATCGTCGAACTGTGCGAAACCCTTGTGGCTGACACTGAAGTTCAAAGCGCCCGCGAGAAGGCCGAGGCCTTCCTCGCCAATGAAGCAGCCGTGTCCCTCTATCGTGAGATGGCGACGATGGGCCGCGCACTGCATCAGAAGCAGCACAACGGCGAAGAACCCACCGGTGAAGAAATCGGCCGTTTCACCGAGTTGCAGGACAGTTGCGACGCGAATCCGGCCATTCTGAGCTTCATCGAGGCCCAGGACGTGCTGCGCGGCATCGCCGAAGTGGTGACGAGTTTCGTCGGCAAGAGCCTTGAGCGTGGGAAGGTGCCGACCGAAGCGGAAGTCTTTCCCAAAGGCTGTGGCGAAGGCTGTGGCTGCCACTAATCAGCTCGCGTGTCATGAAAGCGCTCGCCTTGCTCATTGCGCTGCTGTTTTGGACCTCGTCTTTCGCGGGCGAGGCCAAAACGGTGCGCCTGCTGACCATTGGGAACAGCTTTTCCGCCAACGCCACGCGTCATCTTGGTGATTTGGCGAAGGCGGGAGGCCACACGTTGATCCACCAGCCACTCGTGATTGGCGGCTCGTCATTTCAGGTGCATGCGGAGAAGGCGCAGAAGCATGAGGCCGATGCAAAGGACAAGGCGGGCCTTTACACGAGCGGTCGCGGCTTGAAGGAGAATCTCGTGCTCGACAAGTGGGACTACGTCACGATCCAGCAGGCGAGCATCAAGAGCCACGACTTTGCCACTTATCAGCCTTATGCGGGCATCCTGCGCGACTACATCACCAAGCATGCGCCACAGGCAAAGCTGCTCATTCATCAAACGTGGGCCTATCGAAAAGATGACCCGCGTTTCACCAAACCGTCGGACAAACCGGGCGAGCCGAAGACGCAGGAGGAGATGTATGGCGGTCTGACTGCCGCCTACGACAAGATCGCCGCTGAACTCGGCGGGAAAGTGATTCCGGTGGGCGATGCGCTGTTCATGGCCGACACGGATGCGACCTGGGGTTATCAAAATGACATCACCTTTGATCCCAAGACCGCAAAACAGCCCGCGTTGCCGAACCAGACGCATTCGCTGCACGTCGGCTGGCGCTGGGCGAAGTCGAAGGACGGCAAGAACACCACGCTCGGCATGGATGGGCATCACGCGAACACGGCGGGCGAGTATCTCGGTGCCTGCGTGTGGTATGAGGTGCTCTTTGGCGAGAGCGCTGTGGGTAATACCTATGTACCGAAGGGCATGGAGGCCGCTTACGCCCAGTTTTTGCAGGAGACGGCACACAAGGCGGTGCAAAAGAGGCTCAAGTAGCCTGTCAGGATGCAGCGGGGGTGCGCGTTGCTTGAAGCGATGCCTCTCGATCACGAAACCATCCTCAGACACCTCTTTGCCGCACGCCAGCGGCTCAGCGCGGCGGCGTGGCTCATCGTGCGGGATGCGCAGGCGGCGGAGGACATTTTTCAGAATGTGGCGCTGAAGTCGGTGACGCGTGACGTGAGCTTCGAGCACGAGGGCGCGCTGCTGTCGTGGGCCACGGTCTCAGCGCGGCGCGAGGGCATCGACTGGCTGCGGAAGCACAAACATGAAACGCTTGGCCTGGAAGCGGATGTACTAGATCTGCTGGATCACGAGTGGCAATCGAAGCACGCTCAGTCCGAGGGGCCGCGCATGGCGGCGCTGCGTGAGTGTCTTGACGCTGTGCCTGCGAACTCTCGTCGGTTGCTTGAACTCCGCTACTTTGAAGGCCGCTCCTGCCAGGAGGTGGCGGAAAAGGTCGGTGCCGGTGTGGCGGCGATTTATCAGCGGCTCTCACGTCTGCATCGCCAACTCAAGCAATGTGTCGATCAACGTCTCTCTCACTCATGAATGACGACCTTCTCATTCAGCGCTGCCTTGATGGCGCTTTAACTCCGGCGGCGCAGGTCGAGGTCAATCAGCGTCTGCGCGATGATGCGGCGCTGCGTGATCAGTTGCGCGAGATCGCGGAACAGGCGGTGGTGATGGGGGATCTCGGCAGGGAATCCGTTTTAAACCGCAGAGCATGGACGAGCGCAGAGGTTGGCCTCAGAAAAAGCAGTTCTCTGCGTCCGTCCATGCTCGGCGGTTTCATTCATCGAATGGCTCTCGCCGCCTCCATCGCACTGCTCGCGGCCAGCGCTTGGTTTTGGAATGGGCGTCGTGCGGCACCGGTGCTTACTTTGATGGATTCGTCGGGTTCGATTGCCTGGAGCCAGGGCGGGACTCTGCGGCAGAGCGTGGCGGATGGCGAAACGCTCAGCGCAGGCACCATCGAAACGGTGGGCGAGTCGGCCACGGCTTTGCTGCAATTTCACGACGGCACGCTGCTGACGCTGAGCGGTGACTCCGAGCTGTCATTCTCGGAAGAGGGGCAAAAGCTGCTCGTGCTGCGCAAAGGTTCGCTCTCGGCTCAAGTGAAGCCGCAGCCGAAGGACCGGCCGATGCTGGTGCGCACCGCCAGCGCGGAGGCGCAGGTCGTTGGCACCGTGTTCAACCTCGCCGCGCGCACGGACGACACCTTGCTGAATGTCGAAGAAGGCCTGGTGAAGCTCAAACGCCTCGCCGATGGCAGCTCGATTGATGTGCCCGCGAAAAGCAGCGCCGTGGCCTCGCTCGACAGTGCTTTGAAGCTCGATTCCACCACCACGCCTGAGCCGCTCACCGGTTGGAGTTTTGATTTCACCACGAACAAGGCACCACGCGACTGGCGCGGTGTTTCCGACGGCACGCGGATCGTCGCCAGCCCGTATGTGGCGGCACGCAAATCCTCCGGTGCCATCATCACGCATTTCGGCATCTCCGTGCGCACTGCGCTACTCACGCCGCCGCTCGCGCTCATGGCCACGGAGCGCAGCGTCATTCGCTATCGCCTGCGCCTGCGCGAGGCAGCCGATCTACAGGTCATGCTGCTGACCAACGAAGTCGCTGGAGGATTCGGCGGAAACTTTGAGTGCCACATTCATAAGGACGAACTCAAACCCGGCCCGGATGGATGGTGCGAGCTGGTCATCCCTATCAGCCGATACGAGCCCATCGACCACCGTGCGCACATCCGCGACCGCCAGCCAACCGCAGCGGGCAACATCATCACCTCGGCCATCATCAGCACCTTCAGGAGAGATTTTGATCTCGCCGTCGCCCGCTTCGATCTCGTTTCCCGCCCATGAAACTGCTTGTCACACTGCTGGCGTTCGTGTGCGGGCTTCAGTCGCTGTCGGCGGAAGCCCCGCCTGCCTTTGAGGCCCATTGCTTCAAATGCCACGACGCCACCCAGGCGGAGGGTGAGCTGGATTTGGAGGATTTGGTTTCAAAGACGATCCAGCCCGGGCACATGCCGCTGCTGGAGGATGTGATCCTGCGCATCGAGGAACACGACATGCCGCCGAAGAAGTCGCGCAAGCAGCCTTCGGACGCGGAACGCGCGGAAATGATCGCGTGGGCGAATGCGCGGATCGGGGCGCTGGCGGCGGCGGCGATGGATGATCCGGGCGTGGTGATGATGCCGCGCCTGACGCGGCATGAGTATCGCAATGTCATTCGCGATCTCAGCGGCGACATCGTTTTGAATGCGGGTGAGCTGTTGCCGAATGAAGGCTGTGCGGGCGAGGGCTTTTCAAATGTGGGCGAGGCACAAGGCATGAGCATGGCGCAGTTTGAAAAGTATCTGGAGGCCGCGAAGGGCGCGCTGCGCCATCTCCGCGCCTCGCCACACTCGGGGCTGGTGTGGAGCGCGGTGGCACATGAGCCTGTTGAGGATGCGAAGGCGCAGATCAAGGAAGCCTGCGATGACATCATCGCGTGGCATGTGGCGCAGCAGCAGAAGTGGGGGCGCGATCATCGCGAGGACTTGCTGCAGCGGCTTGGTTTCAATGACGCGGCCTATCTGGAGGCAGCGTGGCACCGGCGGCACGGTCTCGATTTTGTGTTGAAGGATCAGGCGGGTGCCACTGTGCCGCTCGCACCGGTGGTGTTGGAGAAATGGCACGCCATCCTGTCGGCCAAAGACCCGCTGGAGCCTTTCGTCGCCTGGGCGAAGGCTTGGCAGACATTGAAACCCGGCACGAAAGACATCCGCCAGCGCTGCATCGAGATCGTCGCGGGCAAGGCCGCAGAAAAGCCCGCCGGCCTGCCGCCAGAGGGCTACGCACCGCCTTACGAGATCAGTTTCCATGAAGCCATCACGGAAGTCGTCGGCGCGGCTACGGAACGCGGCGTGTGGCCGTTCCGCATCGCGATTGGAGATGCGAAGGAGCTGTTCTTCGTCGTCACCGATGCGGGCGATGGTTCACGCGGCGAGTCCGCGACATGGTGCAAGGGCCGCTTCCAGTTCGCCGATGGCACCGCGAAGCCTTGGCAGGAGGTGACGCAGGTCTTTGGCGCGAACAGCGGCAAGCCCTTTCCTTTCGGCAAACACTCCGATGATGGCCGCGCCTTGCCTCCCGACAGTATCGGCGTGAAGCCGCCGGGCGCTTTAAAGATCGCCGTGCCTCATGGAGCGACGCTCTTTGAACTCGAACTCGCGCTCGATCCGTCAAGCGTCGGCAAATCAAGCGTGCAGGCCATCGTGCTACGCGAGAAGCCGAAATCGCAGAGCTACATTCCGGGCCGCATGGTTTTCGGCGGCAAAAAAAGCGATGCGCGTGAAGCGCAGCAGGACACGCAGGCCAAGGAACTCGAGCGCGCTCTGCGCAAACGGAACATCTCGGAGGCAAACGTCACCAAGATCGGCCTCAACGCGGAGCGGAACATCTTTGCGGACTGGCAACGCACGCCGCTGGAGGCCATCGGCGGCCCGTGGCCGGATCACCCGGCGGATGTGGAGGAGCCGCTCGAGCCTTATCACCTCACCGTCGCGCAAGTGCGCCGCAATGCCACGCCCGAAGACCTCGCGGAGCTGCATGAGCTGGAAAACCGCCTTTTCGCCCTCACGCAGCCATTTCCCGAAGCAATGAAGTTTGTCACCGATTTCACAAGACGAGCCTGGCGACGCGATTTGAGCCCGCAGGAGATCGACAGGCTCGCGCAGCTCTATCGCGAGGCTTTGCAGCCCGGCGTGAGCTTTGACAGCGCGATGAAGGTGCCACTACTCGCCGTGCTGATGTCGCCTGAGTTCTTGTATCACGGTGACACGGACACTCTTGTCCGTTCTGGAAAAGTGCAGACAGGAGTGTCTGCATCACTCGCCTCACGCCTCTCATTCTTCCTCTGGGCCAGCATCCCCGATGACGAACTCCTCGCCGCCGACCTCACCCAGCCTGATGTGATCAAGGCACAAGCCAAGCGCATGCTCAATGACCCGCGCGCGCGATCACTCGCCACGGATTTCGCAGCGCAGGTTTGGGGCTTCGAGGACTTTGAGCACTTCACCGGCCCGGATGAAAAACGCTTCCCCGAGTTCACGCCCGAGCTCCGGCAGCAGATGCTCGATGAGGTCATCACCGCGCTGAACCTCGTCTTCATGCACGACGAACCGCTCAGCCGCCTGCTCGACGAAGACTGCCTCGCCACGAAGCCGCTCTTTCTCACCAAAACCTCCCTGCCCCTGCGCACCAGCCCCGTGCAGCGCGGCGCATGGGTCGTGGAGACATTGCTGGGCCGCCGCATCCCGCCGCCGCCGCCGGTGCCGGCCATCTCCGAAGATGAAACCGATGCCGCAGGTTTGAACATCCGCCAGCAGCTCGAACGCCACCGCGCCGATCCCGGCTGCGCTGCCTGCCACGCGAAGATTGATCCCCCCGGCCTCGCGCTCGAAGCCTTCGATCCCATCGGCCGCCAACGAAAGATCACGCATGACCCCGCCGACAGCATCCAAGGCATCGACGGCCTGAAACAGTGGCTCGCCAGCCGACGCGAGGAATTCATCAGAAACCTCAACCGCAAGCTCCTCGGCTACGCCCTCGGTCGCGCCGTGCTGCCCGGTGACCGCGCCCTGCTCGACCGCATGAGCACCTCGCTCGCGCAGGACGGCTACAAGTTTTCGACGCTGGTCGAGGCCATCGTCAGCAGTCCGCAATTCCTCAATCGCCGCGCTCCATGAGAACCACACGGCATATAATTCATCGCTTCATGGCTGCATTTGTGACGCTCACAGTCGCGCTGGCGAATGCGGTGCCTAAGTTCGAGCGGCGTGCTTTTGCGCTGTCTCAGGCCGTGTGGGGCGTTGGTGCGGCGGATGTGAATGGGGATGGCAAACGGGATTTGCTCGCGGCGGCGGACACGCAGGCGGTTGCGCTCATCGCGCCGGATTGGCAGCCGGTGCTGCTGGGTGATTTCGTCGCGGGCCGGTTGCTGCACGCGACAGTGCTTGATGGCAATCGCGACGGCAGACTCGACTTCGTGGTCGCGAGGATGCTTTCGCCATGGGTGGAGTTTCGCAAGGCCAAGGCGGCTGGGAAAAGTCCGCCCGAGCCGAAAGGTCCGGATTTCACGCTGGCATGGATTGAAAATACCGGGCGCGTGGGTGAAGCGCAGCCGCTGCATGTGCTGGAGACGGATTTTTCGCACATTCACGGAGTCGCTGTGGGCGATGTGAATGGCGACGGACTTACCGACTTGGTCGCGGGCAGTTTCGACGGTCCCGAGGCCAACAGCATCGCGCTCCATCTCGCGACGAAGGACGCGCCGGGCTTCATCGGCAGCCGCATCACGCGTGGCGGGGCAAATGGGCGCGCGCATTACTTGGACATCGACGATGTGAACGGCGATGGCCGCGCGGATGTGCTGCTCGCCGCTTCTGCGGGCAATAACGTGAACGCCTGGTTGCAAAACGCGGACGGAACGTGGAAGCCGCAACTCATCGCGACTGAAATGGGAGCGACTCACGCCAAGAGCGCCGATGTGGACGGCGACGGCGTGCAGGACATCATCGTCAGCAACGGCCACGGCAAAGGCATCTTCTGGTTTCGCGGTCCGCAGTGGGAGAGACGCATCGTGGATGGCGACATCACCGAAGCTCACGCGCTCGACCGCGCTGACCTCGATGGCGATGAGGACATCGACATCGCCGCAGCGTCCTACGGTGAAAAAATCGTCGTCTGGTATGAGAACGATGCTCACGGGAACTTCACGCGCCGTGTTATCGAACATGGCCACGAACAGGAATCCTACGACCTGAAAATCACGGACCTCGACGGCGATGGAAGGTCAGATTTCATCCTCGCCGGACGCCGCTCAAACAACGCAGTCTTCTATCGTCAACTCCCCGCATCCAAGGACAGCAAACCATGAACCAACGCACCTCATCCCTCACCCGCCGCGCCTTCCTGCGTGGAGCCGGAGCCACGCTCGCGCTGCCGTGGCTGCCGTCATTTGCTTGGGCACAAGGCGGTAAGGCTGCCGAGACGCGAAGGCACCCGTGCGCTACGGCTGCATGCTTTTCGCCAACGGCGTGAATCCGCACGAGTGGTGGGCGAAGGGCGAGGGCGAGGCGATGGAGCTTTCGAGCACGTTACAGCCCCTCGCAGCGTTCAAGCGCGACATCACGGTGCTGCGCGACCTTCACGTCTTCAACAATACCAGCGGGCCGCACTGGCCGCTGTTCTCGAACTACCTGAGCGGTGCGCAGTTCAAGGAGACGCTCATCCCCGAGGGAGGCGAATCGCTCGATCAGGTCATCGCGCGGCACACCGGCAGGGAAACCGCCGTGCCGAGCCTGGTGCTCGCGGTGGAGCCTGCGGAGAGCGGCCTGCGCAGCGGCGTGCCTGGTGTGTATTACAGCACGGTGTCGTGGTCGTCGAAGAACACACCCATCGCGCCGGAGGTGTATCCGCGTGCCGTGTTTGACCGCCTGTTCGACACCAGCGGCCTGCTGCGTGACAAGAGCGTGCTCGACGCCGTGCTCGCGCAATCAAAGGACACGCGCCGCAGCCTCGGCGCGCAGGACCAGCAGAAGCTCGATGAGTTCATGACCAGCGTGCGCGACCTCGAACAACGCATCGAACGCGCGACGAAAGCGGAGCGCCTCGAAGGTTGGCGCCCCACGTTGGCGAAGCCGAACATGGAGCGTCCCGCCGCCGAACTGCCGCAGGACGTGCGCGAGCACATGCGCATGATGCTCGACCTCATCCTGCTCGCCTGGCGCATGGACAAGACCCGCGTGGCCACGCTCATCTTCAACCGCGATGTCTCGCACATGAAGTTCGGCTTCCTCGACGGCGTGCTCAACGAGCAGCTCCACAGCATTTCGCATCACAAGGAAGACCCGAAGAAGCTCGCGTCGTATCAGCGCATCAACCAGTTCCACGTCGAGCAGCTCGCCTACCTCATGCAGCGCATGAAGCAGGTGGATGAAGGCGGCGGCACCACGATGCTCGACAACGTCATCCTCCAATTCGGCAGCAACATGTTCAACGGCGACAGCCACGACGGCCGCAACCTGCCGATGGTCCTCGCCGGCCACGGCGGCGGCAGCATCGCCGGCGGGCGTGTGCTCGATTTAAGCCGGAAAGCCGAGGAGCAGCAGCGTGCGTGCAACCTCTACCTCACCATCGCCCAGCGCATGGGAGTGAAGCTGGAGCGCTTCGGCGACAGCGTGGGCGCACTCAGCGGTCTGATGGGATGAATGACGCGAGCTGCATGGCCATGACCACCGTCCTCGATCTTCCCTTCAACCGCTTCATCGGCCTGCAAAAGGCCGATGAGCCGCAAATGCTGATGCTGCCTGCGGGCAGGCAGTATTTGAATCATCTCGGCACCGTTCATGCCAGCGCCTTGCTCGCGCTCGCGGAGGCGAGCAGCGGCGAGTGGCTGCTGCGGCAGCTTGGCGGCCTGACGGGCGTCATTCCCGTCGTGCGCAGGCTGGAATCGAAGTTCCGCAAACCAGCGAATGGCGCGGTGAAATCCAGCGTGACAACGAAAGCGGAGCCGATCGAGGCATTGAAGGCCGATCTCGCCGCGAAAGGCCGTGCGCTCATCGAAGTCAGCGTCGAGCTGCATGACGAAGGCGGCCAGCATGTGCTTAGCGCAGCGGTGGAATGGTTCATCACTCGCGCACCATGACTCTCCCTATCAAGACCACCCTCGACCGCATCCCCGGCGGCATGATGCTCGTGCCGTTGATCTTCGGCTGCGTGATCGTGAGCGTGTTTCCCGGCACGCCGGAGTTATTCGGCAAGTCCTTCACCAGTTCGCTCTTTGGCGGGGCGATGCCGCTGCTGGCGGTGTTTTACGTCTGCCTCGGTGCCACGCTTGATTTGAAGGTCACGCCTTACGTTTTGAAAAAAGGCGGCGCACTGCTCGCCACGAAGGCGCTGTGTGGCGTGCTGTGCGCCTGCGTTTTCGGTGCATGGCTCGGTGAGAAACCGGTGGCGGATGGTGTGCTCGCGGGTCTCTCCACGCTCGCCGTCGTTGCGGCCATCAATGACACGAATGGCGGCCTCTACATGGCGCTCATGGGCCAGTATGGCCGTGGTCGCGATGTAGCGGCGTATGCGGTGATGAGTCTGGAGAGCGGGCCGTTCCTGACGATGCTCTCGCTCGGTGTCGCCGGTCTCGCGGCCTTTCCGTGGCAGGTCATGCTCGGCGCGGTGCAGCCGCTGCTCGTGGGCATGATGCTGGGGAATCTCGACCCGCAGATGCGCGAGTTTTTGGGCAAAGGCACCAGCGTGATGATCCCCTTCTTCGCCTTCGCCATCGGCACGACGATGAGTTTGGCCAATCTCTGGCACAGCGGCCTGCTCGGCATCGCGCTCGGTGTTTTCGTCGTCCTCGTCTCCGGCACGCTGCTGCTGTGCGTGGATAAACTCACTGGCGGCAGCGGCCTCGCCGGACTCGCCGCCAGCTCCACCGCCGGCAACGCCGCCGCCGTGCCCGCGCTCGTCGCCGCTGCCAATCCGAAACGGTCGCAGAGGTCAGAATCCCAACCTCTGCGACCGTCCAACCTCTGCGGTTTAAACTCAGTGCTTCTCATCTGCGGCAGTCTCGCGGCCTGGGACATGGGCCGCGCCGACGAGATGATAAAGCGTGGCTTCACCCTCCAAACCATCGTTCAACCCATCTCTCCCACGGTCTGGCAAAGCACGTCAAAACTCATGCTCGCCATCGGCAAGCCTGCCCACACCGACGTGCCAGCCCTGACCGAAAAACTCATCGCATCAGCCTGCGCACTCGCCGCCGACCGCACCGACCTCCGCATCGGCCTCGAGGGTGGTGCCACAGCGATGGCCTTCATTCGGCGGATGGGCTGGACTCGATTCGAGGTCATTCCAGAGGGACACACCGGCGTTGGCACCTTGCGACCACCCGGTGGCCCGCTCCTTTGTGTGAAACCGGGCAGCTACCCGTGGCCAGAAGGTTGTCTCGAATGTCAGAATTGAGCCCGCCGCCACGTCACCTATTCATTGCATGATGCGCCCTCTGCTAGCCTCCATTCTCATCACAACTTCTGCCGCCGCAGCGGACTTTCGGCAGATACTCGATACGCACTGCCTCGCCTGCCACGACCGCGATGCGAAGAAGGGCGACATCGATCTCGAATCGATTCTTAGCGATGACATCGCAACGCATTCCGAGACCTGGGAAGCTGTCGTGAAACAGCTCACCGCCCGCCACATGCCGCCCGTCGGCAAAAAGCGGCCGGATGAAGCAGGCTATGCCGAAGTAGTGAACAAACTCACTGCTGAGCTAGATCGCCAGCCGCCGAAGCTCGTCGCGGGGCCGACGTTGCGCCGCCTCACGCGTGTGGAGTATCAAAACGCGGTGCGTGATCTGCTGGCGGTCGATTTCGATGCGAAGGCAGCTTTTCCTACCGACGAGATCAGCCACGGCTTCGACAACATCACCGTCGGCGACCTACCACCAGCGCTCTTGGATCGCTACATCACCGCGGCGCAGAAAATCGCACGTCAGGCGGTTGGGAACTCGGACAAGCCGGAGATCACGAGCATCCGCGTGAAGTCAGACATCACGCAGGAGTATCATGTGCCAGGCTTGCCGCTCGGCACACGCGGTGGCGTGCTCATTCCACAGGTGTTCTCGCGCGAAGGAGATTATGACGTGCAGATTCGCCTCCAGCGTGATCGCAATGAGCAGGTCGAGGGCATGAACGGCCCCCATGATCTGCAAATCTTGCTGAATCGCGAGGTGAAGGCCGAGTTCACGGTCAAACCGGCGAAGGACAAAAACTACGAGAAGATCGACGCTCATCTCAAAGCGCGGCTGCACATTCCCGCCGGCCAGCATGACGTCGGCGTGGCCTTCCTGCCCAAAGGATCGCCCGTGCTGGAGCGGCTGCGGCAGCCCTACAAGGCCAGCTTCAATCTGCATCGCCATCCACGGCTCTCGCCCGCGATTTATCAGGTGACGATCACGGGGCCGTATGATGCCAAAGATGCGGGCGACACGCCGAGTCGTCGTTTGATCTTCGGCAGTGGCTCCAACGATGCCAAAGCGGTGCTCGCACCGATACTACGCCGTGCGTGGCGTCGTCCGGTGACGGATGAAGATCTCGCCCGAGTGCTGCCGTTCGTGAAGGAGGCTCAGGATTTCGAATCCGGCATCGAATCGGCCCTCGCGGCCATTTTGGTGAGTCGTGAGTTTTTATTCCGCACCGAGACGAAGCTCGATGATGCCGCGCTCGCCCCACGGTTGTCGTTCTTCCTTTGGAGCAGCATCCCGGATGATGAACTTCTCTCACAGCGTCCGCTCGATGTCGAAGCGCAAGCCCGCCGCATGCTGCGTGATCCGCGTGCGAAGACGCTGGTGACGAACTTCGCCGATCAGTGGCTGTATTTGCGCAATCTCGACTCCATCACGCCCGATGCGCGCTTGTTCCCCGACTTCGATCACAACCTGCGCGAGTCCCTCCGCACGGAAACGAGCCAGCTCTTTGAAGACCTCATCAAGAACGACCGCAGCGTGCTCAAACTGCTGCGCACCGACCGCACCTGGCTCGACGAGCGTCTCGCCGCGCATTACGGCATCCCGCACATCTATGGTGATCGCTTTCGCGAGGTGAAACTGGAACCTGAATGGCAGCGCGGCGGCCTGCTGCGCCACGGCAGCATCCTCACCGTCACCAGCTACGCCACACGCACCTCGCCCGTGATTCGCGGGCACTGGATCTTGAAGAATCTCCTCGCCGCAGAGCCGCCACCTCCACCCCCGAACGTGCCAGCGCTTGATGGCGTGATTTCCGAGTCGTTGCCAATTCGTGTGCGCCTCGCCAAACACCGCGAGATGGCCGCCTGCGCCAGTTGCCACAATCTCATGGACCCCGTCGGTTTTGCTTTAGAAAACTATGACGCCATTGGCCGCTGGCATGCCGATGCCGATTCACGCGGTGGTTTCGCGGACGGCAGCACCTTCGACGGCGTCGCCGGACTCGAAGAAACCCTGCTCAAACGCCCCGAACTCTTCGTCACTGCGCTCACTGAAAAACTCCTCACCTACGCCCTCGGTCGCGGCCTGGAAGCAAGCGATGCACCCGCTGTGCGGAAGATCGTGCGCCGTGCAAAGGAGAACGGCTGGAAGTTCTCTGAGATCATCGCAGGCATCGTGACCAATCCAATTTTTAACCACAGAGACACCGAGGGCACAGAGAACAGAAACAGATAAACCCTCTGTGTTTTCGGTGCCTCTGTGGTTCACTCTTTCCTGCCATGCCCATCACTCACAACACCAGCAATGACAATAAACTCACTGGCGTCATTATTGGCGAGGGAGTCCAGCGATGCACCCGCCGTGCAAAGGAGAACGGCTGGAAGTTCTCCGAGCTCATCGTTGGCATCGTGACCAATCCAATTTTTAACCACAGAGACACCGAGGGCACAGAGAACAGAAGCAAATAAACCCTCTGTGTTTTCGGTGCCTCTGTGGTTCACTCTTTCCCGCCATGCCCATCACTCACAACACCAGCAATGACAATAAACTCACTGGCGTCATTATTGCGAGGGAGTCCAGCGATGCACCCGCCGTGCAAAGGAGAACGACTGGAAGTTCTCTGAGATCATTGTCGGCATCGTGACCAATCCAATTTTTAACCACAGAGACACCGAGGGCTAAGAGAACAGAAACAGATAAACCCTCTGTGTTTTCGGTGCCTCTGTGGTTCACTCTTTCCCACCATGCCCATCACTCACAACACCAGCAATGACAATAAACTCACTGGCGTCATTATTGGCGAGGCAATCGAGGTGCATCGCCAGCTTGGTCCTGGACAGCTAGAGGCCGCCTATGAAGAAGCCCTTCAGAAGAGACTCTCCAGAATAGTTCTGCTTTGTTAGAAAAATTCATTGACATTTTTGGTGGACGCGAGCATTAGGACGGACCGCGTGCGCGCATTCTGTGCGCACGCGAGCAAAGACAACAACCAGCCCAGGCCGACGTACGTCGG
>NZ_JBJXFV010000098.1:0-25887 GCF_046154365.1 Prosthecobacter sp.
GTCCTGGAGTGCGCCAGTCCTCTGGCGCTTTCGAGCGTCCCCGGGCCTGCGGAAAGCTCCAGAGGGCTGGAGCACTCCAGGACGCTGCCGCGCTCAGCGCAAACCCAACTGCATGGTTACGGCTCAGCCTCTGCGACCGTCCAGCCTCTGCGGTTAATTTGGATTGAACCGCAGAGGCTGGACGGTCGCAGAGCAGAACTGGATCACTGAGTTTCCCCTGGGGTAAGGATGTCTGCGCCTGCACCTGTTAACGCTCCTCCTGGACTCACTCTCCGCGCCACGCAGCACGGACTGGCTGGGCCATTTGGCCTGACTCCGGTGGTCAGGCCCATAAGGTTTTGATTTCAAATCATCGCGCGCCTTCGGCGAGTGCTTTGGCGGTGGCGTTGATGATGGCGTTGCCGGTGATGGTGGCGCGGCTGGTGGCATCGACACCTTTGACGCCTTGCTTGGCGATGATCTGCTCAGGCACGTCACGCATGGACGAGTAATACTGCTTCTCCTTGTGCTTCGTGACTTTGACCGACTCAATGCGGCCCGCTTTCACCTCCACGTCGATTTGCACCGGCCCTTCGTAGCCGAGGCTGCTCGATTGATAGGTGCCATCGGCCACTTTCGCGACATTCAAGAGGTCGAACAGCTTGATGGCCTCGATGTTGGCCCTAGCGCGGCTGTTCATGCGTTCCCAGCGGTTCTTGTTGATGGGATCGTCTGGAGCATCGAGCACCTTTTGATAATAGACGATCGCGGCCTCTTTGCGGCCGGCCAAGCGGCAGGCGTCGCCGACCAGCATGAGCGCCCACTGCGGCTCACGGGTGCCTGCGATGTAGCGCTCGGCCATGGCGATGGATTTGTCGATCTCGCCCATGTCGCCGAGGAGCTTGATGCTGTTGAGGTAGCCGTCGGGATCCTGCATCAAATCGAGCGCCATCTGCTTGTTGCCGAGCCGCCAGTAACACTCGGCGAGGAACACGCTCGCCGCCGAGCTTTGCTCCGTCACGCCGGCCTGCTGCCACCACCAGGCAGCGCGGGCGTAGTCTTGGAAGAAGCGAAAATACATGTTGGCCGTCTCCATGGTGGCCCGCTCACGGATTTTCGCGTCGTTTTTGTTCACCTCGAGGACGTGATCGACAAACTTGATGCCCTCCTGCCAGCGGTTCTCGTTGGGATTGATGATGTCCCAGATGAACTGGCCGACATACTTCTGGTTGTTCCATTGGCCCTTGGGCTGTGGCGACCACGAGAGATCGAGCCCTTTCGGGAAGTTCAGCTTGGTGGCTTTGAACCAATCCGGCGGTGTGGCGCCGGCCTGTGTGATGAGCGCCTGCACTTCGGCTGGTGTGCGCGTGGTTGATGCCGCCGTTGTCGTAGCGCCTGCTTTGGCGGTGAGCACGGTGCGCTGGCCATTCACGGTCAAGGCATGCACCTGGGCCTGCGGCAGCGTGCGCTTGATCGTCTGCCCGCCGATCAGCGCCTCGACGGTGACGGTCTTGGCGGTGGCATCCGTGGCGAGGACTTTGCCCTCCACTTTATTGCCGTTCATGAGTTCAATGGTGTCCGCGCTGACCCAGCGAGCCAGCAGCAGCACGGCGATGCCGATGCGAAGGAGTGAGTTCATGGTGGATCAGGCGTTGAGTGGAAAACCTTCGGTGGCGGTGATCCGGCCGTGCTTTGAAACCAGCAGCGCATCCGTGCCCGGCGTGCGCCGCACCAGTTCCATGCCGCGCTCGGCACCGAGCACTAACACCGCTGTCGAAAGTGCATCTGCGGCCATCGCGGTCGGCGCGACGATGGACACGCTCGCCAGTTCCGTCGGCGAGTGACCGGTGCGTGGATCAAAGAGATGATTGTGGACGAAATCGTCGCTGAAGCGCGTCTCGTAGTCGCCCGAGGTGGCGAGGCAGCGGTCCTGCAGTTTCGCCATCGAGACAAACGCGTCGGCATGGCGCGGATGCTGGATGCCCACGGTGAATGCTGCACCATCCGGCTTGCCGCCGATCGCATTCATCTCACCCGCATCGATCAGCGCATGCGCCACACCCGCACGCCGCAGCACCGCCATCGCCGCATCCGCCGCGAAACCTTGCGCAATGCCATTGAGCGTGATCGCCGTGCCTGCACCATCGAGTTGAAGTCGTTCTGGCGTGATTTTCACCCGTTGCCAGTCCACCAAAGCACGCGCTTGCATCACTTCCGCTTCACTCGGCAGGCGGTTGTGTTTCTTCGCATTGTGATACAGCTCCCACAGCGGCTGCACCGTCACATCAAAGGCCCCAGAGGTCTGTTGTGCGATCTCGGTGGCAAATTGCAGCACAGTCACAAGATGCGGATGCGGATCATCAAGCACCGCATTCTGATTCAAGCGGCTGAGCTGGCTCTCCGGCCGGTAAATGCTCATCACGCTCTCCACGAGTTCGAGTTCCGCGAACGCCGCGTCCAGCGCCGCCTCCGCCAAAGCCGCATCGCGATGCCACACGGACAGCGTGACGGCAGAACCCAGCGCGTGCGATGTTTGGCGGAAGACCTGCCAGCTTCGAGGCTGCGACCACAGCCAGCCTCCCGTGCCAAGGGCTGCGCAGGCCCCGGCGGTTCCCATGAGGAAGCGGCGGCGGTTCAGTGATGCGGGGGGCGGGTGCATGGTGTGAGTCATGGATGGGCGGCGCTATTTGAGTACGCGTGCAGTAAAGGTGAAAAGATCGGCTTCGTGAAGCTGAAACATCCAGCCGCACAATGGATGTGGGTGTGAACGTTCACACGGCCACCGCTCTCTCGCCCGATCCCGGGCTTGAGGAAGATCGGCCAGCGCTGCTTCGTTTACCTCGCACCATGAAAACAACCACACTCATCATTGCCGGCCTCGCTCTCGCCTGCGGGGGATTTGCCCAGGAAACGAAGGAAAACCCGAAGCAGGCCATCGAGAACCTGATGCATCAGGCGGGCGAGGCCAAACAGGCCGGACGCCTGGACGAAGCACAGAAGCTGCACGCCGAGGCCGAGCGGCTGATGGCGGCGCTGCATGGCAAGGAAACCGTCAAGAAAGCGGATAAGCACCCCGAGGGTGGCAAATTTGCCGGCAAGGGGCCGGAGGCCGAGCGCCTGCAGCACATCATGCAGGCGGTCGAGCACCTGCGTGCCGCTGGTTTGAACGAACCGGCCCAGGGCATCGAGCAGATCGCCCAAAATATGCGCCGTGAGATCGAGGAACGCATGAAACGCCAGCAGGCCGAGGCGCATGGCAAGGAGGGCAAACATCCGGGCGGCGAGAAGCCTCACGCCGAACTGGAGGAAATGCGCCAGCAGATGCGCCGGATGGCGGAGCAGATCGAGCAGTTGCAGGCGGAGCTGAAGAAGCGCACCCCTTGATTTGAGATCAGCGAGGTGTCCCGGCAGCAGGATTGTGCCGGAAGAGACGTTGCCGATAGGCGGCAAGCAGCGTTTGAAATTCCTTTTCACGGATGACCTCGGCACTGCCGTCGAGCCGTGCGATCACGCGCCGACCACTGGTGCTGGGCCGGGGTGACCAGACGACGAGAAGACTGCCATCATCCGTGTCACGCATGCCGGCACCGGCATAAACGAGTGGTTCCAATGGCATGCCGCGATCCACGGTGGCCCAGAAGATGCGAGAATCCGCGACGATTTCCGGCATCATCTCAGCGCAGACCTCGGGGAACTTGCCGTCATGCTCGCTGGCATACTGCCGCGCCGCCAACACCACTTGCTTGGCGTTGTTCACCGCCTTCATCTGCGTTCCCATGCCACCCATCTCGATCCAACCGGGCAGCCGAAACAACCAGCCGACCTGATGCACGATGCCCACGGCGGCAATGCTGGTGCTGAACATCACGATGAGAATGCCGCACCACGTCAGGCTCCAACGCCAGGGCCAGCGGTTTGGCGCGCGCAACCGTGACATGAGCCATTGCATGCCCGTCATGCCCAGCAACAGAGCGCCCAGCGAGCATAGCAGCAGTTCGACGTTGGTCTGCGTTCTGGGGATGACCTCGATGAGATAAAATAACCAGCCGAACAGCACGCGAAGAGGGAGCTCCAGCAAAGAAATCGAACCCAGCAAGATTAAGAGCACAAACACCACCATCCCCCATTTCACCAGTCTCCAGATCATTCTTCCCCAGAAGTGCCTGCTGGGTGTTGTTTCGACATCACTCACGGTCCGAACTCCTTCCGCACGCGTTCGTCGAGTTCGTCGCCGTTCATTGACACCACCGAACCGTCGGTGAGCAACGCCCAGCGCGTGGCGCCATAGGTCGCCGGTTCATAGACGAGCACACGGTTGGCGGACTCAAAGGTGAGCCCTGGAATGTAGATGAGCCAATAATCATCGGGATGCGCGCCCTTCCACAAAGCTGTGTTGAAATCACTGACATAGGCATGCACCGGCAGCTTGCCCTCATGCTTCACGGCGTATTCCCGCAGCGCATCACGCAGGATTTCCAGCCAGTGCTTGCGGGCGGCGTCGAGCCACGGTTTGGGATCGCGATCCGGCGTCTGGAGCTTGTAGGTGATGCCCTGCTTCGCCCAGGCTCCGGGCGTCATCAGCTCGCGTGCGCCCGAAATCATCGTGAGGATGAAATAGAGAAACAATCCCACCACGACGAGCAGCGCGATCGAGCGCTGGAGCGTCAGCCGTGGCATCCAGGCGAAGTCCTTGGCGAGAAGATTCCACAGCCAGCGGAAAATCACCGCACAGAGCAGATAGACGAGGATGAAGAACGAAATCACATCCAGCCGCGCCTTCGCCACGTCGGACAGTTGAGGCGAGGACATGCCTGCCCATGCCGAACTCGTCGCAGCAAGCAGATTAACAGCAGTTGTTTTCCAAAACCTCATTCCCGCAGGCTAGCTGGAAGCCTGATCACGATACAAGCACGATTTCTCACTCCCACACGCCCAGTTTCACGAGCTGCTTCGTCGCGGCTCCGGCCCAGTCGCGGTTTGCGGCGGGGCTGGCGGGGCTGGGGTGGAGGACGCGGCCGATGTTGAAATGACCGCTCATCGCTTCCTTCGCGCGGTTCGCACGTTCTTCGGCGAACGCACCGACGCCGATGACCCATTCGGGCTGCAAGGCGGTGATGACGGCACGCAAATGCGCGTCGCACGCGGCTTCCATCGCCGTCGTTTCGGCGGCAGGAAGCTTGTCGGGCGTGTGATTGCGACCGCTGGCTTCGATGAAGACGAGCGGGCAGTAGTTGGTGATGAAGTGTTCTTTGAAAAAGGCCTCTGGCGTGCCAAAACGCTGCGCAAACAGGCCCCAGAGCCGTCTGCCGCTGACTTCCGACTGCGGGCAGTCGAAACCGACGACGGGGCGCTTCGGATGCTCGCGCTCCGGTTTGCCCACGGGTTCACGGATGCCCATCCAGTCGCGCACGGCGGCGATTTCGCCGAAGGGCACGCCGGTTTGCGTCATGCCGAAGGGTCCGGGGTTCATGCCGATGAGGACGATGCGTTTGGTACTGCCGCCAAAGCGCCGCAGATACGTTTCATGCGGTGCCCAGGCGTAATCGAGCGGCTGATAGACAAATTCGACCGGCGCGGCGAAGCGCAGCGGGCGCAGGGTTTCGCGCAAAGTTTGGGCGGCGGAGATCAGGGCATCGGCGGGCATCGGCGCATGAGATGCGCGGAAGATTGGCGCGTCAAGATGTGCAAAAAGAACTCGTATCCGCAGACGCGTCCGCTAGAGTCCGCGCCCGTGATGCGAAACAACCTGAGCTTCGGAATTCTGGCGGCGGTCTGCATGGCGGTTGCTGCCGCGTCGGCGGAGACCGTCAAGATCGTCCTCAAAAATGGCGCGGAACTGCGCGGCGATGTCCTCAAGGAGCGTGATGACGCTGTCGTTCTTGATCTCGGCAACACCGTGCTGACCGTGCCGCGCACGGAGATTTCCATTCTTGAGAAGGCTGGCGCTGCTGCGGCCAAAACCGCCGCCGTGCAGGGCGAGGACATCTACTTCGTCGAACCCGCACGCGAACCGATGACGGTGGAGAAGAACGTTCAGCGCGTGGCGGAGGGTGTGGTGCAGATTCAAACCGCGTCGGGCCTCGGTTCCGGCTTCATCATCAACAAACTCGGCTACGTCATCACCAACCAGCACGTCATCGCCGGTGAGCGTGAGATCACGGTGGTCGTGTATCGCAAAAAGCCCGGCGGGCTGGAGAAGCAGCAGTTCACGAAGGTCAAGATCGTCGCCATGAATGGCTTCCTCGATCTCGCCATCCTGCAAATCGACGATCCCGCCGCCGACACGCTGCCGTTTGTGCCGATGGGCGATTCGGAAGCGCTCACGCAAGGCCAGGAGGTCTTCGCCATCGGCAGTCCGCTCGGTTTGGAGCGTTCCGTGTCGAAGGGCATCGTCAGCATTCGTGCGCGTGAGAGCGGTGGCCGCTGGTACATTCAAAGCACCACGCAGATCAATCCCGGCAACTCCGGCGGGCCGCTGTTCAACGCCCGCGGTGAAGTCGTCGGCGTGAACAACATGAAGGCCGCCGGTGTCGGCGTCGAAGGCCTCGGTTTTTCGATTCCGGCGAACGTGCTGCGACTCTTTCTAAAGAACCGCGAAGCTTTCGCTTTCGATCCGCGCAATCCGAACGCCGGCTTCCGCTACCTGCCGCCGCCGGCACCGCCGGAGGAAACAACCAAGCCGGATTCTGTAACCCCGCGCAGTTGATTCTTCACTGCTGATCGCATCCCCATCTCACCCCTCCATGAAACGCACCACCCTCCTGTTCTCCCTGCTGCTTGCCAGCATCCTCCCCGCCTCCGCCGCCGACCGGCTGGAGCAATGGTTCAATCTCATGCCGAAGGACACCGTCGGTGTCATTGTCGTCAAAAACACGCCCGAGCTGATCGCCGACTGGGACAAGAGCAGCTACGCCAAATTCATGCAGGACGACGAGGCGAAACGCTGGATGGCCCCCATGCGTAAAGCCGGCGACGCCCCGTGGGACAAGTTCTTCAAGGACACCTACGGCAGCGGCATGTACGACACGCTCAAGGATTATCCCGGCGCGCTGGTGAGCTTTCTCGTGCTCAGTGACTTTGCCGAGTTTGAAAAAGACCCGCCGAATGTCTCGCTCTGCGAAATCGCCGGCAAGCAGAAGGAGATCGAGGCGCACAAGCTCGCCGAAGTGGAGTCAAAGAAGAAGGAAAACGCGGACATCAAGCTGCGCACCGAGGACATCGGTGGCGTGAGCGTACAGATCGCCGCCGCTTCTGAAGCGGAGGACGCGGCGTGGGTCACCGCCTGGGCGGTGGTCGGCGATGTGATGATCGAGGCCAACTCCCGCAAACTCATGGAGTACATGATCGGCGCTTTGAAGAACAACGCGGGCGATCCGCCCGGCGTCGCTCGCGAGCACCTCACCCGCATCGGCCAGCTCACCAACGGCGGCGGCGACTTGATGCTCTATTTCAACGGCGTGAAGATCCTCGAACTCGGCGAGAAAGCCCTCGCGGCAGCCGAAGAGAAAAAGAAGGGCGACAACAAACCCGCCGCAGGGATGAACTTCGACATCAAGCCGAAGCAGGTCATGGACATGCTCGGCGCGCAGGAGTTGCAGGCCGTCGCCTTCACCATGGAGTTGCAGGATGCGCAGTCACGCATGGACCTGACGATCCTGCATCCGCAGAAGCCCACCGGTGTGCTCAACCTGATGCGCGGCACCGGCAACGAGGTGACCTTGCCAAATTTCATCCCCGCCGGCATCCTGACCGCCAGCGTCGCCCGCATGGACTTCGGCGTCGTTTTTGATGGCATCCTGGCGATGATCGCCAAGATGGGGCCGATGGCGATGATGGTCACCATGCAGATTCCGCAGCTCGAAGCGCAGATGGGCTTCAAGATTCGCGAGGATCTCTTCGGCAGCCTGGCCGATGAAGTCATCCAGGTGCAGGACGGTGATGGCACCAAGGAAAGCCAGGTGATGGGCTTCAAAATCAAGGACGCCGACAAACTCGGCGGCGCACTCGAAGGCATCAAACGTTTCGCCGGTGCCGGCTTCGGTGCCTTTGAGGAGAGCGACTTCCTCGGCTTCACCATCAACACGCTCAAGACCACGCAGACCGCCAATGCCGCCACCGAGGTCGCCTTCTGCAACACCGGCAAGTATCTGCTCATTTCCATCGGCACACCGACCACGCTGAAAAAAGTCCTCGGCCGCATGAAGGATCCCTCGGGTCCGAGTGTCTGGGAAAATGCGCATGTGCAAAACCTCCTCTCCCTCGTGCCGAAGAACTACACTGGCGTCGGCGTCACAGATGCAGGCCGCCTGCTCAACATGGTCGCCACTGCCGCCGCCACGCTCGAAGCCAAAAGCGGCGGCAAGGCCGCTGCGGCCAAGAAGAAAGGCCCCGTCAAAAAGGCCGATGCCGAAGACGAAACGCCCGCCGCTGCTGCTTCCGGCGGCTGGTTTGACGCCGCCGCACGTCCTTCAAATGAAACCTTCCAGCGTTACTTCGGCAGCCTGCTCAGCGCCAGCTACGCGCATCCCGACGCCATCCAGCTTCATTACCTGACCACGCCGGTCGAGGCGAAGTAACCGCCGATGCCAGATGCTGGTTTCTGGATCAAGCATCAAGCCGCCAGCATCCAGCATCACTCTCATGCGCTCCATTGCCCTCATCCTGCTCGCCACTGCGGCTCTCGCGGAAAAGCCCGCGCTCTACTTCGACGGCCCGGAGATCGTCAAACTCGACTGGAACACCTCCAGTCCGCGTTCCGGCGACTTCAATGGCGATGGCCTGACCGATCTCGCCATCGTGAACGCCTCACGCGCGCGCATCGAGTTTCTGCTGCAGCGCAAAGACGGCGTGCAGCCCGGCGATCCCGAAAAAGCCGCCCGCACCGACCGCTGGAACCCGATTCTCGAAGTCTCCCGCTTCGACAAGCAGCCGCTTGTCATCGGTCATGCCGCGCTGGCGCTCATTGTCGGCGATTGGAACGGCGACAAGCGCCAGGACATCGCCTTCATCACCGATGATGAAAAACTCGTGCTCCGCATGCAGGGCGACAAAGGCACCTGGACCGAGAAGCGTGAGTTCACGCTCGATTCCACCGCCGACGACACCGAAGTGCTCGCCGTGCGCGATTTGAACGGTGATGGCCGCGATGACATCGCCCTGCTCACCAACACACGTTTGATGGTGTTGCTACAAAAATCCCCTGGCGAGTGGGCGGACCCGCAAAACTACGCGCTTGGCGAAGGCGGCTGCGCCGGTTTGAGCATCGCTGATCTCGATGCCGATGGCCGCGCTGATCTGTTTTACACCGCACCCGAAGGCGATGCCTTGCTCGTGCGCTTGCAGCATGAAGGCACCACCTTTGGCGAGGAATGGCGGCTCGAAATCCCCACCACGCGCCACTGGCTGCATCCCATCCGTCTTGGTGACAAAAAAACCGGCATCGCCTGGATTCAGGATGAAACCAACATGGTCGAAGTCGCGAAGCTCACGCAGGGCGCTGCCGAACCAAACGCCGACCGTGCCGCCACCATCCGCTATGCCATGCCGCCGACTGAGTCGAAGAACGGTGCCGTCGCCTATGGCGATCTCACCGGCGACGGCCATGCTGATGTCGTCATGTCAGAGCCGAAAGCCGCGCGTGCGTGGTTGTTCCAAAGCAGCGGCAGTGGAGCGTTCAGTGAAGGCCGGGAGTTTCCCATCCTCAGCGGTGTCGAATCCCTCGCCATCGCCGATGTCGATGCCGACAAGAAGGCCGATCTCGTCCTGCTCAGTCCCGGCGAGCAGTCCATCGGTGTCGCTCGCTGGCAGAACGACCGCCTCGTCTATCCCGAGATCGTTTATCAGGCCAAGGAAGGCGAAACGTTGCTCGCTCTCACCACCGGCTCCATCGCCGCACCCGCTGAAACGACCATCCTCTGTGCCAGCGAGATCAAATCGAAGCCCCAGCTCATCACCTTGCGCAAATCCGGCTCCGGCAAAGGTTTCAACGCCGCCACGCAGGAACTCACGGTCAAAACCGGCCGCATCAACGGCATTCGCGTCGTCGATGCCAATCAGGACGGTCGCGGTGATCTCGCCTTGTTCTCGAATCTCGGCCCGCTGCAATTGCTGCTCAGCACCACCGACGCCAAAGCGCCCCTCAAACGCGTCGAGGGCATTCCTGATTCGTTTGTCAGCAAACTCGCCCCCGCCGCACTCACCACGGGCGATCTCGACGGCGACGGCAAGGAAGAAATCCTCATCGCCCATCAACAGCTCGCCCGCGCCTTCAAAGTCGATGCCGACGGCAAGGCGAACATCGTCGAGCAGTTCAACGCGCCCGATCCCGCCGCCGAACTGCACAGCGCCCTCGTCTCACGCAAAGATGGCAAGGTATCCGTGCTCCTCATCGACACCACTCACAGCAAGCTGCATGAACTCATTGCTGGCAAAGACCGCGTCTATCGCGCCGACCACACCCACGCCCTCCCCGTCATGGCCCCCGACCAGTGTGTGCTCACGGGGGCGGAAAAAAACACCCAACTGCTCCTGCTTGCCAAAACCAGCTTCCAAATCACCCCGCTCGACGGCACCACGCTCAAACTTGAAACCATCACCACCTTTGACAGCGATCTCAAAGACACCACGCCCTCCGATCTCATTGCCGCCTCATTCTCCGGTGAAGATGTGGATGACATCGCCCTCATCGACACCGCCAAAAGCCGCGTCATCGAGATCTTCCAGCCCGCCGCCGGTCAGAAATGGGATAGCGCCATGTACTTCCGCGTCTTCGAAACCGACCCTCACTTCCGTGGCAAAACCGGCCTCGAAAACGAACCCCACGACTACGCCGCCCTCGACCTCGACAAAGACGGCCGCCTCGACCTCTGCCTCCTCACCCACGACCGCGTGCTGCTCTACGTGCGGAAGAAGTGAACCCTCCACGATTGGGCTGGCGCTTGCGCTTTGGGAAAGTTCACGTCACTTTGTCAGCATGTCCGCACTCGTCATCGAACCTCTCCCGAAAAGCCTGCTTATACGGCTTGCTCGCTCCGCGGCGAAACACCAGCGCACCGTGTCCCAGGAGGCCTTGGTTCTGCTGATGGAGTGCGTTCCCGAGGAAACCGGCCCGGAGACGGAACAGCCCTACTTTGCCCGCCGCAATCTGATGCCTGAATTCGAAACCATGCAGCAGGCCGGTGCATTCCGCTTGAAAGCTGGTGATCGCGACATCACCGATCTCATTTCAGAGGATCGTGACGGCCGCTGACCATGCTTTACTTTGACACCAGTTACATCGCCAGGCTCTACCTTGAGGATCATGGCTGCGCCGAGGTGAGAAAACTGGCCGCGACGGATGCCATCAGCACCGCCCGCCACGGGCGTTTGGAGACTCTCGCCGCCTTCCATCGCGCCCTGCGCGAGACACGCATTGAGATGGCGGCCTACGAGCAGTTGCGCAGACAGTTCGAGAACGACTGCCAGGCGGGCGGCCTGCACTGCTTCCCGTTGACCGCAGCGGTCTATCAGCAGGCAGAAGCCGTTTTTGCCACAGCTTCCGCCAGCGTGTTTCTGCGGGCGGCAGACGCCCTGCATCTGGCCTCTGCAGCACAGAACGGGTTTGCCGAGATTTACTCCCATGACCGCCACCTGCTCGCCGCCGCACCGCTGTTTGGACTGCGCGGTGTAAATATCATCCCCGCACTTTGACTGCCCTTTTCATGAAACGCCTCTACCGCAACGCCCAGATCGCCAGCGAAGACTCGCCGAAGCTGCAAACTGCCGACGTACTCGTCGAGGGCGATAAGATCATCGGTGTGGCCCCTGAAATCACCGGCGTCAGCGATTGCGAAGTCATCGACTGCACCGGCCGCATTTTGCTCCCCGGCCTCTTTGACATTCACGTTCACGCCCGCGAACCCGGCCAGGAGGACAAAGAAAACATCGCCACCTGCGCTGAAGCCGCGATCAACGGCGGCGTCACCGGCTTCGTGATGATGCCGAACACCGCACCCGCCATCGACAACGCCGGCGTCGTCCGCAGCGTGCTCGAAAGCGCCCGCCGCACCCGCATCGGCCCCGGCATTTATACCACCGGTGCCATCACCAAAGGCCGCAAAGGCGAGGAACTCGCCGGCATCGCCGGCATGAAGGCTGCCGGCTGCGTCATGCTCACCGACGACGGTTTCCCCGTCGATAATCCGCAGGTCCTCCGCCGTGCGATGGAATACGCCCGCGATTACGACCTGCCGCTCGCCAGTCATTGCGAAGTCAAAGAACTCAGCGGCAAAGGCTGCATGCACGAGGGCAAGATTAGCTACGCGCTCGGCCTGCCCGGCATCCCGAGCATCAGCGAAGAAATTTCCATCTCACGCGATATTCGCCTCGCCGAGTTCACCGGCGTGCATCTCAACATCCAGCACGTCACCACCGCCGAGGGCATGCGCACCATCAAGCGCGCCAAAGATCGCGGCATCCGCGTCACCTGCGAGATCGCGCCGCATCACTTGATGTTCAATCACGAGCACATCGGCGACTACGACACGCACTACAAGATGAACCCGCCGCTGCGCACGCCCGAGGACAACGCCGCGCTGCTCCAGGGCCTCAAAGACGGCTGGTTCGACGTCATCGCCACCGACCATGCCCCTCACACGCCGTTTGAGAAGAACCAGGACTTCGCCAGCGCCCCCTTCGGCATCACCGGCCTCGAAAGCGCCCTCGTCTCGCTCTACGACTACTACATCTCCAAAGACATCCTCGACTGGGGCCTCATCGTGAAGCGCTACAGCGCCGAACCTCGCCGCATCATGAAACTCCCGCCCGTTCCCGTCAACGAAGGCGGCATCGCCGAGTTCATCCTCTTCAACCCCGCCCGCACCACCACCTTCACCCGCACTTTCATGAAATCGAAGAGCGTCAACACCCCCTTCCTCGACCAAACGCTCCAAGGCATGGTCGAGCGCGTGGTGTATCGCGGTGAGGAGCTTTTGGTGAGGTGAAATTCATCTTGGCCGAAGGCAATTTTTCCGCATCATAGCGCCATGCCATCTGCCACACTCACAGCTCGTGTTTCCAGGCTTGAAGCCATCGTCGAATCGTTCGGCCAAAAATTGCCGCTGCACGCGAAGCCCACACCGAAACGCGGCAGCAAGCCCCCCCGTTCATTTCGAATGAAATCGCTGTCCGCACCGCCGCTGGAAGGCCTGCCCGCCGATCTCTCCATCGGCACGCGCGAGAAAGCCCGGGACATTTTCAAAGCCCGCCATGCCACCCATCGCTGACACTGGCTGGCTGGTTGCCTTTTGGAATGCGCGTGATGCCCATCATGACTGGGCGCGTGGCGTCGAGATCACCGCACCGCCGCTCGTCTGTGAAGCCGTACTCACCGAGGCGGCTTGGCTGCTCGGTACACCCGCTCCGCTGCTGTCCATGCTCGCGGTTGGAGATATCAAAACGACTTTTTCTGCCGAATCGGAGGCTGCGGCCCTGATCAAATGGCTCGCCAAGTATGAGGACATCGATCCCGGCCTCGCGGATGCTTGCGTCGTGCGCATGGCTGAACTGAATCCCAAGCGTCCGGTGCTCACTGTGGACCGGCGTGACTTCGACATCTACCGCACCTTGTCAGGCAAGCCCGTGAACTGCATTTTTCCACCCTCGTGACCATGGGTGGATAGGCGGCGAGCCTCACGTCATTAGGAGAAGCGATAAACTTTGGGCCGCTGTCACGCCGGTTGACGCACGCGCCCGAGTTCGGGCTTTGGTTCCGCTGCGAGCCAAGCGGCATATTCTTCACGCGCCTGATTGGATTGGCTGAATTGTACTCGTCGTGCGGCTTCCCAGATTTTGAAGGGATGCCAGCACTGATCATCGCTCAAAGAAGAGTCCTGAGTCCAGGCAGGCTCGTCTGCATCTTGGGGGGGCATGCGCGGAAGGAATTACTGTCAGAACCAAAACGCAATCAGGGACATCATACCTTCAATACGACTGCCCATGCGATTTACACCGGGTTTACAGAAGCCCGCTTCCGCCTGAATCATCATGGCGGCATGAAGACGATTCTTTGTGCCCTCTTTCTCGCCACGAACCTGACCGCGCAGACGGCGCGCATGCCAGCGTGGATTTCTCCCAACACACGCATCATCCACACGCAGGCGGTTCAAGTGACGCAAGTTGATGCCCGCATCGACCTCGCGGATCAAATCGCCATCACGACGCTGGACATCGCGTTGCGCAATCCGACGAATCGGCCGCTGGAGTCGGAATTGCTCGTTCCCGTGCCGCAGGGAGCCGTTTTGAAGGCGTTTACGTTTGAAGGTGGCAATGCGGAAGGCACGGCACGGCTGCTGCCACGCGATGAGGCGCGGCGGATTTACGACAGCATCGTGGCGCAGACGCGTGATCCGGCGCTGCTGGAGTTCGTGGGCAATGCGGTGGTCAAATCAAGTGTTTTTCCGGTTCCCGCCAACGGCACTCAGAAGGTGCGGGTGACTTATGAGCAGCTTCTTGAGGCGGACGGTGCACGGTTAGACTACGTGCTGCCGCGTTCGGAGGCGGTGGAGTATGCGGTGCCGTGGAAACTCTCCATGCGCGTCAAATCGACCTCGCGCATCGCCTCGGTGTACTCGCCGAGCCATGAAATCGCCGTCAAGCAGCCGAATGGCAATGAAGCGAGCCTTTCGTGCAAAACCAAAGACCCCGGTGCCTTCCGTGTGTCGCTGCTGCGAGAGACGAAGGACGAGATGACGGCCTCGCTGCTCGCTTATCCCGACCCGAAGATCGGCGGCGGCTATTTTCTCGTGATGATCGCCCCGCCGAAGCCGAAAGCGGATGCGAAGCCGATCCAGCGTGAAGTCACGCTCGTCATCGACCGCAGCGGCAGCATGGCCGGGCCGAAGCTGGACCAGGTGAAGGCGGCGGCGTTGCAGGTGATCGAAGGCTTGAACGATGGTGAGGGCTTCAACCTCATTGTCTATAACGAGGCGGTCGAAATGTTTGCCGCGCAGCCGGTGATCAAGAACGCGGAGACGACCAAGCAGGCGCGTGATTACATCAGCGCACTACGCGTGAGCGGCGGCACGAACATTCATGACTCCGTGGTCGAGGCGCTACGACAGAAGCCGCTCGATGGCATGCTGCCACTCGTGTTGTTCCTCACCGACGGCCTGCCCACCATCGGCCAGACCTCGGAGAAGGCGATTCGTGAAGCGGTGGGGAAGGGGAATCCGCACCAGCGCCGCGTATTCACCTTTGGCGTCGGTGTGGATGTGAACACGCCGCTGTTGTCACGCATCGCCCGTGACACGCGGGCCAGCGCTGAGTTTGTGCTGCCGAAGGAGGACGTGGAGGTCAAAGTCGGCCGTGTGTTTGATCGTCTGCGTGGCCCATTGCTTACTAAGCCCGCGCTGCGTGTGCTGGATGATCCGAATCGTGTCAGTGACCTGATTCCATCGCCGTTGCCCGATGTGTTTGAGGGCGAGCAGATTCTTCTCTCCGGCACCTATCGTGGTGAAGCGCCGCTGCATTTTCAACTCACGGGCGCATCGGCGGAAGGCGAGCGGAAATTCGATTTCACCTTCAATCTCGACAAAGCGAGCACCGCCAACGCCTTCGTGGCCCGCTTGTGGGCCAGCAATAAGATCGCCGTGCTCAGCGAGGCGATCCGTGATCTCGGTGCCGATGGTGCGACGGCGAACACAACCGAGCTGGTGAACGAAATCGTCCGTCTCTCGACGCAGTTCGGTATTCTGACCGAATACACCGCCTTCTTGGCCGAAGAAGGCACTTCGCTCGCTGCGGCGGCTCCGAATGCCAGCAAGGCGGCCTTTAACTACAGCGACAAGGCGATGAAAATGCGCAGCGGCCCCGCAGCCGTGTCGCAGGCCGGTAATTTACAGAAAGCAGTCGAATCGAAGCAGCTCAATGTCCGCAACCGCTTCCTCGATGACAAGATGAACGCCGTCGAGATCACCAGCGTGCAGCAGGTTCAGGCCGGAGCCTTTTTTAACAAAGGCAACCGCTGGAGCGATGCGAACGCCGCCAAGGCCGAGCGCGCGCCGGACCGCACCATCGAGATCGGCAGCGCCGAGTTTGGCCGCTTGGTCGATGAACTCGCCGCTGACAACCGCCAGAGCCTGTTCGCGCTGCGTGGTGAGCTGCTGCTCGAACATCGCGGTCAGCTTGTGCTCATCCGCTGAAATCTTTCCCGTCAACTCAACCCAACATCATCATGAAAACGAAACACATCCTCATCGCCGCGGCTTTGACCGCGTGCATCAGCCACGCCAAAGAAGTTCAGCCGCCCGCACCGGTGGCGGAAATTGCCAAGGTCGAAACCGTCATCGACGGACCGCTGGTCCAGATCGCCGTGCTGCTAGATACCAGCAGCAGCATGAGCGGCCTGATCGAGCAGGCGAAAACGCAGCTTTGGAAGCTGGTGAACGAATTCATCACCGCCAAGCAGGACGGCAAAACCCCAGTCGTGCAAGTGGCGCTCTATGAATACGGCAAATCGTCACTGAACTCGCAGGAGCATTGGATTCGACAGATCCAGCCGCTCACTCGCGACCTGGACAAGATTTCTGAGGAGCTGTTTGCCCTCACCACGAACGGTGGCGAGGAATACTGCGGTGCGGTGATCCAGCGTGCGACCTTGGATCTCGCCTGGGATGCGAATCCGAAGGTTTACAAGGCGATCTTCATCGCCGGCAATGAGCCGTTCACTCAAGGGCCGATTGACTCGAAGCAGAGCTGCAAAGATGCCATCGCGAAGGGGATCATCGTGAATACGATTCATTGCGGCGGCGAGGCGCAGGGCATCGCGGAGCATTGGAACCAGGGCGCTTTGCTCGCCGACGGCAAATACCTCGTGATCGACCAGAACCAGGCCATCGTTCACATCGAAGCGCCACAGGATAAGGAGATCGTGAAGCTCAACGAGGCGCTGAACAGCACTTACATCAATTATGGTGCCGCTGCTCCCGCCGCCAAGGCACGCCAGGAAGTTCAGGACCTCAACGCCGCCAGCAATGAGCAATCCGGTGCCGCCGTGCAGCGCACGCTCACCAAGGCCAGCTCGAACTACCTCAATGCCACTTGGGATCTGGTCGATGCCAGCAAGAGCAAAGACTTCGACATCACCAAGGTCAAAGAGGCCGATCTGCCCGAGGAGATGAAGAAGATGACCGTCGAGGAGCGCAAGGCCCACCTCGAGAAAAAAACCGCCGAACGTGCGGAGATTCAAAAGCAGGTCCTAACCCTGAACAAAGAGCGTGAGGCCTACGTCGCCACGCAACGCAAGGAGTCCGCCAAGACCGACACACTGGACACCGCGATGACCAAGGCGCTGCGTGCGCAGGCGGAGAAGAAGGGCATCGCGTGGGAGAAATGAGCAACTGACCCCTCACCCGACCTCTCCCCGAAGGAAACGCAGGAGCTGTTCAGGCGCTCGACGGGGAGAGGAGGTTCGCTTTGTGACTCGGATTGATTTTCATGACGCTCGCAAGCCGATCTCCCTCTCCCCGCCCCAAGCTGGACGTGCTCCATGTCGATCTTCGGGGAGAGGGCAGGGGTGAGGGGCCGTGCTGATTTCGTCATTCCCCATTCGTCTTTCGTCATTTAACCTTCCCCCATGCCTGCCACCATTCTAGTTGTTGAAGACGACGCCGCGATCCGTCGCGGCGTCCTCGATGCGCTCAAGTTCGCCGGTCACACGACCTTGGAAGCCGCAGACGGTGAGAAGGGCTTGAAGCTGGCCTTGAGCGCCACGTTCGACCTTATGCTGCTCGATCTGGTGCTGCCGCATGCCAGCGGGTTCGATATTTTGAAGGCGTTGCGGCGGGAGCGCCCGGGAACACCGGTGATCATCCTTTCGGCGCGTGGCGAGGAGAATGATCGTGTGCGTGGCTTGAGCTTGGGGGCTGATGATTATGTGGTGAAGCCTTTCAGTGTGCGCGAATTGCTCGCTCGCGTCGAAGCGGTGCTGCGTCGTGCTCCAGAACGCCAACCACCCACCGAAACGCTGAAGCTGGCGGCTACGACGATTGATTTTGGCAAAAGCGAAGCGCGATTCGAGAATGGCGAGCGCACTGAACTTTCCGAACGCGAGCGTGATGTGCTGCGCTATCTCGCGTTGAATCGCGGCAGACCCGTTTCGCGTGATGAGCTGCTACAACGCGTCTGGCACATCGACAACAATCAGACGGAGACACGCACGGTGGACATGCACATCGCCAATTTACGGCACAAGCTGCGAGATGATGCCGAGTCGCCGCGTGTGATCGTCACCGTGCGTGGTAAGGGCTATCAACTCACCTGAAACCAGAATTTTTAACCACTGATGGACACTGACTTTACACTCATGGCTTCTGAATTTTTTCTTCATCAGTGTGAAGTCAGTGTCCGTTAGTGGTTCCATTTCAACGTTTCTTCATGCGCAAACCACTCCACATCTGGATCACCTTTCTCGCCTGCCTCGGGCTGCTGCTCGCGGCGATGGCGTGGGTGAGCTGGCACACGCTGTCGCTGGAACGCACGCGTGAGGAGGCGGCGCGGGATGCGGACCAGCAGGAGCGCGTGCGCTTGGCGCTGTGGCGTCTCGATTTCCAGGCGAGTGCGCTCATGATTCGCGAGAATGCGCGGCCACCGCATGATTTCCGGCCGTTTCACTCACCGGAAGGTCTGGTGAACAAGGCGTATGGCAATGTGGCGAAGGGCGAGGTGCTGGTACCATCGCCGCTGCTGGCGGAAACGCCCGAGCATGTGCTGCTGCATTTCCAAATGGACGCACGCGGGCAGATCATCTCCCCGCAAGTGCCGCAGAATGGCGAACGAGCACTGGCGCTGGCGCAGTTCATCAATGCGGACGATTTGACGCGCAGCGAGCAGCGATTGAATGGCCTGCGTGAGTTGATGGCGCAACCTTCGAATCCCATCACGCCGGAGCCGAAGGTCTCGTCCTACCTGCCTTCGTTGCGCAGCAACAAACCTGCCGCACTTGCGCCAACAGTGGTGTTCAACCGCCAAATTCTCGCGGAGCAGGCCAGTGTGGCGCGGTTTGAGTTTGCTGACGACAAGCCGCTCGAAGCGAATGATGCGAATCTGCCGCGCAACGGTGCCTGGGCGGTACAGCAAGGTCAGGTCGGCTCGCAGCAGCTTCAACTGAACTACACAGAGAATGCGCTGCGCAGCCGGGCGGTGACCGCGCAGAATGAGGAGGCGATCAAGCAGCAGCCAATGATCAAGATGAAGACTGGGGCCGGGACGTTGGAATTGTCGAAGACCGCCGACAAGGAGCTGAAGGCGCTGCCTGTGCCCAAGCCGATGAAGAAGACCGATGAAGTGAAAGAGGGGGCTTCCCAAATGGCGGCAGCCATAGCACCGGCGGCTCCTGCCGCCGTTGCAGCGACAAGATTGCCCGCCACAACCCCAGCACCGGCCCCAAGCGCACCGGTGGATTTTGCGAAGGCTGCCGTGGCGCTGACAACCAACGCAGCGGCCACCAGTTCGCGTCCGTTTCAAGGCGTGTGGCTGGGCAAGCATCTGGTTCTGACGCGTGAGGCGGTGGTGGACGGTGTGCGGCTCGTGCAAGGCGTGTGGCTGGACTGGCCGGCGCTGCGCGAAGCATGGCTGAAAGAGATCACGGATCTGTTTCCCGATGCGCATTTCGAACCTGCGGCGAATGCGACCGTGGGTGTGCGACCCACCGATGATCCGCAGCGCTTCGCCGCATTGCCCGTGCGACTGATGGCGGGCGTGATCCAACTGCCGCCGCTGCCGTTTTGGACACCTCTGCGCAAATCGCTCGCCATCGCACTCGCCTGCGTGCTGCTGGCCGCCGCGGCGGTGGGCATGGTGCTGCACGGCACCGTGGCGCTCAGCGAACGGCGTGCCGACTTCGTTTCCGCCGTGACGCATGAACTGCGCACGCCGCTGACGACGTTCCGCCTTTATTCCGAGATGCTGGCAGACGGCATGGTGACGGATGAAACGCAGCGGAAGACCTATCTCGACACGCTGACGGGCGAGGCGGGCCGCTTGAGTCATCTGGTCGAGAACGTGCTGGCCTATGCGCGACTCGAACGCGGCAGCGCGAAGGCGCGTGCGGAGAATGTGACGATCGGCGATTTGCTGGACCGAGTTTTGCCACGATTGAAGCAACGCGCCGATGATTGCAGCATGGAAGTGCGGGTGCATGCCACGGAGGCGGATCGCAAA
The DNA here is from genome assembly GCF_046154365.1 of Prosthecobacter sp. GTDB lineage: Bacteria > Verrucomicrobiota > Verrucomicrobiia > Verrucomicrobiales > Verrucomicrobiaceae > Prosthecobacter. The sequence goes on from NZ_JBJXFV010000098.1 coordinate 20,176, forward strand.
ACGCAATTGCACATCGACGCGGCGGCGGTGGAGCAGATTCTCTTCAATCTCGTCGATAACGCCTGCAAATACGCCGCCCCACGTGCTGCGGAGCCGGTGATCCATGTGGAGGCGGACACGAGCGGGAAGTTTGCGATGCTGCGGGTGCGTGATCACGGTGGCGGCATCTCACGCGACGAGCGGCGGCGGATTTTCCATCCGTTTCACAAGAGCGCGGATCAGGCGGCGCATTCATCTCCCGGCGTCGGGTTGGGGCTCGCACTGTGCCGCCGATTGGCGACGGCGTTGGGTGGTGCTATCACCTTGGATGCGGCGCATAAGGATGGTGCGTGCTTTGTGCTGCGTCTGCCGAAGTAACTGGCAAGGATGATGTGCTTCGCTTCGTGATGACAGCATGCGCACGCTGTTCTTCGTCCTTTGGCTCAGTGTCGGCCTTCATGCCGCTCCGAACATCCTGCTCATCGTCGCTGATGACCAACGGCCCGACACGATTCATGCACTGGGCAATGCGGTGATCAAAACACCCAACCTTGATCGCCTCGTGGCACGCGGCATCACCTTCACGCGTGCGTATGCGGGCTATCCGATCTGCCATGTGAGCCGGGCGCAGATTCTCACCGGCACGCATGCCTTCAAAGCGTTGCCACAGTACCCCGGCGGCGCGATTGATCCCAAACTTGCCACACTCGCGGGCACGTTTCAAAACGCTGGCTACCACACCTGCTACACTGGCAAATGGCACAATGACGGTCATCCCATGCAGCGTGGCTACACGACGGCAAGCGGTCTTTACTCCAGCGGCGGTGGCAAAGGCGTCACGCAACCGGAGATCGACGACCGGGGTCGTCCGCTCACGGGTTATCGCGGTTGGACCTTCAAAACGGACGATGGCAAAGCCGAACTGGATCAAGGTGTCGGTTTGCAGCCCGACAATAGTCGCCACATCGCCGACGGTGCCATTCATGCGATTCAAACCGCACCGAAGGACCAACCATGGCTGTTGCACGTGAACTTCGCCTTTCCGCACGATCCGCGGCAGTGGCCCACAGGCATGAAAAACCGCTACGATCCGGCCAAGATGCCGCTTCCGGCCAATTTCGCCGCGCAGCATCCCTTCGACCACGGCAACATCGACGGACGTGACGAGCAGCTCCTGCCCACGCCACGGACGGAAACCGCCGTTCGCGAAGAACTGGCGCTCTATTACGCGATGATCACCGATCTCGACGCGCAGCTCGGCCGCATCCTCGCCACGCTACCTTCACCAGATGACACGATCATCGTCTTCACCGCCGATCAAGGCCTCGCGCTCGGCAGTCACGGCCTGCTGGGCAAACAAAACCAGTATGAGCACAGCATCCGCAGCCCGCTCATCATCTGCGGCCCTGGTTTGCCGCAAAACGAGCGCCGCACCGCTCTCGTGACGCTGCACGATCTCTTCCCCACGCTTTGCGAGCTGAGCAGCATCGCCATTCCACCCACTGTCACCGGCAAGAGCCTCGCGCTACTGCTGCGGCATCAAACCGACCGTGTGCATGAGTTCGTCACCGGTATGTTCACCGACACGCAGCGCATGATTTGCGACGAGCGGTGGAAATTCATCATCTACCCCAAAGCCGGTCGCGAGCAGCTCTTCGACCTGCAAAACGATCCGCATGAACTTCATGATCTCGGTGCTGATCCCGCACATCAGGCGAAACGCGCGGATTTGAAGGCGCGGTTGCAGGCGTGGCGAAAGAAGAATGTGGATCCAAACCTCTGAACGGTTTCCGCCCCGGCTTCGTTTTTGTGGGAATACAATCATGAAACGTCACATTGCTGCCATCCTGATGCTCGCATGCCTGTTGGCTTCGGCGCAGCAAGCTCCGAAGGGGAAGCGGCCGCCGGTCCCGCCGCCACTACCGCAGATGGCGTTTGCGCTGGAGGATGCGCTCGGTGGGATGAGCTTTTCGATGCCGGTGGCCGTGGTGAGTGCTCCAGGTGAGGAGGATCGCCTGTTCGTCGTCGAAAAGACCGGCTGCATCCAGGCGGTGACGAAACTGCATCAACCCACGCCGACGAAGCAGCTCTTTGCCAATCTCACCGAGCGCCCAGACGGCAAACTTGAAGACAAAGGCGAGTGCGGACTGCTCGGTCTCGCGTTTCACCCCGACTATGCGCACAATAAACGCTTCTTCGTCTGCTACAGCCTGCGCATCGACGGCCGGCTTCATCAACGTGTCTCGCGCTTTGATGGCGGCACCGAGCAGCCTCTCATCACACAGCGAGATCCGGCGGGCAATCATAACGGCGGCGATCTGCACTTCGGCCCCGATGGCTTTCTCTACATCAGTGCGGGCGATGGCGGTGGCGCGAATGACCTCTTCGACAGCGGTCGCTTCATCCACAAAGATTTTCATGCCGCCATCCTGCGCATCGACGTGGATAAGAAAGCCGGTAGCCTGCCACCCAATCCGCATCCTGCGGTGCATGTCGGCACCTACACCGTGCCAGCAGACAATCCCTTCATCGGTGCCACATCGCATCACGGCGAAAAAATCGACCCCTCCACTGTGCGCACCGAAATCTGGGCCACCGGTCTGCGCAACGTCTGGCGCTTCAGCTTTGATCCACCGACAGGCCGTCTCTTTGCGGCCGATGTGGGCCAGAATCTACACGAGGAGGTGAATCTTATCGTCAAAGGTGGCGATTACGGCTGGAGTCATCGCGAAGGAATGCACGCCTTCGATCTCGGCCCCGGCAAGGACATGTTGCCTGCCGTATTCAAACCCATTGATCCCATCTTCGAATACCCGCGCACAACGGGCCTCAGCATCACTGGTGGTCGAGTGTATCGCGGTACGCAGTTCCCTGAGTTCAAAGACGCTTATCTCTGCGCGGACTATGCCTTTGGTCGTGTGATCGCGGCGCGTGAGAAGAACGGGCGTTGGGAGCAGGAGATCATCGCTTTCGAGCCTGCGATCACGGGCATCGGCGTCGATCCTCGCGATGGCGAGCTGCTATTCTGCAACATGGCGAAGGGGAGCGTGATGCGGTTGGCCAGAGTCGAACCAAAACTTGAAGACGTGACGCCCTCTGTGCGCGCAGGCGTCACGCAGCACTGGCCGCAGTTCCGCGGTGCGGCCGCCGACGGTCTCGGCGAAGGCGCGACGTTGCCAGAGACATGGAGCGGGACGGAGAACGTGGTGTGGAAGGTGAAGGTGCCGGGTTGGGGCTGGTCGTCGCCCATTGTGTGGGGTGACAAGGTTTTTGTGACCTCGGCGGTGGGTGAGAAGGAACTGCCGGTGCCGCAGGTGGGCGGTTATCCGGGCGGTCATGTCGGTAGCGGCGAGGTGCATCGGTGGATGCTTTACTGCCTTGATTTCGCGACGGGAAAAATCCTCTGGGAGTTCGAGGCGCATCAAGGTGTGCCGCCGCAGATGCGACATCCGCGCAGCTCCTTCGCCAATGAGACACCGGTGACGGATGGCGAACGTGTGTATGGCTATTTTGCCAACATCGGCCTGTTTTGCTGCGATATGAATGGCAAAAAACTCTGGGAGCGGCGCTGGCCGAGCTATCCGATGCGCGATGGCTGGAACACCGGCACCTCGCCCGTGCTGCATGGCGGCCGTGTCTTCATTCAGAACGACAACGATCAGGAGTCCTGGCTCGAAACGCTCGACAAGCTTACCGGAAAAACGCTGTGGCATGTGGCACGAGAGGAGCAGAGCACCTGGTCCACGCCCTATGTGTGGGAGAGCGGCACGCGCAGCGAATTGGTGACCATCGGCGCGAACAAAATCCGCTCCTACGTGCCGGCGGACGGCGCGTTGCTGTGGGAACTCAGCGGCACGGCTGGACTCGTCAGCCAGATCCCGCTGTCGAAGCATGGACTGCTCTACGCAGGTGCCGGTTATCACTACGGCCCGCTTTATGCCATCAAACCCGGAACCAAGGGCGACATCACGCTGCAAGGCGACGCAACGAGCAATGAGTTCATCGCATGGTCGCAGAAACGCGGCTCCAGCATCCATCCCGGCTACCTCATCAGCGGCGACAAGCTCTTCGTCTGTTATGACTCGGGCCTGCTGGGCTGCTTCAACGCGAAGACTGGCGAGGAAATCATCGCCAAGCAGCGGCTCAACACGAAAGGCGGCCGCTTCTATGCATCGCCCTGGGCTTACAACGGTCGCGTGTTCATGCTGAACGAAAACGGCGACACCTGGGTGCTCGAGGACGGCCCCGAATACAAACTCGTGCGCAAAAACTCCCTCGGCGACGTCGCCTGGGCGACGCCAGCCATCGCCCGCGGCAGTTTGTTCATCCGCACTTTCTCGTCGCTGTTTCGCATTCAGAACAAGAAATGATTCCAAACCATGAATGCCTACGGAACACACAGAAGACACGGAATTCAGATGGAACCGGTTCATTCGCATCTCTCGCCTTTCCGAGTGTTCCGCGTATTCCGTAGGCTCATTCTTCTTTTATGCGCAATGACAGCATCTCTGTCGGCCGACACGCTCAAAAAAGTTAAAGACCGCTCCCAACGCGGCACGCTGAGCGATCAGCGTCAGCTTGTGCGCGGCGACACCGGCAAGTGGAACGACTCCGCCACGCTGCAGCACGCGCCTGCGATCCAGCAGAAGCCGCAGGGCATGTCGCTCGATGACTGGGCAGATGAATTGGCCGAGAAAAAGCCCGCCACGACCGCCAGCGATGACAACTGGCTCCTCTTCCGCACCCGCCATCTCGACGACAACGACCGCGTGTGGATCGAGAAGATCGAGCGCAGCGGCAACACGTTCACCATCACGATGCACGAGGCCATCTGGCAGGGAAACTACTTCAAAACCTTCACCTATTACGAAGTCACTGCAGTGAACCTCGGCAAGCTGCCATCGGGCAACTACACCGTGAAGTGGATCGTGAAGCCGCTGATCTTCAAACAACTCGAAAAGCCGCGTGAAGCCCAGAATAACTACCACACCAACTGGCCACTCGACGACCAGCCTGGCAGCGTGCAGCCGGTCGAGCTGAAGGCCGCGTTCTCAGTAAGATAGCGTGCCGAAGAAACAGCATTGATGGCGCTTGCTGCGGTGGTGTTGACTAGAACGTGTGGATGACTCCATCGCACCCGGCGCACGGGAGTTTTACACCACGCGCTGGAGTTTGGTGCTGGCGGCGCAGCATGAAAAAGACGGCACCCAGGCGCGGAAGGCCATGTCGGCGCTGTGTCGTGACTACTGGTATCCGCTGTATGCGTTCGTTCGTCGTCGTGGTCATGCACCACATGATGCGCAGGATCTCACGCAGGGCTTTTTCACCGATCTGCTGGAGCGCCACCCGACCATGGCTGATCCATCGCGGGGGCCGCTTCCCAAAGATCCGCCGCAAGCTGGAGCTCACGCTGGCCTTCTTCCCAAAGATCGAAGCGGCCTTTACCCAAGAGAGCTTCCGCAAGCTATCGCAGTCAGCAGGCGTTCTCATGCGACTATGAAGCCTCTCCTCATTCTCGTTACACTCTCCTTGGCGGCTCAAGCCGCCGACTGGCCGCAATTTCGCGGTCCCACAGCGGATGGTGTCACAGCAGACGCGGACTTGCCACTGACTTGGAGTGAGAAAGAAAACCTCGTCTGGCGCACCGAGTTGCCCGGCCCTGGATCATCGAGCCCGATCATCAGCGGCGACAAAGTTTTCCTCACCAGCTACAGCGGCTACGGCATCGATGTG
>NZ_JBJXFV010000102.1:0-59819 GCF_046154365.1 Prosthecobacter sp.
AATCACTGCTGCGGCGGAAGTAGATGTCGATCTGCGGAGTGAAGGCCGAAAAGAAGAAAAAGGTCTCTTTTCCGGCCACAAACAGCGACGGATCAAAATCAGCGCGTCCCGCAAAGTCCTGCAAAAGAGTCGCCCCGCCCCAGGTGCGGCCTTGATCCGCTGAAAACGCCTGCATGATGCGCTGCGACTCCGCGCCCTCCGATGGCGACGAAAACCAAGCGGCCATCAATCGCCCATCCGGCAGCACGGCGATGCTCGGCCCGAAGTTGAAGCCCGAGGTGTTCGCCGGGTCCTTCGGATCGGTGCTGGTGTGTTTGAAAATGACCGTGTGGTCAGTGATCTCGATCGGAGACGCTTCAGCGGCGTGGAGCGCGGCGAGCGGCGCGAGCAGCACTGCGATAATGAGTGTGAGGGTGTGGTTCATGAGTTCTGTCGTTCAGTTATCAAGATGATTTTGTCGGGGCCTCACTTCTTCACTGCGGGCCAGTCATCCGTGCGGAAAGGCGAGGCAGGCAACCCCGCGCCATTGGCGAGGCTGTAGTCGGACCAGTCTTTCCACGCATAGCGAACGGCCACAGGCTGCGCGACCTCCTCGCTGCTGATGACGACGGTCTCGCCGACGATCTTCGCCTCGGCGTGCTTCCATTGTTGATCGGCACCGGCTATTTGGAAGCCGGTGAGAGCGCTGCCCTTGATGGATTTCAATCCGCCGTTGGCATGCTTGAATGAAACGCTGATCGCATTGCTGTTGATGGTCGAGCCTGCGGGCAGTGGGCCGCTGATGGCTGGGACATTTTTGCCATACACGGTGCCGAGCGCCCACCAGGAGAGGCGTTTGCCGACATCCTGCTTGTTCTTCGGATGGATGTCCTTCGCATCACCGAGGTCGATGGTGATGGCCATGCCGGTTTTGGGCAGAGCGAGCGTCTTGAGCATGGATTCACGCACTCGCGGCCAGCCTTCGCCGGGCGAGGTGTAATTGGGTAGCTGCACCCAGGCGAAGGGCAATTCGTCCTGCCAAAGCGTGCGCCAGCTGGTGACGAGCTGCGTGAGCTGCTTGTGATAAAGGCCCGCGCTGCTACCGGCGTTGCCTTCGCCTTGATACCAAATCATGCCGCGAAGTGTGTATGGCACGAGATTGACGACCTTGCCATTGAAGAGACCGGCGGGGCCGCCTTTGAGCTTATACATGGCGAGCGGGTCGTTCGGTGCGGGGACGACGAAGGGCGTGCCGTTCGCCTTGGCCTTCTCGGAAGCCGTTTTCCAGGTGGCGAGCTGCTTTTGATGCAAAGCGAGTGCCTGCGCCGGATCGAACTTCAAAAAGGTATCGAGCCGTGTGTCGTAGTTCGACTTCGTCTCAGGATCGGAGGTCTGCACCTCGCCAGCGACCCATGACTCGATCTGCGTGCCGCCCACGGAGGTATTGATGAGGCCGACGGGCACGCCGACTTCCCGGTGAATCTCGCGTCCAAAGAAATACAGCGCCGCAGAGTAGCCCCCGACGGTGTCCGGCGTGCAAGATTGCCATGCGCCTTTGCCTTCGGCCTGTGGCTTCTCGGACGGGCCGGAGCTTTCGCGATAATGACGCATCAGCGGGAACTTCGCCGCCGCTTTCTCCACATCGAAGTGGTAACAACGCGCGACGGTCATCGCCATGTTCGACTGGCCGGAGCCGAGCCACACCTCGCCCACGAGCACGTCCTTCACCTCGACCTTGCGCCCGTCTTTGCCAGTCGCGAGTAACACACGCGGCTCTGCGGAAGCCGCGATGGCATCGAGCTTCAATGACCACTTCCCACCGGCATCTGCGGTCGCGGATTTCGATTGCCCGGCGAAGGAGACGGTCACGGACTCACCCACATCCGCCCAGCCCCAAACGGCGACGGGCTTGTCGCGTTGTAAAACCATGTGATCGCCCAGGACGGAGGCGACCTTCAATTCCGCTGCGGTGAGCGGCAGGAGCGACGTGAGGAAAAGTGCGGAGAGCAGTGTGAGCGTGGGTTTCATGGAATCAGGGCAGCGAGCGTGATGTATCAAAACGCGTTACTTCGTGGGCTTCTTCGTCGTCACGCCACCTTCGACTCGCTTGAGCTTTCCCTCGGCGTGAGCGGTGAACTCCGTGAGATTGAGGAAGCCGTCTTTGCTGGTGTCCGCGCCTTTGAAGTGTTGCATGCTGTGAGCGCCCATCTTCGAGATATTGCGATACTCCAGCGCATCGAGCTTGCTGTCCTTGTTCGCATCGAGTCTGGCGAAGCAGGATTCGATGCCTTCGCTGAGAATCGAGAACCACGTTTGCTTTTTGAGTGCATGAGCGAGTTCGTCGGCGGCGATGAATCCATCGCTATCAGTGTCACCGGCTTTGAAGTGTTCGTCGCCGTGATGCACCGCCTGCACGTCGAGCCGTTTGAACTCTTCGAGAGCAAGCTTGCCGTCTTTGTCCTTGTCGGCGGCATTCATGATGCGCTGCATCAACGGGGCGCTCGGCGTCGCGGTGATGACTGAAGTGGCGAGGAGCAAGGCGGCGGCGAAATGGAGTTTCATTGTGGAATGGCGACAGATGTTGAGTGGCGGGCCTTACTTCAACTCAGGCCGCAGGTGGGCCTTGATGTAGTCGCTGTCGGTGGCGTATTTCACGTTCGGTGCGCCGGGATAGACGAGTTCGCAGGGGACTTGGTGAGCGTCGCAATGTTCCTTGAGCTTCACGCCGAAGTTCGCCGTGTGAGTGGGATCTTTTTCTCCTGACCGAGGTTCGGCGGCGTGCTGTAGAAAAGGCCCACGGGCGGATCGCTGCGGCTGACGAGTTCGTAGGGCGAGTAGTCTTTGATCCAAGGCAGGATGCGTTCGCGGGCGTCGTAGAACATCTGGAAGGAGCCGATTTTCTGCTTCGCATCCCACGCGATGCCGAAGGCGTGCGAGCCGTATTTACTGTTGGGTGTCCATTCACGCATCTGGTGAGGGTCGAGCGTGGTCTGGGCACCGGACACCGCAGAGCAGAGCAGAGCAGAGCAGAGCAGAGCACGCGGGTGGATTCGCGGGCGATGGGATCGGCGCTCGTGGGATCGGCCAGATCATCGTGAAAGGCCAGCCAGAGGCTGGTGCAGGCACCGGCGGACCCGCCGGAGAGGGCGACCTTGGTTTTGTCGAGGTTCCAGTCCTTGGCCTTGCTGCGGCAGAACTGGAGGGCGCGGGCGCAGTCGAGCATCGGTCCCTTCACCGGCGGCACGAGCCCATCGGCAGTGGAATCCTTGGTGGTTCGGTAATCCACGGCGGCCACCGAGATTCCGGCATTGAGCGCTGACAGAATCATGCTTCGGGCCACGGAGCGGTCCCCGCCGGTCCAGCCGCCGCCATGGATGTAAACGAGCAGCGGCGTGGGCTGATCGGACTTGACCCGCCAAAAATAAATCGCCTGCAAGCGATGCGAGCCATACGCGACGTTTTCGTCAGGCTCGACGGGCAGCTCATACTTCCGTCGCTCGGGATTGCCGTCGTAAACGAAAGGTGCTGGTGCCTTGGGCTTCTCCGCCTTCGACGGGGCATCGGCGACGTGGAGCGCGAGCAGCAGGGCGGTGAGGAGGGTGAGGGTGTGTTTCATGGAGCTGTTTTTCCGGATAGCCAGCGCACCGCATTCTCCACCACACGCAGCTGCTCGGCTTGTTGGTAGATGGGGTAGGTTTCATGGCCGGGGCGAAAGTAGAACACGCGACCTTTGCCAACGCTCCACACGCAGCCGCTGCGGAAGTGTTCGCCTTTGTCCCACTTTTCTTCGAACACGACTTCATCCGGCGCAGGCATGTGGAAGGGCTCGCCATACATCTCGGTGCGCGGGATGTCCCACTGCGCGGGCAGTCCGGCGGCGATGGGATGCTGCGGCAGGAGAGTCGTCAGGTGCCCCGGCGCACCGTCATTCCGATACACGGGGAAGACGCACGCTGGCAGCGTGAGCTTCCACACATCGCCCTCGCCCTTCTCGACAAAGGGCGTGATGCGGGCCGCTCGGCCAACGCCTTTGTAATACGGCGCGTCATTGAGGAACTCCCACTTTGCCGTGGCACGCTCGGCTTCTGGCAAAGCCTTGATCGCATCTGTCTTCGCCCGCTCCTGCATGAGGCGGACAAATGGCTTTCCCCAATGCGTGGAGTGCAGGCCGATGAAGCCAAGTTTCCCCTCCATCACACGCTTCACCACCGCCTCCATGCGAGCATCGTCTTGCTCCTTCACGCGACGGTGACACCAAAAGATGAGCACGTCGGTGGCGTCGAGGGTGGCATCGCTCAGGCCTTGGTCTGCATCATCGAGTTTGGCGGTTTTCACTGACAGGCCAGGCTGCTTCTGTAGATGCGTAGCGATGGTTTCGCCGAGGAAGCTCTCGCCATAACCCTCCTTTTGTTGAGGCTGCTGCTCATCCCACACGAGCACACGGATGGTTTTTGCGGATGCGGTGGTGGGCTCGGCGGCATGATGTTGAGCAGGCGGCGCAAGCAGCAGGGCGGCGAGGAGTGGGATGTTGTGTTTCAAATAGGTTATGTTTCATTTGGTGAGTCGGATATTCCCGGGGAACTGATCCAGATGCTGAATGTCGCAGTGAATCACTGGGCCTTTACGGTGGAATAACCTTTCCACAGCCACTCCAGTGCCTGCGGCAGAATCTGCGCCTTCGCGTTGCCTATGCCATGGCCAGCGTTCAAGCAATAGACATACTGGTAGTGATAGCCTTTGGCTTTCAGGACCTTCGCCATGCGGTTGTTCGCTTCCACCCAGTCGTGCATGTCATCGCGCATGACGTTCGGATTGAGCAGATCGCGATCACCGACGGCCATCCAGATGCGCAGCGGCTTCACCGGGCTCTCGGGGATGAGCTTGGCGTGGAAATCCCACGCGCCACCGGGCGTCTCGGGATTGAAGGGCCACTGCTGATTCACGAAGGTGCCGGAGGTGGTCAGCACGCGGTGATACAAATCGGTGCGATACCAGGACATCGCGAGCGCGGCGGAGCCGCCGGAGCTGCTTCCCATCGTGGCGCGGCCTTCGGGATCCTTGGTGAGTTTCACACCGCAGTTCTTCTCCACGAGTGGGAGCACTTCGTTCTCGATGAACTCGGCATAAAGGCCGGACATCGTGTCGTATTCGCGACCGCGTTCGTGACCCTGTGCATCGCCGCCGCCGCTGGAGATGAGGATGGCGATCTGCACCGGCACACGCTTCTGGGCGATGAGGTTGTCGAGGATGTGCGGCAGCGTCATGTCCGGCTTTCCGCGCGGCCCGTCGTGCCCGACGATGAAGGGCGCTTCGGTGCCAGCGACGTATTGCGCAGGCACATAAACGGTGACGAAGCGCTGGTAGTCGATGGGATGCGTCTCCACGATCAGCGTCTTCGGATTCTTCGGATCGACGGTGCCGAAAACGTCACGGGCGATGCCTGGGTTGAAGAGTTTGCAGTCCTTCGACTCCATCGTGAACTGCTGCACCTTCCCCTGTGGCACGCCTTCGACGACTTTGGTTTCCGGTGCCGCGACATAGTCAGGACCGATGACAAAATCGCCCTCGGTATCGACCGGCGCGTTCACACCGGGCTTGCTATCGAGCCGGGTGAACTTCGGCGCTCCCGGCGCATCAAAGGCGCGCGTCGGTGGCTGCGGGCGGTCAGGCTTCTTCGGTTTGTCGGCGCTGAAGCCGGAGATGGTGAGAGACGTGAGACCAAAAAAGAGAACATTGCGGAGGAGAGTCATGGGCAGGGAGTGGTTGGAGGCGGCGCAGACAACGTCGCCAAGTCACCGCCCCGTTCACGAGATGCGCTTTCCCGCCAAGTCAGGGAAAACAGCCCGGCGGTTGCGCCTGCGCTGAAAGCCGTTACTCTCCGCGCCCTCGAAATTTATGTGGAAAGGCCGTTTTGCTCAGGAAACCAGCGCGCTTGTGCAGCGCTACGGAGAATCCGTGTCGTTTGACTGGCGGTTGTTCGCCCATGACATCGCCGGTTCGATCGCGCACTCGAAAGGGCTGCTCAAAGCGGGCATTTTGACCGCCGAAGAACAGCAGAAGATCGAAACGGGGCTGCTGGAGATCCGCCACGAGATCGAGAAAGGAAATTTTGAGTTCAAGGAGTCGCTGGAAGACGTCCACATGAACATCGAGTCCGAGCTGACGAAGCGGATCGGCCCCGCCGGTGCCAAACTGCACACGGCACGCAGCCGGAACGATCAGATCGCGACGGATGTGCGGTTGTACTGCCGCTCGACGATTGATTCGATCCTCCAGAATACCCGCGCGATGCAGGCAGCGCTCATTGAGTGCGCCGAACGTGGTAGCGATGCGGTGATGCCGGGCTACACGCATCTGCAACGCGGGCAGCCGGTGTTCTTCGCGCATCATCTGCTGGCCTATGTCGAGATGCTGGATCGCGATGCGGCGCGGCTCACCGACTGCCGGAAGCGGCTGAATGTGCTGCCGCTGGGCTCCGGCGCACTCGCGGGCAGCACGATCATCCTCGACCGCGAATTCGTGGCGCAGCAGCTCGGTTTTGACGGTGTAACACAGAACTCGATGGATGCGGTCAGCGACCGGGATTTCGTCGCTGAGCTGCTGTTCGCGATCTCCTTGCAGGGCGTGCATCTGTCACGTCTGAGCGAGGATGTGATCCTGTGGGCGAGTGCCGAGTTTGGTTTTGTGACGCTGAGCGATGCGCACACGACAGGTTCGTCGTTGATGCCGCAGAAAAAAAACCCCGACGTGGCTGAACTCACGCGTGGCAAGTCGGCGCGGCTGATTGGCAACCTCATGAGCATCCTCACGCTGCTCAAGGGCCTGCCGATGACCTACAACCGTGATTTGCAGGAGGACAAGGAGCCGCTGTTTGATTCCATCGACACGATCTCGCTCGCCCTCGCAGTTTTCACTGAAATGATCAGCGGCATGGACGTCAATCGTGCCAAAACGCTCGCTGCGGCGAGCGATCCGATGCTGCTGGCGACCGATCTGGCCGATTACCTCGTCAATCACGGCGTGCCGTTCCGTCAGGCGCATGAAGTGATCGGCAAGCTGGTGGCTTACTCGATTGAGCAGAAGCGTGGCTTTGGCGAAATGAAGCTGGAGGAGTTCCAGAAGTTCTCACCAGCCTTTGCAGTTGATGTGACGGCCTGTTTGAACCTCGAAACCGCCATGGCGGCACGGAAGGGCATCGGTGCGCCGTCACCGCAGAATGTGCAGGCCCAGCTTGCCCGCTGGCGTACGGCTTTGAATGCGTAACTGGCATGCAGATCCCGGAATTCGACCTTTACACTCCCGGAGCCGAGCCTGGCTGGCGGAAAACGCGCAGCGAGGCGGTGCTGGATAACCCACATATCGGTGTCGAACGCGCCTGGTTCACGACGCCGAACCGCCATGAAGAAGTGCCGTGGATGGTGGTGCAGCGCAAGGCCGCCGTGGCGATCGCGCCCGTGCTGGAGGATGGACGTTTCGTGATGGTGCATCAGGAACGCCTGCCGGTGATGCAGACGATGTGGGAATTCCCAGCGGGGCAGATCGACACCGAGGTGACCCGCGAATCGATCATCTTCACCGCGTTGAACGAACTGCGGGAGGAGTGCGGCTGCGCCTTGGACAACGAGCACGGCACGCTGCAGCCGCTGGGCTGGTATTTTCCCTCGCAAGGTTTCACCGACGAGATCGTTTATCTTTTCACGGCGAAGCCCGTGTGTGTCGTCAGCCGTCCCGAACCGGATGGAAGCGAACACATCAGCGACGTGCGGTTGGTCAGCGCGGGAGAACTGCGTGGGATGATTGCTGCCAATGCGATCACCAACGCCCTGACGCTGGCTCTCTACGCACGGATCGCGGCCCAAGGACTGCCGTAGTCCTGTTGCATCCGCAAACTCTCTTCCCCTCTCATTCCCATGTGGTCCGGCATCCTCCAAAAAATCTTCAAAGTGCGCGAAAAAGTCGCCATGAACCTCGGCGGCAAGGGCGATGAGGAAAAACCCTTCCTCGATCACCTCGAAGACCTGCGCAAAATGATCGTGCGCATCGTGGTGACGCTGCTGGTTTCGACCATCGGCACGTTTTGCTTCTACGGGAAGCTGTTTGAGATCATCAAGATGCCGCTGTGGGCAACGGGTGTGATCAAGACAGAGGAGCAGCTCAAGAACATGCTGCAAATCCTGACGCCGCAGGAAGGCTTCCTGATGGTGATGAATCTGGCGCTCATCGCGGCGGTCATTTTCGCGTTTCCACTGCTGCTGCTGTTCATTTTGCAGTTCATTCTGCCAGGACTGAAGCCGGCGGAGAAAAAGGCCATTTTCCCGGCCATCGGCATTGGTGCCGGGCTGTTTCTGACCGGAGCATGCTTTGCCTTCTACGTGGTGCTGCCGAAGGCGCTGGAGTTCTTCTACACCTTCAACAACGACCTCGGCCTGACCAACGGCTGGCGGCTGGACGGCTACGTGAAATTCGCCTCACGCTTCATTTTGCTCTTTGGCGTCGCGTTTGAGCTGCCGGTCATCGTCATGGTGCTGGTGAAGCTGGACTTCCTGAACTACAAGCTGATGAGCACGACGCGCTCGTATGCCATCGTCGCCATCGCCATCTTCGCGGCGATCGTCACGCCGACACCTGATCCCTTCACCATGCTGGTGCTGGCCGGGCCGCTGTACATTCTTTATGAGGTGTGCATCTGGCTGGCCTACTTCATGGAGAAGAAGGATCGTGCCGCCTACCCTGAGTACTACGCTGACATCGACAAGGACGCGAAGGAACTGGAGAAGCCGGGCGCTGACGACTGGGACAACGAAAACTACAATCCGTGGTCGTCCGCTGACGATGAGGACGAGCAGAAGGATGAGTATCAGTCCCCTGCCGCCACACCGTCCGCGCCGCCGCCCGAGGTCGAAAAGCCTGAGGAGGAAAATCTTGGCGAGGATCAAAGCTCGCGGATGCCCGAGGAAGATCCTGCGGAACTCCCGACCAAGGAGATGACGCTCGAAGAACTGGCCCGTGAGGATGAGAAACGCTCCGGCGATGCGCCGAAGTGAGCTGGGTTATGAGTTATGGGTTATGGGTTAAGCGTGATGGAACACATCACCCTTAACTCCTAACTCACTTCTCCCGCGCCCCTTCGCAGTCGAGCACGATTACGCAAGGTGCGTCGGCCTGGATGTCGAGTTTGCGCACGAGTAGTCGGGCGAGGTAGGCCTTGCCCCATTCAGTTTCACGATCCAGCAGGCGGCCCAGCGGTGTGTCGCGTTCGACGCAGGCAACGAAGTGCGGATCGCTGCTGGCGGAGACCTGCACATCGAAGGTGAGGTATTTGGCACGCAGTTCGGCGGGAATATCGAGTCCATGGCTGGGGCGCAGGCCAACGTGCATCCACGCCGCCTCGGCACCGGTGTTTTGAAAGAGCCCCGCCAGTTTGCTCTCGTGCGTTTCCAAGAACAGCGGCCAGTGGATGTGGCGTTTGCCATCGGCACCGGTTTCGAGGCGGATGAGGGCGCCATTGGGGCATTTTGAGGTGACGAGCTTGAACAATGGCACGGGTTGGCCGCCTGGGAGTGTCAGCGGCATGCCGGGAATGCGGGCGAGCAGCCGCAGCTCGATTTTCTCCGCAGCAGCACCAAACAGCGTTTCGATCTCAGCGCGGTATTTCTCCGCGTCATGGAAGCATGCGGTGCGCCGCTCTGGCGTATCGGCGGCAAACAGTTCTGTCACCAGCGCCTTCGCATCGGCGGCGATGGCCGCCACATCCGGCAGTGGCATCACTGCGACGGCGGGTGCCGTCTTGGTGATGGGTTGAGCGTTGCGAGTTTCCGCCGCAGCCGGTAGTGGTGCTGCGGCTGCTTTCGTTGCGAAGGCCGGCGCATTCGCCTGATCCCACCACAGCCAGATGGCGCCGCCGCAGACGACCGCGAACGCCAGCAGGATGAAGGCATGTTTCCACGACGAGGTGCGCAGATGCGGCGGGGCCGTGAATTCCGCCGCCGGTGCCGGTGCGCCCGTCGGCATGAGCGCCTGCGAGTGCTGCAAGGTCATCCGCGCGATGGATGCCGTCGGTGCTTGCTCCGGCATGGGTTGCAAACCTGGCCAAGCGGCTGGCTGCGGCACACTCTGCGGCGGCTGCAGCAGCGGAGCCGTCATGCTTTGCAGCGGCTGTGTCTGCGCCACCCGCCGCCGCTCCTGCGTCACCCCCGCCACCTGCACCTGCGTGCCAAACTGTGCCCGCGAACCGCTGTGCGCACAATGTGGGCACTGCGCCACGCCCGCCAGGCTCTGCTGCATGGAGAGAAACGCCTGGCCGCAGGCCGGACAGAGCAGACAGGCGGTGGTGCCGGGATTCATCGTGACGAAAATTTAGCGCAGGCATCTGTAAACAGCGAACTGGTTGTGCAAAGAACCTGACGCGGTAGATTTCACGCTCCGCATGAGCCGCCCCAACGATGATTTGAAGCCCGTCCCACGCCATATCGCCATGATCATGGACGGCAACGGGCGTTGGGCCAAGGAACGCGGCCTGCCGCGCACGGAAGGCCATCGCATGGGCGTAGAAACCGTGCGGCGCGTCGTGGAATGCTGCAGCGAGATCGGGGTCGAGTTCCTCACGCTGTACGCTTTTTCCTCTGAGAACTGGAAGCGTCCAAAGCGCGAGGTCGAAGCGCTGATGAAGCTGCTGGAAATCTTCCTGCGCGGCGAACTGCCGCTGATGATGAAGCAAAACGTGCGCCTCCAGGCCATCGGTCGCCTGCATGATCTGCCGGAATCCTGCCAGAACGAGCTGCATCGCTGCATCGAGACCACGGCAGCAAACACGGGCCTCACGTTGATCCTCGCGCTGAGCTACGGCGGGCGCGAAGAAATCGTCGATGGCGTGAAAAGCCTGCTGCAGAGCATCGAGCGCGGCAATCTCGACAAGGCGATGATCGACGTGGAGGTCTTCAGCAAGCATCTCTACACGCGCTATTATCCCGATCCCGACCTACTGATCCGCACCAGCGGCGAGATGCGCCTGTCGAACTTCCTGCTCTGGCAGCTCAGCTACACGGAGTTCTACATCACCGAAAAGTTCTGGCCGGATTTCTCCAAAGATGACCTCAAGGACGCCATCCGCGCCTTTCACCAGCGCCACCGCCGCTTCGGCGCGGTGTGACGAAAGTTTTGACCTTGCTGCCAATTGCAGCGATAACCGCTCCTCACCCTTTAATCGCCAAAATGCCAGAAAACCCGGACACCCACATCATCATCGTGGATCCAGATGCTGACTTTCTCGGCTGGGCCGCCGCCCATCTGAAGGCTCCGGGTGTGACGATCAGCACCTACGAGCGTGGTGAGGACGCCCTGGCTTCGTATCAAAAAAAGCGTGCCGACCTGCTGCTCACCGAGGTCCGCCTCCACGGCACCACGGGCATCGAACTGCTCAAACGCCTGCGCCAGACCGATCCGCAGTCGATGGTGATCCTCTTCAGCGGCAGCGCCACCACCAGCCACGTCATCGAAGCCATGCGCCTCGGTGCCTACGATGTGCTGGGCAAGGAACGCCTGCCCTATGAGCTGCGCACGGTGGTCGAAAGCGCCCTCACCTCCATCGAAGCACGTCGCGCCACCCGTGCCCAGGCGGCTGAAGTCCCCGCTGAAACGATCCAGGAGACCATCATCGGCCGCTCCGGTCCCATGCAGGAGGTGTTCAAGCTCATCGGCCGCGTCTCGCGTTCCGATGCGCCGGTCATGATCACCGGTGAAAGCGGCTGCGGCAAAGAACTCGTCGCCGGTGCCATCCATAAGTTCAGCCCGCGCGCCCAGAAGGAATTCGTGGCCATCAACGTCACCGCGATCCCGGACAACCTGCTGGAGAGTGAAATCTTCGGCCATGAGAAAGGCTCCTTCACCGGTGCGGTGAACCAGCGCGTCGGCCGCTTCGAGCAATGCGACGGCGGCACGCTCTTCCTCGACGAAATCGGCGACATGCCGCTCGCCGTGCAGAGCAAACTCCTGCGGGTACTGCAGGAAGGCCAGTATTCCCGCGTCGGCAGCAATCAGACGCTGAAGACCGACGTGCGCGTGCTCGCCGCCACCAACAAAAACCTCGAAGACGAAGTCGCCAAGGGTGCCTTCCGCGAAGATTTGTTCTACCGCCTCAACGTCGTGCGCATTCACATCCCACCGCTGCGTGAACGCCACGAAGACGTGCGCATCCTGGCGGAATTCTTCCTCCAGCGTCAGTCCAGCCGCCGCCGTGGGCCGCAGATGCGCTTCACTGAAGACGCCCTCGACATTCTCGACGCCTACGACTGGCCCGGCAACGTGCGTGAGCTGGAAAACACTATCCAGCGTGCCTGCGCCCTGTGTAACTCCGACGTGCTGCTCCCCTCCGACATTCCGCTCGGCAGCAAAGGTTCCCGCCACCACCACTCGCCCACCAGCACCGTCACGCGCATGCGCGACGCCTTGAGCATGCTCGTCAACGTCGCGGAAAAATCCCCCGACATCGAGTTGATGCCATGGGTCGAGCGCGAACTCTCACGCATGGCCTACCGCCACTTTGAGGAGGATGCAGAACGCACCGCCAAATTCCTGGGTGTAAGCAACGCTGCCCTCGAAAGCCACCTCAACGCACCCGCCATCAAAAAAACAGCTTTAGAGAGCCCGGTGGCCGCTCCTGCCGTCAAGAAGGTGAAGAAGGCCAGCTAGCCACGCCGACTGGATGGAAGCTGGACAGCCCCCGCGCCGCGCTGTAAAACAGCGGCCCTATGATCAACCACATCTCTCTTTCCGCCTGTGCGGCATTGCTGGTGTCCGCTGCCACCTTTGCTGCGGACAATAACGACGGCTGGATTTCCATGTTCAATGGCAAAGACCTCTCCGGCTGGAAGTCCAATGAGGAAACCTCCGGTAGCTTCAGTGTCGAGGAAGGCGTCATCAAAGTCAGCAATGGCCGCGCCCATCTGTTCTACACCGGCCCGACTGGCGAAGCGAAATTCCAGAGCTTTGAGTTCAAGGCCAAGGTCAAGCACCTGGAAGGCTCCAACTCCGGCCTCTACATCCACACCAGCTATCAGGAGAAAGGCTGGCCGGAGAAAGGCTACGAGTGCCAGGTGAACAGCACCGCGCACAAAGACCCCAAGAAGACCGGCGGTCTCTATGCGGTGAAAGACGTGCTCGACAAGGCTCCCGTGGGCGATGGCGAATGGTTTGACTACCACATCAAGGTCGAAGGCAAGCACATCACCATCTCCATCAACGGCCAGGTCACCACCGACTGGACCGAGCCCGAGGGCTGGGATCCCGCCACCGCGCTGAAAAACATGCCCGGCCGCAAGCTCAGCGAAGGCACCATCGCCATCCAGGGCCACGACCCAAAGAGTGTCGTGTTTTACAAGGATCTGTTCATCAAGGTCATTCCTTGACCTTCCTGCTAGCGTTTGAATGATGAGGCGGGCGTCTTCGCAGGCGCCCGTCTTCTTTTTTAAAGCCCTCCAACATGCGCCTCAACCACGACATCCATCTCGGCTACTGCACCAACATCCATCGCGGCGAGACGTGGGAGGAAACGTGGAACGGCCTCAAGCACTACACGCTCCGCGTCAAAGACCGCGTCAGCGGTGGCAAGCCGTATGGCATCGGCCTGCGCTTGAGCGAGCAGGCCGCACGCGAGTTGAGCGCCCCTGGGAAAATCGCCGAGTTCAAGGCCTGGCTCGATGTGAACGGCTGCTACGTTTTCACCATCAACGGCTTCCCGTATGGCGCCTTCCACGGCACGCGGGTCAAAGAGCATGTCTTCAAGCCGGACTGGAGCACGCAGGAGCGGCTCGTTTACACCAATCTGCTCTTCGACATCCTCGCGCAGCTTCTCCCGCCGGGTGTCAGCGGCAGCGTCAGCACGCTGCCGGGTTCCCACAAGACCTTCGGTGTCGGTGCCGATGAATTGCAGGCGATCTTCACGAACCTGCGCCTCTGCCGTGAACACATCGAGAAAGTCGCCACGAAGAGCGGGCATGACCTGCATCTCGGCATGGAGCCTGAGCCGCTCGGCTTGTTCGAGACCAGCGGCGAGACGCTGAAGTTTTTCGGCCTCTACTTCGACCGCAATCCGCGTGATCACGATTTTTTTAAGTTCATCGGCCTCAACTACGACACCTGCCATCTCGCCATCGAGTTTGAGGACGCCAAGAAGGCGCTCGACCGCATCACTGGGGCCGGTATCCGCCTCAGCAAGCTGCATTTCAGTTCCGCGCTGAAACTCAAGCCGACCGCCGAGAATGTGGCGAAGCTCCATGCCTTCGATGAACCGGTCTATTTTCATCAAGTCATCGCCAGTTACGGCAAGGATGAGCCTGTGCGGCGGTTCAAAGACCTCCCCGATGCGTTGAAGTTCGCCCAAACGAATCCCAACGAGCTCGGCGAGGAGTGGCGCGTCCACTTCCATATCCCGATCCACGCCCAGCCCGGCGGCGGCTTTGACAGCACCCGCGATCATCTCATCGGCGCGATGGACTGGTTGGCCGCGAATCCCACTAAATGCCAGCACATCGAGATGGAAACCTACACCTGGGAAGTCCTGCCGCAGGACATGCGCAGCGGCGATGTCGTCGATCAGTTGGTGAAGGAATACGAGTGGACCTTGGGTGAGATGGGGGGGCGCGGCATCGGAGGATAGCCGTCCCGGCTGTCAGTGGATCGAGGCGTCCCGCCTTTTCGGGAAAGGCGAGACGCCCCAATCCATCGACAGGCCGGAGGCCTATCCTCCTTGACGCCTTGACATCTCCCCCGCCTTCCCCCAAGTCTGCCGCTTCCATTTCCCCACCATGCAATCCCTCTGGAACGACACTGAAGCCGCCACTTTCGGCACCGATCTGCTCGGAAAACGCGTTTACACCTCCCGTCTGCTCGGACGCAATCCCGCGCTGGTCCTTCATGGCGGCGGCAACACCTCGGTAAAGATCACGGAGCAGGACTTTTTCGGCGAATTGGTCGAGCTTTGCTACGTCAAGGGCAGCGGCTGGGACCTGGCGACCATCGAACGCGCCGGTTTCTCTCCCGTACGGCAGACCGCTCTTATCAAGATGTCCAAACTCGCCACGATGAGCGATGAAGACATGGTCACACAGCAGCGCGCCGCGATGACCAACCCGAACGCACCCGCCGCGAGCATCGAGGCGATCCTGCACGCCATCCTGCCGTTCCGTTTCGTCGATCACAGCCACGCGAACGCCATTTCCGCCCTCACCTGCGCCGCTGATGGCGAAGCGCGGGTCCAGGAACTCTACGGCAAGCGCGTCATCGTCGTCCCGTATGTCATGCCGGGCTTCATCCTGGCCAAAACCATCGCCGAACTCATCGCTGGCCGCGATCTGCGCATGGAAGGCATCCAGGGCATGGTCTTGCTGAAGCACGGCCTGTTCACCTTCGACGACGAAGCGCGCAAGAGCTACGAGTTGCACATCGAGATGGTGACGATGGCGGAAGAATGGCTAGCCGGTAGGGCAGGCGTCTCGCCTGCCACGAGTGAAGCGGGCATCCTGCCCGAATCCGTGGACCTGGCGAGCCTCGCAAAACTCCGCCGCGCTGTCTCAAAAGTCCGTGGTTTCCCGCAAATCGCCCGCCTCAACGCTTCCCCGGAAGCCGTCGGCTATGCGAACCTCGCAAACGTCGCCGAGTTCGGCACCCGCGGCCCGTTGACGCCCGATCACAGCATCCGCACCAAGCGTGCGCCCGCCTTCATCGGTGACGACATCGACGCGAGCGTGCAGAAGTTCGCCAATGACTACGCGGCATACTTCCAGCGTCACGCCAACGGCCAAACGATGCTCGATGCAGCCCCGCGCTTTGCGATCTGGCCCGGCCAAGGCATCGTCAGCTTCGGCGACACGCTGAAGGACGCCAAGATCGTCTTCGACATCGCCGAAAGCACCGCTGCCACCGTGCAACTCGGTGAAGCCGTCGGCGGTTGGGAGCCACTGCCGGAGAAGGACATCTTTGAGATCGAGTATTGGGATCTGGAGCAGGCCAAGCTGCGCAAAGGCCCGGCCCGCAAGGTGCATCAGGGCAAGGTGGCGCTTGTCACCGGTTGTGCGGCTGGCATCGGCTTCGCCATCGCAGAATCCCTTGCCGAGCAAGGCGCGCAGGTGGTCGGCCTCGACATCGACAAGGACATCCCTGCCATCATGGCAAAGATCGGCGGCATCGGCATCGTCGTGAACCTCACGGAAGACCAGCCCGTCCAGGACGCGATTGATTTCACCGTGCGCGAGTTCGGCGGCATCGACATCGTCGTCAGCAACGCCGGCATCTTCCCGAAGAACGATCATCTCGACGCCATGGCCCAGACCGATTGGGACCGCACCCTCATGATCAACCTCACGAGCCATCAGAAGCTCATGAACAAGGTCATCCCGTTTGTGAAGCAGGGCCTCGACGCCAGCATCATCTTCGTCGGCAGCCGCAACTTCAAAGCCCCCGGTCCAGGAGCCAGCGCCTACTCATGCTCCAAGGCTGCGCTCACGCAGCTCTGCCGCGTCGCCGCGCTCGAACTCGCCCCACACCAGATCCGCGTCAATATCGTGCACCCCGACGCCGTCTTCGACACCAAGCTCTGGACCCCCGAGGCCCTGCTCAAGAGCGCCACGCGCTACAACATGACCGTCGAGGAGTACAAGACCAAGAACCTCATGAAGGTCGAGATCAAGAGCAAGGACATCGGCAACATGGTCGCCGCCATGGCCTCACCGTTGTTCGCGAAAGTCACCGGTGCGCAGATTCCGGTGGATGGCGGGAATGACCGGGTGATTTGAACCATTAACAGCTCATGCTATTGACCTGACTGATTCAGCATGGGCAAGTCTTAGCACGGAAGATCACTCCGCCGAACGCACGGCTTCCAGCGTGAGCTGCCATTGCTCCTGGCCGCGGAACCAGCCGCGCTGCACGCGCATCGCCACATCCCACGGGGCAGGGGGGAGCTTGCCGATCGGCGCATTGAACCAGCGTGCCTCCATCGACGCGCCGTCCTGTGTAAGCATGATGCGCAGATGTTTTTCCTTCATCGCGCGGCCGGGAAGTTTCGGCGTCACGCGACGGCAGAAAAACAGCGGCTCCGTGTTTCGCTGGCCGAAGGGTTCCAGCAGCTTGTAGCTCTCCAAAAAATTCAGCGAGAGATCGCGCAGCTTCACTTCCGCATCGAGTTCGAGCACGGCGGTCATCGCCTCCTTGCTCAAGGCCTCGCGTGCTGCTGCTTGAAACGCCGTGCGGAACGCATCCAGGTTCTCTTCTCTGATCGAGATGCCCGCCGCCATCGCATGGCCGCCGCCGCCGAGCAGATGCTCGCCGCAGGTCTCGATGGCCGCTACAAGCGAGAATCCTGGAATGCTGCGCCCGCTGCCCTTGCCGATGCCATTTTCATCAATCGACACGAGGATCGTCGGCCGGTGGCACATGCGCGAGATGCGCGAAGCCACGATGCCGATCACGCCGGGATGCCAGTTGCGCGAGCCGAGCACGATGGCGGAAAGCTTTTCGAGATCGCCTAGGGTGCGGAGCATCGCGTCGGCCTCCACATGCACCTGCTGCTCCACGTTTTGACGGTCCTTGTTATGCGCTTCGAGCAACTCGGCGAGTTCGGCCCCGAGCGCGTCATTGTCCGCCAGCAGCAGGTTCAGCGCAGTGGCGGCAGTGTCGAGACGGCCCGCAGCATTCAACCGCGGCCCCAGGCGGTAGCCCACATGATGCGTCTGCACCAGCCCCTCGACACCGGCGATTTGTTTCAGCGCACGCAGACCGTGACGTGTGGTTTGTGCCAGCGCTTCGAGTCCACGCCGCACCAGCAGGCGGTTTTCATCAATCAGCGGCACCAAGTCCGCCACGGTGCCGAGGGCGACCAGATCAAGCGTCTCCTTCAAATCATAGCTCTCAATCATGCGCGCCTTCAGCAGCGCATGCGAAACCTTGAAGACGAGTCCTGCGGTGCAGAAGTAGTGGTAGTCAGTGCCCAACTTCGGATTCACCAACGCAAGACAGTCGGGGCGACCCAGCGGCGACAGTTCATGGTGATCCACGATCACGCAGTCCACCCCATCGGCCTTCAGTCGCGCCACTTCCGTGAGCGAGGTCGTGCCACAGTCGAGCGCGATGAGCAGGTCCGGCTTGCCAAACTGCTCGTAGCAGCGTGCGATGCCGTCGTGGCTCAGTCCATAGCCCTCTTCCAAGCGCGTGGGCAGGAACAGATGTGTGTCGAGGCCGTACGCCTTCAAGATCAAATGCATCAGCGCCATCGAAGTCACGCCATCCACATCGTAGTCGCCGTAGAGCACAACGTTCTCCTTGTGGTCCACCGCGCTCAGAATGCGCTCCACTGCGGCGTGCATCTCCGGCAGCACCGTGGGATCGCCGAGAGATGCGAGTTTTGGCACCAGGAAATCACGCGCCCGCTCCACCGTGGTGATGCCGCGCTGGATGAGCAGTTGCGCCATCAGCGGCGACACGCTCATGTCCGCCGCCAGCTCGGCAGCCCCCTCCACGGCAGGCTTCAGCAGCCAGCGTGGCGGACGGATCGAGATGGGGGATGGTTCAATCATGCGGAGGTTTGCGAGAATGCAGCATCTCTTGTATGGAACACACACGAAGCAGAGTCAAAGCATGCTTCCCACGCCGATGACGCACAAAAATTTTACATCCATCACCGCAGGCCGTTGGTGGCTCTGCGCGCTGGGCATGTTCCTTGTCATCGTCGGTTCGTTTTTCGCGTGGCGCATGTGGCTCTCATATGAAACAGCGCAGATCACGCGGCGCTGGACGCAGGTTCCCTGCCGCATCGTTTCATCACGCATCGTCAGTGAACGACCCACACCGCACTCACCGCCAGCGCATCGCGTTGAAGTGCGCTACGAGTATGAATTCAACGGCATGAAGCACACCAGCACGCGCATTCGCCAGGTCGAGTCCGCACCCACGCAGCATCTCGATCATGCACAGTTGAATCAGCAAAACTATCCCACCAGTTCATCGCAGCTCTGCTTCGTGAATCCAGCGTCTCCCGCTGAAGCCGTGCTGCAGCATGCCTCACGCGCCGCGCTGTATTCCATCTGGTTTCCGCTCCTCTTCGTCGTCGGCGGCATCGGCATGCTGCGCGGCGCGTTGCGGCGCGCGCCATGAGTCAAAACGCCATCTGCATGCCAGCCCAACGGTGTGTCGCCGGATGCTGTCGTAGGCGACAGAAATCCTGACCTCGGGCGCTTCTTGAACTGTGACAAGGAATGTCAATGAGCTTCTGCGGTTCAATCCAAATTAACCGCAGAGGCTGGACGGTCGCAGAGCAGAACTGGATCACTGAGTTTCCCCTGGGGTAAGGATGTCGTAGGCTGGGTGTGGCGTAAGCCCGCCCGGCTGAACGGTGCGCACAGGGCGAACCAACGCAGACGACCGGGCTGTCGCCACAGTCATTCTACCTCATGCCAGCGACGCACCCCAAGCCCAACGGGCTTGCGTCATGCAGCCCAGGGTTGCGCGCAGCGCTACCCTGGGTTCCAGCGCGAACACCCTTGGTTCTCAAGGACGAACCCCAACGGGGTTCCGTCCATCGCCGTGCCACCGCCAGTCATGCCATCACTCAGGCGCACGCCATGAGTCACGCATAAGCTGTTCCAGCTCCGCGACGATCTCCGGCTTCTCCGCCGTGAGATTTTTCTCTTCGCCGATGTCTGTTTCGAGGTTGTAGAGCAGCTTTTCGAGCGGCTTTGCCTTCGCCTTGGCCTTCGCACCTCGCGGCTCGGCTCCTGTGTTGAGATGAATCAGCTTCCACGGCCATTTCAGCACCGCCCGCTTACCGCCCTGCTCGTTAAAGGCCCAATACAGATGTGAATGCTGCTTCTGCCCCACTTTCCCGAGCAGCGTCGGCACCAACGACATGCCATCCGTCTCCGCCGTCAGCTTCGCGCCACTCAACTCGGCCACCGTCGGCAGCAAATCCTGAAATCCGCTTACATGTTCGCTCACCGCGCCTGATTTCACCTTCCCGGGCCACCACGCGATCAACGGCACGCGAATGCCGCCATCCGTCATGTCACGCTTCGTGCCTTTGAAGTCGCCGTTGCTGTTGAAGAAGTCGCTGTCATGCCCGCCCTCGTGATGTGGTCCGTTGTCGCTCGAAAACATCACCAGCGTGTTCTTGTCGATGCCGAGTTCCTTCAACCGCGCCGTGATGCGGCCCACCTCGTTGTCCAGAAAACGGATCAAAGACGCAAAGCCCTTCTCCGCCGCCGGCCAGTCCTTGTCCTTGAACTCGCCGTAGTCCGGGCACTCCATCCCATGCCCCAGCGGCGAGTCTTTGCCCGCCTCGTTGTTCGCATGCGGAATATTCAATGCGTAGTAGAGGAAGAACGGCTCTTGCGCCTTGGCACGCTCGCCGAGATAGCGCTGCACATCCTCCGCCAGCAACTGCGGCACCCACGCCTTGCGTCCGTCCAGCGGTGCCACGCCCGTGCCCACGAGATCGCTGTCCTTGTAATCCTGTGCGTTCTTGAACGAACCTTCGATCACCGTGTTCGGCAGTTCCACCATCTTGCCGCTTCGAATCAGCGCCTTCGTGTAGAAGTTGTGCGCGTGACTCGTTCCCACGTAGCCAAAGAACTCATCGAACCCCTTCCGCTGCGGATCATCCAGCGGCAGCGGTTTGCCCAGGCCGAATTTGCCGATGCAGGCCGTGTGATAGCCCGCTGACTTCAGCAGCGACGGCACCGTCACGTCCGAATCTGGGATAATCCACGGATCATTCCCCCGCACCCGACAGTGCCCCGTATGCAATCCAGTCATCAGCACACAACGCGACGGCGCGCACACCGTGCTGCCCGAGTAATGCCGCGTGAACCTCATCCCCTCCGCCGCCATGCGGTCGAGATTCGGCGTTGTCAGCATCTTCTGCCCGTAACAGCCGAGATCACCGTAACCGAGGTCATCGACGAGGATGTAGATGATGTTCGGCTGCTCCGCCGCACGGGCAAACGTTCCGATGACAACCAGTGCGAGAATGAAAAGTGACTTCATGGTCGAACGAAACGCAGCAACTCGCGCCTTGCTTCATTAAAACAGGTCTTTAGCCTCCAGCGAGGCCATGACCCGTCACTTCCTCCATTCCGTTGCGCTTGATCGTGGCACCGTCTCTGACTGGGACACACATCCCTTTTCCGTCCCAGCCATTCGTCAGCTCAAAAATCTCGAACTGCATCCCAAGGTCACCTTCTTCGTCGGCGAAAACGGCTCCGGCAAATCCACGCTGCTCGAAGCCATCGCTGAAAAACTCGGCTTTCGTTCCTCCGGCGGCAGCCGCGTCGAAAGCCAGTTCAAACACGACTACGCCTCGCCGCTGACCCCGCTCATCAGCCTGTCGCGCACCAGCAACCGGCCCATGGACGGCTTCTTCCTCCGCGCCGAGAGCTTCCACAACTGGGCCACCGAACTCGATGAACTCGAAGCCACGCCCTTCTGCGGCGGCGTCTTGAAATCCTACGGCGGCAAAAGCCTCCACGCCCAGTCCCACGGCGAGTCCTTCCTGAATCTGCTCACTCAGCGCATCGACGGCCACGGCATCTACCTCTTTGACGAACCCGAGGCCGCGCTCTCCCCGCAGCGCCAGCTTTCCATGCTCGTGCGCCTGCATGACCTCGTGGATGAATTTTCCCAGTTCATCATCGCCACGCATTCCCCGCTCATCATGGCCTACCCGGACGCATGGATCTATCAATTCGGCCCCGAAGGCATCGAACGCGTCAATTACGAGGACACCGAGCATTACCAGATCACGCGTGGCTTCATGCGGGATCACAAAGGCATGCTGAAACGGCTGCTGCGAAGGGAAGACGAGTTGGATTTCGAGGGTTGAGCGGTTTGAGGGGCGGTTTCAGCAAATCACTGAGCAATCGCTGCTTGATTCCAGAAACTGGAGGGTGTTCATTTTCCGCTCTGCACGCATGTCCGCGTTTCATTTGTCCGATTTTCTGCTCCAAGCCGCCGCTCATTTCCCTGAGCGGCTGTTTCTGTTCTCGGAGGAAAAGGAGATGACGTATGCGGCGGCGGCCGGGCTCGTGGACAGGCTGGCGGCGGGTATGTTGGCCGCGGGGATGAAGCCTGGTGAGCGTGTGTTGATCGTGTCTGAAAATCGCCTGGAACTGGCGCTGACGACGCTGGCGGCGATGCGTGCGGGAGCGGTTTTTTCGGTGCTGACGTCCCAGATCACGCTGGCATCGTTTGAGCGGATCGTGAGCCAGTGTGAGCCGGCGCTGATCCTGCTGGAGACCAGGCGTGCGGACCTGAAAGCGGCCTGCGCCGGCATCAGGACGCTGGTGATTGAGGATGATTTCGATGCGCTGGCACAAACGGAGGCCGTGGAGCTGCCCAAAGCGGCGGGCGGCGATGCGCTCGCCTTTCTGGTCTTCACCTCCGGCTCCACCGGAATGCCGCGCGGGGTGATGCTGAGCCATGCGAACGTGGAATTCGTCACAGAGGCGATCCTGCGGCGGCTGCAGTATCGCATGGACGACCGGATCGGCGTCTTTCTGCCGCTGTCGTTCGACTATGGCTTCTACCAGCTCTTTTACACGATGATGACGGGCGCGGCCTTGTTCATCGGGCGTCCGGAGATGTCCGGACCCGAGCTGCCGCGCATCCTGGCACGCCATGAGATCACCATCGTGCCCGGAGTGCCCACGCTCTTTGCCGGACTGATCAAAATGCAGTCGTGGCGTCCCGTGCCGCTGCCCAGGCTGCGTGCTTTCACGAATACGGGCGATCATCTGCCGCTGGCGCACATCCGTCAGTTGCAGCGGCTTTTTCCAGAGGTGCGAGTGTTCCCGATGTATGGCCTGACGGAGTGCAAGCGCGTCTCCATCATGCTGCCGGAGGAAATCGACGCGCATGAAAATAGCGTGGGCCGCGCGCTGGACGGCACGGAGGTGTGGGCGGAGTCGCCGGAGGGGCAGCGCCTGCCGCCGGGCGAGGTGGGTGAATTCATCGTGCAGGGGCCGAATGTCGGGCTGGGCTACTGGCGCGCTCCCGAGGAGACGGCGAAACGCTACCGCACGCTGCCGGATGGCTCGCGTCTGCTGGTGACGGGCGATTACGGCTCCGTGGATGCGGAGGGCTTTCTGCACTTCCATGCGCGCAGCGATTTCATGATCAAGCACAAGGGCCACCGCATGAGCCCGGTGGAGATCGAGGAGGCCGCGTGCCGCTCGCCGCACATCGTCGCCGCAGGCTGCATCAAGGACGACGAGCGCGACAAGCTCTGCCTCTTCATCACCACCGTGCCCGATGAACGCCCTGAGGACGCGGTGATCCTCGCCACGCTGGCGGAGACGCTGGAGCGGGCAAAGATCCCCGACCGCCTGATTCATCTGCCAGAGCTGCCGCGCACGGCAAACCAAAAAGTGGACCGCAAGGCGCTGCGCGCGCTGCTCGCGGCTGAAACGGCATGAATGCAGACCTCGCCAGCACGCTCACGCATCGCCACGGCACACCGCTGTATGCGTATGACCTCGCGCAAATCAGCGCGCGCGCGGAAGAACTCTTCCAGGCGCTGCCGCAGGGCTCCGCCGTCTGCTATTCCTTCAAGGCCAATCCGCTCCCGGCCGTCGCACGACGCGTGCGTGAGTGCGGCGGGCGTGCGGAGATCACCTCCGAGGGCGAACTGGCCGCGGCGCTTGCTGCCGGCTTCACCGGCGCGCAGATGCTCTTCGGAGGGCCGGGAAAAACGGCGCACGAACTCGACGCGGCGTTGCAGGCCGGCATCCGGCTTTTCTCGTGCGAGAGTTTTCGCGATCTGGCGGCGCTTTCCGCGGCCTGCGGGCGTCATCAAGCCGATGCCGAGGTGCTGCTGCGCGTGAATCCATCGGAAGCGCCGGACGCACGACTGGCGATGACGGGCGTGGAGAGCCAGTTCGGCTTTGCCGAGCCCTTGCTGCTTGATCCCGCTGCGCGCCCGCAGGTTCATCTGCCCGGGCTGAAGATTGCGGGCATTCACATCTATTTTGGCACCCAGGTGGCCGGTGTGGACGCGCTGGTGACGAACACACGCCGCGCGCTCGAGTGCGCGGAGCGGATCGAGGCCGCGCTCGACTTCGAGTGCCGCATCTTCAATGTCGGCGGCGGATTTCCCTGGCCCTATGCCAATGATCACGCTCCCACAGCGCTCACGGGCCTGCGCGAGGCCTTGACCACGCTCTGGCAGGCCACGGCGGGTGCGCGACGCGGCGCGGAGCTGTGGTTCGAATCCGGCCGCTGGCTCTGCGCGAGCAGCGGCTGGCTCATCGCGCGTGTGCTGGACCTGAAACCCTTCCCCGCACGCACTTTCGTCATCCTCGACACGGGCATCCATCACCTCGGCGGCATGGCGGGCCTCGGGCGTGTGCCGCGGGGTGCCGTGACCGTTTTCAATCTGAGCCGCGATGTCGCCGCCGAGCCTGCGATGACCGCCGATCTTGTGGGACCGCTCTGCACGCCGCTGGATGCGCTGGCACGCGGTTTGAAGATCCCGCCCGTGCAGCCTGGTGATCTCATCGGCATCCCGAATGTGGGTGCCTACGGCGTCACGGCCAGCCTGCTCGCCTTTCTCAGCCATCCGCCGCCGGTGGAGGTGGCGCACCAGCACGGCGCGGAAGTCGAAGTCTGGCAGCTTCGTCATGGTCACGACCGGATTTCTCGATAAAGCACCCCCGCAATGTCCCCCGAACAGCGTCTCCTCAATCTCCTGCGCCCCTTTCTCCGTCTGCTGCCCGCAGGCGCTGACCTGCCGATGGATGCCGAGCTCGGCAAGCTCGGTCTGGACTCGCTCCAGTCCATCGACCTGCTCATGGCGCTCGAGCAAGAGTTCGGCGTCACCATTCCCGACGAAAAAATCACCGTCGATTCCTTCGCCACTCCGGCGCACGTGCTTGCACTCGTCTCATAGGCCCCAGTCGCCCTCCGCCATCACCGGGCGGACCGGCGTGCCCTTCAGCGCGGCGGGCAGCCAGTGGTAGTGGCTGAGGAATTCATCACGCGTATAGGCCAGCGGCAGCCCATTCCACACCTCCTCTCCCGGAAAACTCAGCAGACTGATGAAAGGCCACCACGCACCGCGCTTCGCAGGTGATTGATGCATCCACCACGCCACGAGAGCATGAAGTTCGTCATGCGTGCTCTCCGTGGTGAACCAGTCCACCACTTTCCACATCGGCACGCCGCGCAGTTTTCTCGGCGTCAGCATCAGGCAGGAGGTCAGCATGCCCGCGGCGTCCACCACGCCCGCAAAATGATGCTCGCGCATCGGTGACTGGAGATACCAGCGCAGATACGCCGGCGTGATGTGCTTTTGAATGCACGGACGCGGACGTGCCGGGCACACACTGGACACCAGCGCCGCATCCGTGACGATCCGCCGCCCGGCGGCCAGACACGGCGGCTCAAAGCCCATCACACGCGCCAGCATGCCACCAGCGGCACCACGCACGATGAGACTGCGACGGACCTCCTTGTGCGGCAGCCAGCCCCAGCGGTCGAGCATCTTCTGCACCTCCGGGCTCGGCGTCGTGTCCACCATCACCAGACCACGCCCCAGCCGCTGAAACATCATCCCCATCGGTAACGCCGCATGACGGCAGCTCTCCGCGACCGCCCACGAGGTGGCGATCAGCGCCGGCACCGGATTCCCGGCACCATCTTCGTATAAAGTCGGAATCACGCCCAGATAGCCCACGATCCGTCCACTATCCCGCAACAGCCACCCACGGCACGGATGCGCGTCCGCAAAGGGGTTCAAATCCCACCAAAACACCAGCCGCCGCAGCCACTGCGCTTCATCACAGGCACCTTCACCCTGGAACTGCTCCCGAAGAAACGGCACCAGCTCCGCACGCGCGGCGGGACTGTCTTGAAAGGGCTCGATCTGGGCAGGCACAGACGAAATATACGCGTGTAGCATGACTGGCCGAAAGCAGAATTTCCAAGCGGTTCACGGACTGAAGTCGATCATAGCGCGAGCGACTGCCACTCACGCCAAAACCGCCCGCACCACCTCACCGCTCACATCCGTCAGGCGATAATCACGCCCCGTGAACCGATACGTCAGCGCTTCGTGATCCAGGCCGAGTTGATGCAGCATCGTCGCATGCAGATCGGGCACGGAGACTTTGTTCTCGACAGCGTTGTAGCCGAATTCATCGGTCGCGCCGTAAATCTGGCCGCCTTTGATGCCGCCCCCGGCCATCCACATGGTGAAACCTTTGGGATGATGATCGCGGCCCTTGCCGTTCTCAGCCACGGGTGAGCGGCCAAACTCACCGCCCCATACCACCAGCGTGCTGTCGAGCATGCCGCTGATTTTGAGATCATCGAGCAGCGCAGCGATTGGGCCGTCGGTTTCGGCGCAGTGGAGGTCGTGGTTCTTTTTGAGGTCATCATGCGCATCCCAGGCCTTCGGGCCTTCGTTGCCACCGCTATAAACCTGCACGAAGCGCACGCCGCGCTCCACCAGCCGTCGTGCGAGCAGGCAGTTCTTGCCAAAGTGCGCCGTCACCTTGTTGTCGAGACCGTACATCTGCCGCACGCTCTCCGGCTCGCGGCTGAGGTCCGTGCATTCAGACGCGCTCATCTGCATGCGAAACGCCAGCTCATACGCATTGATCCGCGCCGCGAGTGCGGTTTCCGCCGGGTTCGCCGCCGCGTATTCGGTGTTCCATTGTTTTAGCAAATCCAGCCGCGCCCGCTGCTGCGTCGCCGAGACACTCTGCGGCGGCGTCAGATACGCAATCGGCTCCCCGCTGCTGCGAAACGGCACGCCCTGAAACGCCGCTGGCATGAAGCCGTTCGACCAATTGAGCGCCCCATTCACCGGCGCGCCCTGATGATCCAGCAGCACCACAAACGCGGGCAGGTTCTCGCTCTCCGAGCCGAGGCCATACGTCACCCACGAGCCCATGCTCGGCCGTCCGGGCTGGATGAAGCCCGTATTCATCTGGAAGATCGCCGGTCCGTGGTTGTTGCTCTCCGTGTGCATGCTGCGGATCACGCACAGGTCATCCGCATGCCGCGCCAGATTCGGAAACGTCTCCGCCATGTCGATCCCGGCCTGACCGTGCTTCGCAAAGCGGTAGTAGCTCTGCATCGCCACGTTCTTGGTCTTCTTGCCCATGAACGCATCCTCCGGCTTCCACACCGGGATCGCCTTGCCATGCCACTTCGCCAGTTCCGGCTTCGGATCGAGCAAATCGACATGCGACGGCCCCCCATACATGAACAGGAAGATCACCGACTTTGCCTTCGGCGCGAAATGCGGTGCGCGAGGAGCCAGCGGATTCGTCGATGACAGCACGCCGTCCGCGCCGAGTAGCGATTGCAGCGCCAGCGAGCCGAATCCGGCTCCGCTGCGCTGAAGAATGTGTCTGCGTGTGAGGGGATGCATCTGCCTCATGTTCCTTGAGGTAGAACGTAGTCTCAAGCACTCTCGTTCATGACAAAACTTCAAGCGCCCGCAAGCTGGCTGCCGTGCGGCTTTCAACCCCTAGCTTTTCGAAGATGTGAATGGTGTGCTTCTTTACCGTGGCGATGCTGAGACCGAGGATCTGGGCGATCTCGTGGTTTCCTTTGCCCTGGGCCACCCAGAGCAGAACCTCGGCCTCGCGGGGAGAGATGCCGAGTTTTTCGAGCGGCTTCGGATTGTCAAAGTTGGGTGCAAAACGCGGCTGTTGCTGCCTAGCACGCTCCAGTCGCGTGCGCACGGCCCTGAGCAGGTCGTTTCTCGAGACGGGCTTCGGTAGGTAATCGTCTGCTCCAAGATTCATGCCGGCACGGATGTCAGGCGGCGTGCCTTTGGCGGTGAGGAAGACGAATGGAACGGCTTTGGTCGCCGCATCAGTACGAATGCGCTCCAGCACCGCGTAGCCGTCGAGTCCGGGCATCATGACGTCGCACAAAACGAGGGCGGGGAGTTGCTGCGCGGCCAGTTGAAGCCCTTCGCGGCCGTTTTCAGCAGCGAGCACATGGTAACCGGCTAGCGTGAGCATTTCGCAAAGGTTCTCACGCAGCGGTGCGTGGTCTTCGATGAGGAGGATCGTGGTCATGACCGCAAAAAGATTGAAACATGGGTCCCTTGACCCTCTTCACTCCAAAACGAAAGCTCACCTCCGCTCAGCTCGACGCAGCGCTTCACAACTGTAAGGCCCAACCCTGTGCCTGAGACATCACCAACATTTGAGGCTCGGTGAAAAGGTTCTCCGAGATGAGCTTGATCGGCATTCGGAATCCCAATGCCCTCGTCGGCCACCAGAAATCTTTGCAGTTCGCCGAGATCCTGCGCCCCCAGGATCACCTTTCCTCCCGGCCTCGAGTATTTAACGGCATTCGTGAGCAGATTGACCAGCACACTTCTCATCAGAGTGACATCAAGGCTGCGCATACCCGCGTCGAGCTTCCTCTCGATCTCGCATCTTCTCTGCGTGGCAATCTGCACCTCTTCGACGATCTCGCGGCACAATGCGGCGACATCCACAGGCTGGGAATTCGCCTTCATCGCGCCGGATTCGATGCGACCAAGCAGCAGCACTTGCTCCACCATTTCATTCATGCGTCCGGTCGAGCTTTTGATCTGAGCAAGCAGTTCCAGCCGGCGTGATTCGCTGAGCTGACCAGCATGTGCCTCCAGCAGCTCAGCGCCGGAAAGGATGACACTCAGCGGCGTGCGGAACTCGTGTGAGACGCTGCTGACAAACTGATTTTTCATCTGCCCGAGTTCACGCTCCGCATCGAGCGCAGCCCGGAGTTTGCCGGCGCGAGACGCGATGATCACAAGGATGGACAAAGGGACAATGCTGAGTGCCAGAGCTGCGAAGCCGATCCAATTCATCGGCGTTCCATACTCGCGAATGAAGCCTGGGCCTCGGGCGACGGCGAAGGTCCACTGTGATTTATTTTCGCCATCGCTGATGAGCTTGTGGCGCTCAGCAGCATCAGGCGGATCGTCAGCCGAGACTGGCCTTGCACGCAGGGCTTCACTGCTCAGGAGCGGTAGTGTCGGATCGTGGCAGAATGAATCGAGATCGAGCCAGCCGAGGATGTAGCCACGAACCAGCATGTTGTCGTTGGGTGAGGTCACCGCGCCGACGATCACGAGGGTGTTCTTCGAGAGATGGGCACCAAACACCAGCGGTGCGGTGCTCAGTCGTGCCTGTCGCAGAGCGGTAGTCAGCGGAGCATTAGCCGCGAGGTTGTCACCCACTTTGGATGATGCGTGACGACCCTGCTGCCAGAGCACGCGGATGGTTCTCTCGTCCTCGTGATTAGCGTAGGCGATGCCGCTCAGATGCGTGATGCGCGTCTCCCAGCCGGGCGGAGGCATGCCTTTCGGCGGGTGCGTGAAGTCCGGCACATAGCGCCATTGATTGCGCATGATATTGAGGAAGTTCTGATGGCGCAGCGTGTTGATCTTGAGCTGCTCCACCAGCACCTCCGTCGCGGTATCAAAGAGCTTGGCATCGCGCTCACGTGCCGCTTTGAAGGTGATGAAAGCCACCGCCGCAGGCACCAGAGCAAAGGCCAGTGTCAGCGCCGCAAGCGTGCGCGGTTGCTCGATCCAGCGGGGTGTTTTCATGACGATTTGCGCTTCCACCACAGCACATAGCCGCTCACAATTTGCAGCACGAGCGCCACGCAGGTGAGCAGAGCTATGAATTTCGTGCCCAGGCCGCCGATGGCTCCGGTGTGGATCGAGAGCTGGTTGTTTTGAAACTGGTCGCTGAGAGATCCAGCGCGCGAGCTGTGTGTGGCGAGCACTTCGCCCGTGCTCTGTTGCACAAACACCACGCAGCGGCCCGCAGGCGAGCCGTCCTCTGGAAAGGCGAGCTGGATGCGGTAGCTCGCAGCAGGATTGCCTCTGGGCATCTCGGCCGCCACCGCTCGCGCTCCTGGCAGTGCTTTTTCGGCGAAGCGGATGGCATCATCCAGAGTGATCGTCGTGTCGGATGGCTGCTCGTTCATTCGTCCCATTGGAGGGCGCGGATGCTCACCGTGCCAGTATCTGAGCGTGATGCCGGTGGTGCCGATGATGAGAAGAAACACGGACGAATAGAGTCCCGCCGCGCTGTGTAGATCGAGATTGAAGCGGCGGAAGTTCGAGCCGCGCCGGATGCCGAAGATGCGCAGCGGCCACCAGAGCCACAGTCCGGTGAGCGCGAGCATCAGCGTGATCACCGTCGCCACCACGACGATGGTCGCACCTTGCGGGCCGAGGAGCAGGTTCACATGCAGGCGAATGAGCGTCTGCATCAGCGCATCGGCACGCGGACGTGAGCCAAGCAGCGAGCCGGTATGCGGATCAAAATGGAAGGTGCGATTGCCGCTGGTCAGTGTGAGCGCGTCTGCGTCATCGCGCGGAAGACGCATGCCCTGCACCATCATCTCGGGATGCTTTTCACGAAGCTGCTGCAGCATCGAGCCAACCGCCACCCGCTCAGCCGAGCGCTCCTGTGGAAACAACTCCGGGAACCGCCACCGCACGAGCGCCTCAGGAAAAACCAGCAGGGCTCCCGTGACTGCGATGACGAGCACGACAAGCCCCGCGAGCACGCCTGCCCAGCGGTGGAGCCACAAAAGGAAACGCCGAAGATTCATGCGGCGAACTCAGCCTGCTTTGCGTGCCTCCGCAAGACGCTTGAGCGCGACGTGATGCACCAAAAGGAGCATTCCCACAGGCTTCGTGCTCCCGTAGGTGCATTGCCGCTTGCGCGCGGGTGCGGGAGGCTCACGCACCATGAAAGCAAACCTTTTTCTCCTCTTCATCTCAACCTCCGCCATCGCTGGTCCGATCCAGAATGGCAGCTTTGATAACACTCCGGCGAACCTCGCGCAGATCACCCCCTGGCAGGTCAATGGCACGACAGTCGGACTCAGTGTCACGCGCACCGCCTCGGACTTCACCTCATCGCCACTCTCGCTCCGCGTCGCGGGTCGAGGCAGCGCGACGGACGGGCCGGTGCAGCAACAAAACGTGCTGTCTGCACTGACGAACGGCGCAACGTATGTCACGCGCTTCAAGATCAAATCCGACGGCCAGGCGCAGATCCGCTGCCTGTTGTTTGTAGCCTCCAGCATCGCGCAAACTCCGATCCTGATGGCGGAGACAGTGGTGCGCAGTGATGGCGTCGGCCAGTGGATCAACGTCGAAGGCTCCGCGCCGGTCACATGGACTGGCACACCCTCAGCGGCGCGGATGTATTTTGCTGTTGAGCAGCTTTATCCGGGCACCGCACCAGTGAGTGCCTTTCCGTCTTACAACCTCGACGACATCTTCATGGAACTCGATAACGATGGCGATGGCCTGAGCAACGCCGAAGAGACCACGACGAATCCGAACGCGAAGGACACCGACCTCGACACGCTGCCGGACAAATGGGAACTGGCGAACGGCTTCAATCCAAACTCCGACACCGACTCGGCGCTGGATGCGGACAACGACGGCCACAGCAACAAGATTGAATATTGGGCCTGCACGAATCCACTCAGCGCCGCGTCGTATCCCGGCCTCACGAGTGATCCGCAGGCAAGCACAGCCACCAAGGCGCTGCTCTACTATCTGCAAACACGCGGCGCCCGCGGCAACGGACGCTACTTGACCGGCCATCACGCGCAGGACATCGCGAACGGAGACTACACCAACTACGTCGTCGGTTTGAACACGCTGATGACTCAGGCAGGACATCCGAGCTGGGTCACCATCCTCAGCATCGCCGCTGAAGGCCCCAGCGCTGCGCAGCCTTTGCAGATCGCCACCAGCGGGCCTGTTTTGCGCAGTTACATGGATGCTGGCGGACTCGGCATCATCCACTTCACACCGCGCAATCCGTGGACAAACAACTTCAATGGAGACAAGACCGGCGTGGACATTGCCGACCTCCTCACGCCTGGCACCGTGGCCAATTTGCGCATGATCGGCTGGATGGACGCGATTGCGGTGGAGATTGCTTTGAATGGTCCTGATCGCCCCGTGATTTTTCGCCCCTTCTCCGAGCAAAACGGCAACTGGAACTGGTATGGTCGGCTCCAGCAGAGCGAGTTCGTGGCGATGTATCGTTGGCTGCGTGACTACTTCGTGATCACCAAAGGCCTGCACAACATCATCTGGACGCTGGAAGGTCACATCGGCGTGCATCGCCCCGCTGGCACGGGGAATGCAGGCGCCGCGATGGACTACTACTACCCCGGCGACGATGCCCTCGACCTCATCGGCTTCAGCGCGTACATCAGCGGCTGGAATCCCGGCTTTGATGCGGATGCGCAGTCGCGCCTGCATCCGAAAGCTTTCGCCATCACCGAAGGCGGCCCACCACCGAATGAGGACGACGTGCCGAATACCTACAACTCGACCTACCTCCCTGCGCTCGACATCTGGTATCCGCGCGCGGCGTTCTTTGTGATCTGGAACAGTTGGGTCACCGGGCCTTTCGTGGCGATCAAAGACAACGCGAACTATGTCGAGCTGCTCACCGACACGCGAGTTACCAACCGCGAACAACTCAACTACCTCAATACGACAGCCTACTGGCAGGCGGCAAACGGGCTGATGAACCAAAAGCTCACCGACGACGCCGATCACGATGGCCTGGCAAACGTGCTTGAGGCCGCGATGGGCACAAACCCCCTCATGGTGAACACTGCCGCGATGCCGATGCAAAGTTTCGTCACGGTCAGCGGCCTGAACTATTCGGCGCTCACCTTCACGCGTGACCCCGCCATCGCAGATCTCATGCCCGTGGTGGAATGGTCGAACGATCTCCTCAACTGGAGCGCAGCGGCTACCACCGAATTTACCCGCGTGTTGTCTGGCGGCCTCGAAACCATCACCGTGCGCTCGAATGTGCCTGTGGGGGCTGGGCAGCAGTTCCTGCGGATGAAGGTCGATGCTCCGTGAGATTCCAGAGGCAGTGGGCGTTCTCGTTTCACCATGACACGCTCCACTCTCCTGCGCTGCCTCCTCACCCTCAGTCTCGCCACATTCGTGCGAGCAGACACTCCTCCAGCAGGCCTTCGCATCCTCACCGCCGGTCACAGCTTCCATGTTTGGATGCCTGGACTGCTCATGCAGGCGGCGAAGGAAGCTGGAATCACCGGTCACACGCAGGTCGGTCTCTCCTCCATCGGCGGCTCGCGCACGATCCAGCATTGGGATGCCAAAGACGATAAACAAAAGATCAAACCCGTGCTCATGGAGGGCGCAGCCGACGTGCTGACTCTCTCGCCGATCTTCTTGCCGGATGCGGGCATCGAAAATTTCGTGAAGCTCGGTCTCGAGCACAATCCAAAGATGCGCATCACCGTGCAGGAGTTCTGGATGACCTTTGATGATGGATCACTCTGGGGCAAACCCCTCAACGGCAAGATCGTTGACCGCGACAGCAAAACGATGGCGGACCTCCACGCGGCGCACGATTCCTACTTCAAGTCCATGGACGATCATGTGAGCGAGCTGAATGCCAAATACGCCAAGGACAAGCCTGCGGTCTTCGTCGTCCCCGTCGGCCAAGCCGTGATGGCGTTGCGTGATTTGATCATCCAGGGCAAAGCGCCCGGCATCGCGAAGCAGAGCGATCTCTTCACCGACCCCATCGGTCATCCGCGCGATCACGTCAAAGCCATCGCCGCCTACTGCCACTATGCCGTGATCTATGGTCGCACGCCCATCGGTCTGCCCATACCCGGTGCCATCGCCAAACTACCCGAGGCCGAGAAACTCAACGCCTTGCTGCAAAAGCTCGCGTGGGACGCGGTCACGCAGCATCCGCTCAGCGGAGTAAAGTAGCCATCATCGCTCCGCGTGATGAGCCTTGTGCTCCCGCCGACACGCCAGTCTCCAGAGCTTTTTGACGTCCCGCTTCAACGGAAACCACCAGTTCACCACGCGGAGCGATGATCACCGCGTTCAAGCTCACGATGAAACGCCTCCTCATCTGCCTCACCCTCGCCAGCATCTCGCATGCCGCTGATGAGGCGGCCATGCGTGCCGCCATCACCCAATCACTCCCACTGCTCGAACGCAGCTCGATCATCGCCATCGACGAGCGCTCCAATTGCTTCACCTGCCATCACACCGGCCTGCCCGTGATGACTTTCGTCACCGCACGTGAACGCGGCTTCAAAATAGACGCGCAGAACCTCCAGACGCAGCTTCAATTCACCAGCGACTTCCTCGCCAAAGGCCGCGCGAATTATCTTCAAGGCAAAGGCCAGGGTGGACACGCCTTCACCGCCGGATCGGCGCTTTGGACGCTCAAACTCGGAGCATGGAAGGCAGACACCACCACCGAAGCCGTCATCGAGTACCTGCTCGGTCATCAAACAGACCTCGATCACTGGAAACCACCCTCCAATCGTCCGCCGAGCGAGGAAAGCCCCTTCAGCACGACATTTTTCGCCCTCGAAGGCATCCAGCACTTCGGCACCGCCGCACAAAAGGAACGCATCACCGTACGCATCGCCCAAGTCCGCGCCTGGCTGCTCAAAACACCCGCACAGAACACCGAAGACCGCGTATTCCGCCTCTGGTCGCTTCATTCCGTCAACGCCGAAACCAAGCCCGCCGCCCAAGACCTCCTCCGCACTCAACGCGACGACGGCGGCTGGTCCCAACTCGAAAACATGAGCACCGACGCCTACGCCACCGGCACCGCGCTCGTCGCATTGCATCGCAGCGGCAGCGTCACGGCGCATGATCCCGCATTTCAACGCGGTTTGCAGTGGCTGCTCAAGACCCAGCTCCCCGACGGCTCGTGGCATGTCGTCACGCGCAGCAAGCCGATCCAGAAATACTTCGAGTCCGGCTATCCCCACGGCAAAGACCAGTTCATCTCCATCACCGCCGCCTGCTGGGCCACCACCGCGCTCGCGCTCGCCTTGCCTTTCGGGCAGTAGGATGTGTGTGGCGACAGCCCGCTCGTCTTCGCCGCGTGCAAGCTCGCCTCGTTTTCGAGCGTCTCTTGCAGGTGCTTCGCCTCCTCCAGAGCCTCATCATCGCTTCGCTCGCGCTTTCCACAGCCCGAGCGGACGACGGCATCGCGTTCTTTGAATCCAAGGTGCTGCCGTTGTTGCAAAGCCGCTGCTACGAGTGCCATTCGCATGAAAAGAAGATCAAAGGCGGTCTCGCCCTCGATTTGAAAGCGGGCTGGCAGACCGGCGGCGACAACGGTCCCGCCATCGTGCCGGGCGATCTGGTGAAAAGCCATCTCGTCGAGGCCGTGCGCTACACCAATCCCGAGATGGAGATGCCGCCGAAGGGCAAACTCGCCGCGAGTGAGATCGAAATACTGGAGAAATGGGTCGCCATGGGCGCGCCGGATTCGCGTGTGAGTCAGGCGACGGCGAAGAAGACACGCGTCATTGATTTCGAGGCAGAGAAGAAGTTCTGGGCCTTCCAGCCTGTGCGCGATGCCCAGGTGCCAGCCGTCAAAGAAACCACATGGCCGCTCAATGCCGTGGATCGTTTCATCCTCGCAAAGCTTGAGGCCGCTGGCCTCCTGCCCGCGCCGGATGCCGATGCCTATACATGGCTGCGTCGCGTGTCACTCGATCTTACCGGCCTGCCGCCGACGCCGGAGGACATCGCTGGCTTTTTGCATGAGTCCCATGCGACTCATGGGTCCTATAGGGCCTATGCCGCCGTCGTTGACCGCCTTCTCTCCACTCCCGCCTTCGGCGAGCGCTGGGCACGCCACTGGCTCGATCTCACCGGCTACGCGGACCAGATCGGCACCTCCAACAACGTCTTTGCCGAACATGCGTGGCGTTACCGCGACTACGTCATCAACGCCTTCAACAGCGACAAACCCTTCGACCATTTCATCCGCGAGCAAATCGCTGGAGACCTGCTGGCGGAAAAAACAGACAGCAAAAAGCAGAAAGCAGAAATGATCACCGCCACTGGCTTCCTCGTCCTCGGCGATGTCGAAATCGTCGCCGTGGACAAATTGAAGATGGAAATCGACCTCGTGGACCAGCAGGTGAGCAAGGTCGGCACCGCGTTCCTTGGCATGACGCTGGGTTGTGTCCGCTGTCACGATCACAAGTTCGATCCCATCACGCAGCGCGACTACTACGCCATCGCCGGCATGTTCCGCAGCACCGACTCGACTTACAAAACCGACAACGGCGTCTGGAGCAGCGTCAATGCGAGCGAGATGCCCGAAACGACCGAGCAGCAGGCCAGACGCACCCAACTTCTCGCAGCGAATGAGGCGAAGCTGAAATCACTCCAGGCCGACTTAGCCGCCGCCAAGGCCCAAAAAGCCGATCTCAAGCCCCTCAACGCTCAAATCGAGCACGCGAAGTTCTTTGCTCCCGTCGCGCCGAAAGCCTTCGCCGTGCATGATCGCGAAAAGCCCGACGACATGCAGATCACCATCCGTGGCAATCCGTATGCGCTGGGCGACAAAGTGAAGCGTGGCGCTTTGACCGTGGCCTCCTGGGCCGAGCTACCACCGATCCCAGCGAACCAAAGCGGCCGTGTACAGCTTGCGGACTGGCTCGCTGATCCGCGCAATCCTCTCACCGCCCGCGTCACCGTGAACCGCATCTGGCAAAAACTCTTCGGTGAAGGCCTCGTGCGCAGCGTCGATTACTTTGGCGTTCGCGGCGAAGCGCCGACACATCCCGAACTCCTTGACCACCTCGCCACACGCTTCGTGAAAAATGGCTGGTCACAAAAACAACTCATCCGCGAACTCGTGCTCTCACGCACCTACCGCCAGTCGTCTGACAGGTCCGACCTGTCAGACTCGTCGGACAACCGCCTGCTCTCCCGCATGAACCGCCAGCGCCTCGATGCCGAGGCCATTCGCGACTCCATGCTCGCCATCAGCGGCAAACTCGCGGCATCGAATGGTGGCCCCGCCTTGCCATTGGAGTTCCCCGAGAACGTCACCAGCCTCAGTCCGAAAGCTGTGAACCCACCCGCGTTTAACCTCAAGAAATTCCGTCCTGTGCAGGAGTTCGAGCGCACGGTCTATCTGCCCGTCATCCGCACCGCCACCCAGCCCGGCCCTGCAAAGCTGCGCGACGTCTTCGACTTCACCCAGCCCGCGCAAATCTCCGGCAAACGCGCC
The DNA here is from genome assembly GCF_046154365.1 of Prosthecobacter sp. Classification (GTDB taxonomy): domain Bacteria; phylum Verrucomicrobiota; class Verrucomicrobiia; order Verrucomicrobiales; family Verrucomicrobiaceae; genus Prosthecobacter. Next base: position 37,080 of record NZ_JBJXFV010000102.1, read on the forward strand.
GAGACCGCCGTGCCCACACAGGCCCTGTTCCTCCTCAACAGCGACATGCTCCGCGCCCGCGCCACCGAGATCGCCCAACATCTCACGCAGACCGAATCAAACGTCGGTGCGCGTCTCGAAGCGCTCTGGCTGCGCGTCCTGAGCCGCCCCGTCACCTCCACCGAGCGCGAGGATGCCGTGCATTTTCTCGAATCACTCCCCGCCGACAAAGCCTGGACCGAACTCAGCCACGCGCTTCTCTCCTCAAACGAGTTTCTCCTCAGACTATGAAGCACTCGGTTCTCACTCCGAAACAACTGGTGGCAGACGACCTTGCACCGTCGTCAGCAGAGCTGCGATCTGCTCGATCCATCCATCCAACTCGGGCCAGTTCTCCTCTTCCAGGTCAAAACCTGGATAGCGGTGAGAGAAATAGACTTCGGCCAGTGCATTGCATAGGGGGCGAACCGTTGTCGCAAGATCAGAACCACGTGCCTGCAATTCGCTTCCCAGGCGCTGAAGGTCATGCGTTTTTTCCAAATGCCAGCCGAGCCGGATCAGTTCCGCCTTCAATATTTTCTCCAGCGCCTCAGCGAGCTTGCTCTGGCACATCCAGTAGCTCATCTGCTTCGCAGCGAGCGTCTGAATGCCCTCCATGTCGGAGGCGGCAAAAAACAACCAGTCGTGCGGGTTGTTCGAATCAGTCCGCCGAAGCAAGCGCCACCCCCTCGCTCAAAACGGTTTCAAAAAACGGGTCGTCGATCTTTTGTTTCTCGGCCAGACGCTGTGGAGTGATCGGCACGAGTGTGAATGACGGACGCGGCCACACATCCCAGATCGCCTCGCGATATTGTTTTGCCGCCTGCAACTGTCGATCAGCTCCATCCGCCACGAGGCAAAGATCCACATCACTGTCGATCCTGGAGTCGCCACGCGCATGGGAGCCGAACAAAATCACCTCACGCAGCGGCATGACACGATCCATCGCCTCAAGACACTGCCTCAAGGCTTCGTGGTCGCCGCTCAGGCTCTCGGGAAGGTTTTCCAGTCTCAGCTTCATGTTCGCATCTTACCGGCGGGCACGGATTCGCTCAACCTTCATTTCAAACCCACGCTCATGATCATCCCACTCACCCGCCGCACCTGGCTCCGCCGCACCGCCACAGGCTTCGGCGCACTCGCGCTGCACGATCTCGTGCGTGCCGCGCAGAGTCCACTCGCCACGCGTGCGCCGCAAATGCCTGCGAAAGCGAAGCGTGTGATCTTTCTCTTCATGTCCGGCGGGCCGTCGCAGCCGGATTTGTTCGACCCGAAGGACTACATCAGGCGCATGCACGGCCAGACCATTTCCGCACCGATCAACACGAACGAACTCCGCGTCGGCACCGACAAATTCCTCGCGCTCGCCACTCAGCGCGATGTGCGTCCGCGCGGACAGTCCGGCATGATGATCTCCGATCTGCTGCCGCACACCGCGTCCATCGCCGATGAGATTTGCCTGCTGCGCGCGATGCACTCCGACAACAACCAGCATCAGCCTGCCGCGCTGCAGTTTCATACCGGCGTCACGGCTGATGTGCGGCCATCGATGGGTTCGTGGATCAGCTACGGCCTCGGTGCCGAGAACCAAAACCTGCCAAGCTTCATCTCCATTCATCCTGACAGCGACACGCGCCTCTACGGCTCCGGTTTCCTGCCTGCCGCGCATCAGGGCACGAAGGTGATCATCCCACAGAGCGACAAGCAATCGCCCATCGACTACCTCGCGAATGTCTCCGGCGATGCGAAGGCGCAGCGTGCGCGCATCGACTTCACGCAGCGCATGAACCGCCGCCTGCTCGATCATGCCGGCACCGATGCGCGCATGGAGGGCATGATCGAGAGCATGGAGATCGCCTTCCGCATGCAAACCGCCACGCCCGAGCTGGTGGACATCGCCAACGAATCCGAAGCGACGAAAAAACTCTACGGCATCGGCGAGAAGCCCACGGACAAGAATGGCCGCGCCTGCCTGCTCGCCCGCCGACTCAGCGAAGCCGGCGTGCGCTTTGTGCAGGTCACCATGGGCGGCTGGGACCATCACGGCGACATCCGCAACGCGTTGCCCAAGAGCTGCGGCGAGACCGATCAGCCCTGCGCCGCCTTGATCAAAGATTTGAAATCACGCGGCCTGCTCGAAGACACGCTCGTCATCTGGTCCGGCGAGTTTGGCCGCACCCCGTGGAGTCAGGATCTCAGCGGCACCTCGCCCATCGACAAACACGGTCGCGAGCATCAGCCCGAGAGCTTCTGCACCTGGATGGCCGGCGGCGGCATCAAACCCGGCTTGACCCTCGGCGAGACCGACGACTTCGGCTTCCGCCCCATCTCCGGCAAAGTCCATCTCCACGATCTCCACGCCACGATCCTCCATCAACTCGGCCTCGATCACGAAAAACTCACTTGGCGGCATGTCGGCCGCGATTATCGGCTCACGGATGTGTACGGGAATGTGGTGAAGGAGATTTTGGGTTGAGGCAAAATCATCCCCTCGCCAGCGTCCGCAGCACCGTGTCCAGAATCACATCGAGATGCTTGCCGAGATCATCCGCCAGGAAGCGCAGCACGAAGTAGCCGTGAGCTTGCAGCAGCGCGTCTTTGCGGCGATCACGCCGATAAGCCTCCGCATCGCCGAGATGCTGCGCGCCGTCGATCTCAATGACGAGCTTTGCTTCCTCGCACAGCAGATCAACCTCCATCTGACCACGATCATCAAAGGCGATCGGTAAGAGTGCATTGAGCCGGAAGCGGTTTTTCAATTCGGGCAGCGTCTCAAAGCGCCGGAAGATGAATGCCTCGCTCGCACTGCGGGCACGATCAGCGCCCTCGGCATCGGCCGAGTGTGAGTGTGTGGCGTGAACGAAAAGCTGCGCGAGCGGCTGGTCCACACCGTCGCGAATAAGCCGCTTCACGCTCGCGGCGTAGTCTTGCTTCCATTGCGGGTCGATGGGCAGCGGCACCTCGACGGGCCAGCCGGGCAGCGCGCTCGCCGGCAGCAGGATCGTGTAGCCGACGGCTTCGTATCCGGCGCAGCGTTTGTCGAACATGCGCGCGAGCATCGGCACATCGAGGTCTGCGTAGTCATAGACTTGCACCACGCGCTTGCCGTCATGCAGCCGGTGCAGGCGGCCCACATATTGTGCGATCGTGCCGCGCCAGGACACCGGCATGGTGAGAAACAAAGTGTCGAGCCGCGAGTCATCGAAGCCTTCGCCGATGAAGCGACCGGTCGCGATCATCACGCGGCTTTCCGTGGTGGGGATCGTTTTGAGAAGCTCCAGCGCGGCGTTGAGTGATTTGCGCCCCATGCCGCCTTGCAGCGTGACGACGTGAGTGACGTATGGCCGCAGTTGGGATGCGATCATCTCCAGATGTTCGGTGCGCTCGGTGAGCACGACGGGCGAGCGGCCTGCCTTCACGGCCTGCACGATCTCGGCCACGATGAGCTGATTGCGCGACGCCGAGTTCATCACGGCGTTGCACAAGCGCTGATACTCCACGCGCTTGTCTTCGTCCGCATCACCGTCTGGAAAGAAGCCCGTGGGCCGCACCAACACCTCGTGTGTGAATGGTCGCTCCAACGCCTGCTGCCGCGCATCGACGCGATGCCGCACAGGACCACATTGCATGAAGATGATCGGGTGATGCCCGTCCTTTCTCGCCACGGTGGCGGATAGTCCCGTGACAAACTTTGCCTTTGCCCGTCGGGCCACGAGTTCAAAGCTGTGCGCTGAAAGATGATGACATTCATCGACCACGAGGTGGCCGTAATCGGCGACGAGATCTTTGACCTCGCCCTTGCGCACGAGGCTCTGCATCAGCGCCACGTCGATGCGGCCCGTGAGCTTCTTGCGTCCGCCGCCCCAGCGTCCGATCTCTTTCGGGGTCACGCCAAGGAACTGCGACAAGCGCTCCACCCATTGCTCCATCAACTGCTGCCGATGCACGAGGATGAGCGTGTTCACGTCGCGTTGCGCGATCAGCCACGCCGCGAGCACGGTCTTGCCAAACGCCGTCGTCGCCGCGAGCACGCCGAAATCATGCGCCATCATCGCCGCACCAGCCTTCGCTTGATCGGGGCGCAATGTACCCGCGAACTTCACATCGAGCGCTCGTCCCGCGAAGCGTTCATCACGCAGCTTCACTTTGATTTTGAGCGTGCGCAGCAAGTCCAGTGCTTCATCAAGACAGCCGCGCGGAAGCGCGATGTGCTCCGCGTGATCATCCGCGCAGGCGATGATGCGCGGCTTGTCATACGTCGGCAATCGCATCGCCTGTGTCTTGTAGAACTCGGGATTCTGAAACGCCGCCAGCCGCACCAGCGCATTGCGCAGCGACGGCGGCAATTCACGCTTCGGCACATAGACTTGATCCGACAACACCAACTCCAGCGCCGCAGGCATCGCACCGCTCGGCAGCGCATCACGTCGGCGCGATGGCGTGAGCTTCCACGGCTCTGCCGCGTCTTCGTCATCGGGCAAAGCCATGCGCACACCGACGATGCGACCGCGTCCTTCCGCTTCGCGCACGATCGCCTCCACACATTGCTTCGACACCCGCTTGATGCCCGACAGAAAAGCCCATTGGTCCTCATGCGGCTGCAACGCCGCATCGACAAACACGCTGTTGCCCTTCTCCCGCGCAGCTTTCTGCAACGGCAGCGCGATCAGATTGCCGAAGCCGCCGCGCGGCAGCGTGTCCTGATTCGGGAAGAAGCGGTCATACGATTTGAATCCAGCTTCCGGTCTGCGCTCCATCGTTTCGGTCAGCACATGCGCGCCGAGCTTGCGCGCGAGCGTGGCGGGGATCGCCTCTTCGAAGAAGATCCAGACATGCCCACCGTTCCCCGAACGCGAGCGTTCGAGTGCGGCGTCGATTTGCAGGCTACGGCATGTGTCGAGGTACGCGAGCGCGTCGCTGCTCCAGTCTCCCTCATCGAAATCCACGGCGAGAAAAAAGCAGCGCTCGTCGAGCAGCATCGGATACACGCCCGCCACGAATTCGCGTCCGCGTTCATCCGCGCCGGACAAATGCATCCGCACCACCTCGTCAGTGACAGGCAGCCAGCGCTGATGCGCGCAGTCGCCGCACTTGATCCTTGGCTTCTCACAGATGCCGCGCACCCATTCGTTGCCGCACACGGGCGAATAGCCGGACTTCCCCGACTTCGTGCTCTCGAAGCGCCGTGGATAAACCTCCACCCGCCCGTGAAACAGCGAGCGAAACAGCGCGATCTTCGCGGACGGCGGCGAGGTGTTGGTGACGGACATGGGGAGTATCATAGCCTTTTTAGGCTGTGCTCGAGCGGCCTATCTCGACAAACAAAACATGGGGCCTTATGACACAGGCTAGAAAGCCTGTGCTACGCGGCGTATTCACCGGGATGCTCAACGCTCGACATATCGCTGGACTCTCTGTCCTCTTCGCCCCGACCGCGTTCGCCGTGGAATCTCCGGTCTTCACGCGGCAAATCCACCCGGTCCTCTCAGAGTATTGCATCACCTGCCATTCAACGAAGAAGCAGAAGAGCGATCTTGATCTCCACGCCACGATCCTGCATCAACTCGGTTTCGATCACCAGAAGCTCACATGGCGGCATGTCGGCCGCGATTACCGGCTCACGGATGTGTATGGGAACGTGGTGAAGGAGATTCTGGCATAGTTTTCAGACTGTGAATGCGCGGCTGACTCAAATTCGCTGAAAGAAATCAAGACGGTATACTGTTTAAATGACGCAAACGGTATACCAAATGACCAGCATCCCCACATCCACCTCACGCACTGATCACGCCACCTCGCTTTTGCGGCAGGAGATCCTCAGCGGCAAAACAGAACCAGGGCATCTGCTGGCGGAGTCGGCGGTGGCTCTGCGTCTGGGAGTAAGCCGAGTGCCGGTGAGGGAGGCACTGTTTGCGTTGGAGCGTGAAGGATTCGTTGAGTTCAGTGGCACGGGTCGGGCTTTCGTGAAGGCGCTGACGCCGCAGGATTTTGAAGAGCTTTATACGCTCCGGCTAGCGCTGGAGCCGTTGGCAGCACGTCTGGCAGCATCGTCGCTCAAAGCAGATGCCAGTCTGCTGGAGAAGAACATCAAAGCCACGGCGCGGGCGAAGACGATGCTTTATGTCACCCGGCTTGATTTGGAGTTTCACGAGATCATTCTCGAAGCCTCGGGAAACGCCCGGCTGCTGAAGCTGTGGCAGTCCTTGCGCGGCGAACTGGAGCTATGGCTCGGCAGACTGCATCGGCAGCATCAGGGACAGAACCTCGACACGCGGGATGAGACCATTCGTGCGCATCAATCGGTGATTGGTTGTTTCAAAAAGCAAACGCCGACTGCCTGCGAGTCCCTGATGCGCAAACACATCACCGGCTGGCGCGAGTGGCTGCCAACGATGGAGGTGGAGGCATGAAGAGGTGGTTTGCCATCGCTCTTCTGATTGCCCTCAGCATTCACCATGTCTTTGCGGTGGACACGAGGCCCAACGTTCTCTTCGTCGTCTTCGACGATCTCAACAACCGCCTTGGTTGCTACGGTGATCCGGTGGCGAAGTCGCCAAACCTCGACCGGTTGGCGGTTCGCGGCACGGTGTTCACGCGGAACTTCTGTCAGCAGCCGATCTGCGGTCCATCACGCGCTTCGTTCATGAGTGGACGCAGGCCGGACTCGCTTGGCATCTGGAGCATGACGAAGTATCTCTACGACCTGCATCCAGATGCGGTCACGATGCCGCAGTGGTTTATGCAGCATGGCTACACGGCCATGAGTATCGGCAAGGTGCTTGGCGGCTATGGCAAGGAAGGGGACTTCAAGACGCTGAGCGTGCCGGATCGGCGCACCGGCGGTAAAACGAAGGATGAGTTTGCACTGTCGAATGGGGCTGCTTTGCCGCCAAACCTCGCAAAGGACCTGCTCTGTGAGAATCGCGATGTGCCGGATGAAGCGTGCTTTGACAACGTGTCGGCCAGTCTCGCGATCACCGAGTTGCGGGCGCTCGCGAAGAAGCCGGAGCCGTTCTTTCTCGCGTTGGGCATCTTCAAACCGCACTCACCTTACAAGGTGCCGAAGCGTTACTGGGACATGTATCGCCGAGAGGACATCCCGGCCATTGAGACGCCAGCACGGCCTCGCAACGCGCCCGAGATCGCCTTTCATGCGAACCACGAAATCCTCGGCGAGCCGACTGCCCACCGCACACTCGATGAGGAATCGAAGCGCGAGATCCGCCACGGCTACTATGCCGCGCTGAGCCTCGCCGATGCGCAGTTTGGCCGCGTGCTGGATGCGCTCGATGAACTGAAGCTCCGTGACAACACCATCGTCGTCATCATTGGCGACAACGGCTTTGAACTCGGCGAGCACGACTGTTGGGGAAAGATGACCTTGTTCGGGTGGGACGCGCGAGTGCCTCTCATCATCAGCGCTCCGGGCATCGGAAAGGGCGGCGCGAAGACGACCGCCATCAGCGAGTTGATCGACATCTTTCCCACGCTCACGGACCTCAGTGGCCTTCCCTCTCCTCCTAAGCTCGACGGCACCAGCCTCGTGCCGGTGCTCAAGGACTCCAGCGCCTCCGTGAAAACCGCCGCGCTCACGCAGCATCCACGCCCCGCGCTTTACTGGGGGGGCGGACCGCAGGCCTTGCCGCAAGTGATGGGCTACGCGCTCAAAACCGACCGCTGGAGCTATCATGAGTGGCGCGACTTCAAAACCGGCCACGTCGTCGGCCAGGAACTCTACGACGAGCAAACCGATCCGCTCGAAACGGTGAACCTAGCCGGCACCGTCGAAGCTGCGGCACAGATTCCCGCGCTTGCGGCGCAGCTCAAGACCATGACCAAATGAAGGCTGACCCCAACTCACACGACAAAAAGATTGTAGACACAAAGATGAAGAGCAGAAGCCTCTTTATCTGTCTCCACTCTTTTTGTCGCGTTGTTTTCATCGCGCTGCTGCTCGCGTCGCTCAGCGCACTCACGCTGCATGCGGCGGTGCCGACATCGGAGGAAAACGCTGCCGCTGCGCAATGGGCGCAGAGCCATGTTTTCGCGGAGCAGGCGAAGTTGCCGTTCAGCTTCACGCTCGGCGGAAAATCATCGGATGAGTTGCTGCGTGATTGGAAGCGAACCGATGCAACGCGCGAACTCGGTGCCCAGCGACGAGAGCACACACGCTCATCGATGGATGCGACTACGGGTCTTCAAGTGCGGCTTGTCGCGACTGAGTATTCGGGCTTTCCCATCGTTGAGTGGACCGTTTGGATCAAAAACACAGGCAAGGTCGACTCTCCGCTCTTTGAGAACATCCAAGGTCTCGATAGCACCTTCGCAGCAAATCCGAAAGACGCGCTTTCACTGCATGGCATTCGCGGTGACACCTGCGTGGCCGAGAGTTTTCAGCCTTGGACGCGCGCACTGAAAACAGGCGCGCGTCATGTGTTCTCCCCGCCAGTCAAAGGCGGCTACGCCTCTGGAAAATCCAGTGATGGCCCGGATGGCTGGCCTTACTGGAATCTGCAACAACCCGGCGGCGGCATGATTCTCGCCGTCGGCTGGCCGGGGCAGTGGGAGGCGAAATTTGAGCGCAGTGAAGACGGTTCATTGCATGTAAGGGCTGGGCAGCAACTCACGCATCTCGTGTTGAAGCCGGGCGAAGAGATTCGCACGCCGTCCACCACGCTTTTATTTTGGCAAGGTGACGATCTCGTGCGTGCGCAGAACCTCTGGCGCTCCTGGTATCTGGCGCATGTGCTCCCACGCATCGGCGGCGTGCCGCAGCCGCCCACCACCCAGATTCAAGTGGGCGGCTCACTAGCCACATGGCCCGGTGTGCAGGCGTATCTCGATGCGGGCATCAAGCCGGACATCCTCTGGCGCGATGCAGGTTCGGATTCGAAAAGCACTTGGTATCCCAGCGTCGGACCGCGCAAGACTGAGTGGCTTAATACAGGCACCTGGGAACCCGATCCCGCCAGGTATCCGCAGGGCTTCCGACCGTTCAGCGACAAGGCGCGCGCGAACGGCATGCAGTTCCTGCTGTGGTTCGAGCCAGAGCGTGTCGGTGATCCCGGCTCATGGATCGGCAAGAACCATCCCGATTGGCTCCTGCCCGGCAACAGTGCCGGCGACGTGCTCAACCTCGGTAACCCGGATGCCTTGAAGTGGCTTATCGACCACATCGACGGCATGGTGAAATCGCAGGGCCTCGACTGGTATCGCGAAGACCTCAACGGCGACGGTTACGGCACAGCTTGGCGCAAGGCAGACGCGCCTGACCGGCAGGGTATCACTGAGAACCTCCATGTGCAGGGACATCTCGCCTTTTGGGATGAACTGCGCCGCCGCAACCCGAACCTGCATCTCGATTCCTGCGCCTCAGGTGGACGCCGCAACGACTTGGAAACCATGCGCCGCGCGGTGCCGCTGTTGCGCAGTGATTGGTCAGTCGTCGATCTGCGAGAAAAGCTCCTGCAAATCGAAGGCAACCAGACACAGACTTATGGTCTTTCCTCGTGGCTGCCCTGGCAGGGCGCAGGTGTGCCGTTCTTCAAGGATAGTTATGCCGTGCGCAGCTATTATATCACCGGCTTCGGCATGGTCACCCCCGCTTGGACCAAGACGCCGGAATCCATCGCCGCAGTTCAGAAAGGCTACACCGAGTGCCGCCACATCGCCCCGCTCATGCTCGGCGACTACTTCCCGCTCACACCCCACAGCCTCGACACGACTTCATGGATCGCGTGGCAGTTCCATCGCGCCGATTTGAACGAAGGAGTCGTGCAAGTCTTCCGCCGTCCCGAAGCCGAGAGTGACACGCTCACCGTCAAACTTCACAGTCTTGTTCCGCAGCAACGTTATGAGATCGAAAACCTCGACGGCGGCAAGGAAGTCCGCACCGGCGCTGAACTCATGCGCGGCCACGCCATCACGCTCCGCGAGAAACCCGGCGCCGCCGTGCACGTGCTAAAAGCCCTCAAGTGATTGATTCCATGAGACCCATCCTTGCCATCCTGCTGCTCGCGTCGCTCCCTGGGCTGCACGCCGCCATCTTCCTCGCCGCACCCGAGAACAACTTCACCACCGGCCATATCCTCGTCGTCGATGGGGGTTGGATCGCTAGTTGCCACTGCGATTTTGATTCTCTCTCATCCTTCACCACTCAACACCATGACTGCGATTAAGATCCACGGCATGCCGGCCGCAGGCGGACTTTTGTTCATCAGTGTCTCATTTTTTACCGCGCATCTTTTTGCCGATCAAAAGCAGGTCTTCGAGCAATCGATCCTGCCTTTGCTGAAGGAATCTTGCCTCAACTGCCACTCGACCGCGAAGCAGAAGGGCGATCTCGATCTCGAAAAATCGGACATCCACAAGGAGCCGCACATCTGGGAGAACGTGCTCGACCAGATCGCGATGGGCGAGATGCCGCCGAAGAAGGAGAAACCGCTCGCGCCCGATGAGAAAAAGCAGCTCGTTGGCTGGGTGCGCGAAACGCTGGATCAAATCGCGCTCGCCAGCGCGGGTGATCCGGGGCCGGTGGTGCTGCGGCGGTTGTCGAACATGGAGTACACTTACACGATTCGTGATCTCACCGGCGTGGCATCGCTTGATCCGGCGAAGGAGTTTCCGGTCGATGGCGCAGCGGGCGAAGGCTTCACCAATGCAAGCGCTGCGCTGGTGATGTCGCCTGCCTTGCTCACGAAATACCTCGATGCTGCGAAGGAGATCGCGAATCACGCGGTGCTGACACCGCGAGGCATCCATTTCTCGGCGGGCAACTCCTCGCGTGACTGGACGGACGAGACGCTGGCGAAGATTCGCGCGATCTACTTGCGGCACACGGCTATCGCCGAGGGAACTCAAACCACGCTGCAAGGAATCAAACTCGACACCGGCACAGGCAGCGGCCGTCTGCCGCTCGCTCGTTACCTTGATGCATTGCAGGGCCGTGCGAAGAGCGATGGATTGAGCGACAAGTATCTTCGCATTTTGCGCGACGCACTCACGAGCACGCAGCCGTCGGTTCTGCTCGACCCGCTTCGTGCGAAATTCCGCGCGAAGAAGCTCAAGGCGACCGACATCGAGCCGTGGCAGCAGGTTTTGTGGCGCTTCACCAGTGTGGGGCACATCGGCAAAGTTAACGGCCCGAAGGCCTGGCAGGAGCCGGTGACGCCACTGGTGTCGCAGCATGAGATGCGCGTGAAATTGACGGGAGAAAAAGATGTGACGCTCTATCTCACCACTCGCGATGCGGGCGATGGTGCGGAGCACGATGCGGTGATCTGGGAGAATCCACGCCTCGTGGCTGCTGGCAGGCCGGATTTGCCGATCAGCGATCTCCCGGCGCTCGTGAAGCATTTGGAGGAGCAGCGCCGCAAAATCATGGCGAGCACGGAGACCTGTCTCGCGGCCATCGCGGCCGGGAAAGACGATGTCGATGCCGATTTGATCGCCGCATGGCGCGAATACCTCGGCTATGGCACGACGAAGCTCGAACCACTGCTCACGAAGAAACTGCTGAGCACGCCGGACTATAATTTCATCAAAGGCTGGACTGGCGAGCAGGCATTGAGCGTGCTGGCAAACTCCTCCGGCGCCAACGTGCGCACGCCGGGCCTCATGAAGGCGCACAGCATCGCCACGCATCCCTCGCCGAAGCTTGCGTCGGTCATCGCGTGGCGCAGTCCGGCGGCGGGCACACTGCGCATCCGTGGCGATGTGGCCGACGCGCATCCCGAGTGCGGCAACGGCGTGACCTGGGTGCTCGAAGTGCGCCGTGGCAACACGAGCGAGACGCTCGCCAGCGGTGTGACCACTGGTGCGAAGTTGCTGCCAATGGGGCCGTTTGAAAACGTGCGCGTGATGAGCGGCGATGTCGTCGCGCTCGTCATCGGTCCGCGCGATGGGAATCACGTCTGCGATCTCACCGCGATCAATCTGACGCTGCACGATGGCAAGACGACGTGGGATCTCGCGAAAGACGTGTCGCCAAACATCCTCGCGGGCAATCCACACGGCGCGTGGCATTTCCTCAGCCAGCCTGCAACGATCGACACCGCGCCTGATCTGCCCGCGCCGATGGTCGAGTGGCGCAAGACACCGACGCCGGCGCTCGCTGCGAAAGTGCGGCAGCATTTGGAACGTGATTTCCCGCTGAACAGCCCGCTGCTGCGCGCCCACCTCAAAAATCAGACGGATCCGTCCATTCCGACCGATCTAAAGGCCAAAGCGCCTTCCGTGATCGAGGTGAAAATCCCCGCCGTGCTCGCCAAAGGCATGGAGTTCGTCGTCACAGGCAAACTCAGCGCAGATGAAGGTAGCGTGCAGATGCAGGTGCTCACCACCAATCCAGCAACGCTCAAAGGCATCGCCGCAGGCAAGGCCGAGTCCGCCCTGACCACCGGTCAGTGGAGCGACAACAACCTGCGCACGCAGCACAGCGCCCCAATCATCGTGAATGACAACAGCGCCGCACGTCGGCGATTTGAGGCGGCTTTCGACGACTTCCGCGCTCTGTTTCCCATCGCGCTCTGCTACACGAAAATCGTGCCGGTCGATGAAGTGGTCACGCTGACGCTGTTTCATCGCGAAGACGACCAACTCAAGCGTCTGATGCTCGACGCGGCCCAAATCGCCGAGATCGACCGCCTGTGGGATGAACTGCGTTTCGTCAGCGAATCGCCGCTGAAGCAGGTGGATGTGTTCGAGCAGCTATATCAGTTCGCCACACAAGACGCGAAGCCCAGCGCCTTCGAACCGATGCGCCAGCCGATCATGAAGGCCGCCGATGCCTTCAAGAAGCTGCTCGTCGATGTCGAGCCGCAGCAGGTGCAGGCCGCGCTCGATTTCGCCACGCAGGCCTGGCGTCGCCCGCTGAGCGCTGCCGAGCAGAACGAACTGCGCGCGTTGTATCAAAAGCTGCGCCAGCAAGAACTGCCTCACGCCGCCGCCGTTCGCATATTGATCGCGCGCGTGCTCGTTGCTCCGGCTTTCCTGTATCGCGGCGAAAAAGCCGCACCAGGCCCGAAAGCAGCGCCAGTGAACGATACGGAACTCGCCACGCGCTTGAGCTACTTCCTCTGGTCATCTGCACCCGATGAGGAACTCCGCGCGCTCGCCGTCTCCGGTAAACTTCACGACTCACTCGTCGCTCAAGCGCAGCGCATGTTGAAGAGCGACAAGATCCGCCGCCTCGCCACCGAGTTCGGCTGCCAGTGGCTGCATGTGCGCGATGTCGCGACGCTCGACGAAAAAAGCGAGCGCCACTTCCCGACGTTCCTCGGTCTGCGAAGCGACATGCAGGAAGAAGTGGAGCGTTTCTTTGTCGATCTTTTCCAAAACAACCGCAGCGTCCTCACGCTGCTCGATGCCGATCACACGTTCGTAAATGACGCGCTTGCGACCCACTACGGCATTGCAAATCTGAAATCCGAAATCCGAAATCCGAAATCAGATGATTGGCAGCGCATCGACTATCTCCGCTCCAAAGGCCGCGGCGGCATCCTCGGCTTCGCGGCGACGCTTTCCAAGCAAGCCGGAGCCTCGCGCACCAGCCCCATTCTGCGCGGCACATGGCTGAGCGAAGTCATCCTCGGCGACAAACTGCCCATTCCACCAAAAGGCGTGCCCGTATTGCCCGAAGAAGCTCCAGCAGGCCTCACTGAACGCCAACTCACCGAGCGCCACACCCGCGACGAAAACTGCGCGGGTTGCCATAAACGCATCGACCCCTTCGGCTACGCCCTCGAAGGCTTCGACGCCATCGGTCGCGCCCGCCAAGCCGATACGAAGACCATTTTACCCGATGGCACTCAAGTCGATGGCCTCACCGACCTCCGCACTTATCTGCTCACTACGCGTCGCGACGACTTCCTCCGCCAATTTTCCCGCAAACTCCTCGGTTACGCCCTCGGCCGCAGCGTGCAGCTTTCCGACAAGCCACTGATCGAAACGATGGTGAAGAGCGATCATCGTATCGCCACGCTCATCGACTTGATCGTGCGCAGCCCGCAGTTCCGCGAAGTGCGCGGGAAAGATTACAGCATGGACTAAGTTGACTAACTTTGGTGCAAACGGTATTTTCGCGCCCATGACCACGATCACCACCCACGAAGCCAAGACGCATCTCTCCCGCTACCTTGCGGAGGTCGAGAAGGGCCAGGAGTTCATCATTGCACGTGGCAAATCGGACGTTGCCATGCTGGTGCCGATGAAGAAGCCGAAGCAAAAGCCACGTCCGAAAGTGGGCGATTGCTTGGGGCCGGTCATTGAGATTCCAGAATCCGCTTTTGCACCACTCACCGAAGAAGAACTCAAGGAGTGGGGTCTATGAATGTTCTGCTCGATACCTGTACCTTTATTTGGCTCGCGATGCCGCAGGGAAAACTCTCTGCGGCGGCAACCCAGATCATCAACGACCCCGCCAACCGGCTTTACTTGAGTGATGTGAGTGTTTGGGAAGTATGCCTGAAGCACTCGGTTGGAAAACTCGATCTTCCAGATACACCAAGGACCTGGGTGCCCCAACAAATGAAGTTTTTTCAGGTCGAAAGTCTCCACCTCGATCAAGATTCGATCTACCGCAGCGGAGAACTCCCAAAAGTTCATCCCGATCCGTTTGATCGATTGCTAGCCGCACAAGCCATTGAGTCTGGCATGACCGTCCTTTCGCCAGATACGCCGCTTTCCTCGCTAGGCGCATCGCGAATTTGGTAAAACTCCACCCGCGAAAAAGCATGAACACCCACCATTACTCACGTCGAGCCTTCCTGCGCGGGACAGGTGTCAGCATGGCCTTGCCGTGGCTGGAATCCTTCAATGTCTGGGGCGATGAACCGAAGCGTAACAAACCTGCGAGTGAAGCGCCGGTGCGGCTGGCGGTGCTGTTCTCGGGCAATGGGTTTCATTCCAAGGAGTGGTGGGCGAAGGGCGAGGGGAAGGCGATGGAGCTGGGCAGGGTGCTCGCGCCGTTGAATGACTTCCGCGAGAAGCTGTTGTTCGTGCGCGGCTTGTATCACGAGGAGGCGCGGAAGGGGAACATCCACAGCTCGCAGACGGGAAATCTGCTGTCGGGTGCGCCGATTGCGTCGGGCGGCGAGATTCGTTCGGGCACGAGCTTCGATCAGATGCTGGCGCAGACGTATGGGCGCTCGACCAAGGTGCCAAGCCTCGTGCTCGGTTGTGAGCGCTCGAATCCGTCGGTGCATAAAAATTACTCGATGCTCTACTCGTCGCACATCTCGTGGTCTTCGCCGACGACACCGACGCCGCTGGAGCTTTACCCGGCGCTGGCGTTTGACCGCCTCTTTAAAGATGAAGTCACACCGGGTGACAAGAGCGTGCTCGATGCGGTGCTGGCCGATGCGCAGGACTTGCGCCGTGGTATCAGCAGCAGTGATCAGCGCAAGCTCGACGAGTATCTCGACAGCGTGCGCGAGGTGGAGAAGCGCATCGAAAACGCCGGCAAGCGAGGCGAGTTGCAAGGCTGGCGACCCACTCTCGACAAGCCGAACATCAAACGCCCCGCCGACGGCATCCCGCAGGACATCGGCGAGCACATGCGCATCATGTGCGACCTCCTCGTGCTCGGTTTCCAGACCGACACCACGCGCATCACCACGCTCAAACTGAACAACGACCACAGTTCCTTGCGCTTCCCGAATCTCGGGGTGGATTACATGATTCACCACCTGCTCTCGCACAGCGACACGGCGGACTGGCTCAAAGTGAACCAGTTCTTTCTCCAGCAAGTCGCCTACATCGCGCGCAAGCTCGACGCCATCCAGGAAGGTCCGCGCACTCTGCTCGACAACACGATGCTCATGTACTGCTCTTCGATGCTCACTGGCAACCACGACGCCTCGCAGTTGCCTGTCGTCATGCTCGGTGGGGCAGGGGGGCGCATCAAAGGTGGACGCGTGCTCGACTACAAGGGCAAGCCCGAGCGCCAGATGTGCCGGCTGTACCTCTCCATGATGGACAAGATGAATGTCCGGCTTCCGAAATTTGGCGATGCGGCGAAAGCGCTGGAAGAGGTGTAATCCCCATTGCCGTATTACCGGGGGCTGATCCCGCGTCTCACCAAGTCCGACCGGGTGATCATCTTCCTCCACCGGACCTTCTCCGTCCGAAACCCGTTTTCCGAATAACTTGATTAAAGCGTTGCCTGCAGCTTGCTCTTTGGCACATTGGCCCGGAGAATTTGCGGCAACACACAGACAGAATTTATGAGCAACAACACCCTGAACCAGCTCGAACAGCTCCGTTACATCACCACCGTTGTCGCCGACACGGGCGATTTCGCGACGCTCAAGGAATACACCCCGCGCGATGCCACCACCAATCCTTCGCTCATCCTCAAGGCCGCGCTGATGCCCGAATACCAGCACCTGGTGGCCAAGGCCATCGCCGACAACCGCTCGACGGCGCTCTCCGGCCCCGCGCTGGTCGCGCAGGTGGTGGATTGTCTGCTCGTCCTCTTTGGCCAGGAAATTTTGAAGATCGTTCCCGGTCGCGTCTCGACCGAGACGGACGCGAACCTCTCCTTCGACACGGCGGCGCTGGTCGCCAAGGGCCGCAAGTTCATCGCGCTTTACGAAAAAGCCGGCTTCGGACGCGAGCGGATCCTCATCAAGATCGCCACCACCTGGGAGGGCATCAAGGCCGCCGAGCAATTGCAGAAGGAAGGCATCAACTGCAACCTCACCCTTCTTTTCTCGCTCGCCCAGGCCGTCGCCTGTGCTGACGCGAAGGTGACGCTCATTTCACCGTTCGTCGGACGAATCCTCGACTGGCACAAGCGGAACGCCGGGCGGGACTTCACGGCCACCGAGGATCCAGGCGTGATTTCGGTGAAGGCGATCTACGCCTACTACAAGAAATTCGGCCACTCCACCGAGGTGATGGGCGCGAGCTTCCGCAACATCGGTGAAATCCAGCAACTGGCCGGCTGCGACCTGCTCACGATCAGCCCCGCGCTGCTCGGCGAATTGAAGAAAACCGTGGCCCCGCTGGAGCGCAAGCTCAGCCCAGAGATCGCCGCCGCCAGCGATATTCAGAAGCTGGTCATCGACGAGAAAAGATTCCGCTGGCTCTTCAACGAGGACGCCATGGCCACGGAAAAGACCGCCGAAGGCATCCGCCTGTTTAACGCCGACGCGGTCAAACTCGAGAAGTTTATTGCGGAGAAGCTTTAGGCGGCCGGGGGCCGCGTTTACGCTATCGCTGGATGAAAATTTCCAAGTCCACGACCACGCTGCTGCTCCTGAACCTGGTCTGGATGGGAGCGGTGGCTTATCTGGTCAAGCGATTGGCGGATGCGCAGAACGCCGCCGCTCCAGTCCCGGCCGCATCCGTCCCGGCCGCTCCCGAGGTGAGGGTCGAAAAGCGCATCGTAACGGTCACGCGCACGAACGATTTTCACTGGAGCCAGTTGGAGTCGGAGGATTACCGCGCCTACATCGAGCGGCTGCGCTCCATCGGTTGCCCGGAGCAGACGATCCGTGACATCATCATCGCCGACGTGGACAAGCTGCTGGCGCCTCGCTTGCGGGCCGCGGCGCCGGGCCGGAAGGATCTGGCCTACTGGCAGTCGGAGGAGAAGGAATTGTGGAGCAGTCTTGACCAGCGGGAATCGCACCGCCAGCAGCAGGCCATCGATTTCGAGAAGCGGAATGTGATCCAGCAGTTGATGGGTGTCGATCTGGTCGCCGAGCGGCAAAAGGTGTTGGGTCAGGAAGATTATTACGGGAAGCGGCTGGATTTTCTTCCGGACGGGAAACGCAGCCGTGTCCGCATCGCCGTGGAGAAGGCGGCCGGGGAGGAACTGGCGGTGCGCCAGAAGGTGTGGGAGGAGGGGGAGGCGTTGACCGCCGGGGACCAGGCGCAATTGCGGCAAATCCAGAAGCAGCGGGATGCGGAAATCGCCGCCACGCTCTCCCCGGAGGAGTTCAGGCAATACGAGTTGCGGATGTCGCCCACGGCCTACTCGGTGCGCGATTCTCTCTTCGGCATGAACGCGACCGAGGAGGAGTTTCTAGAGATCTTCAAACTACGAAAAGGTTTCGACGACGTCTGGGGCCAGGGCGAACCGGAAGATCCGGCGGCGCAGGAAAAGTGGGCTCAGTCCGGCGAGGCGTTGCAGGCGGCGATCCGTGCGAAACTGGGCGAGGCGCGCGCCGCGGAGTACGTGCGTGCACAGGACGCGGACTATCGCGGATTGTGCGTGGCGGCGGCGCGTTTTCAACTGCCTGCGAGCAAGGCGCTGGAGGTTTATGATTACAAGCGACAGGTGCAGGAACAGCGGGTCGCGTTGGCTTCCAATCCAACCCTGACCCTGGCGCAGAAGACGGCGGCCTTGCAGGCCATGGGCGACGAGACGGAGCAGGCGGTGCGGGAGGCCATGGGCGAACGGGCCTTTCGCTACTATCAGCGTCAAGGGCTGGGCGGCTGGATGCGGAAATAGACCCGCGGCACAGGCTGAAACGGCAGGAGGGATGGATTTGTTGTTTACCCCGGCAAGCCCCCGTGCTTAATTCCCCGACCATGATTAGCCGCCGCAGTTTTTTCAAGGGTTCCGCCGTGGTCTCCGCGGCTGCCGGCTTTCCCCATCTTGCGCGGTCTGCGGATGTGCTCCACGCCATTGCCGGCCAGAAGCCGCGTCATATTATTCATCTCGTTGCTGACGGGATGAGCATGGGCACGCTCACCCTGGCGGACGCATTTTCACGCCTGACCCGCAAGCGCGGGCTGACGTGGATGGAGCTGTACAAGAATCCCGCCGCCGTTCAGGCGCTGATGAACATGCGCTCGCTCAACTCGCTGGTGACGGATTCCTCGGCGGCATCGTCGAGCTGGGGCAGCGGCTCGCGGGTGCTCAACGGCGTGATCAACCAGCTTCCCGGCAAAAAGAATCTCAAGACGCTATACGAGCTGTTCGCCGACATCGGCTGGAAGCGCGGGCTGGTCACCACCACTGAGATCACCCACGCCACACCGGCCGGGTTCGCGGCCAACGTGGACAATCGCGACACCGGCACGGCCATTGCCGTGCAGTACCTGGAACGCAAGGTCGATGTCCTGCTCGGTGGCGGCAAAATCTTCTTCGATCCCGCCAAACGGAAGGACAAGCGCGACCTGAAAAAGGATTATCTCGCCGCCGGCTACGTGGTGATGGAGACGCTGGATCAACTGAAGGCGGCCCCGAACGACCAGCGCTGGCTGGGCACCTTTGCCTCGAGCCATCTGCCCTACACGATCGATCATCTCGCCAGCCGGAAGCTCATCGCCACGGTTCCCACGCTGGCCGTGATGACGCGCGCCGCGCTCGACTGGTTGGGCAGGGAAAATCACTTTATCCTCCAGGTGGAGGGCGGACTGGTGGACCACGCCTGTCACAACTGCGACGCTGCCTCGGCGTTGCACGACATGATCGCGTTCGACGACGCGCTTGAGGTCTGTCTGGAATTTCAGAAAAAAAATCCCGACACCCTCATTACGGTCACCACCGACCATGGCAACGGCAACATGGCCTTGAATGGCGCAGGCACTCTTTACTGCGACAGCTCCAAGCATTTTGCCAACGTGGCGAAGGTAAAATGCTCGTTCCCGGAAATCATCAAGCACCTGAAAAAGACCAACGTGGCCGTGGACCCGGGTGCCGATCCCCTCAATGCCGACGAGGGTGGTGATGTCGCCAAGCTGGGCGCGGCCAATCAATTCACCGATGAACCACCGGTGGGCGCCAAGCCTCCGCCCAAACCCGTCGAGCCGCCCAAGCCGAAGGAGCAGATTCCGACCTACAAGGAAATCATGCAGATCATCCCGGAGCTGACCGGTTGTAAAGTTTCGCAGCGCCGCTCGGAGTGGCTGATCCCGTTTCTGAGCAATAAGGGGCACGCAATGTACGAGATCATGAACAATGAAATGGTGCAGTTGGGCCAGTTGCTCGCGAATTATTACGGCATCGGTTGGACGGGCAACGCGCACACGGCTGACTACGTGCCGCTGATCGCGCTGGGGCCGGGCGCGGAATTGTTCCGGGGCTTTGTGGAGAACGTGGACGTGTTCCGTCACTACACCTCCCTGGCAGGGATTGACTTCAAAAATCCAACGGTGCCTCTCACCGCCCAGGTCGGTCGGGAAGCCGGGGACGTGGAGAACACCGCTGCCTACGCACTGGCGTGATGCCCCGGTGCGCCCGGCTCAACCGGCGGGCTGGCGGGCGTTGCCGAAAAATCTGCCGCTGAAGATCAGGTGGCGGGCCGGTCCTGACAGAACTTTTCCCACTCGTCTT
Organism: Prosthecobacter sp.; assembly: GCF_046154365.1. Taxonomy (GTDB): domain Bacteria; phylum Verrucomicrobiota; class Verrucomicrobiia; order Verrucomicrobiales; family Verrucomicrobiaceae; genus Prosthecobacter. Next base: position 57,388 of record NZ_JBJXFV010000102.1, read on the forward strand.
CCTTGAAGCCCATCAGCCCTCCTCGTTCGGACAAGGCAAACGGACGTTTTACCAGATTGCCGTTGCTGGCGAGCAGGGCTACCGCTTCAGCGGGGGTGAGTTTCGGCAGCCTGTCTTTCAAGTTTTGCGCCTTGTAATCCAGACCGGAAGTGTTGAACAGCCGGCGAAGTTCTCCGCCGTAGATTGCCAGCATGCGCTGCAACTCGGGCCGGGTCGGCGGCGTTTCGCGGATCGGCACGGCGGTGAAGGGGATGTCGCGCGATTGCAGAAACTTGATCGCGTTGCGGCAGGTGCCGCATTTCTCGTAAACGTAAACCTTCAGCTTCACGAGGCCAGGCCGAGGTTTTTTACGATCGCCGTGGTCGAGTGCGGCTTGTTCAACGTGTAGAAATGAATGCCGGGCGTGCCGTTCTTCAGCAGGTCGGCGCACTGGGCCGTGGCGTAGTCGATGCCGTAGGCGGTGGCCGCCTCGTCGTTGTCACCCAGCGCGTCAAGTTTTGCCAGGAGTGGAGCGGGCAGCTTGGAGCCGCAGAGCGCGGTGAACCGTTTGATCTGCGAGGAGGACATGATCGGAATGATGCCCGGGCAGATCGGCACGGTGACGCCGAGCCGGGTGAGAAAATCGCGGAACCGGTAGAAGTCGGCATTGTCGAAGAACAGTTGCGTGAGCACGAAGTCCGCTCCGGCGTCGATCTTCTCCTTCAGCCTCCGCCAGTCCACCTCGCGGCCTTCCTTGCAGGCGATGTGGCCCTCGGGAAAACCGGCCGTGCCCACGGAGAATCCGCCCAGTTCCTTGAGAAACGCCACCAGTTCGCGCGAGAACTCGAAGCCGCCCGGCGTCTTCTGAAATTCGCCGTTGCCGCCGGGCGGATCGCCGCGCAGCGCGAGAATGTTTTTGATGCCGAGCGCGCGGGCCTGTTCGACCACGGCGCGCAATTCCTCCTTGGTGGCGTTGACGCAGGTGAGGTGCGACATGGCCGTGAGGCCGTGTTCACGCTGGATCCGGTCCACGATCATCAGCGTCTTGTCCCGGGTGCTGCCGCCCGCGCCGTAGGTGACGGAGCAGTAGTCCGGCTTGAGACGAAGCAGGGCGGGGATGGTTTTTTCCAGGAGATTGCGGTCGCCTTCGTCCGTCTTCGGCGGAAAAAACTCGAAGGAAATCACCGGCTGGTTGGCGGCCTTTTTTGCGGCGTGAATGTCGCGAATAAGCTTCATTGGGCGGCGATAGTGCGGAGAACACGAGCCGAGTTCAAGCCCCCACGTTGCCTTCGGCGGCGAAGATCCGGATCCGGTCGCGCAACGGCAGCAAATCCGGGTCGTCGAGCGCCATTTGGAGAACGCGTGGTTTCTCCCCCCGGACGGTGGCGCGGCGCAGCCATTCCCACGCCGCATCCGGCTGCTGCAACTGGCAGGTGTAGCAGGCCAGGTTGTAGGCGATGAGCCAGTCCTCCGGAAACCGGTCGGCGGCGGATCGCAACAAATCAAATGCGGTCTGCAATCCACCGCCCGCCACCCGGCGCAGCGCATAGGACTGATGCAGCCATCCGGCGGCCTGGTCAGGCGCGGCCCGCGTGAGGGCCTGGGCGACCGGCAACGCCGCCGCCCAGTCCTTCATCTCGGAATGAACCGACCAGCGCATTTCCAGGACGGCCGGATGTCCCAGCAAGTCGGGGGAAATCTTTTCCAGCTCCGTCAGCGCATCGGATGGACAGCCCAGTTCCAGCCAGCCGAGGGCGGCGGCGAGATGATGGCTGTCCGGTGGTTGCAGGAGCGGCACGGCGAAAAATTACGCGATGGTCAGCGGCCCGTCGAACACCGTCAGGCTGATCACTTCCGACTTTGCGAAGTGCGGCCCGTGACGCTCGCCGCGCGGCGCGTGGAAGAACGCGCCGGTGGTGTAGGTCGTGCCGGCCTCCTCCCATTCGCCGCTCAGGATGTAAACCGATTCGGCCGCCAGGGGGTGGGTGTGCGCCGGCACGGTGACGCCGGCGTGAAATTTGCGGAGCACGGTGACGCCGCCGGTGGTTTCGTTTTTGTGGAGCACAAGCAGCTCGACTCCGGGATAGGGGCCGGGCTGCCAGGATTTGTTTTGCGCGAGCGCGGTGTATTGGAACATGGATGCATCCAAGTCGGATTCAGGAAATTTGCAAGCGCGGACTCGGGGAGCCCGCCGGCCGGGGCAGCACTATGCCGGCACGATGCAGTTGAAAGGAGCGACGGAAGCCAGACCGCGACGCTGGCGCGGAGGCGCGCGGCATTTATGCCGCTTCACCGTGCAACACTGTTTGGTGTTCGGTCCTCGTGGACCAAGCGAACCGTGAAGCGGCGTGGACGCCGCGCTCCCACCGCGTTCGCCTCGTCTTCAATCGCATCGTTCCGGCACGGAGCCTGTCTGAAAAAGGAGCGCGGCGGTGTCGAAGACCAGCCGCCGC